>NZ_JBIWAE010000001.1:0-692412 GCF_044759865.1 Streptomyces sp. NPDC099050 | reverse complement strand
CTCCCCGACCCACTCCCCTTGAACCACAACAACCAGTCTGGCCCCGCCGCTGACGCGGCGGAGCCAGAACCCAACATCTTCATCAGTCTTCTAGGCGCGCAGGGGCGGGGTCGGGAGCCCCGGGCCGTCCAGTGCCACGAGGGCCAGGACGGCGAGGGAGCCCGTCCACGCGAGGGGGGCGACCGAGCAGGGCCGGCCGGACCCGTCCACCTTCTCCGGCAGTTCGCCGAGCGCGTTGCGCTTCGAGAGGACCCAGTCCATGACCCGTCCGGCCCTCTCGGGCCGGCCCGTCCCGGCCCACGCGAGCGCGAAGAAGGACGTACTGGGTGTCCAGGCGTACGCGCCCCAGCGCGCCCCGGGGTCGTTCCCTGGGGTCAGCCCGCCGTTGGGCAGCAGCAGTTCCCGGTACGTGGTGTCCAGCGCCCCGGCCAGACCGGCGGGGGCCTCGTTGAAGGGAGGCGCCATGAAGGCCACCGCACTGTCGTGCCCGTGGCGTCCGTCGACGGTCCGCCGGTACCCCAGGGGAAGGAAGCGTACGGAGATCCCGGCGGACAGCCGCCGCGCGGCCCGGGCCCAGCGGGCCGCGTCCCCGGGCCGGTTCGCCTCCCGGGCGAGGTCGGCGGAGGCGTTGAGCCCGGCGAGGAGCGGTGCGGCCGTACCGATGTTCGCGGTGGCCGTGGTCAGCTCCCAGTAGTCGGGGGACGCCGGGGGCAGTCCGTCCGCCCGCAGGGAGGCCGCCGCGTGATCGGCGGCCTTGCGGATCATCGGGTAGAGGGTGGCCAGCCTGGCCCGGCGGGTGGCCCGGGGAGCCGCCTGGTACCACTGCCAGGTGGCCCAGGGGACCCAGCCGTTGGCGTCGAGCTGCCGGGCCCTGGCGTCGGGCGGCCCGGATCCGTCGAGCTTCGTACGCGCTTCCCAGGCGCCGTCCGCGCGCTGGGTCGCGGCGCTGTAGCGCAGGATCCGGTGGGCCTCGGCGTCGTGTCCGGTGTGCGCGAAGGCCGCGGCGGCGAAGCTGGAGTCGCGCGGCCAGGAGTACTTCCAGCCGTGGCTCCAGCCCGCCGCCACCGCGCCGTTCGGCCGGAGCAGGGCGCGCATGGCCAGCAGGGCCCGCTCCGCCGCCGCGCGCCGCTCGGGCGAGGCGCCGGGGACCCGGCCGGAGGCCAGCCAGGCGCGGCTGGCCTCGATCTGCCGTAGGGCCGCCGGATGGCCGGCGGCGACCACGGCCGAGGCCGTCCTGGCGTCGGGGAGGTACATCCACCGGCCCGAGGCCAGCCGCAGGACGTGGCTCCCCCGGACGTAGCGCGCGTCCGCGGCGAGGGAAGGCGGAACGCCTTCGGCGGTGGTCGTGTTGGACAGGAGGCCCGCCGTGGGGACCGCGAGGGCCGCCAGGCGCGCGTGGCCGGGCTCCGCCTCACCCCGGCCCCGGTGACCCGTGAGCACGGCGAGCGGCGCCGGGCCGCTGTCGCGGGTGGGGTGCACGGCCTCATACCGGGTGGGGAGCGCGGGGTGCCGGGCGGTGGGGTGTCCCGGGGTGGGGTGTCCCGGGGTGCACACGGGCACGGCGACGCTCGCCAAGGCCGCCGTGACGACCGCCCAACGACCGGGCCGGACACCGGGCATCGCCGCTCCCTCCGCCGGGCCCGCGTGCGCGCGGACCCTGGCCCCCCATCCTGGGCGAGCCGTGCGGAGGCTGCCACGGAGCGCGCGCCGCGCGGGTGACCGGGGAGTACAGGGGCCCCGCGGCCGCGTAACCGGCCTGGCGCTCCCGGGATGCCGGGGGTCGCGGGCCGTGCACATCATGGGTGTCCGCGGGCCGGCCGGTCACCGTGGGGGGCGGGTGCGTCGGCCGCCCCTCCCGTCCGGGTTCCGCTGCGAAGGGCGGGTACATGAGCACTGCTGCGGGCGAAGGCGAGGGCAAGGGCGGCGGCGACGACGGCGCCGAACGCGCTCCGCACGAGCACGCCGGGCCCGGGGCCACCAGGCTCCATGGTGCGCGGCAGCAAGAGAGCGCACCGGAAGGCAGCGCACCGGAAGGCAGCGCACCGGAAGGCGGCGGACCGGAAGGCAGCGGACCAGATGCCGGCCGCCACGGGGGCGGCCGCCCCCGCACGCTCCTGCGCGGGGTGCTCCCCGGCGCCGGTGCCGTCCTCGTCGCCGCGGCCGGTGCGCTGATCGCCGTGGGCTGCTTCCTCGGCCTGTACGTGCGGCCCACGTCCGACGACTGGTGCGCCGGCTGGAAGGCCCGCGACATGGGCGTCTTCGGCATCACCTCCGACTTCTACATGACGCAGAACGGCCGGATCACCAACGCCTTCCTGAGCGGTCTCGTCTACGGCGACGGACTGGCCGGGGCCCAGATCCTGCCGACGGTCATCGCCGTCTGCTTCACCCTCGGACTGGTCCTGCTGGGGCGCGAGTTCGTGCGCTTCCTCGGCGGCGGGCCCCGGGTGCTGGTCCTGACCGCGTGCGCCCTGGTCGTCCAGGCGCTGGTCTATTTCGCGGGACCCCGCAGCTATCAGGTGCTGTTGTGGGCGCCCGCCTCGATCTCCCACACCGTGCCGAGCGCCGTCGGCGTGTGGGTGCTGTTGCTGGCCCTGCGGACCGCCGGCCATCCCCGTACCGCCGTCCGGGTGGCCGGACTGGCCGGCTCGTTCCTCGTCGGCTTCGCGATGGGCACCCTGAGCGAGCCGTTCACGCTCGTCAGTGGCCTCCTCGCGGCGCTCGTCGGGCTGCTCTGCCTGCCCCGGCTCGGACTGGCGCGGGACTGGCGGCCGTTCACCTGGTGCCTCGTCTGGTGCTCGGGCCTGGTCTGCGGTCTGGTCGTCCTCTACACCTCCCCGGGTGCCCGGTGGCGCCGGGCGCAGCAGCCGGCGAAGGAGTCGATGCTGTCCCCGGCCGAGCTCCGGGCCACCTTCGGGGACTGGCTGCGCATGTGGGACTTCGTCGCCGGCCGGCCGGCCTACCTCGGAGCCGCGGCCGTCGGCGTCCTGCTGGGGCTGGCGGCGGTCCTGGGGAGGGGCCGGCGGTGCGGGCCCGTGCCGGGGAGGCGGGAGGCGCGCAGGACCGTACCGCGCGGAACGCTCGTCGCCCTGCTCCTGCTCCCGGTGCCGGTGGTACTGCTGGGCTCGTTCGCCGTGGTGGTGGGCCTGCGCAGTGGTTACGGGCCGGACGGGTGGACGTACGCCCGGACCTGGACGAGCTACCTGGTTCCGATGGAGCTGGCCCTCTGCGGCTACGGCGCCCTGCTGGGGGCCTGGGGCGGGCGGCGGCTCCGGGCGCACCGGAGCGCCGGCACGGCGTTCCTTGCCTGCGTCGTGGCGGCGGGCTGCCTGGCGCTGGCCTCGGTGGCCGTACTGCTCCCCGAGCTCCGGCGGCTGACGACGGCCACGGTCACCCGCTCGGTGGCCTGGGACGCGCAGGACGCGCGCATCCGGGCCGAGATCGAGCGGGGCGCCACGGACGTGGCGTACCGGCCCCTGCACATCGGCGGTCTCGCCGAGCCCTTCTACACGCAGACCTACGAGCGGGACTGGGCCGCCGCCTGCGTGTCGAAGTGGTACGGCGTCGACCGGATCCATCCCGGCTGAGCGGGCCGAGTACGGATGACCGACCTCAGCGCCTCCACGGCGCACCGGGCCGGGCGGGCCCGGGAGCTCCTGCGCACCGAGGGTCCGGCCGCCGCCCGCATCGTGGTCACCGTGGCCGCCGCCTGGCAGGCCGCGCTGTGGCTGGGCGCCGACCAGCCGCCGGTGTTCACGGCGATGGTGCCCCTGGTGGCGCTGCGCGGTGATCCGATGACGGCCCTGGGCACCACGCTGCAGCGGATCCTGGGGGTCGTGGCGGGCGTGCTGCTCGCGATCGGCGTCCTCAACGTGTGGCAGCCCTCCACCCTCACCCTGGCCCTGGTCGTGGCCCTCGGCCTGGGCGCCGGCATGGTCCTGCGGGCCGGCGCCGCCCTCAACATCCAGGTCCGATGCCGCCCGGTCGCTGGAAGCGGCGGGCGCGGAGCTCCTGCTGATCTGCACCAACACCATGCACAAGGTCGCGGACCCGGTCCAGGCCGCCGTCTCCGTCCCGCTCCTGCACCTGGCGGACACCACGGCCGCCGCCGTCCGCGGCGCCGGACCGCGCGGGGTGGGGCTGCTGGGCACCGCGTTCACGATGGAACAGGACTTCTACCGGGGCCGCCTGGATCGTCCTGGGGTGCACGGAGATCGAGCTGCTCATCGGCCCCGCGGACAGCCCCGTACCGCTCTTCCCCACCGCCCGCCTGCACGCCGAGGCGGCGGTGGACGCG
Source organism: Streptomyces sp. NPDC099050 (assembly GCF_044759865.1). Lineage (NCBI taxonomy): Bacteria > Bacillati > Actinomycetota > Actinomycetes > Kitasatosporales > Streptomycetaceae > Streptomyces > Streptomyces sp. NPDC099050. The sequence goes on along the minus strand of NZ_JBIWAE010000001.1, from coordinate 688,115 downwards.
GCCCCTGGCCCCGTAAGGGCCCGTCAGGCGGGGTGGAAGACGTCCTCGCGCGCGTCGTCGAGGATGAATCCGTTGTCGAAGCGCACCCGGACGGTCACCCGCAGCGGGTCGGCCCGGTAGGCGGTCCATGCGGGCTCCAGCCCGGCGACCTTCTCCTCCAGCTGCTTCTTGCTCTCCGCCGGCATCCCCGCGCCGTAGGCGTCGAGGAGCGACTTCAGCCGTTCGTACTCGCGGGATTCCGCGGTCTGCCGGTCGTGCTCGACCACCCGTACGACGGTGCCCTCGGTGCCCGCCGCCAGGGACAGCGAACCGACGACGGCCCCCGCCGACCCCGAAGGGTCCTCCGTCATCGCGACCCAGTCGGTCAGCCGGGTGTCGGCGGCCAGCCTCACCCGCAGGCCCTCTTGCAGCGTCATCGTCTCTTCAACTCTCCGCTCGGTACGTGCCGTGCCATTATCCGCCCACCTCTACGCCATCCCGCCGGTCCCGGGCGCGGTGATGCGGTAGCCCACGCCGGGGGTCGTCGTGATGATCTGCGGGGCGCCCAGTTCGCGGCGCGGGCGGCCCATGGTGACCGCGACCGTGTCGGTGAACGGGTCGGCGTTCTGGTCACAGACCCGTTCGAGCAGGGCCTCGGCGCTCAGGACCGTCGCGCCGCCCGCCCCGGCCACCGCCTACCGGCGGACGTTCCAGTCGACGGTGGAGCGCAGCGTGCGGGCGATCTCCGGGTCGCGGACCGAGGGGGTCCGGTCCTCGGCGGTGACCGACAGGGTGTGGATGCGCGCGTCGGGGAGCCTCAGCTCCGCGACCGTGACCTCGGTCCGGCCCGCCAGTCGCCTGACCTCCCGCCCGTCCAGGTACCAGCGGACCAGGAGTTGCCGGCCGTCGGCGCCGGTGAGCCGGGGTACGGCCGCCTTCGCGGTGTGCCGCGTCCGCAGGGTGCGGTCCGTCGGAGTGAGCGGGGTGACGGTGCTCGCGTGCTGGTGGAAGCCGGCGATCATCGCCTCCACACCGGGCAGGTTGAAGGGTTTGCCCAGGACCCGCATCAGCGAGTTGTCGGTGGGCCGCCGGAGCCCGGTGACGAAGTAGCCGCCGCCCTCGTAGGCGCCGACGGCGCCGCCGTCCGGGGAGGGCTCGCCGAGCCAGCGGTGCCACTTGGTGCGCCGGGCGGCCATCTGGTCGGCGGACAGCGTGGAGCTGTTGGACTCGGCGGGCTCCGGCCCGGTGTACCTCTCGTAGTCCGGGACACCGGGGTAGAAGTACTCGTCCGCGAGCTTGCCGAGGGAGTGGCCCGTCTCGTGGATGGCGACCTGGCCGGACTTGGCGTTGTCCGCAGAGGCGGTGGAGATGCCCTCGTAGCCGAGGGTGGCGCTGGGCTCGTTGTAGCCGGCGCCGCCGTACTTGGCGCTGTTGGCTAGGACGAACACCAGGTCGGCCTCGGGCGCCTTGGCCACGTAGGAGTCCACCCTGAGCTGGTCTATGCACAGGAGCCGCTCGATCTCCTCGCACCAGAAGTACGCGCCGAGGGCCGTGTCCCGAACGGCCGCCCGGTCGGGGTCTCCGGAGACGCCCGACTCCCGGGACACGGCGTCGACCGTCCAGACGTTGAAGAGGTTCCGGTACGTGGCGTACGGCTCCACGGCACTGACCTCGGCCCACTTGGCCCGGGCGTCGGCGTGGAACTTCGCCAGCTCGTCCGCCGTGTAGCCGTCGCCGATGACGACCACGTCCAGCCGGTCGGCGGTGGGGCCGTTGTCGACGATCTTGGCCACCTCGCCGTCCGCCGCGCGCTCCGCTTCGGAGAGCCGGGCGCCCGTTCCGGTCGGTCGGTCGGCGCGTGCGGGGACACGAATGTGGCCCGATCCGGCGTCACCGCCCTGCTCCGGGCCCGGAATCTCCACCACCAGCCGGGGCGCGACCGGGGCGTCGGCGGCGCGGACGGGTCCGGCGGCCAGCAGCGCGGCGGTCGCGCAAGCCGCCGCGACGGCTGCCCGCAGGACCGCCCGGGCGGCGGCCGGGCGTCTGACGTGGTGCATGAAGTCCTCCTGCGATGAAGGGAGTTAAGCGGGTGTGTAAGTAGAGTGAATCGGTTGCTTAAATTAGGTGGCGCGTGACGGGTGCGCAATCCCCTGCTCCCCCTGAATACTGGGCAGTTCGAGCAACCAGGGGGATCCCATGGACGAACCGGCCCAGATCGGCCGCAGGGTTCAGCGCATGCGCACCGAACTCGGCCTGACCCAGCGCAAGTTGGCGGAACCCTCGTACACCCCGGCTTACGTCTCCACGCTGGAGTCGGGCAAGGTGCGCCCCTCCGAGGCCGCGCTGCGCTTCCTGGCCGAACGGCTCGGCACCTCCTACGAGGAACTGGCCACCGGGCGCCCCGCCGCCCTGGCCACCGAGCTACGCCTGGCGCTCATCGACGCCCAGCAGCTCCTGGCCTCGGGCGCGGCGGTCGAGGCCGCCGTCCACTACCGGCGGCTGCTCGCCGAGGCGGAGGAGCTCGGGCTCACCGAGGAACAGGCCGGGGCGCTGCTCGGACTGGGCGACTGCGCTCTCGAGACGGGCGAATTGCCCACCGCGATCGGCTACTTCGAGTCGGCCGAACGCCTCCTGGCCGACGAGCCGCTCCCCCGCCGCGCCCGCCCCATCCGGGGCCGCGCCGTGGCGCACCTGCTCGCCGGGGAACTGCGCTACGCCTGCTACCTGCTCGAATCGACCATCGACGAGCTGGGGGCGAGCGGGCTGGCCGACCCCGAGGCACTGCTCCTGCTCTACGCCGCGGTCATCGGACCGTACATCGACATGGGCGCCCACGCCCGGGCCGCCCACGCCGCCGAACTCGCCCTGGCCCTGGCCCCCCAGGTCACCGACCCGGCCCTGGTGGCGGGCATGCACCGGCAGGTCGCGCGGACGTTCCTGACCGAGGGGCGGGTGGCCGACGCCGACGCCTCCCTGGCCAAGGCCCAGGCGATCTACGGGCAGCTACAGCTGCGGACCGACCTCGCGCACTGCCACTGGATGCGCGGCTACGTACAGGCACAGAACGGCGACCTCACCTCCGCCGAGCGGGAACTGCGCACGGCCCGGGACATGCTCTCGGCCGGCCGGGCGGCCCTGTACACCGCGCAGGTCGAGGTCGAGCTGGCCGACGTACTGCGCCGGCTCGGCCGGTACGAGGAGGCCGCCGGGCTGCTCTCGGCGCTGCTGGCACTCGGAGACAGCCACGGAGCCGTCCACGCGGGCGGTGCCCACCGGCTCCTCGGCCTCATGGCCGAGGAACGGGGCGAACCCGAGTCGGCCGAGGAGCACTACGTACAGGCCCTGGCTCTGCTGGAACGCAGCGGGGCGACGGGCGACCTCGCGGACCTGTGCCGCCTCCTGGGCGATCTGCTGCGCCGGGCCGGCCGCACCGAGGCGGCACTGGACGCCTACCGCACGGGCCTGGGCCACCGCGCGGCCCCGGGCACCACCACCCTGGGCCCGGCACCCGCGGCTCCGGCGTTCCCGCCACACCCGCAGCGTCCGGCGTCGCGGTAGGCGGTACGCGCACCTGGCTTGTTCTTCAACCTGAGGTTGCCGCGGAGTGCTTGCCGGCGGGGAAATTGCGGTGCGCGTCGGCGCCACGCTGGGCAGACTCGCGGACATGACTGAGAAGATCACCCGCATCAACCCCGAGCAGCTGCACGCGACGCCCGGCTATCACCACATCACGGTGGTGGAGGCAGGGCGTACGGCCTACCTGGCGGGACAGTGCCCGCTCGATCGGAACGGTGACCTCGTCGGTGCCGGTTCCCTCGAGACGCAGGTCGACCAGGTGGTCGCGAACGCGCTCATCGCCCTGGCCGCGTCGAGTGCACAGCCGCGACACGTGGTTCGGTCAGTGATCTACGTGCGGAGCGACGAGAGGGACATGCTCGCAGTCGCATGGCGTCGGCTCACCGAGTCCGCCCTGGGGCCGGCGTTCACCACCGCCAGCACGCTCTTGGGCGTTGCCCAGCTGGGCTTTCCCGGACAGCTCGTCGAGGTGGATCTCACCGTGGCGCTGCCCTAGAGGTCGATCCAGTAACGCCGCTTGGGGCCGATGAGGGTCTCGCGGACGTCCTCCAGTACGCCGCCCTGGCCCTCGATCGTGCGGATCGAGGCCTGGTTCCCGGGGTCGCAGGTGAGGAGGACGCGATCGATCCCCAGCAGGCGTGCCTCGTACTTGACCTCGCCCAGGGCCCAGGTGGCCAGGCCGCGGCGGCGCGCCGAGGGGCGCACGCTGTAGCCGATGTGGCCTCCGGCGTCGAGCAGGAACCCGTTCAGGTGGTGGCGCAGGTCGATGGCGCCCAGGTACTCGTCCCCCTCGGCCATCCACCAGTAGGTGGCATGCACACGTCCGGACGCGGGCGGGATCGCATGGTCCCCGTACGCCCGCAGCCGCTCCGTCCACGCGGCGAAACCCTCCGGACTGTCCACGTCGTCGTCGGAGGAGAGCCCGGCGCCGTCCATGTGGGAGTCGGACCCCCATTCCTCCTGCGCGGCGAGCCAGGAGGCGTGCAGACGGGGGGTGGGCGTGATCAGTTCGGGCATGGACGGACGATAACAGCCCGCAGAAACCACCCCCGGGCGGGCACCGGAGAGGAGGCGGAGATCGCGGCTTCCTCCGCTTTTAAGCCATGGGCATCGTTTATATTGGGGCCATGCCCGACCAGCCCCGCGATGTGGATGTTCAGCGCGTCCACCACGCCTTGGCCGTACCGTCGCGTCGCCGACTGATGACACTGCTGCGGGAGGCGGACGGACTGCTGGGGGTGGCTGACATGGCCGCCGCCACGGGGCTCTCCGTCGCCACCGTCCGCCACCATCTGGCCGCCCTTGCCGAGGCTGGCCTGGTCACGGCCACCGCCTCGGCCGGGCCGGGCCGGGGCCGGCCCAGACTCCGGTACGCGGCCGCCCGGCCCGATCCTCAGGAGGAGCCGGCGGACGGCCCCTTCCGGGAGTTGGCCCGGGCCCTGGCCGAGGCGGTCGGGGGCGGTCCGGGCGCGTCCCGGGAGGCGGGCCTCGACTGGGGACGGCGGCTGGCCGGGAGCGGGCCCGCGGCGGAGCGGGTGTTCGCCGCGGCCGCCCGGATGGGCTTCGCACCCCGGGACGCGCCGGGACCCGACCCCGGCACCCGGCGGGTACTACTGGACGCGTGCCCGTACCGGGAGCTGGCCCGGGCCCGGCCCGAGGTCGTGTGCGCCGTCCACCAAGGCGTCCTGGACGGCCTCCTGGAGGCCGACGGGGCCAGGGTGCGGTTGCTGCCCTTCATCGGACCGGATCTGTGCGCGCTGGACCTGCGCAGCACCTGACCCGCACGCCGACCGCCCCCGCGCACCGCCTGGCGGGGGCAGGTCCGGCCTCCGCACGGGGCCGGCCTCAGTCGCGGGCGCGGTTGCGGCGGCGGTACTCGTCCGTCGGGACGCCACCCACGCCCCAGTCCTCCAGGGCGACCTCCTCGATGAGGACGAACGTGGTGGCCGGGTCCTTGTCGAGGACCTTGACCAGCAGGTCGGTGACTCCCGCGATGATCTCGGCCTTCTGCGACGCGGTGGCGCCTTCACGGGTGATCTTGACGTTGACGTACGGCACGGGGATTCCTCTTCTCGTGGCGGTGGCGGTGGCGGGGCGGTGGCGGCAGGGGCAGCGGTGTCAGATGCGGCGGCCGGTGACGTGGCCGCCGTCCACCCGCAGGGCGTGGCCGGTCACGAACCCGGCGCCCGCGAGGTAGAGCACGGCGTCGGAGATCTCGGCGACCTCGCCGACCCGGTCCTGGAGGGCGAGACCGCCGTAGGAGTCGACCTCGGAGGCCTCGTGAAGGGGCGTGCGGATGATGCCCGGCGCGACCAGGTTCACGCTGATCCCGTCGGCGGCGAGCTCCGCGGCGAGGCTCGTCGTCAGCGCGTGCACACCGGCCTTGCTGACCACGGGCGCGGTGGCCGGGAAGCCCGCCAGCGCGTGGTCCACCAGCACGGTCCCGATGTTGACGATGCTGCCGCCCCGTCCCTGGGCGCGCAGGGCCCGTACGACCGCCTGCGTGGTGAGGTAGGTGCCCTTGAGGTTGCCCGTCAGATAGCCGTCGAGCTCCTCCTCCGTCACCTCGGCGAAGGGCTTCGGCTCGAAGGTGCCGGCGTTGTTGACGAGGACGTCGATCCGCCCGAAGCGATCGAGTGCCGTGCGGACGAGGGCTTCGCCGGTCTCCCGGTCAGCGATGCTGCCCGCGACGCACGCGGTGCGCTCGGGGTGGCCCAGGCCGGCGGCGGCCTTGGCGAGGCGGCCGGCGTCCCTGCCGTTGAGTACGACGTTCGCGCCGGCCGCCAGGAAGGCGCGGGCGATGTCGCGGCCCATGCCGCTGGAGGATCCGGTGACGATGGCCGTGGTCGCGGTCACGGTCTCGGTCTCGGTCTCGGTCTCGGTAGTGGTCGTCGCAGTGGTCGCGGTGGTCTGGGTGGCCGTCATGTGGCTCGTGCCTTTCGTGGGTGGGGCCGGGGAGTCCCGGCGGCCGTCTCCAGAAAGCTAGGGGCCCTCAATCCATAACACCACGACGGAAATTGGAGCATGTGATAATCCAGCGTTATGGATGTGGATCTGCGTGACCTGGAACTCCTGGACGCCACCGCGGAAGCGGGCTCCCTGACCGCCGCCGCCGAGCGGCTCTACGTCAGCCAGCCGGCACTGAGCCAGCGGCTCACCCGGCTGGAGGCCCGTCTCGGCATGCAGCTCTTCGACCGCAAGGGCCGCCGCCTGATCCCCAACGCCGCCGGCCGGCGGCTCCTGGTCGCCGCCCGCCACGTCCTCGGCGAACTCGAATCGGCCTCGCGGGACCTGCGGGAGCTCCGCGACGGGCGGGACCGGCGCGTGCGGTTCGCCGCACAGTGCAGCACCACCTTCCCGTGGCTGCCGCCGGTCCTGCGCGCCTTCCGCGTGCGCGAGCCGGACATCGAGGTACGGATCGAGACCGTCGTCGACGATGCGCCGATTCCGGCGCTGCTGGCCGATCTGGTCGACGTGGCCCTGGTCACGAAGCCGGACCTGCAGATGGACCGGGTGTCCCTGACCAGGCTGTTCGACGACGAGATGATGGCGGTGGTGCCCGCCGGGCACCGGTGGGCATCCCGCGCACACCTGACCGCCCGCGACTTCGACGGCGCGGACCTGGTCCTCTACGACTTCTACGACCAGAAGCGCATCCCGTCGATGCCCCTGCCGATCCCCGCCGGCGCCCGTCCCGCCCGCATCACCACCATGCCGGTGGTGACCGACCTGGTGGTCGAGATGGTGGCGGGCGGCCAGGGCGTGACGGTGCTGCCGAACTGGGTCGCCGCCCCGTACGTCGCCTCGCACGGTCTCGCCCTGGTCAGGATCGGCGCGAAGCCGCTGACCCGTACCTGGTTCTGTGCGACACGGACCGGCCCGCGCCCGCCCCACCTGGAGGCGTTCGTCGAGGAACTCGTCGCCCGCCTCGAAACTCCCCGCGTGGACTGAGGGGGCGCGGCGCCGGACCGGCACGGCCATGGTTCTCCTTTCGGCTCGGTGATGACGGCTTACGGGGAGGGTGGGCACAAGCCCTGAACCAGTGGGAGCGCTCCCACTGTGCAGACGGGACTCAACGCCGTCAAGGTCCGTGAAGAGTCGAAGCCATTCCCACGGAAATTTCCTCAACTCCTCTGTTGCTTGGCTTCAGTTGCCGCTACGGTCTGGCCCCAACCAGTGGGAGCGAATCCGTCAGTCGGCGCGCCGTCACAGCGCGCCCTCGCTGCAAGGACTCGCTCATGCGACACCCCCCACGCACGTCCGCGCTGCTCACAGCGGCAGCGCTAGCGATGGTGAGCTGCGCGCTCGCCGTCACGGGTACGGCCGCAGGAGCCGCGGCCGCACCCTCGTGCACGGTGACGTACTCGGTCGTCGGCCAATGGGCCGGCGGGTTCCAGGGTTCGGTCACCGTCACCAACAACGCCTCCGCACTGAACGGCTGGAGCCTCGGCTTCGGCTTCCCGGCGGGCCAGGCCCTCAGTCAGGGCTGGGGCGCCAAGTGGTCCCAGGCCGGGTCGGCCGTCACGGCGGTCAACGAGAGCTGGAACGGCACGCTCGGCACCGGTGCGAGCGTGACCACCGGCTTCATCGCCTCGTGGTCGGGCGCCAATACGGCGCCCGGCGCGTTCACGCTCAACGGAGCCGCCTGCACCTCCGACTCCGGACCCGGACCCGGACCCGGACCGAATCCGACGCCCACACCCACACCCACGCCCACACCCACACCCACACCCACACCCACGCCCACTCCGACGGGCCCGACACCCACACCCACACCCACCGACCCGATCTCCGGGGCGCCCGAACTGAGCGTCACCGGCAATCGCCTCACCGACCGGTCCGGTGCCACCCGCCGCCTCCTCGGAGTCAACCGCTCCGGGGGCGAGTTCATGTGCGTCCAGGGCCACGGCATCTTCGACGGTCCCGTCGACGACGCCTCGGTGCGCGCCATCGCCGACTGGAAGGCCAACACCGTCCGCATTCCCCTCAACGAGGAGTGCTGGCTCGGCGTGGACACCATCAAGCCCGAGTACCGGGGCGCGAACTACGCCGACGCCGTCAAGGGACTGGTCGACCGCGTCCTGGCGCACGGCATGACCCCGGTCGTCGAACTGCACTGGACCTACGGCCAGTACACCGGCAACTCCTCGGGGTGCGCCGACGTGCACGCCTCCTGCCAGAAGCCGATGCCGGACGCCCGGTACGGCCCGGCGTTCTGGACCTCGGTGGCCAACACCTTCAAGAACGACCGGCGGGTCGTCTTCGACCTGTTCAACGAGCCCTATCCGGACCGGGCCACCCCCACCACCGCCCAGGCATGGACCTGCTGGCGCGACGGCGGCACGTGTCCGGGCATCGGCTACGAGGTCGCCGGCATGCAGGACCTCGTGGACGCCGTCCGCGCGACCGGCGCCCGCAATCTCGTCCTCGTCCCCGGCATCGCCTACTCCAACGACCTGAGCCAGTGGCTCGCCCACTCCCCCACCGACCCGACGGGCAATCTCGCCGCGGCATGGCACGTCTACAACTTCAACACCTGTTCCAACGAAGCCTGTTGGGACTCCACTCTCGCCCCGGTCGCCGCCCGGGTCCCGCTCGTGGCGGGAGAGATCGGCGAGAACACCTGCGCGCACGCGTTCGTCGACCGCGTCATGAAGTGGTTCGACGACCGCTCCCTCTCGTACCTCGGCTGGACCTGGAACACCTGGAGCTGCGGCTCCGGTCCGGCCCTGATCACCTCCTACGACGGCACCCCCACCGCATTCGGCATCGGGCTGCGCAACCACCTGCGCGCCCTGAACTGAAAGGCAATCCACGAAAATGAGCCGCACATCAGCACTCGGCACGACTCCCCGCACCACGTCCCGTACGACCAGGCGCACCGCCCTGCTGGCGGCCCTCAGCCTGGTCACCGCCGCCGGCGCGACCGCCACCGTGTTCGGCACCTCCGCCGGCGCAGCCGCCGCGGGCTGCAAGGTCGAGTACCAGATCACCAACCAGTGGAACACCGGGTTCGGTGCGAACGTGATCGTCACCAACACCGGTGACCCGGTGGCCTCCTGGACCCTGGAGTGGTCCTACGCGAACGGCCAGCAGGTCACGCAGGGCTGGAACGCCACGATCACCCAGTCGGGGGCGGCCGTGACGGCCAGGAGCCTCTCGTACAACGGGAGCCTGGCCACGGGCGGTTCGACCTCCTTCGGCTTCAACGGCGCGCACAGCGGTACCAACGCCGTTCCCGCGACCTTCAAGCTCAACGGCGTCACCTGCAACGGCGCGACGGACCCGACCCAGCCGCCGACCACTCCCCCGACGACACCGCCCACCACGCCGCCCACGACCCCGCCGACCACCCCGCCGCCGTCGGGCGGCAAGGCCGACAACCCGTACGCGGGCGCCAAGGTGTACGTGAACCCCGAGTGGTCCGCCAAGGCCGCCGCCGAGCCGGGCGGCACCAAGGTGTCGAACCAGCCCACCGGCGTCTGGCTGGACCGTACCGCCGCCATCGCGGGGGCGAGCGGCTCGATGGGGCTGCGCGCCCACCTGGACGCGGCGCTGGCGCAGAAGGGCAGCGGCGAGCTCGTCGTCCAGCTGGTGATCTACAACCTGCCCGGACGGGACTGCGCCGCGCTCGCCTCCAACGGCGAGCTGGGCCCGACGGAGATCGACAAGTACAAGACGCAGTACATCGACCCGATCGCCGCCATCCTCGCCGACGCCAAGTACGCGGGTCTGCGGATCGTCACCACCGTCGAGATCGACTCGCTGCCGAACCTGGTCACCAACGTCACCGGACGCCCGACGGCCACGGCCAACTGCGACGTGATGAAGGCCAACGGCAACTACGTCAAGGGGGTCGGCTACGCACTGAACAAGCTCGGCTCCATCGCCAACGTCTACAACTACGTGGACGCGGGCCACCACGGCTGGCTCGGCTGGGACGACAACTTCGGCGCCTCCGCGGAGATGTTCAAGCAGGCGGCGACCGCCGAGGGCTCCTCGCTCGCCAAGGTGCACGGCTTCATCGTGAACACGGCCAACTACAGCGCACTGAAGGAGGACCACTTCAAGATCGAGGACTCCGTCAACGGCACCTCCGTACGCCAGTCGAAGTGGGTCGACTGGAACCGGTACACGGACGAGCTCTCCTACGCCCAGGCCATGCGGACCAAGCTGGTGTCCCTGGGCTTCGACGCGAACCTCGGCATGCTGATCGACACCTCCCGCAACGGCTGGGGCGGCACGGCGCGGCCGACCGGACCCGGCGCGCTCACCAGCGTGGACACCTATGTCAACGGCGGCCGCTACGACCGCCGCATCCACCTCGGCAACTGGTGCAACCAGTCCGGCGCCGGCCTCGGCGAGCGGCCGCAGGCCGCCCCGGCCGCAGGCATCGACGCGTACGTGTGGATCAAGCCGCCGGGCGAGTCGGACGGGGCGAGCAAGGAGATCCCGAACGACGAGGGCAAGGGCTTCGACCGCATGTGCGACCCGACGTACACGGGCAACGCCCGCAACGGCAACAGCATGTCGGGGTCCCTCCCGAACGCGCCGCTGTCGGGCCGGTGGTTCTCGGCGCAGTTCCAGGAGCTCATGAAGAACGCCCACCCGGCGCTGTGACGCACCACCCGTAAGAAGTCCGGGGCGGTACGGAATCCGGTTTCCGTACCGCCCCGGGCTCGTCGGCCGGAGCCCGTCCGTCCCGGGTCTCACACGGTGAGGCCGCTCCGCGCCCGGGGCGCCGGCCACTGCCTCGGGGCTGACGCCGTGATGCTGCTGCTCCTCGGGGCGGCCCTTCTTGGGCAGCAGGAAGGTGATCGCGAGGAAGGCCACCAGCAGACCTGCCTGGACGATCAGCGCGTGGCGGAAACCGCCGGTGAAGTCACCGGTCTCGGCCCGGGCGAAGAACACCGAGCCGAAGACCGCGACGCCGATGGAGCCGCCGACGGCCTGGACCGCCGACAGCACACCGGAGGCGGAGCCGATCTCGTCGTCGTCGACCGCGGCGAGGATGAAGCTGAACAGGGCGGCGATCACCATGCCGGCGCCCACGCCCGCGACGGCCACGCCGGGAACGATGTCCCAGATCGAGAACGAGGCGGCGTCGAGGCCGTCGAGTTCGAACCACAGCAGGGCCGCGCCCGCCAACTGGACCAACGGTCCGATCTGCAGCACCTTGCGGCCGATCCTGTCCGCGAGGAACGCGCCGCTGACAGCGCCGCCGATCGCGGTTCCCACCGCGAGGGGCAGGTTGCCGAGTCCCGCCTCTCCGGCGGTGAAGTGCCGGCCGAGCTGGAGGAACAGGGTCAGTACGAGTTGCGTGCCGATCAGCCCGCCGAAGAACAGGGCGATGCCGCCGAGCCCGACGGTGAAGGCCGGCTTGCGCAGCAGGCCCGGGGTCACCAGCGGGTCACGGCCCGCGGCGGCCCTGCGGCGCTGCTGGACGGCGAACAGGGCGAAACCGGCCAGCGAGCCGGCCATGCACAGCCACGTCCACAGCGGCCAGCCGTCCTCCTGCCCCTGGTTCAGCGGCAGCACCAGCAGGGCGCACGCCGCCATCACCAGGACCGCGCCCGTCAGGTCCACCCGTACGGTGCGGTCACCCGCCTTCTTGGGCACGAACTTCGCCGCGACGATCAGCGCCGCGATCCCGATGGGCAGGTTGATCAGGAACACCGACCGCCAGCCCAGACCGAAGAAGTCGCCCTCGATGAGGAAGCCGCCCAGGACCGGGCCGATGATGCCGCCCAGGCCGAGGACGGGGCCGAAGATCGCGAAGACCTTGGTCAGCTCGGGGCCGGAGAAGTTCTCCCTCAGCAGGCCGAGACCCTGGGGCAGCAGGATCGCCCCGGCGGTTCCCTGCAACAGGCGGAACGCGATCAGCGATTCGATGGTGGGCGCGAGCCCGCACCCGCGAACACTCCGACCGGCGCGTCATCACCCTGCGCAGCGGTGCGCACATCCAGGAACGGGCGGACGAGTTCTTCGGCCCGCTCGCCCGCCGCCTCGACACCGCGATGTCGCACCACCCGCCCCGGCTTCTGGAACAGTTCGAAGCGTTCATGGCCGACCTGAACACCGCCATGGACACCCACCTCGCCGAACGAGACACGCCGGCATCGAACTCTCCCCACCCTCCTGGCGGCGGGACCGCCTGACCAGGGGGCTTCTCGGAGAGCCCGGCTTCACGGCGAACCGCTCAGGAGGAATCCCGCACGACCAGTTCCGTCGGGAGCACCCGGCGCGACCCCTCGCCCTCCCCCTGCCCCGTGGCCCCCTCGCCCGCGGGCCCTTCCGCGATCTTCCGGAGCAGCAGTCGGGTCATCGTGCGGCCCATCTCCTCGATGGGCTGGCGCACGCTCGTCAGGGGCGGATCCATCAGGCGGGCCACGGCGGAATCGTCGACCCCCACGAGGGCCACGTCCTCGGGGATGCGCCGTCCGGCCTCGCGCAGCACCCCGCGCGCACCGGCCGCCATCACGTCGGAGGCGGCGAAGACGGCGTCCAGGCGGGGAGCGCGCTCCAGGAGTTCGCGCATCGCCAGCCGGCCGCCCTCCTCGGTGAAGTCCGCGGTCGCCACCAGGGACTCGTCGGGCTGGATCCCGGCCTCGGCGAGCCCCGCGCGGTACCCGCCCAGACGCGCCCGGGCCACGTACATGTCCAGCGGCCCGCTGATGGTGGCGATCCGGCTCCGGCCGCGCCCCACCAGGTGGGCGACGGCCGCCCGTCCCGCGCCGATGTTGTCGGAGTCCACGTAGGCGACGGGTTCGGCCTCCGAGCGCCGCCCGTTCATGACGACCGGCAGCCCCAGCCGCGCGATCCGGTCCGGCAGCGGGTCGTCGCCGTGGACGGATGCCAGCAGTACGCCGTCGACCCGCTGGGCGGCCAGGTAGTCCTCGAACCGCCTACGCTCGGCCTCGGTCCGCACCAGGGTGAGCAGCAACTGCTTGTCGGCCTCGGCCAGTTCGGCGCTGACCCCGCGGATCAGGTCGAGGAAGTACGGTTCCGAGAACAGCCTGGCCTCGGTCTCCGGGATGACAAGGGCGACCGCGTCGGTCCTGCTCCCGGCCAGGGCCCTGGCCGCCTGGTTGGGTACGTACCCCAGCTCGGCCACGGCGCGGGCGACGGCGTCCTTGGCCTGCTCGCTCACCCGCGGCGAGCCGTTGATCACCCGGGAGACCGTGCCCCGGCCGACACCGGCCAGGGCCGCGACCTCTTCCAGGGTGGGCCTGCCGTTCTGCCGTCCGCTCACGGTGCTCGAACTCCCCTCGTGCGCTGTCGCGCTCCGGGCCGGTGCGTGCCGGCCGGGCGCGGCTGATCAGGTAAGAAGCGGATCCCGCCCCCAGTCTCGCGCGGAACACGTTACGCCGCTCCGGCGCAGGGCAGGCCCGAATGGGAGCGCTCCCACACTACTCATGATCCCGCCTTGGCGCCATGGCCGCATTCAGAACCCGACGAGGCCGCACCGGAAAGTGGGGCCCGGCGTGCACCGAACGCCCCTGCGCCACCAATTCGCGTTCATCTCTTGACACCCGCACCCGCCAAGCAGCAACCTTCCGGCAACGACGTGGGAGCGCTCCCATCCTTGGATGCGAGAGCGAGCTCCACATCAGGTCCCGGCAGGGCCCTCGCCGAGCCGCGAACAGCCCGCCGGACCTTCTGGCGCACAACGAGCACCACCTTGGACGAGGAGAGTGGAATGCGCACTTCCAGCAGCAGACACGGTCGCGGACGCCGCATCGCGGTCCACGCGGTCGCCGCGATCGCCGCCGTGGCGACCGGCACGGCCCTGCTCACCGGCTGCGGCAGCGACGGTGACGGCGACAGCGGCAAGGGCGACGGCGCGGCGGGCGGCGAGCAGATCACGCTGCGGATCGGAACCTTCGGCTCCTTCGGCTACGACGACGCGACCGGAGCCAAGCTCTACGCCGAGTACACGAAGACGCACCCGAACATCAAGATCGAAGAATCGAACGTCGCCGACGGCCAGAAGTACTGGGACACCCTCAAGCTGCGGCTCTCCCGCGACAGCGGTCTCGCGGACATCCAGGCCCTGGAGGTGGGCTACATCGCGGAGGCGACCGGTCCCGCCATGGCGGACAAGTGGACCGACCTCGGCAAGACGGGCGGCGCCGACCTCGGCGCGTTCCTCGACTGGAAGGTCAAGCAGGCCACCACGGGCGACGGCAAGGTCATCGGCCTCGGCACCGACATCGGCCCGATGGCCATCTGCTACAACAAGGACCTCTTCGCCCAGGCCAAGCTCCCGACGGACCGCACCGAGGTCGGCAAGCTCTGGGCGGGCGACTGGGCGAAGTTCATCGAGACCGGCGAGACGTTCAAGAAGAACGCCCCGGCCGGCACGGCCTTCCACGACTCCGCGAGCGGCCTGTTCAATGCGGTGATCTCCAGCCAGCCCGTGCAGTACGCCAACACCAAGGGCGAGCTGGACTACGAGAACAGCCCGGGCGTGAAGAAGGCGTGGGACACCGCCGTGGCGGCGACCAAGGGCGAACTGACGGGCAAGCTGCGCCAGTTCGACGAGAAGGGCACCTGGAACGCGGCCTTCAAGAACGCGAAGTTCGCCACCGTCGCCTGCCCCAGCTGGATGACGGGCATCATCAAGGACCAGGCGGGCCCGGAGAACCAGGGGAAGTGGGACATCGCCGCGCCGCCCGTGGCCGGCAACTGGGGCGGCTCGTTCCTCGCCGTGCCGAAGTCCGGCAAGCACGTCAAGGAGGCGGCCGAGCTCGCCGCCTGGCTCACCGCTCCGGCGCAGCACGCCAAGGTCTTCGGTGTGAACGGCAACATCCCCTCGACCAAGGACACGCTCACGTCCGCGACCGTCCAGGACGCCAAGCTGCCGTACTTCGGTGACACCCCGGTCGGCAAGATCTACTCGGAGGCCGCGGCCGGCATCACGCCCGCCCCGATCAGCCGCTGGGACGGTCAGGTGAAGACCTTCCTCACCGACAACGGCATCCTCGACATCGAGCAGCGCGGCACCGACCCGGCGAAGGCCTGGGAGAACGTCAGGAAGCTGGTCGCCGACAAGATCGATCAGTAGCGGGGCCGCCCGCGGCCCGTCGCCGCCCAGCGGGGGCGACGGGCCGCCACCGTCCGGGCCGCCACCACCCGGACCGCCGCCGTCCGGACCGCCGCCCGCCTTCCCGCCCGCACACCCGGTCCGCTCCCCCGTGGACGCCGACCCGTACGCATCTCCCGTACGCATCTCCCCGTACGCATCTCCTCCCGTACGCACCGACCCGGAAGGACGCCCCCGTGGCCACCTCCGTACGGGCGACGCGTGGCGGCTCCCCGCCGCCCGCCGGCCTGCGCAGCACGCTCTACCGCCTGGACCTGAAGGCCGTCCCCTACGTCTTCGTCGCCCCCTTCTTCCTCACCTTCGCCGCTTTCGGCCTCTTCCCCCTCATCTACACGGGCTGGCTCTCGCTCCACCGGGTCGAACTCGGCGGCAGCGCCCAGTGGAAGGGGCTGGAGAACTACAGCTCCTTGGCGACCAGCGAGTTCTTCTGGAACGCGCTCGCGAACACCTTCACCATCGGCGTGATCTCCACCGTTCCCCAGCTGCTGATGGCCCTCGGCCTCGCGCACCTGCTCAACTACAAGCTGCGTGGCCGCGGTTTCTTCCGAGTCGCGGTCCTGGCCCCGTACGCCACCTCCATCGCGGCGGCGACGCTCGTCTTCGCCCAGCTCTTCAACACCGACTACGGGCTGATCAACACGGTCCTGGGCTGGGCCGGCTTCGAGCCCGTCTCCTGGGAGTCCTCCAAGTGGCCCGCGCAGATAGCGATTTCCACGATCGTGACCTGGCGCTGGACGGGCTACAACGCGCTCATCTACCTGGCCGCGATGCAGGCCGTGCCGCAGGACCTCTACGAGGCGGCCGCGCTGGACGGGGCCTCGCGCCTGCGCCAGTTCCTCAGCGTCACCATCCCCTCCATCCGTCCGACGATCCTCTTCACCGTCATCGTCTCCACCATCGGTGCCACCCAGTTGTTCGGCGAGCCCATGCTCTTCGGCGGCAGCGTCGGCATCAGCGGGGGCAGCGGGAACCAGTTCCAGACGCTCAGCCTGCTCATGTACGAGAAGGGGTGGGTGACCGGCGCGCTGGGCCAGGCCTCCGCCATCGCCTGGGTCATGCTCCTGCTCCTGCTGCTCATCGGCGGCGTCCAGACGCTGATCACCCGCTCGCACCACAAGCGCAAGAAGTCGGGGAGCTGAGCTCATGGCGCGCACGCTCGACACGTCCACACCCACACCCACCCGTACGCCCGCACCAGCGGCCGCTCCCACCCCGGCGGCGCCCCGCCGCAGGCTGCTGCGCCAGTCGGCCGGCCGTCAGCACCACGCGGGACCGCTGACGTACGTCCTGCTCGGCCTGGCCGCCCTCGTCTCCCTCTTCCCGCTGTACTGGAACCTCGTGGCCGCCTCCCACACGGGCGAGCGCGTGGTCGAGGCCCCGGCCCCGCTCCTGCCCGGCCCCCGGCTCTTCGACAACCTCGCCTTCGCCTGGAACCAGGTGGACATGGGCGAGGCACTGGTCAACACGACCGTCGTGGCCGGGCTCGTGGCCCTGTCCACCGTCCTGTTCTCCACCCTGGCCGGCTTCGCCTTCGCCAAGCTGCCCTTCAGGGGCCGGGGCGCCCTGCTGGCCCTGGTGGTGGCGACCATGACGATTCCGCCGCAGCTCAGTGTGATCCCGCTCTATCAGATCATCACCGATCTCGGCTGGGTCGATCAGCTCCAGTCGGTCGTCCTGCCCTCGCTGGTCGCCGCCTTCGGCGTGTTCTTCATGCGCCAGTACCTCATCGAGGCGCTGCCGGTGGAGCTGGTGGAGGCGGCCAGGATGGACGGCGCGCACAGCCTGCGCATCATCTGGCACGTGGTGTTCCCCGTGGCCCGGCCCGCGATGGCGGTCCTCGGGATGCTCGTCTTCGTCCAGGCCTGGAACGACTTCTTCTGGCCGTTCATCGCGCTGACCCCGGACGGGAATCCGACCCTCCAGGTCGCCCTGGCCGGTCTCGGCGCGGGAGCCCATACGGTCGACCAGGCCGTCGTGCTGACCGGCGCGCTCATCTCCACGCTGCCGCTGCTGCTGGTCTTCGCCGTGCTCGGCAAGCACATCGTGGGCGGGATCACGTCCGGCGCCGTCAAGAACTGACCACTTCATCCACACTCGCGTTGGGAGCGCTCTCCTATGACCGCGTCCGAGACCCGGCCGCTCACCGCCGTCCGCTCTTTCCCGTCCGGCTTCCTCTGGGGCACGGCCACCGCCGCTTACCAGATCGAGGGCGCCGCCCGTGAAGGCGGCCGGACCCCGTCCATCTGGGACACCTTCTCGCACACCCCCGGCAAGGTCTTCGGGGGCCACACCGGTGACGTGGCGGTGGACCACTACCACCGCTTCCCCGAGGACGTCCGGCTGATGTCCGAACTCGGCCTGGGCGCCTACCGGTTCTCCGTCTCCTGGTCGCGCGTCCAGCCGACCGGACGCGGGCCGGCCGTCCAGAAGGGCCTGGACTTCTACCGCCGGCTCGTCGACGAGCTGCTCGCCGCCGGTGTCACCCCCGCCCTCACCCTCTATCACTGGGACCTCCCCCAGGAGCTGGAGGACGCGGGCGGCTGGCCGGAGCGCGCGACCGCCGAGCGCTTCGCCGAGTACGCGGGGCTCGTCGCCGATGCCCTCGGAGACCGGGTGAAGCACTGGATCACGCTCAACGAGCCCTGGTGCAGCGCGTTCCTCGGCTACGCCTCCGGCGTGCACGCCCCGGGCCGGACCGACCCGGTCGCCGCGCTCCGCGCGGCCCACCACCTCAACCTCGGTCACGGCCTCGCCGTCCAGGCCCTGCGGGCGGCGCTGCCCCGGGACGGTCAGGTCGCGGTCTCCCTGAACCTCCACGAGGTGCGCCCCCTGACGTCCTCGGCCGGTGACCGGGAGGCGGCCCGGCGCATCGACGCCGTCGGCAACCGGATCTGGCTGGGCCCGATGCTGGAGGGCGCCTATCCCGAGGATCTGCTCGCGGACACCGCGCGGCTGACCGACTGGTCCTTCGTCCGCGACGGAGACACCGCCACGGCGCACCAGCCCCTGGACCTGCTCGCCGTGAACTACTACACGCCGACGGTCGTCTCGCGGGCGGCGGAGGGCGAGAGCGTGCCGCAGGACGACGGCCACGGAAACAGCGAGCACTCGCCGTGGCCCGGCGCGCAGGACGTGGCGTTCCACCGGGCGCCGGGGGAACGTACGGCGATGGGCTGGCCGGTCGACGCGAGCGCCCTGTACGAGCTGCTGACCCGCACCGCCGCCAGGTACCCCGGGCTGCCGCTCGTGGTGAGCGAGAACGGAGCGGCGTACGAGGACGAGGTCGGTCCGGACGGGACGGTGCACGATCCGCTCCGCACCGCCTACATCCACGCCCACCTCGACGCCGTGCACCGGGCGATCGCCGACGGGGTGGACGTGCGCGGCTACTTCCTCTGGTCGCTGCTCGACAACTTCGAGTGGTCCTACGGGTACGCCAAGCGGTTCGGGGCGGTCCACGTCGACTACGAGACGCTGGAGCGCACGCCCAAATCGAGTGCGCGCTGGTACGCCCGCGTGGCGCGGACCGGGGAGCTGCACGCCCCGTCGTAGTCGTAGGGGAGTACGGGCCGTCCGGCGCCGGGTGCCGGGTGCCGGGTGCCGAGGTCAGGCGGTCAGGCGGTCAGGCGGGCGGCGCGGCGGGCCGGCCTCTCGGGGAGCGGCGCATCAAGAGCCCGTAGAGGGAGGCCGACACGATGATGCCGACGGGCAGGGAGAGGTCCACGCCTCCGAGGGCCCGGGCGACGGGGCCCGTGTACAGGGTGTCCACGCAGAGGGCGGAGGCCGCGATGCCCGCCGTCAGGGCCAGTGCGCCCGCCGGGTTGACGCCCCGGGTGTACCAGAAGGGGCTGTCCGGGGTCTCGTCGGTGAGCGCGGGGCCGTCGTAGCGGCAGCGGCGCAGCAGGATGTCGGTCGCGTAGACGGCCGTGCTCGGCCCGAGCACGACGACGGTCAGCTGGAGGAGGTTGCCGACCGTGTCGAGGAAGTTGGAGACGAGGAGCGCGTACAGGGTGAGCGCGACTCCGAGCGCCCCGTCGACGACGACCCCCAGGGAGCGGCGGACCCGGACGCCGGCGGCCTGGAGGGCGAGGCCCGAGCTGTAGGCGGTCATGGCGTTGTTGGCGATCGTGCCGAGCACGATCGCCAGCAGGAACACGGGCGAGAACCAGGCGGGCAGGATGCCCTCCAGTCCGGCCTGTGGTTCGGCCATGTCCACGACGGTCGCGGCGAGGGCGCCCAGCGAGGTGAGGAGGACGCCGGGCAGGAACCCGCCGAGCGCGGTCCAGCCCGCGACGGCCCGCGGGGAGGTCTCCCGCGACAGGTAGCGGGAGAAGTCCGCGCTGTTGGTGTAGGAGAGGGGGCCCGAGGCGACGAGGGTGAGGCCGGCCGCGAGGGTGGCCCACAGGGCGACCCCCGTCAGTGGTTCCGTGGGCTGGTGGCCGAGGTCGGCGCGGGTGCACACGAAGACCGCGACGACGGCGAAGGTGACCGTGAGGGCGATGGCGATCGGGGGGTAGACCTTCACCATGGTGGCGTGTCCGTAGACGCCGATGGCCAGGGTGAGGGCGGCGATGACGACCACGACGGCGACCTTGACGGCACTGTTCGTGTCGATGCCCGCCTTCTGCACGAGGACGAAGGCGGCGACCGCGGCGGCGGCGAGGTTGAGGGCGATGTAACAGATGCAGAGCGCCCAGCCGTTGACGGCGATGTTCACCCGGTTGCCGCGAATGCCGTACATCGCCCGCGCGATCACCTCGCTCGGCGTGCCCGAGGCGGGTCCCGAGACGGCCAGCAGGCCGATCGGCGCCCAGAACAGGCTGCCCGGTCGATGCCGTGTGCCTCGATACGGCCGGGCCGGTCCGTAGCCGTGCCCGTATCCGTGCCCCTACCGGTGCCCGTACCCCTGGATGCCATGGAGCCCTCCGTCCGCGGTCGTACCCACCTGCGATCTTCACGCACCCGGGGAGGGGCGGCGTGCGACGACATCAGCGCACTCGGTCGCGCAGGACCGCGGTACGTCATCGAGCGCGGGCTCGAGCCGTGGAGCGGCTCGATCCCGCGCTCGTGATCCCCCGAACGGGGACGCCGCTTGAGATGAGGAGCGTCCGACCGGGCGCCGGGGGGCCGTGGGGCCGTGGGGCCGGGCAGGGGTCCCCGGCGGGCGTTCTTCACGGGCGGGTTACCGTGTCCCTTCATTCGAGGGGGAACAGCCATGTCGCACCACGCTGGGTGGAATCCGCACCCGGACCGGCCCGTGCCGCCGCAGTGGGGAGGTGGCTGGATGCCGCCTCCCGCACCGCAGCCGGGCGTCATACCCCTGCGCCCGCTCACCACCGGCGAGGTGCTGAGCGGAGCCTTCGGCACCTTCGGGCGGTACTGGAAGCCCCTCATCGGGGTCATGGCCGCGGCACAGGGCATCGGGATCCTGATCGTCGCCGCAACGCTCGCGATCACCTTCGGGGCCACCTACGACCGGTTCTCCGCCCTCTTCGATCCCGCCCCGGGAGAACACCCCGACGGATCGGACGTGGCGGCCCTCTTCCTGTCCTTCGTACCGGCGGGCATGGTCCTGCTCGTCGTGATGACCCTGGGCGCCGCGATGTTCAGCGCGCTGTGCCCCGCGGTGGTCCAGGAGGCGGTGCTCGGCCGCACCGTGACCTTCGGCACGCTGTGGCGCCGCAGTTGGTCACGGCTGCCGGCGGTGCTCGGCACCCTGCTGCTCACCGCGCTCGCCGCGGGCGGGCCGGCGATCCTGCTGTACGCGATCTGCGTCCCGCTGATCATCAGGTCCGCGGACCTGGACGGCTCCGGCCCGCCCGCCGTCTTCCTCCTGCTCCTCCTGGGCACGCTCCTGTGCGCCCCCTTCTCGATCTGGCTCACGGCCCGGTTCAGCCTCGCTCCCGCCGCGGCGGTGTGCGAAGGGCTCGGCCCCGTCGCGGCCCTGCGGCGCTCTTCGCACCTGGTCCGTGACGGCTGGTGGAGGGTGTTCGGCACCTGGCTGCTCGGACACATCGTGGCGATGGCCGTGGGGTACGTCATCCAGCTGCCGTTCGGCTTCGTCGGCATGTTCGGCTTCTTCCCGAACATGTCGGGGCCCGACGATCCGTCGCTCGATCCCGGCACGCTGGTCTTCTCGTTCCTGTTCTACGCGGCGACCCTGACGCTCGGCGGCCTCATCAGCTCACTGTTCCAGTTCAGCTTCCCGCAACTGGTCATCGCCCTGATCTACGTCGACCAGCGGATGCGCAAGGAGAACCTCGCAGCGGCACTCATCGCCACTGCCTTCCCCGCGCCGGCGCCGGCGGCGGCGGCGGCGGCGCCGGCGCCCGAGCAGGGCTGAGGGCACCGAAGCCCGCGGGGGCTCGCGCCTACAATGCTCGAATGATCTTCATTGTGGTCAAATTCCCCGTCAAGCCCGAGTACGTCGAGCAGTGGCCCGAGCTGGTCGCGGAGTTCACGCGCGCCACTCGCGCCGAGCCGGGCAACCTGTGGTTCGAGTGGTCCCGCAGCCTGGAGGAGCCGGACACCTACGTACTGGTCGAGGCCTTCCGGGACGACGCCGCGGAAGCGCACGTCACCTCCGCGCACTTCCGCGCGGCCCTGGAGACCATGCGGCCCCTGGTCACCCGGACGCCGGAGATCGTCAGCACCACCATCGAGGGCGCGACCGGCTGGAGCCGGATGGGCGAACTCCAGGTCGACTGACGACCGTCCGGCCGGGAGGGGTGCGCGTGCAACACGTTCAACAGCCGCACCCCTCCCGCACCGTTGCCCCCGGCCGGTGGAGCCGGTTGATGGATCCGAGAGTGGCACCACCAGCACCACCCCGGCACACATCCCAGCTCCCGCCCCACCCCGGCACGCACCCGGCACCCGTCCCGGCGTCAGCAAGACGCCTGGACAGCCGTACCTGGTTCACCCTTTGGGGCGACACCCCGATGGCCCATCGGCCGTAACGTTTCTTCCTGCACGCCCCTGAGCTGCGGCGATGACGTCGCACCGGCCGTCCAGCACATCCGTTCCCCTTCGCCTCCGCACCCGCCGTGATCTTGACCCGCCCTACAGTCGTGCCGCTCCCCCGAGATCCCTCCTGAGAGACGTGCGTGACTTCCCTCCTGCCTTGCCCAGAAGACCAGTTGGCACCCCCCGCCACCCGCTCCGCCCCGCCCGCGGCGGTGCTGGAGGGGATCGCCGGATACGTTCCGCCCCGGGTGGTCGCCAACTCCGGACTCCCCTCGGCATGGGGCATCGACGACGCCTGGGTGCACCGCCGCACCGGAATCCGCGAGCGGCGCCGGGCCGGGGCCGGCGTGTCCACCAGCGAGCTCGCCCTCGAAGCCGGGCGCCGGGCGCTGGCCGTGGCGGGCGGCGCTCCGGTGGACACCGTACTCGTGGCCACCTCGACCCCTGACCGGCCCATGCCCGCGATGGCCCCGCAGCTGGCGACCCGTCTGGGCTTGGGCGGCGCGGCGGCCTGGGACGTGAACGCCGCCTGCAGCGGCTTCCTGTACGGGCTCGCCACCGCCGCCGGCGCCCTGCTCTCCGGCTGCGCCGACCGGGTCCTGCTCGTGGCGGCCGACCTGTACTCGACCCTCCTGGACCCCGAGGACCGTTCGGCCGGCATCGTCTTCGGCGACGGCGCGGGCGCCGTGGTGCTCCGCCGGGGCCGTTCCGGGGAACCGGGGAGCATCCTGGCCTTCGACCTCGGCAGCGACGGCTCGGGCGACGAGCTGATCGAGGTGCGCGGCGGCGGAGCCAGGGAACGGTCCGCCCCGGAGGCCTACGGCCCCGCCGACCGGCACTTCCGCATGCAGGGGCGCGAGGTGTTCCAGCACGCGGTGACCCGGATGACCCAGTCCTCGCAGACCGTACTGAAGCACGCGGGCTGGTCGCCCGAGGACGTGGACCGGTTCTGCGCCCACCAGGCCAACGCCCGCATCGTGAAGGCCGTCGGGGAGCGCCTGCCCGTGCCCGGTCCGCGCCGGGTGACCAACATCGAGCGGGTCGGCAACACCGGCGCCGCGTCCATCCCGCTCGCCCTGGCCGACGCGGCCTCGCGCGGCGAACTGCACGCCGGGGACAGGGTGTTGCTCACCGCCTTCGGCGCCGGGCTCACCTGGGGGTCGGCGGCCGTGCTCTGGCCCCGGCTGGAGCGTGCGGTGCCCGGGATCGAACCGGCGCCCTGAGGCCCGTCTCCGCACCACCGGGCCCGCCGGCACCCCGTTGCGACCAACCGCGCCGGCACCCTCCGCCGGTGGGGGGCCCGCGGGCTCCCACTGAGCTCCGGCCGGCCCTCGGCGCCCCCACCCCCACCACGTTCACCGGTCGCCTCTTCGGCCCGGTCGCGCCGGAACCCCGCCGCCGTCCGATCCGCGAGACCTGATCCCCCCGCTTCCCCTCACGAGCCCGGCTCCCGGCTGCCCGCAGGCCGCCGCCCCCTGCCCTCCTTCAGCTCACTCACCAACCGTCCCGGAAGGACACCTCGCCATGCCCCCGGTCCAGACCGTCCTCACCACCGTGCTCACCGAGAAGTTCGAAGTCTCCCCCGAGAGCGTCCTGCCCGACGCCACCCTGGAAAGCCTGGACCTCGATTCGCTCGCCCTCGCCGAACTGGCGCTCGCCCTCCAGGAGGAGCTCGGCGTGAAGGTCGAGGAGCACGAGGCCGCCCGGCGCACCACCATCGGCGAGCTCGTCGCCGTACTCCACTCCAAGCGCACCGAACGGGACGCCCGGTGACGGGCTCCCCGCTCCGCGGCGCCGTCGCCGTCACCGGCCTGGGGATGATCACTCCGGCCGGGTTCGGCCGCGAGGAGACCTGGGCCGGTGTGCTCCGGGGCCGTTCCACCGCGGAGACCGATCCCGAGCTGAAGGACTGCCCGGTCCCCTTCTCCTGCCGGATCCCCGCCATGACCCCCGAGCAGGGGCGCATCGGCGGCCGCAAGGCCTGGCGGATGGGCCGCTTCACGCAGCTCGCGGTCCTCGCGGCCCGCGAGGCCGTGGCGGACGCCGGGCTCGACCCCGCCTCCTGGGACGGGGCGCGCGTGGCCGTGGTGATCGGCTCCGGACTGGCCGGCGCCGCCGATCTGGAAACCCAGACCCTGCGCCTCCACCAGGGGGGACCCGACCTGGTCGCGCCCTCCCTCATCCCGATGCTCATCCCCAACATGGCCGCCGGCGAAGTGTCGGCGGACCTCGGCGCCCACGGCCCCTCCCTGGCCACCGAGACGGCCTGCTCCTCGGGGGCCACCGCCCTGGCCGTCGCCCGTGACCTGCTGCTCTCCGGCGCCTGCGACATCGCGATCGCCGGCGGCTCGGAGGCCGCCGTGACCCCGGTGATCACCACCGGGTTCGCCCGGATGGGCGCCCTGTCCGGGCGCTCGGACCAGCCGGCCATGGCCTCCCGGCCCTTCGCGGCGGACCGGGACGGCTTCGTCATCGCCGAGGGGGCCGCAGTGCTCGTACTGGAGCGGCCGCAGGACGCGGCGGCCCGCGGGCGGCGCGGGTACGCACACCTCGCCGGAGCCGGCCTCACCTCCGACGCGCACCATCCGACGGCGCCGTCCCCCGGCGGGGCGTACGCCGAGGCGGCCCTGCGGACGGCGCTCGCCGAAGCCGGGCTGTCCGCGACCGACGTCGACCACGTCAACGCCCACGGAACCTCCACCCCCCTCAACGACCGCACCGAGGCCGAACTCATCGCCCGCGTCCTGCCGCACGGCCCCAGCGTGACCGCCGCCAAGGGGGTGCTCGGCCACAGCCTCGGCGCCGCCGGCGCGGTGGAGGCCGCGCTGACCGCACTCACCATCCGGGACTCCCGGGTGGCGCCGATCGCCAACCTCGCTGCGGGCGGCGCCGGCCCGGGCTCCGGCTCCGGCTCTCCGTACGACATCGACTGCGTGACCGGCACGGCGCGTGAGCAACGGGTCGCCGCGGCCGTCAGCCACTCCTTCGGCTTCGGCGGGCACAACGTGGTGCTCCTCCTCACCGCGCCCTGACCGCCGCCGTCCCCCACCAGCAGAAGGCTTCGTACCCTTGGCCCTTCACAGTGCCGTCGTCCACGCCACCGTCCACGTACCGGAGGGGCGCCAGAGCGTGTCCGCGGTCGAGGACCGCTTCCGGGCCGGGAGCCCGGGGATCCCCATGTCCCGGGGCGTGCTCCAGCACATGTACGGGCTCTCCCAGCGCACGGTGGCCCCGCACGAGGAGCAGCCCTCGGACCTGGCCGTGCACGCCGCCCGCAGTCTCCTCGAGGAGAGCGGTACCCCGGCCCGGAAGGTGGACCTGCTGGTGTACGCCGGGATCCTCGCCGATATGGAGGAACCGGCCACCGCCCATGTGGTGGCCGCCAAACTCGGCCTGGACTGCCCGGTGTTCGACCTGAAGAACGCCTGCAACGGCGTACTGAACGCCCTGGAGGTGGCCGACTCCTTCATCCGGACCGGACAGTACCGGCGGGTGCTGATCTCCAGCGCCGAGGTCAGCACCCGGGAGAGCCGCTGGAGCGTCACCGACCCGGACGAGGTGATGGCCGCCCTGCCGAGCCTGAGCACCGGCGACATGGGCTCGGCGGTCCTGGTCTGCGCGAGCACCCGGCCCGGGATCCTCGGGAGCCGGTTCTTCGCCAACTCCTGGGGCTGGCAGGCGGCGACGCTGCCCAATCCGTACGCGAACCACCGCACGATGGGCCGCCTGGAGATCGACTCGGCCCGGCTCGTGGCCTCCTTCGACGGGATGCCCGCCAAGGTGCGCGGAGCCGTGCGCGAACTCGGTGTGGACGGCGAGGACTTCGACCTAGTCTGCGTGCACCAGCCGTCCGTGCCCTTCACCCGGGTGGCGTGCGGCTGGGTGGGCGTGGACCCGTCGCGGATCCTGTCCACCTTCCCCGCGCACGGCAACGTCGCGACCAACACCATCCCGCTACAGCTCGCCACCGCCCTGAACTCGGACCGGCTCCACCCGGGCGACCTGGTGGGCATGTTCGGGTTCGCGAGCGGCGCGAGCGCCGGCGTCGTCATCTGCCGGTGGTGAGCCCGATGAGCACCGAACCCCCCGGACGTCCCGTACGCATCCCCCCGCTGCCGCCCGAGCGGTGGACGCCCGCGCTGCGCGGCCTGCTGGCCGGATCCGCCCAGGACGGACCGGGCCGGGTGAACCTCTTCGGAACCCTCGCCCACCATCCGGCCCTCGCCCACGCCTGGCTCTCCCTGGCCCGGGTCCTGACCCACGAGGGGACCTTGTCCAGCCGTCAGCGGGAGCTGGTCGTCCTGCGCACCGCGCACCGCCGAGGCGGGTCCTTCGTGTTCGACCGTCACCGCGCGGTCGCCGCGGACGCCGGGCTGGACTCCCGGGAGGTGGCGGCCACGGCCGCACCGCTCGCCGAACACCCCTGGTGCGCAGCCGATCTGGCGCTGCTGGAGACGTCCGACGCGCTCGCGTCCGGTGAGCCGCTGCCGCAGCCGCTGTGGGACCGGCTGGCGGCCGGACTGCGCCCCGACCAGCTGATCGAACTGCTGATCCTCGCCGGGCAGTGCGCCACCATGTGCGCCACGCTCGGCGCCCTCCACACCCCGCCCGACGGCGGCCGACCCCCCTCCGGATGAGATCCGCCACCATGACCGTCACCACCACCGTCATCGCCGCCGCCGCCACCACCGCCACCGCCGCCACGCAGACCGCTGCCGCTCCCGGCACCGCCACCGCGAGCCCCCCGGTCACGGCCCCTCTCACCCTCCCCGCCCCCTACGGCTCCTGCCCCTACGACCCGCCGCCCGGCTACACGCAGGCCGCGGCCGGGGCTCCGGTCAGCCGTGCCGAGCTCCCCGACGGCACCCCCTGCTGGCTCGTGACGGGCCACCAGGAGGTGCGGGCGGTGCTCGCGGACGCCCGCTTCAGCGCCGACGCACGCACCCCCGGATTCCCCTTCCTGTCCCCCGGCCAGCGTCAACTGGCCACCGCTCAGCCCAGTTTCATCAGGATGGACGACCCGGAGCACGCCCGACTGCGCCGCATGGTCGCCAAGGACTTCCTGACCCGCCGGGTCCAGGAACTGCGCCCGGCCATCGCGGAGGTGGTGGAGGCCGCCGTCGAGGCCATGACCGCCGACGGCCGCCGGAGCGCCGACCTCGTAGCGGACTTCGCGCTGCCCGTCCCGTCCCTGGTCATCTGCCTGATGCTCGGGGTCCCGTACGAGGACCACGCACTGTTCCAGTCGCTGAGCCGGACCCTGCTCGACAACACCACCGACCCAGGCCGGGCCTCCGAGGCCCACCGCGAGCTGATGGGCTACCTGGCCGGGCTGGCCGAGCGGAAGCGGCGGGACCCCGGGGACGACATCCTCAGCCGCCTCGCCGTCCGGCCCGACCTGACCGCGCGGGAGACGGCCTCGCTCGGCTTCATGCTCCTGATCACCGGCCACGAGAGCACCAGCAACATGGCGGCGCTCAGTGTCCTGGCCCTGCTGCGCCACCCCGGGCAGGCCGCCCGGCTGCGGGCCGAACCGGCCCTGATCCCCGGGGCGGTGGAGGAACTGCTGCGCTACCTCACGATCATCCACCTCGGGCTCGGCCGTGCCGCCACCGAGGACGTCTCGGTCGGCGGGGCGCCGATCCGGGCCGGGGACGGGGTGATCTGCATGCTGTCCACCGCCAACCGGCAGCCGGAAGTCTTCGCCGCCCCGGACGCCCCCGCGGACACCGCCCCGGACACTGCCCCGGACGGTGTCCCGGACCGCCCCGCGGCCTGCCCCGCCGAGCTGGACGTGACCCGGGACGCCGCACGCCGGCACGTGGCCTTCGGCCACGGTCCGCACCAGTGTCTCGGCCACACCCTGGCGCGGGTCGAGCTCCAGATCATGCTGGAGGCCGTCCTGCGCAAGCTGCCGGGCCTGCGCCTGGCCGTACCCGAGGACCGGCTCGTGTTCCAGCGGGACACCATCGTCTACGGCGTGCGGGAGCTCCCCGTGACCTGGTGACGGATCGGGCCGGACCGCCCCGATCCGGCCAACTCCTCCCCCGGTCCGCAGATTTGCCGTGCCCCGGAGAACCGAACGGATCCATCACGCGTGGTAAGCGACACGCATGGGGATCCGCACGAACTCGGGGGAACACGGGTGGCATTCGCAGGACGAGCCAGAACGGCGGCGCTCGCCGCAGCGGTGGCCGGGGCACTGATCACGGGGGCGGCCAGCGTGCAGCCGGCCCAGGCCGCGGGCACCACCGCACAGGACGGAACGGAGGCCCCGGCCACGGCCAGGGCGAAGGCGAAGGCGGGCACGAAGCCGCCGGCGACCGTCACCCTGATCACCGGCGACCGGGTCGTCGTCAAGGGCGACGGCAGCGTCGAACAGCTCATCCGGGGCGCGGGCCGTGAGGGCATCGCCTTCTCGGTGCGGCGCGAGGCGGATCACACGTACGTGGTCCCGCAGGACGCCTTGCGCCTGGTCGGCGACGGGGTACTCGACCGGCGGCTGTTCGACGTCGCCCAGCTGGTCAGGGACGGGTACGACGACGCGCACCGTACGGCGCTGCCGCTGATCGCCGGCTACCGGCGGGACGCCTCGGGGGCCATGACCTTCGGTGCCTCCGGCGACACCCTCGCCGGGGTCGCGCGCGACCGCCGGCCGCTGCCGGCGGTGGCCGGCGAGGCGTTCAACGCGCCGAAGGCCGACGCCGCGGCCCTGTGGTCGGCGCTCACCGGCCGCAGGGACGCCCGCACCGCGGGCGCCGCCCCGGTACCGCCCGTGGCCCACCTGTGGCTGGACGCCAAGGTGAGCGCCAGCCTGGACAAGAGCGTGCCGCAGATAGGCGCGCCCGCCATGTGGAAGGCGGGCTACACCGGCAAGGGCGTCAAGGTGGCCGTGCTGGACACGGGGGTCGACGAGACGCACCCCGACCTCAAGGGCGTCGAGACGGCGCAGAAGAACTTCAGCACCTCGCCCGACTCCAAGGACCGGTACGGGCACGGCACGCACGTGGCGTCCACCCTCGCCGGGTCGGGCGCGAAATCGGGCGGCCTGTACAAGGGCGTGGCGCCGGGCGTGCAGCTCCTGGACGCCAAGGTCCTGGGCGATGACGGTTTCGGCGACTTCTCAGGCATCGTCAGCGGCATGCAGTGGGCCGTGGACCAGGGTGCGGCGGTGGTCAGCATGAGCCTGGGTTCCGCCGACACGCCCGGCGTCGACCCCATGGAGGAAGCGGTCGCCCAGCTCTCCGGCAAGGCGCTGTTCGTGGTGGCCGCGGGGAACGAGGGCCCCAAGGCCGGCACGCTGCGCACGCCCGGCAGCGCCCCCGCGGCGCTCACGGTCGGCGCGGTGGACAAGCAGGACGGGCTCGCGGAGTTCTCCAGCCGCGGCCCGAGCGCCGACGGGGTGGCCAAGCCGGACATCACCGCCCCGGGCGTGGACATCACCGCTGCCGCCAGCACTCAGGGCGAGTTCCCCTCGCCCGACGGATACGTCGGCATGTCGGGCACCTCGATGGCCACCCCGCACGTCGCGGGCGCCGCGGCCCTGGTGCGCCAGCAGCACCCGGACTGGAGCCCGGCCCGGATCAAGGCGCTGCTGACCGGATCGGCCAAGCCCAACCCGGCGAACAACGCCTATGAGCAGGGCGCCGGCCGCACCGACCTGGCCCGCGCGGTCAAGGCCGTCGTCACCGCCGCACCCGGGTCGCTGGCCTTCGGCACGCAGCTGTGGCCGCACGCCGACGACAAGCCGGTCTCCAAGACCCTCACGTACCGCAACAACGGCACCAAGCCCGTCACTCTGAAGCTGAGCACGGCGGGCACCGATTCCTCGGGCCGACCTGCCCCGGCCGGGATGTTCACGGTCAAGGACGCGCAGCTCACGATCCCGGCCGGCGGCACCGCGAAGACCACCGTGACCGCCGACACCCGCAAGGGCACGAAGGACGGCGCCTTCGGAGGCAGCGTGCTGGCCGCCGGTGACGGCCAGGAAGTGCGCACCGGCCTCATGGTCGAACGCGAGGTGGAGTCCTACGACGTCACCCTGCGGCACCTGGACGTCAACGGCGCGAACCCGTCGACCTACTACACCACCGTGACCAAGCTCGGCACGGGCCTGGAGGGCCGCTTCGAGGTCCCGTACGACCCGAGCGGCACGGTCGTCCAGCGGCTGCCCAAGGGCGACTACCTGCTGGAGGGCGTCGTCTGGGGCCCGAACGCCACCCTGGGCTTCTTCGTCCAGCCGGTGCTGAAGCTCACCGGGAAGACCACGGTCACCTTCGACTCCCGCAAGGCCAAGCCGTTCGCCGTGACCCCGCCGGATCCCGGCGCGAAGCTGACGAGCGCCTTCGCCGGGTTCCACGACGAGGCCGCGATGGTGTCCGACATGTGGGCCACCGACGGGATCACGAAGATCCTCACCCAGCACCTGGGCCCGGCCGCGCCCACCCTGCGGGCGCAGTACACCGGCCTGTGGAAGACGCCCGGGGCGGCGGGCAAGAACATCGACTACCGGCTGGCCTTCAACCGTACGGGCACCTTCTTCAGCGGGCTCGACCGCAAGCTGACCCGGGCCGACGTCGCCCAGGTCAAGCTCGGCTTCGGGGCCTCGGTCACCGGGGCGAAGGCCCAGATCTCGGCTATGCCGACGGACGACCACGGGTTCTCCCTCGGGGTGCAGGACCCGCCGGTGCAGAGTCTGCCGCTGGCGAGTACCCAGTACGTCAACACGGAGGGCGTGCGCTGGTCCTGGGTGGCCTCGCAGCTCGACTCCGGAGGGGAGGTGCGCATCATCTACACGCACAACCGGGTGTCGTACAAGCCGGGCAAGGACTACACGCTGAACTTCAACACCGGCGTGGTCGGACCCGATCTGGAGGCCGGCGACGAGCAGGGCGGTTGGCGCAGCGGCGACTACCTCGACGCCAACGTCGGGCTGTTCAACGACGGTAGCGGTCACGAGGGCTACTCCGCCTTCACCGGGGGCTTCACCCGGCTGGAGTCCGGCGGCCGGGTCATCGCCGAGACCGAGCCCAACGGCTGGATCAGCGCCGAGGTCCCGGCCGGCTCCGCCGTGTACCGCCTGACGAAGGAGGCGACCCGGTCCGCCAAGGACACCGCCACCAGCACGAAGGTGCGGGCGAGCTGGACGTTCACCTCGGCCCGCCCGTCCACGGACCAGCCGGTGAAGCTGCCGCTGTCCTCGGTACGGCTCTCGCCCAAGCTGAGCCTGAGCGGAACGGCGCCCGCGGGCGGCACGCTGAAGGTCCCGCTGCGGATCGGCGGGGCGGCCGCCGCGGAGGGGCAGGTCGCCGCGCTGACGGTCCGGGTCTCCTACAACGGGGGTGAGACCTGGAGCCTCCTCGCGGTGGCGACGGACCCGAGCGGCGCGCGGTCGGCGACCGTGCGGCACCCGGCTTCGGCCAAGGCCGTGTCATTCCGGGTGGACCTGAGGGACAAGGCCGGCAACACGGTGCGCGAGACGATCACGAACGCCTACCTGCTCGCCCCCTGAGCCGACCGTACGACCCTCCGGCCCGGCCCCGCATCCGCGGGTGCCGGGCCGGGGTGCGCCGTCCCCGCCGGGGAGGTGCGGGCGGCGGGGACGGCGGGGACGGGTCAGGAGATGGTCATGAAGCGGGCCGGGCTCGGTACTCCCTGGGTGTCCAGGGCGAAGAGCATGTAGGTCCCGGGCAGGACCACGCCGGGGTCGGCGGGTATCGACACCGTGTAGGTGCCGGTGCCGGTGCCCGTGGCCGTGGAGGTCAGGGGCACCCTTCGCTGGTCGTTGTCGGTGGAGTGGGTCGCGGCCGCCGTCCGCATCAGGACGAAGGATGCGGCCGGGGTGGAGGTGGACAGGGTGAGGGTGGTGCCGGGGGCCGTTCTGGAAGGGACGTTCCCCGTGATCTCGGGGCGCGGTTTCGGGGATCCGTCCGCGTTGAGCAGGTACGGCGGGGTGAAGACGGCCCCGTCGGCGTGGTTGGTGGCGCAGTCCCCGCACAGGCCCCCGCCGCCGGAGAAGACCCGGCCGTCCGGCAACAGATTGGCCACGCTGTGGTAGTTGCGCGGGACGGCCATGGTGGCGAGCGGGGTGAAGGCGCCGGTCGCCGGATCCCACAGCTCGGGCGTCAGGACCGAGGTGGCGTCGCTGAAGGGGACCGGGTGGCTCTGCCCGCCGAAGACGATGACCTTGCCGTCGGGCAGGACCACGCTGTTGGCGAAGGCCCTGGCGTACTCCATGTCCCCGGTCCGGGCGGTCTCGACCTGGCTGCCCGTGATGCCCACGGTGTAGGCGCGGCGCGTGGCGGGGGTGTCCTGGTAGGCGGGCGAGCCGCCCAGGGTGAGGAGTTTGCCGATGTCGTAGGCGACGGCGTTGCCCGTCATGGCGTCGGCGCTGTCGGCCCGGGGGCCGGCGGGGGTGATGCCGCCCGTGCCGGTGGTCGAGATCCAGTTCATCTGCCTGCTCGGGCCCAGTTGGAGCACCTTGCCGGCCGAAGTGGCGTGCAGCCACATGTGGTTGTCGGCGCGGTAGGGCCCGGCCGGGTCGGCCGTGGAGGCCTGGAGGGCGGGGACTCCCGGGAGCCCGCGCCAGGTCCGGGTGTCCGGCGACCAGACCTCGGCGGCCTTGTCGCCCGCGGGTCCGCTCCAGGATCCGCCCAGGACGAAGGCTTCTCCGGTGGAGAGCAGCGTCATGGACTGGTAACCGCGGGGGATGTTCATGCTGCCGGTGGCGGACCAGTCGTCGGTGGCGGGGTCGTAGATGCTGGCCTTCTCCGCGTTGCTGCCCCCGGTGACGAGCACGCGGCCGTCGGCCAGCATGGCTATGCCGGGGCAGAACATGTCGTGCCCGGTGTTGTCGATGCGGCGCTGGGTGACCTTGCCCGTCTTCAGGTCGAGGATCGCCGTCTGGGTGTAGCCGTTGCTGCCGCCGAAGCGGTCCACCGCGTACGCGGACCAGGCCAGGAGCTTGTCTCCCGGGAGGACGGCGGTGGCCACGGGGACCAGGGGGAATCCGGTGATCCGGCCCCAGGATCCGTGGACGGCGGGGGCGGCCGGCCCGCTCAGGCGGATCTCGGCGGCGGAGGTCCAGGGGCCCCGGGCGCCGGCCTCGGTGGTCACGGTCAGCCGTACGAACCGGGCTTGCGCGGTGCGGGTGAAGGTGGCGGTCTTGACGGTGTCGTCGTCGCGCCAGGTGCCCGCGGCCACCGGTGCGCCGAAGGCGGTCCCGTCGGTGCTGGTGGTGACGGTGTAGGCGCCCGCCCGGCCGTTGGGGCCGTTCGTGCGCGGGTGGTAGACGAGCGCGGAGACCGCGGCCGTGCGGTGCATGTCGAGGGTGATGCTGTGCGGGAGCGGGGCCGGGGTGCCGGACCACTTGCTGTGCCAGAGCGTGCCGGTGTCACCGTCGAGGACGTTGGCGGCGCGGCCGTTCTCGCCGGCCGTCTCCTGGTCGCTCGCGGCGGCCGTCCAGCCGGTCCGGGCCAGGTCCACGGTGGCTTCCGGGGTGCCGGGGTCGCCCAGCAGGTTGATCTCCGCGGCGGAGGTCCACGGACCGCGCCCGCCGGCCTCGGTGAGCGCCGTGAGTCGTACGAACCGGGCCCCCTGCGGGGCGAATCCGAGCGTCTTGGCGCTGCCGTCGTCCGCGAGGGTGCCGCTGGCGACCGGGGCCGGCCAGGTCACTCCGTCAGCGCTCACGCTGAGGGTGTACTCGCCGACGCGTCCGTTGGCCCCGTTGGTGCGGGGGGTGTAGACGAGCGCCGAGACGACCGCCGTGCGGTGCATGTCGAGGGTGATGCTGTGCGGGAGCGGGGCCGGGGTGCCGGACCACTTGCTGTGCCAGAGCGTGCCGGTGTCACCGTCGAGGACGTTGGCGGCGCGGCCGTTCTCGCCGGCCGTCTCCTGGTCGCTCGCCGCGGCCGTCCAGCCGGTCCGGTCGAGCACGGGGGCCGTCGGCTCCATGGCGTTCGCCGGTGCCACGCCGTGGTGCGGTGACTGCTGCGCCGCCTCCTCGCCGGGTGGCGCCGGGGTCGGGGTGGGCGTCGGGCTCGCGACCCCGAGCCACGGCGTGAAGCCGATCAGCAGCGCGCCGAGACTGAAGGCGATGAGCAGCCGGGATCTGCGGAGTGCGCGGGGTAAGGCGAGGAAGCGCCTGGACTGCAATCTGACCTCCTGGGACGAACCGGTATGCCCCATGGAAGATAGGTCAGCACGGCAGGAACTCACCCAAATGAGAGAGGAGTTGACGCAAAACCGCAGCCACCGGCGCGATCCGGCGGGGCGGGGTCAGACCGGCACCTCGCCGTCGGCGGCGAAGGGGCCGCCGTGGCCCGGGACGATCAGGTCCGCCGCGGCGAGCACCCGCAGCCGGGAGGCGCGCAGCACCTCGCGGTCCGGGGCAACCGGATCGTCGGCGGGGCCCTGCGCGTGCCACCACAGGTCGCCGGCGAACGCCACGACGCCCGTGTCCGTTCCGGCCAGCAGGGTGATGTCCTCGTGACTGTGTCCCGGCGTACGGATCAGGCGCAGGGAGGGGGTGAGTTCGTAGCCCTCGGCGTCACGGTTCGTCCACTGGTCGCCCCGGTACTCGACCTTGTGGTCGTGCACCCGCGCCCCGCCGAACAGGCCCACGTTCATGGTGTTGTCCGGGTGGTGGTGACTGAGCACCACGTCGGTGATGTCCTCGGGGCCGAGGCCCAGTTCCGCGAGCGGGCCCAGGATGTCGGCGTGGCTCGCCACCATGCCCGGGTCGAAGATGAAGTGCCGGCCGGCGTCCGACACGTAGGAGACGGTGGCGGCGACCCCGGGGCCGGTGGAGCCGACGTAGCCGGTGGTGAGGATCTTGTATACGGCGCTGCGGCCGAGCGGTGCGTCGGCGCGGAGGCCCTGTGCGGTGTCCGTCTTCGTGTTCGTCTGCGTGTCCGTCTTCGTGTTCGTCATGGCTGTCATCCTTCCGCGTCGGCGGGGAGCCTACGAGTGGCACACCTGCCAGTGATCGCAGGATTCGTGCCACGGGTGGCAGACTGCTCCCGTGCCCCCTTTCACGACCGTCGCCGCGTACGTCCCGCCCGGTGTCGGCATGCTCGCCGTCGGGATCGTCAGCGAGGTCTTCGGCCCGCACGGACAGGGACTGCCCGGCTTCGAGTTCGCCCTGTGCGCCGAGCGGCCCGGGCCGGTCCCCACCGACATCGGCGTGCCGCTCGCGATCGAGCACGGCCTCGACCGGCTGGCCGCCGCCGACCTGGTGATCGCCCTGCCGGGGGCCGGCTTCCGTACACCGCCCGGTCCGGCGGTGCTCGACGCGCTGGTCGCCGCGTACGGGGGCGGCTCGGTGCTCGCGGCCCACTGCGTCGGCACGTTCGCGCTCGCCGAGGCCGGGCTGCTCGACGGGCTACGGGCCACCACGCACTGGCGGTTCGCCGAGCTGCTGGCCCACCGCCATCCGGGCGTCGCCGTCGAACCGGACGCCCTGTACATCGACGAGGGCAGGATCGTCACGGGCGCCGGGGCAGCGGCCGGCTTCGATCTGTGCCTGCACCTGCTGAGGCGGGAGCACGGGGCGGCGATGGCCAACGGAGTCGCCCGGGACATGGTGCTGCCCTCCCACCGCGATGGCGGGCAGGCCCAGTACCTCGCCGCGCCCGTCCCCGAGGACTGCCTCGACGAGCGCCTCTCCGAAGTCCTCGCCTGGGCCCGCGAGCACCTCCACGAGCCGCTCCCCGTCGCGGAGCTGGCCCGTCGTGCCGTGATGAGCAAGCGCTCCTTCGCCCGCCGGTTCACCGCCGCGACCGGCACCACCCCGCACGCCTGGCTGCGGAACCTGCGGCTGAGCAGCGCGGAGGAACTCCTGGAGAGCACGGACCTGCCCGTCGAGGAGATCGCCCGCCGGGTCGGCTACGGCAGCGCGGCGGTCCTGCGCGAACAGTTCGTACGGCGCAGGGGAGTTCCGCCCCGGTCCTACCGCCGCTCCTTCACGAGCACACCGTAGCCTGCTTCGAGCCCGCTTCGAGCCCGCTTCGGACCCGCTTCGAGCCCGCTTCGGACCCGCTTCCGGTGCCCGGGCGCCGGTGCACCCCTGTCCTATGATCACTCCCGTGACCTCCGCGCTGATCCTCATCGACCTGATGCCCCGCATCATCGCCATGCCCGTCGCCCCGCACTCCGGTGAGGAGGTACTGGCCCGCTGCCTGCGGCTGGCCGAGGCCTTCAGGGCGGACGGGCGCCCGGTGGTGCTCGTCCGGGTGGACCGGCCGGGCGTCGCGGAGCAGCCTCCGGGCAGCGGCTTCGCCGACGGGCTGGTGCGGGCGGGCGACGTCCAGATCGTCAAGCGGACCGTCGGGGCCTTCCACGGCACCGAGCTGGACGAGCGGCTGCGCGCCCTGGGCGTGGACACGGTGGTGCTCGCCGGGCTGGTCACCACGATGGGGGTCGAGTCCACGGCGCGAGCCGCGAGCGACCACGGCTACGAGCTGGAGTTCGTGGCCGACGCGATGTCCGGTTTCACCGCCGACGAGCACGAGTTCACCGTGGAGCGGATCTTCCCCCGGTTCGGGGACGTGCACGACACGGCCGACTACACCTCCTGATCGCCGTGAACGACGTGAACGACATGGCCGACTCGAACGGCTCGAACGGCTCGAACCAAGGGTCCCGGCCCGCGACCGTCCGCGTGTTCATCGCCCTGGCCCCGCCCGACGACGCGAAGGAGGAACTCGCGCGCGAGCTGGGCCCCGCGTACGCCGCGTACCCGGACATGCGGTGGAACCGCATCGAGGACTGGCACATCACCCTGGCGTTCCTCGGCGAGCTGCCGGTCGAGGTCGTCCCGCCCCTGCGGCCGCGGCTCGCGGAGCTCGCGGCGGCGCGCGGTCCCGTACGCCTGGCCCTGCGCGGGGGCGGCCACTTCGGTGAGCGGGTGCTGTGGAGCGGGATCGACGGGGACCTCGACGGGCTGCACCGGCTCGCCGCCGGTGTCCGCGCCGCGGTCGAGGAGTGCGGCATCCCCTTCGAAGACCGGCCGCTGCGACCTCACCTGACGCTGGCCCGCGCCCGCCGCAACGACGCCTCGTCGGCGGTGGAGGCCGCCGCCGGACTCGCCGGGTTCGCCGGCCGGCGCTGGCGGACGGAGCGCCTGCACCTGGTCGGAAGCAACATCGGCCGCGGACCGGGGCCGATCCACTACCGCGACATCGAGGCGTGGAACCTCGGCGGCGGGCTCGTCGGTCAGCAGGGCAGCTGACGGTCTTGGGGTGTGATCAGGCGGGCTGCCACAGCTCGATCCGGTTGCCCTCCGGGTCGGTGACCCAGCCGAACCGGCCTACGCCGTCCATGTCCTGGGTTTCGGGCGCCACGTCCGCTCCCTTGGCGCGCAGCTGCGCGAGCATCGCGTTCAGGTCGCGGACCCGGAAGTTGAGCATGGTGCGCTGGGCGGGCGACCCGAAGTAGTCGGTATCCGACTCGAACGGTGCGAACACCGTGGGCCCGGCTCCCTGACGCCACAGGCCGTGCTCGTCCGAGTCCAGCCCCAGGCAGTCCCGGTACCACGCGCCCAGGGCCGCCGGATCCGCGGCCCGCATGAAGTAACCACCGATTCCCAGCACACGTTCCATGCCGCGATCCTGCCAGGACGCCGTCAGAATCCCTTGCCGAGCGCGCCCAGCAGCAGGTCGTAGGCGAGCTGCTCGATGTGCAGGACGGGCGCACCCTCGGGCAGGTCGAGCAGGGTCCGCGGCGGCGCGATCACCCCTGGCCGACCACGGCTTCGTGACCAGTACGGACGCCGCCCGCGGTCCCCACGGGGACCACGGGCGGCGCGTCACGTCACGTCCTGCCGCCGGCATCGACTAGTCGGTGCCGAACTCCATCGCGGCACGGTCCAGCAGCTCGTCGTCGCCGGAGACCTCGCCGCGCGAGGCGATGGCCTCGGCGCCACCCTCGGGCATGGCGCCGATCAGGCCGGAGCCGGGCGCCTCGACGGCGCCGATCAGCGCGGGGTGCGTGGTGCCGACGATGCCGAGGCCGGCGTACTGCTCCAGCTTCGCGCGGGAGTCGGCGATGTCGAGGTTGCGCATGGTGAGCTGGCCGATGCGGTCCACCGGGCCGAACGCCGAGTCCTCGGTGCGCTCCATGGACAGCTTGTCCGGGTGGTAGCTGAACGCCGGGCCCGTGGTGTTCATGATCGAGTAGTCCTCGCCGCGCCGCAGGCGCAGCGTCACCTCTCCGGTGATCGCCGTACCGACCCAGCGCTGCAGGGACTCGCGGATCATCAGCGCCTGCGGGTCGAGCCAGCGGCCCTCGTACATGAGGCGGCCGAGGCGCCGGCCCTCGTTGTGGTACTGGGCGACCGTGTCCTCGTTGTGGATCGCGTTGACGAGGCGCTCGTAAGCGGCGTGCAGCAGGGCCAGACCCGGAGCCTCGTAGATGCCGCGGCTCTTCGCCTCGATGATCCGGTTCTCGATCTGGTCCGACATGCCCAGGCCGTGGCGGCCGCCGATGGCGTTCGCCTCCATGACCAGGTCGACGGCGGAGGCGAACTCCTTGCCGTTGATCGTGACCGGGCGCCCCTGCACGAAGCCGATGGTCACGTCCTCGGTGGCGATCTCCACCGAGGGGTCCCAGAACCGGACGCCCATGATCGGGTCGACGCTCTCCACACCGGTGTCGAGGTGCTCCAGGGTCTTCGCCTCGTGGGTGGCGCCCCAGATGTTGGCGTCGGTGGAGTACGCCTTCTCGGTGCTGTCGCGGTAGGGCAGCTCGTGGGCGAGCAGCCACTCCGACATCTCCTTGCGGCCACCGAGCTCGGTGACGAAGTCGGCGTCGAGCCACGGCTTGTAGATGCGCAGGTGCGGGTTGGCGAGCAGGCCGTAGCGGTAGAACCGCTCGATGTCATTGCCCTTGAAGGTCGACCCGTCGCCCCAGATCTGGACGTCGTCCTCCAGCATCGCGCGGACCAGCAGCGTGCCGGTGACGGCGCGGCCTAGCGGCGTCGTGTTGAAGTAGGCGCGGCCGCCGGAGCGGATGTGGAACGCGCCGCAGGCGAGAGCCGCCAGGCCCTCCTCCACGAGCGCCGCGCGGCAGTCGACCAGGCGCGCGAT
Organism: Streptomyces sp. NPDC099050; assembly: GCF_044759865.1. NCBI lineage: Bacteria > Bacillati > Actinomycetota > Actinomycetes > Kitasatosporales > Streptomycetaceae > Streptomyces > Streptomyces sp. NPDC099050. Next base: position 648,404 of record NZ_JBIWAE010000001.1, on the reverse strand, counting down.
CTCGGCGCCGTACGCCGTGGCGCGCGCGGGCACCGACTCGATGTCGGGCTCGTCGTACTGGCCGATGTCGGCGGTGTAGGTGCAGGGGACGGCACCCTTGTCGCGCATCCAGGCGACGGCGACGGAGGTGTCGAGGCCGCCGGAGAAGGCGATTCCGACGCGCTCGCCGGTGGGCAGGGAGGTGAGAACCTTTGACATGGGATGAGTATGCGCGATGATGCATTTTCATGCAAAATCCGGGCCGCGGAACTTTCGGCCACCGGACGGCGTGCCGTCATTCTGACGCCCGGCCGGGTCCACGGCGAGTCCGGCGGAGCCCCCTGGGGGCACCCCGTCGACCGTCGGAACGCGGTTACGCGGTTACGCGGTTACGCGGTTACGCGGTTACGCGGTTACGCGGTTACGCGGTTACGCAGCATCACGTCGAGGGAGTCCACCATCCAGTCCCAGGACTCCTGTGGGTCGACGGCGGTGTGACTGAAGCCGCCGCCCAGCTCCAGGCTGACGTAGCCGTGGAAGACGCTGCCGAGCATCCGGACCGCGTGGGTCTGGTCGGGTTCCGTCAGGTCGTAGCCGCGCAGGATCGCCCGGGTCATCTGGGCGTGCCGGACGCCCGCACTGCCGGCGGCCGTTTCCGGGTCGAGCCGGAGCCGGGCGGCGTCGTAGCGGCCGGGGTGCTCCCGGGCGTAGTCCCGGTAGGCGTCGGCGAAGGCCGCCAGGGCGTCCCTTCCGGCCCGCCCCGCCAGGGCGGCCGCGACCCGGTCGGCCAGTTCCTCCAGGGCGAACAGGGCGATCCGGGTCCTGAGGTCCTGGGAGTTCTTCAGGTGCGAGTAAAGGCTCGCGACCTTGACGTCGAACCGCCGGGCGAGCGCCGAGACGGTCACCTGCTCGAAGCCGACCTCGTCGGCGAGTTCCGCGCCGGCCCGGGTCAGCCGCTCGGCGGTCAGTCCTGCTCGAACCATCATGTGCCTCCTAGCTGGCGATAGACATTATGCGTTTGCCTAAAACCTTTAGGCAAATTAGCCTGCCGCTCATGAAGCCGTTGACCGAGCAAGAGATCCGTGCCGCCTTCGTGAACTGCACCAAGGGCGAGGCCAAGCGCCTGTCCGTCCCCCGCGATCTGGCCGAGCGCCCCTGGGACGACCTCGATTTCCTCGGCTGGTGGGACCCCAAGGCCCCCGAGCGCGCCTACCTCGCCACCGAACTGGACGGCCGCACGGTCGCCCTCGCGCTGCGCTCCTCCGGCGCCGGCCCCTCCCAGGCGCGGCGCAGCATGTGCTCGCTGTGCCTGACCACCCACACCGGAGGCGTCTCCCTGATGGTCGCGCCGAAGGCGGGCAAGGCCGGACAGCAGGGCAACTCCGTGGGCGCCTACATCTGCGCCGACCTCGCCTGCTCGCTCTACGTACGGGGCAAGAAGAACGCCGGCCCGGACGGACGGCTCCACGAGTCGCTCACCCTGGAGGAGAAGATCCAGCGGACGGTCGCGAACCTCGCCGGCTTCATCTCCAACGTCACAGCCGTCGACAGCCCCACCGCCACCGCCACCGCCTGAGCGCGACCGCCCGATACGCCCCTCCCCTACTCCGTACGAGCCCTCTTCGGTGCCCATTCGGCCCCACGAGCCGAGTTCATGATCATCATGCTGCCCGGAAATCGTTTTGATGCTGCCATCCGGCCGAAGGCGATCTGGGAGGGCTGCGTGGCGCGCATGCTGTCATCGACACACCGTAGGGGACTCGGGCGACGGGGCAGGACGTGGACCGCGGCAGGGGCGGTGGCCGGCCTGGTCTTCGTCGTCGCCGCCGCCCCGCAGTCCGCGTCACCGTCCGGGGAGACGCCACGGAACCCCGGCGCGCACGCCGGATCCGTCGAGCTGCTGGTCGGCCGGGTGCTGGAGGACGGAGGCCGGCGCTGCGCGATGGACGCCTTCCGCGCCGGGCGGTGCGGCGGGCTGGAACAGCAGCTGGTCCGGGCCACCGCCAGCGGGGCCGGTGCCGTGGTGCGCGATCCCTCGTCCCGCGGCGCGGCCCGGGCGGCGGCGCACACGGTCGTCCTGCCCACGGACGCGGCCAGCCCCCTGGAGATCACCCTCGCCGGCCCCGGGCTGCTCACCTACGTCACCGTCCACGACGGTCACGGCCGCTACGTGGGCGGCGCCCTGGGCGCCCGCGGACACCACTGGGGGAACACCGAACCGCTGCGGGCCGGGGAGACCTACACCGTCCGGGTCGGCGCCCAGGACGCGACGGGCACCCCCGTCGGCGTGACCATGGCGTTCCGGACCGCGGAGGCGGCGCAGGACGACCGGCTCACCGCGGAGTTCGGGCCGCGGCCGGGCACGTACGGGGCGGGGCAGATCGTGACGGCCTCCCTGAGCCGCCCCGTCCCCGCCGCCGATCCCGCCGCGCGGGTCCGGGTGGAGCGGGCCTTGCAGGTCACCTCGGAACCGGCGGTCGAGGGGGCCTGGCACTGGGTCGACGACTCGACCCTGCACTACCGCCCCCGTACCTACTGGCCCGCCCACGCCGTGGTGCACGCGGTCAGCGGTCTCGACGGGGTCGAGGTCGGGGACCGGGGGTACGGCGGCCCCTCGGAGCCCCTGCGGCTCACCATCGGCGACCGGATCGAAGCGGTCACCGACGCGGCCGCGCACGAGATGACCGTACGGCGCAACGGCCGGACCGTCCGGACCATCCCGGTGACCACCGGCAAGGCGGGGTTCCTGACGCGCAGCGGCATCAAGGTCGTGCTCGGCAAGGAGCGCAAGGTGCGGATGCGCGGGGACACGGTGGGCATCAAGCGCGGTACCAGCGAGTTCTACGACCTGCCCGTCTTCTACGCGACCCGGGTGACCTGGAGCGGGGAGTACGTGCACGCCGCGCCCTGGTCGGTGGACGCGCAGGGCGAGGAGAACGTCAGCCACGGCTGCACGGGCATGAGCACGGCCGACGCGGCCTGGTTCTTCGACACGGTGCGGGAGGGGGACGTGGTGTCGGTGGTGAACAGCGGCGGTGAGCCGATGGCCCCGTTCGCCAACGGCTTCGGGGACTGGAACCTCGACTGGAACGCCTGGCTGGCCGGCAGCGCGCTGGGCGCCGCCACCGACGCCCCGCTCGCCTCCGCCGCCGCGCTCGCGTCGGCGCACGGACCGTCCCGGCTGCTCCCCCTCACCTGAGCGGGCCCGCTTCCCGGCGGGGCGGGCACGGCGGTTCCGCTAGGACCTGTCGCCAAACCCCCGCCGTCGCCCGCAGCGCGCTCCAGGGGCTGCGCGAAGGGTGGGCGGCCCGGCACGGCCAGGTGCGGCGGCCCATGCGCTGGCGCACCGTGGTCCGCCTCACGGCCGCGGGCCGGCCGCCGGTGCTTTGAGCGAGCGGGCCGGTTACGGGGATCCGGGCCGCCGGGTCTTCTCAGGCACCGGTGCGGCGGGCCGCTCCGTACGCCGTCAGGGCGGCCGCGAGGTGGCGGGCGCCCGTGGGGTCGGTGGCGTCGTGGCCGGTGAGCAGGCGGATGCGGCCCAGGCGGTAGGTCAGCGTGTTGCGGTGGACGGTGAGGGCGTCGGCGGCATCGGCGCGCCGGTAGCCGGCCGCGATGAACTCCCGCAGCGTGGCGATCAGATGGGGCTGGTCTTCGAGGGGCGCCAGGACCCGGGCCAGCGCGTCGCGGGCGGGACCGGGCTGTACGAGCTGGTACTCGACGGCGAGGTCGGCCAGCCGGTAGAGACCCGCGGGGCGACCCAAGTCCTCTGCCAGAGACAGCACTTCGGAGGCCTCTGCCTGGGCCCGCGGGATCGATGCGTGGTCCTCGGCCACGGCGGCCGCCGCCGTGCACCGCAGTTCGGCCGCCGTGTCGAGGCGGGCGAGCAGGCGCCGGGTCGCGCCGCCGGGGCCGGCCCGGAAGCATTCTGCGCGTACCGCCAGGGGACAGGGGCCGCGCACCGGAGCATTCTGTGCAGTCCGCCCCGTGCATGACCCCCCGTCAGGAGATGTCGTATGGCCCGCCGTACCCGTGCGTCGCGCACCCGCACCCTGCTCGCCAGGGCCGCCCTCCCGCTGGCCCTCCTGCTCGGCGCCGCCTTCCCGGCGCACGCCGCCGGCGAGGGCGTCACGGGAGGCGGGGTCAACGACTTCTCCTGCCGGCCGAGCGCCGCGCACCCCGAGCCCGTGGTGCTGCTCCACGGCACCTTCGCCACCTGGTACGAGGACCTCAACTTCCTCCAGCTGGACCTCGCCGCCCGCGGCTACTGCACCTTCGCCCTGACCTACGGCGCCTACGACGGCTTCCCGCTGGTCGGAGGCCTCAAGCCGGTGGCCGTCTCCAACCTGGAGATCAAGGAGTACGTGGAGAAGGTGCGCGGCGCGACCGGCGCGGCCAAGGTCTCGGTCGTCGGCCACTCCGAGGGCGGGCTCCAGGCCCTCTACCTCGCCAAGATGCAGGGGATCCAGCCCCACATCAAGGCGGTCGTGGCCATCGCTCCCCCGACCCACGGCACGAACGCCGCCGGGCTGCTCGACCTGGGCGACAAGCTGATCGGCCGGGCGACCATGGAGAAGATCGTGACCACCATCGGCATCCCGGTGCTCGCCGACGAGGTGCCCGGCGGTCCCGCGATCCTGGCGCTGAACGACGGTCCGGTGGCCCAGCCCGGGATCGCGTACACCATCATCACCTCGCGCTACGACGAGCTGGTGACCCCGACCGACACGGCGTTCGTGCGCGAGCCGGGGGTCAAGAACCAGTACGTGCAGGACTTCTGCCCCTTCGACCCGGTGGGCCACATCGGCGAGGCCTACGACCTGAACGTCTGGCACCTGGTCCGCAACGCCCTCGACCCGCGCCGCGCCACCCCGATCCTGGTGTGCGCGGTCGGCTCGCCCGGCTAGGCCGAGAGGGCCCGGGCCGTCTCCGGTTAGGGGAGCGGCCCGCCCCGGGCCGTGAGCCACAGGGAGTACCACTCCTCGTGGCCCAGGTCCGGGGTCCGCAGCGCGGCGTCGCGGCAGGCCCGGATCCGCTCGGGGCGGCCGGTGCCGATGACGGGGGCGATCCGGGCCGGGTGGCGCTGCAGCCACCACAGCAGGATCGTCTCCGGTGTCGTGTCCTTCGCCTTGGCCAGGGCGCGCAGGTGCTCGGCGGTCGCGTGCTCCCCCACGCTCGACTCCCGTCCGGTGAAGCGTCCCTGGGCCAGAGGACCGTAGGCCTGGAGGCGGACTCCGTTCGCGGTGCAGTACTCGACGGTGCCGGCCGGGAAGCCGACGGCCGCCGCGGCCGGGGTGTTCACGAGGACCCCGTCCTCCAGCCAGTCCCGCCGGTCCAGGCTCATTTCCAGCTGGTTCGCGACGAGCGGGAGGTCCAGGTGCCGTTGCAGGTGCGCGATCTGCGCGGCGTTCATGTTGGAGACGCCGAACCGCTTCACGAGGCCCTGGCGGTGCAGGGAGGTGAGCGCCTCGGCGATCTCCGCCGGGTCCGCCAGGGGGTCGGGCCGGTGCAGGAGCAGGACGTCGATGACGTCGGTGCGCAGCCGCGTGAGGCTCTCCTCGACGCGGCTGACGATGCTCGCGCCCCGCAGGTCGTAGATGCCGGGGCGGTCGCCTTCGGCGAGCCGGATGCCGCACTTGGTCTGCAGCGTGATGCGCTCGCGCAGGCCGGGGGTGCGGGCCAGCACCTCGCCGAAGACGGCTTCCGCCTTTCCGTGCCGGTAGATGTCGGCGTGGTCGAACATCGTGATGCCGCTGTCGAGGGCGGCCTCGATCACCGCCTCGGCCTCGTCGATGTCCTCGGCCCGGTACGGGCCGCGCTCCCAGCTCCCGCCGAGAGCCATGCAGCCGTAGATCAACCGGGTGTCGTCCGTCACTGGTTCCGTGATCGCCATGCGGTCACCCTACGAGGCGGACGCCTTCCACAGAACCCGGGTCCCGTCCAGGATCACCAGCTCTCCGGACGGGCGCAGCAGGAGGCGCGCGCCGGGGTGACCGCCGGTCCCGCTGGACCAGACCGCGGCGCCTTCGGCGTCGCGCACGAGCAGTTCACCGTCCTGGGTGAGCAGGGCGTCGTGGCCGACGCCCCCCGTGTACGAGTGCCACGCGCGGGTGCCCCGGGCGTCGAGCAGGGCGAGGTCCCCCGAGGCGTCGAGGGTCAGCCGGGCCTTGCCCGCGTCGAGGACGTCGCCGGGGCGCAGGACCGAACCGGTGTGGAACTCGATGGAGACGTCGAGTTCGCCCTTGGCCAGGGCGCGCAGGACGGGGAGGGAGGGGCTGAAGGCGTAGACCGATCCCTCGGTGCGGACGAACCGGCCGAAGTGGAGGGTGTTGGCCCGGCTGCCGGTGCCGTCCGCCGATGGGGTTTCGAAGGCGATGGCCGAGTCTGGGCCGAGCACCGGGTCGCAGCCGGCGCGCGGGTTGCGGCCGGCCGGGAAGTCGGGTTCGTTGACCCACTTGCGCATCACCAGCTCGAACTGCCCCACCAGGTCCGACTGGTGGCAGACGAAAACCAGCCCGCGCGCGGCCTGCGGACCGTGCTCCTCGCCCCGTTCGGGCTGGTAGACGGAGCCGTACGGGATTCCGCGCCGCATCAGGCGCCGCGCGTCGAGCTCCGCCTGGGCGACGGGGGGACGGCCCGGGGTGAGGACGAGGCCGCCGCGCGGGTTCCCCTTGCGGATGTGCGCGAACAGCGGCATCCCCCAGCCCTGCGGGTCCTGGCCGTAGTCGAGTCCGGCGTCGGGGTGCTCGCCCGGCACGGGCAGTTGCTCCGCCGCGGGGCACAGGGAGACCGGCATGCCGCCCGGCCAGCGGCCCATCAGGCGGGCTCCGAGCCATTCGCGGCCGGCGTCGGCGGGCGCGGCGCCGGCGCGCTGGAGTTCGGCGAGGCGCAGGGCGACCTGGGTCCACCAGCCGGGCACGTCCTGCGCGAGGCGGCGCACCACCTGGAAGGCGCCGCCGGTGGCCCAGGCGGGCAGGCCCGTGGGACGCTTGTTCACCCGATCGGCGCCGACGACGAACTCGCCCGCGGGGATCAGCCGCGTTCCGGGCTTCCCGAGGACGCCGGAGGCGTCGGCCGGGTCCGGCTCGTCGAAGCCCCGTACGCCGGGCTGGCTGATGCAGTCGAGGAAGCCGAAGTGCTCGTGCCCGCGCAACTCCCCGGGGAGGGTGGCCCCGTCCTGGCGGAACAGGACCACCGCGCCGTCCGCGGCGGCACCCACGCTGTGTTCGGCGACCGCGGCGGCGAGGCGTTCGGGCTGGTCGGCGGCGAGGGTGAGGACCACGTGCACCGCGCGGTCGGGCTCCTCGGCGCCGAACAGCCAGGACTGCGGGGCGCTGGTTCCGGTGTCGCCGAGCTGCTGCGCGCGGGCGGCGGAGCCCTGGGTGAAGGCCTCGGCGCTGGAGCCGGCCGGGGCGGCGGGGAAGGGCTCCTTGCCCGACAGCAGGCGCAGCCCCGGATGGGTCAGTCCGATCCCCGTCCACAGGGTGGCCATGGATTCGGGGTCGACGCCGCCCCTGAGCCGGCGGGCCCGGCTGAAGGCCCGGTTGAAGCGGGCCACTTCCTCGGTGCTGGAGACCGACGGCAGCAGGCGGGTCAGCCAGCGCCGGGCCTTCGCGGCGTCACCGAAGTGGAGGAACAGGAAGCAGGCGTGGTCCTTGCGGAACCCGGCGAGGATGTCGCCCTGGGAGTCCCGGTCGGTGCGCAGCGGGAGGGGAGCGGGGGCGGTGTCCCGCCGCGCGGGCTCCGCGCCCGGGCCGGCCGCTGCCGGGAGCGCCGGGGGCCCGGCCGCCCACGCCGTGGGCGCGATGCCCGCGGTGAGACCGGCGGCGGCGAGGGCCGCCGCCTGGACCACGGTCCTGCGGGCGGGTCCGGTGTGGGGGCAGCCCGGGGGCGGCGACGGGGCGAGGACCATCGGCTGGCTCCAAGTGGCGTGGGGGCGGGAAGGGGGATCACGCCCGGGAGGGCGGGGAGGTACGAGCCCCGCGGGACACCGGGCCGGGCCGCGGCACGGTCACGGGTCACGGGTCACGGCGGCACGCACGGCACGGCACGGCACGGCACGGCACGGCACCGCACGGCACCCGACAGGACCGCACCGCACGGGGAGCGGGGCCGGTTCAGATGCCGCGCGCGGTCACGAACGCCGTCCGGCGCGGCTCGGCCCCGTGCGGGGGGACGGGTCCCCTTGCACGCGCGGGGCTTTGGCGCGGCTGAGCCGGAGGGGCCTCCGGCCTGCGCACCCGCGGGCGCCGCCGGGCCCGGCGGTGGCGAGGACCCGGCGCGGCGCCGGCGGCCGGCCGGCCGCGTTCCGCACGTCGACGACGGGCTTCGGCGGAGCCACGGCGTGGCCGGGCTTCGCGGCATCCCCCGAGATCGGGGCGGCGGACGAGACGGAGAGAACGGCGGCGACAGCCATGGGGCCGGGGACTCCTCAGTGCGGGGGCCGACGGACAGCACGCGCTGCCGGTGATCCACACACTCGGTGATCAACGCCGTGCGCGCGCCGGGGACCCCGATGGGGTGATGCGCCGCTGTCGGTCCGTCACCCGTACGCACCAGGACCGGGTCTGTCGCCCCGTCCGGGCGTGCCGGGGGCCGGGCGCGACGCCGGGTTGGGTCGGACGCGACGCCGCGTTGGGCGGGGACGGCGCCGCGTTGGGCGGGCGCGACGCCGGACCGGGCGGGCACGGCGCCGGGGTAGGCACGCCGCCGGACCGGTCCGGGACGGCGCCGGGCGGGCACGCCGCCGGACCGGGCACGGCGGCCGGTCAGCCCTCGGCCGTGAGCGCCCGCCGGTAGGTCAGCCCGGGGCAGCCGGCCAGGACGGTCTCCCCCACCACCGTGAATCCGGTCCGCCGGAGCACCGCCGCCGATGCCGGGTTGTCCAGGGCCGCGGACGCGGTGAGGGCGCCGAGCCCGTACTCCGTTACGGCCAGTCGGCAGACCTCGCGGACGGCCGCGGTGGCCGCGCCGCGGCCCGTCGCCCGTTCGCCGATCCGGTAGCCGAGGTCGGCGGCGCCGTCCGCGACGTCCACCAGGTTGACGCGCCCGATCAGCTCTCCGGAGGTGTCCAGCACCAGGTGGAACCGGCACGCGCCGGTGTCCTGTTCGGCGAGCAGGGCGCGGTGGCGGGCGGCGAACTCCGCGAAGTACGCGTCCCCTCGGTCCGGTACCGAGCGGGCGAAGTACGCCCGGTTGTCCCGCTCGAAGGCCAGCAGGGCAGCTTCGTGATCGGCCCGCAGGCGCTCGAGTCGCAGCATGCCGGGCAGGATATACAGGCTGCTCGGACGCGCGCCCGCGGATTTCCGGGGGCTCCTCGGGGAACGCCCCGGGGGTCGGCGGTGGAGCCCTGATCCTGCCTCCCCGTCGCCGAATTGTGCGAGCGTGTGACGATCGGGTCCTGTCCGGGGGCTGGGACGACAACCGACCAAAGGGTGGGGAAATGAAGGCAGGAACAGTCACCACGGTCATCGCGGCCGCCGTGATCGTGACGGCGGGCCTGAGCGGCTGTACGACCGGCGCCGCCGTGGGCAAGAAGGCGGCCGACTCGGCGGAGACGCTCGTCTCGACGCTCGCCAAGGCCTCCGACGAGGCCTCCAAGGCGGGCTCGGCCGAGGTCGAGATGAGCGTGACGATGCCCGACACGGGCGGCAAGCCGGTGCAGCTGAACGGCGTCTACTCCTGGGGCAACGGCCTCGCGATGGAGGCGGAGATGCCGGCCAAGGACATCCAGATGGAGAATCTGGTCGCCGACGGCACGGTCACCTACCGGATCGTCCAGGGCGCGTACTACTACGGCATCGACCCGGCGCCGAGCGGCCCCTTCGCGGGCAAGACCTGGCTGAAGATAGAGGCCTCCGCCGTGCTCGGCGAGAAGGGCGCCGCCGGGATGACCACGGGCAACAACGACCCGACGGCCGGACTGAAGTCGCTCAAGTGGGCCACCGACGTCACCGAAGTCGGCCGGGAGGACGTCAACGGGAAGAGTTCCGTCCACTACCGGGCCACGGTGCCGGCGGACAAGCTGGGCGACGCCCAAGCGGTGTTCGGCGCGGTGGGCGCAGGCGGCGCGACCGAGCTCGTCTCGGACATCTGGGTCGACGACAAGGGCATGCCCTCGCGGCTGAACCAGACCTTCGGGAACGTGGTCGTCGACATCGACTTCCTCTCCTTCGGCCTGGCGAAGGACATCGCGGTCCCGCCGGCCTCGGACACGGCTGACATCACCGAGGCCGTCAAGAACGGCCGCTCGGCACAGGGCTGACGCGCGCGGGACGAAGCAGACGAGGCAGAGGAGACAGACGAGGCAGGCGGCGCGTTCGGTACGTACGTACGTACCGAACGGTTCGGTTCCTACACTGGCCCCGGTACGCACCTCCCCCGCAGGCCGACCGCAGGCCACCCGCACGTACGAAGGACTCCCCCATGGAAGCCGAGACGGCGAACGCCACCGACGCGTACGGCATCCCGGTCGTCCCCGCTTCCTCCGACGCCGTCCGGCGCAAGCGCCGGGCGATCGTCGACGCGGCGGCCGCGGAGTTCCTCGCCGAGGGGTACGCGGCCGCCTCGATGGACGCGATCACCAGTCGATCCGGGGCCTCCAAGGCGACGGTGTACAAGCATTTCGGCACCAAGGAGCGACTGTTCCTCGCCGCCATCGGCGGCATCCTGCGCGAGACCTGTGCGGGTCGCGAACCGGGCGGATCCGCCCTCGTGGAAGCCCCGGATCTGCGCTCCGCCCTGATCGCCCTCACCGGTGACTGGGCCGCCCTCCTGCTCCGCCCCGACGTCATGACGCTGCGCCGCCTGGTGATCGGGGAGATCGGCCGTTTCCCCCAGCTGGGCCGACTCTGGTACCGGGTCACGTACGACATGTTCAACGGGCCCCTCGTCGAGGCCTTCGCCGAACTCGGCCGGCGCGGAAGGCTCGACGTCCCCGATCCCGTGCTCGCCGTCCGGCAGCTCGTCGCCGCCACCGTCGGCGTCCCTCAGCTGGAGCACACCTTCGCCCCCGGCACCGAGACCGACCCGGCGGAGCTGATCCGCCTCGTCACCTCGGGAGTCGACCTCTTCCTGGCCCGCTACGCGGCTCCGTAGCCGCCCGGGGACGCGCCCCGCTCCGTGCGCGCGGAGCGGGGCGCGCGGGTCAGCGGTCCTGCGAGAGCCCGTACAGCTCCGCGAAGGTGCCGCCGAGGGCGGTCAGTTCGGCGAAGGTGCCGGTCTCGGTGACCCGGCCCTTGTCCAGGACGATGATCCGGTCGGCCAGCCGGCAGTTCTCCATCCGGTGGGTGACGATCATGGTGATCCGGTCCTCCTTCATCTCCTGCAGGCCGGTGAAGATCCGGTGCTCCCCGCGGGCGTCCATCGCCGAGGTGGGCTCGTCCATGATCAGCAGCCGGGGCCTGCGGTGGAAGGCACGGGCGCACGCCAGGCGCTGCCACTGGCCCCCGGACAGTTCGTGGCCGCCCCACAGGGAGCGGGCCAGGAGCGTGTCCAGGGCCTGCGGGTAGCCCTGGACCGCCTGGCGCATGCCGACCGCGTCGAGCGCCTCCCACACCGCGTCGTCACCGCGGGCGTCGGGCTGGCCGAGGGTGACGTTGTCCCGCACCGTGAACGGCCACTGCGCGTAGGACTGGGCGACCAGCCCGACGTGGGTCCACAGCGTGCGCTGGTCGTGCGCGCGGGTCGGGGTGCCGTCCCAGTACGCTTCCCCGTCGCTGGGGACCGTAAGGCCGGTCAGCAGGCGGATCAGGGTGGACTTCCCGGCTCCGTTCTCGCCGACCACCGCGATGATCTCGCCCCGGGACAGGGACAGGCTGACCGGGCCGAGCGCCGGCGTGTCCTTGCCCGGGTAGGTGTACGAGGCGTTCTCCAGGCTGACCTTCTCCGGCGGCCCCGCCTCCACCGCGCCCCGGGTGACGGCCCGTTCACGGGCCTGCTCCAGGAAGAGGCGGTAGTCCTCCAGGTAGAGGGCGTGCTGGAACATGGCGGCGCCGTAGACCACCAGGCTGGAGAGGGCCGAGGCGGAGGTCCGCATGGCGACGATGGCGGTGCCCGCCGCCGCCAGGGCCATGGAGCCGGACAGGACCAGCGCGCCCAGCGCGGCCCAGGTACCGAGCTGGAAGAGGCCGCCGAGGGCCGCGGCGAGGAGCGAGACCCTGAGGTAGCGCGGTGCGGAGCCGACGAGTTTGGCGTCGATGCGGGCGCAGACGGCGGCGTACCAGGCGTGCGCGTGGGGGCGCATGGAGTTGCAGCGCAGCTCGTCGCCGAGCTTGTGCGTGGTGAGGTACCAGCGCATCATCCCGCGGATGTTGCGGGAGGCGATCGTCTCGTTGTGGAGGGCGTAGTCCAGGCGGGCGGCGATGACGGCGCCCACGCCGCGCGGGACGACGGAGAGCAGGAGGAGCGGCATCAGGACGGGGTGGACGACGGCGAGGACCCCGGCCACCGCCACGAGGTTGACCAGGCCGTTCAGGAAGGCCATCGCGTCCTTCACGAGCATGGAGGAACGGGCCGCGCCGATCTCGGCGGCCTCCGAACGGTCGGAGAACGCGGGCTCGTCGTAGGCGGACACCTCCACGTCCATGTGGGCGTCGACCATGTCGAGGTCGGCCGTGGTGGCCAGGCGCGGGGTGAGCCTGCGTGCCGCGCTCCCGGACACGATCTGGCCGGTCGTACCGGCTCCGGCCGCGACGGCGGCCACGGCCAGCGGCCAAGCGGCGTCGGCGAGGCGCTCATGGGCGCCACCGCCGGTCAGCAGCGGGCCCATCGCTTCGGCGACGGCCCCGAGGGAGACGGCCGTACAGACCCCGGCGAGGATCTGGCCCGCCAGCAGCCCGGCCGCGGAGGCGCGGTCGAGCCGCCAGGCCATCCGCGCGGTCTGCGCCAGGGCGGCGGGCAGCCGCGCGGCCATCGCGCGGAGCGAGAGCTGCTCCATGACCTTCTGGTGCGCACCGAAGGCGAACGTGAACTCGGGTGGGTCGGCGGGCGCCGGGGCGCTCGGCGCCGCCGGTCCGCCCTGGGCGCTGCGTGCCGTCTTCTCAGCCACGTGCGGCTCCTTCACGTCGTCGTCGAACAGCGGCGGTTCCCGCGGACCGGACCGGACCGGGCCTCGCCGGACCGTTGAGGGCACGGCGAAGCGGGGCCGCGATGCGTCCCGGGGAACCCCCCGCGTTCGGTCGGGGTGGTCGAGTGAGGGAGTACATCCGAGCCCGGAGCCCGGAGTAGCGAGAACCGGCCTTCGTCGCGGACCCGCGGGAACGGGCGCGCGAGGCACGCGGGGACGGGGGTCCGGAGCGGGCCCGGGAGCCAGAACGGCCTGTTCCTGACGGAGCGCGGGGGAAATGCCTTGCACGCCCCCGGCTCACGCCGGGAGGCTCTGCGGACGGGGTGCCCTCCGGCACATGATGCTCCCGGATCCCCAAGGGCGGCCGCGGCCCCTCGTCGCGGCCGGCTGCCGCGGGTGCCCGCGCCGGTAGCGGCGGAGGAGGAAGCCGCGCGGGACGCGGGACGCTGGCCGGTGTGCTGCCGGGCGCCTCGGGGAGCCGGGCGGCGTCACCGGCCGGACGTCGTCAGGGGCCGAGCGGGAGCGTGGCGACCAGGTGCGCACCCTTCTGGGAGTCCCGGACGGCCAGGGTGCCGCCGAGGCGCAGGGCGATGTCGCGGGCAATGGCGAGGCCCAGACCGGTGCCGCCCTCGTCACGGGCGCGGGCGTCGTCGAGGCGGGTGAAGCGTTCGAAGACCCGTTCGCGGTCGGCGGGCGCGATGCCCGCTCCGTCGTCGGTCACCTCGAGTACGGCCTCGCCCCGGGGTTCGTCCACGCGCAGGACGAGGGTGACGCGCCGCTCGGCGTGCCGGTGGGCGTTGTCCAGCAGGTTGGTGACGAGCCGCGACAGCCAGATCGTGCTGCCGCGGACCGCGATCCCGGAGGCGATGTCCGCCCGGACGGGGACGCGCTCCCGGGTGCGCGTACGGGCCGCTTCGCGGACCACCTCGGTGAGGTCGACGGCGGTGGCGGGCGGCGGCTCCGAGGTGTCGAGGCGGGCGAGCAGGAGCAGGTCGGCCGCCAGGTCCTGGAGCCGTACGGTGTCCTCCAGGGCGCCGCTGACCAGTTCGCCCCACAGCTCGGGGTCCGGGTGGGCCTGTGCGACCTCCAACTGGGTACGCAGCACCGTGATCGGGCTGCGCAGTTCGTGCGAGGCGTCGGCGATGAAGCGGCGCTGGCGGATGCCGGCGGCCTCCAGCCGGTCCAGGGTCGCGTTCATCGTGACGGCGAGCCGGGCCACCTCGTCGCGGGTGGAGGGAACGGGCACCCGGCGGTGGAGTTCGCGGTCGCCGATCTCGGCGACCTCGGCGCGGATCGCCTCGACGGGCCGCAGGGCCCATCCGGTCACCCGCCAGGTGATCATGGCCACGACCAGGACGAGCAGCGGGACCACGACGGCCAGCACCGCCATGATCGTCGCGTCGGCGGTGTCGGCGTCCCGGAGCGAGGTGCCGGCGTAGACCGTGACCAGGCCCTTCGCGGTGACGGTGGTGACCTGCACGACGCGCTGGCGGTGTTCCTGGCGGACCCTGCCGCCCTTCCAGGTGTCGCGGACCGTGCCGGGTGCGACGGGCGGTTCGGGGACCAGGGCGGGACGGCCGGAGAGGTTGGGGCTGGATGCGAGCACACGGCCCTGCCCGTCCACCACCTGGATGAAGTCCGATTCGTGCCCCGGGGCCGGTACGGGCTCCAGTTGCCCGGTGGCCGCCAGCGCGGCCACCTTGACGGCCCGCCGTTCGGCGTCGGCCTGGGCGCTCCTGGTCATGTTGGTCTCCAGGGCCCCGAGCAGGGCGACGGAGGCGACGCCGAGGGCCAGGGCCACCACGGCGGACGCGCCGAGGGTGGCCTGGGCGCGGACGGACCGCGGACGGAGCCGGGACGCGGCCCGGCGCAGCCGGGGCGTGAACGCGCGGGGGCGGTGGGCCCGGTCGGTCTCGTTGTCATGGCCGGTCTCGTGGGCCCGGCCGGTCTCAGCCACCGTCGGCCGCCAGCCGGTATCCCGCGCCGCGGACGGTTTCCACCGCGGACCGGCCGAAGGGCGCGTCTATCTTCCGGCGCAGGGCGCTGACGTGGACCTCGACGACATTGAGGTCCCCTTCGTAGGCGGCGTCCCAGACGTGGTCGAGGATGTCCCGCTTGGGTACGACCTCGCCGGCCCGGCGCGCCAGGTGCACGAGCACTGCGAACTCGCGCGCGGTCAGCCGGGCTTCGACGCCGCCGCGCGTGCAGCGCTGCCGGGCCGGGTCGACGAGGAGGTCGCCGAACTCCATGACCTGGGGGCTGCGGCGGCCGGTGCGCCGGATCAGGGCCCGCAGGCGGGCCACGAGGACCACATAGGAGAAGGGCTTGGAGAGGAAGTCGTCCGCTCCCGTGTCCAGCGCCTCGGCCTCGTCGTACTCGCCGTCCTTGGCGGTGAGCATGAGGATGCCGGACTCGCAGCCGGCCGCCCGCAGCCGGGCGCAGACCCGGTAGCCGTTGAGGCCGGGCAGCATGATGTCGAGCACGATCGCGTCGTAGTCGTGCTCGCCGGCCATCCACAGGCCTTGCGGGCCGTCGTGTGCCGTGTCCACAGTGAAGCCCTCGGCCCGCAGACCACGTTGCAGGGCGGCGGCCAGCCGCCGCTCGTCCTCGACCACCAGTACGCGCATGGTGCAAGGTTCTCAGGTCGCGCCGCGGGCTTGCTGAAGGGTTCTTCAGCTCGCTTCAGCGGGGCTTCAGCATCCTGCTCGCAGGATCGGCCGAGCCGGGCGAACTCCGCCCGGAGAACCCGAGGAGCATCCAGATGACCCAGTCCAGTCCGCAGCCGCCCGAGTTCCCACCGGCCGCTGTTCCCGCCGAGGGCGGCGGCGAGGGCGCCGGCGACCCGGCCGGCAAGGCGGCGGGGCGCGGCGCCCGGATAGCCCGTTTCACCCGGTTCGCCCGTCAGGGCCGGGGCCGCTGGGTGGCCCTCGGGCTCGTGGTGGTGGCGTCCGCCGGAGCGGGCGGCGCGGTGGTGGCCGTGGCGGACCACGAGCACGACGTCCGCCGCACGCGGGCGGAGCGGATGTGGGACCGGTTCGACGTAGAGCGGGAGGGCGGGGGGAGCATGGCGGCGCCGGTGCCCGGGCACCCCGTAAAGCCCGGCGTGCCCGGCGAACCCGGAAAGCCCGGCCTGCGGGGTCAGAAGGGCGAGCGGTTCGCCTTCCCGCCGGCCGGACCCGACGGAGTGCCCGGCGGGACGACCGACGGGATGCCCGACGGCAAGGAGAAGTTCCTCCGGGACGGGCCCGACCGGGCCCCCGTACCCCTGCCGGCGCTTCCGGCGGCCCAGGCCCTGGAGAAGGCGGAGGCCGCCGTGCCCGGCGGCAAGGCGGAGGCGCTGCGCGTGGTGGCCCAGGAGGGCGGCGGCAGTGCCTGGCGCGTGGTGGTCCTCGGCTCCGACGGGGTACGGCACGCCGTGACCCTGGCCGGCGCCGACGGCACGGTCACGAGCAACACGGTCGCGGGCAAGGGCGCCGGAGCGGCCCGCTGAGCGGACGCGAACACCCGCCCGGTGTCCCGTACGGCCGCGCCGGCGGTACGGAGCACCGGGCGGACGGCGTCGGGCCGCCGGCGAACCCCCGCCCTCGCCGTACGCGCGCACGGCCTCGGCGCCCAGCGGCTCGGCGCCCTCGCGCATCCGCACCCACGCCATGAGCTCCTCCCCGTACTTCGGGTCGGGTACCCCGATCACCTGGACGTCCATGACGTCGGGGTGGGCGTGCGGGAACTCCTCGACGGACGACACGAACGACGCAGACGGCACATGGACCCCCCAGGGCTCGGTGGCGGGCGCCGGAGCGCCGTCGCTCCGGTGCCCCCTCATGATCCACGCGGCCCGCGGCGGGGGCCGGACCCGCCCGGGCACTCCGTTCGGCCTACGCCGGCAGGGCGAGCAGGACCAGCGGGCTGGTCGTCGGCTGCGGGGATCCCCCGGCGGGCTCCAGCGTCAGGCCGACCGCCGTGGCCGCACCGAGGTCGCCCTCCAGCACGGCGGCCCCGTCGCCGGTGAGGAAGCCGGCCGGGCGCATCGTGTCGCCGTCGGCCAGCCAGAGCTGGTACCTACGGCCCTCCCCGGCGGCCGGCAGCCGGTCGGCGAGGAACACGGCCCGGTCCCGTGCGGCGGAGGTGATCACCGTGGCGGCGGCTCCGCCGCTGGTGCGGCCGTGGACGGTACGGGCGTCCGGGGCGGTGACCACGGCCCGCAGCTCCTGGCTGCGCGCCTCGGCCTGCCGGGCCTCGGTCCGGGCCCGGTCCGCCTGCACGCCCTCGTACAGTGCGGCGCCGCCGAAGAGCGCCGCCCCGACGAGGGAAGCGGCGACCACGAAGGCACCGGTCTTGCGCGGCAGCCGGTCCAGGAATCCGGCCGCCCGGCGGACGCCGACCCGCGGGGGCACCTGGCGGACCGTCTCGATACGGGCGAGCACCGCCGCCTTCAGCTGCGGCGGGGGCACGAGGGCCACGGCGGCGGCCAGCCGGCCGGCCGTGGCGGAGAATTCCGCGACGTCCCCGGAGCACGGCGCGCAGCGGGCCAAGTGCCGGGAGAAGGACTCCTGTTCGCCCGGGCCGAGCGCGTCCAGTACGTAGGCCGCGGTGAGGGTGTGCAGTTCTTCGTCGTGCTTCACGTGGTCACCCCCATGCAGTCGCGCAGGCGGATCAGTCCGTCGCGCATCCGGGTCTTGATCGTGGGAAGAGGAGTCTGGAGGGTCTCGGCGACCTCACGGTAGGTGAGCCCCTGGTAGTAGGCGAGGGTGACGGCCTGGCGCTGCAGCTCGGTCAGCCGGCGCAGGCAGCGTTTGACCTGATCCCGTTCCAGCCGGGTCTCCACCTGTTCGCTCACCTCGTCGAAGGGCCGTTCCTGGCCCCGTACGCCCATGTCGTGCTCGCGGTTGGCCGAGGCCTGGGCCGAGCGGACCCGGTCGACCGCCCGGCGGTGGGCGATCGTGGCCACCCAGGCCATGACGCTCCCCTGGTCGGGGCGGTAGCGGGCGGCCTGGCGCCACACGTCGATCATCACCTCCTGGGCGACCTCCTCCGACTGCGCGCGGTCGCGCACCACCTTGACCGCGATGCCGAAGACGGTTCCGGCCACGGCGTCGTACAGAGCGGAGAAGGCGTCCTGGTCGCCCTGCGCGACGCGCGCCATCAGCTCCGCGAGTTCGGCCGCGGCCGATCCGGGCCCGGCGGCCGGGCCCGGTCCGCTGCCCGGGCCCGGTCCGGGGAAGCGCATCCTCTCGGGGTTCACCTGAGCGGCCTCCGTGTACGGCCGGGCACGGGCGGGCACGCCGGTGCCGCGAGTGGTTCTCGCCGGTCCATCCATCGCATGAACGATCCTTCGTGGCAGGCGCACCTGTTTCCCCGTCCGCCGGGGCCGCGGTGCGCGCCGGGTCCTTGCTGTCTCACCCTGTCTTCGGAGCCGGTGCGCGAACGGATTGGCCGACATACACGCGAAAGGGCATCCATTCGGGGGAACCGTCCCCGCGGGACCAAACCGCGCCGTGGGTCCGGGCCGAAGGAGGGCTGCGGGCCCGGTTCAGGGGCCGCCGCGCGGCGGGTCACGGGGGGAAGAGACCCCGGAGTCCGCCGCCGCACAGCCAGCAAGGAGATCTGTCGTGTCGCGTGTCCTCAAGAGTGCCGTACTCGCCCTCGCTTCGGGCGCCCTTCTCGTGGGCGGGGCCTCGGCGGCCTCGGCCGACGCCGGAGCGCAGGGCGTCGCCGCCTACTCCCCGGGGGTCGGCTCGGGCAACCTGATCCAGATCCCGATCCACATCCCGATCAACGCGTGCGGCAACTCGATCAGCGTGATCGGGCTGCTCAACCCCGCGTTCGGCAACACCTGCGTCAACGCCTGACGCAGGACCCGGGCCGCAGTCTCCGGCCCGCCGCCGGCAACGGGGCGGCGGCGGGCCGGTGGTCGTGCGGACCGGCGGGGAGCGGGTCGCCGCTCCTGAGCGCCGCCGGGACCCGTAGGACCCGCGCGGGCGGCGGCCGTCGGCGCCGCCGCCCGCGTGCGGGGCCCTACGGGGTGGATCCGTAGGGAGCCGTGCCGGACGGAGCAGTGCCGTCCAGCGCGATGTCGTCAAGAGCGATGCCGTCGCATGCGATGCCGGACGACCCTCGCACAAAGGTCAACACACCAGCAGATCTTCACTTGATCGGATGACCGGCCCATCCGGAAGCGATCCCGCGCCGAAGGAGAGTCGTGAGCGTCAGCCGAAGGACAGTCGCCCGGATCACGGCCCGGGCCGTGACCCTCCGCCGGGGTCGCGCGCGCCCCAGCCGTGTCCGGCGCCCACCGGCCGACCGAACCGAGCCCGTTTCTTGACCACTTCACATACTTTCGCCCTTCCCTTCCGTGTGTACCGATTCCTTCTCTGGAGAACAACATCATGAGCACCCTGCGTTTCCGCCGCACCGCCCTCGCCGTCGCGACCGCGGCCGTCCTGCCCTTCGCGCTGGCCGCCTGCTCCGACGCCGACTCGGGCAAGGACTCGGCCGCCGGTGCGTCCGCCGCGGCGAGCGCCGACGCCTCTTCACCCGCCGCGGACGCCTCGGCGCCGATGACGGCGGACGGCCCCTTCGGCGCCGCGTGCGCCGGCGTCCCGAAGGAGGGCGCGGGCAGCTTCGACGGCATGGCCAAGGACCCGGTCGCGACCGCGGCGTCCAACAACCCGGCGCTGTCCACCCTGGTGGCGGCCGTCAAGCAGGCCGGGCTCGTCGACACGCTCAACAACGCCCAGGGCATCACGGTGTTCGCGCCGACCAACGACGCCTTCGCCAAGATCCCGAAGGCCGACCTCGACAAGGTCCTCGCCGACAAGGCCACCCTCACCAAGATCCTCACGTACCACGTCGTCGGCGAGAAGCTGACCCCGAAGCAGCTGGAGAACGGCTCCTTCTCCACCCTGGAGACCGGAAAGGTGACCACCGCCGGCTCCGGCGAGTCCTACAAGGTCAACGGCACGTCCAACGTGGTCTGCGGCAACGTCCCGACCGCGAACGCCACCGTGTACATCGTGGACACGGTCCTGATGCCGAAGTAGCGGTGGCGCCGAACCGGTGACCCGCGGGGCCGCCGGTCGTTGTAGAAGCGGTCAGCGAAGTGGCCCCATGGAGTCCCGGACCCGTCCTCAGGGTCCGGGACTCCATGCCGTGTCCACCGAAACGTCACTTGGTCGGCACATGGGGCGGCGGATTGGACAAGTGGCCGATGTTACTAACACCATGGCCCCCGCAAGTTCGCGGCTGCGCAGGGGGCAACCCGCTCGTCCCACGTCCCTCCGCACGTGCCGCTCGTCCCCGCCACACCCCTGGAGAGACTTCGCCATGAGCTTCGGCGACCCGAACAACCCCTACGGCCAGCAGCAGCCCCCGCAGGGTCAGCCCGGCTACCCGCAGCAGGCCCCGCAGGGTGTCCCCCCGCAGTACGGTTACCCGCAGCAGCCCATGGGTGTCCCCCCGCAGCAGCCGTACGGCGCGTACCCGCCGGCCGGCATGCCGCCCATGCCGGGCACCGGAATGCCGCCGCTGGCGCACTGGGGCCTGCGCGTCGGTGCGTTCTTGCTGGACTTCCTGATCACCGTCGTCCCGATGTACGCCATCGGCTTCATCGACCTCGCCCTGAGCGATGACGGGGGCGCCTCCGGGCCGGGCGTCTTCTTCCTGATCGGCTTGCTCTACACCATCGGCATGGGCATCTTCCAGCTCTACAAGGAAGGCACGACCGGCCAGTCGATCGGCAAGAAGGTCGTCGGGATCAGCGTGCGCCGCGAGGCCGACGGCAACGTCCTCGGCTTCGGCATGGCCTTCGTCCGCAAGCTCGCGCACTTCCTCGACAGCCTCGCCTGCTACGTCGGCTGGCTGTGGCCGCTGTGGGACGAGAAGAAGCAGACCTTCGCCGACAAGGTGTGCAGCACCGTCGTCATCGTGGTTCCCAAGGGCTGACCCGGCCCGACGTCGTCGGGGCCCGTCCGGATTCCGGGCGGGCCCCGACGCGTTCGCCACGGCTCGGGGAGCCTGCGGCCGGGGCGGCCCCGGTCGATGGGCGGGACGGCGGGCCGGTCATCGCCGGCGGTTCTCTCACGAGGACCGTCCGCGCTCACCCGTGCCGATACGCCCGGCGGGCCCCGCACCCTGGTGGGTGCGGGGCCCGAGGCCTGCCGTTCGCGCGCGGGGTGGTCCGTACGGTCAAGCCGTACGGGTGGCGCCGGGGCGCTCCCAGCGGTAGAACTCCTGGGCCATGGCGTCCTTCGGGCCGCGCCAGGTCTCCGGGTTGTGCGGGCTGACGTAGGCGGTGAGCCGGTCGCTGAGGTCCCTGAACTCCGGGTGGCCGGTGACTTCGGCGATGGCCGGACCGGGGGGCCGGTCCGATTCGATGAAGTGCATGTACACGTCGCCGAACTGGAAGAGGCTGCGGCGGGTGACCCCGACGAGGTGCGGCAGCTCGCCCGCGTCCGAGGCCGCGAAGAGCTCGGCGATGTCGGGTGCTGACTGCGGCGCCATGCGGGCCACGATGAGAGCGCGGTGCATCCGGTGTGCTGCCTTTCGTCTCAGACGCGGCTGGCCGCGGGCGTGCGGCTCTCGCGTTCGCGCTGTTCGATCTTCTCCCTGATCAGTTCGAGCTGGATCTTGGAGTTCCGGTTGATGTTCGCGGTCATCCAGGCATCGTCGACGGGTGCCTGCGGCTTCATCGCGAAGTCCTGGGTCCACACCATCCGGGTGCCGCCGGGGACCTCGAAGTACTGCCAGTGGATGTCCATGTGCTCGAACGGGCCGGTCTCGACCCGGCGGGCGCGCACGGTGCGGCTGACGGGGTCGGGGGTGCGCTCGGAGACCCAGCTCCACACGGTGCCGTTCTCGTCCGGGTGCATCGTCAGGCGGAAGCGGGTGGTGGGCCCGTCCTCCTCCAGGACCTCCAGCGAGGCGTACTCGCTGAACAGCTGAGGCCAGCTGGGGAGATGGTTGGTCATCTCCCAGACGGTGTCGATGGGCGCCTTGACGACGAT
This sequence comes from Streptomyces sp. NPDC099050, assembly GCF_044759865.1. NCBI lineage: Bacteria > Bacillati > Actinomycetota > Actinomycetes > Kitasatosporales > Streptomycetaceae > Streptomyces > Streptomyces sp. NPDC099050. Next base: position 626,360 of record NZ_JBIWAE010000001.1, on the reverse strand, counting down.
CTCGTTCTCGGTGTGTCCTGCCATCTCAAGCTCCGTTCATCAGGCTGGTGTTGACGAGTTCGAGGAACTCCTTGGGGGTCTTGCAGCGGTCCGCGTCGGTGGGCAGGGCCCGGCCGCGCTGGTTCTCCAGCAGCCCGACGATGCCGAGCAGGCCCAGCGAGTCGAGGCCGTAGTCGTCGAACAGGGAGTCCGGGCGGTTCTTCATGTCGGCCGGGTCCACGGTGATGCCGGCCCCGGACTTCATCAGGGCGGCCAGCTCCTCGACGGTCAGTCGTTCGGACATGAGCGGCTCCTTCTGTCTCTAGGAGGGGATCTTGAGGACGAGCGCGGCGTTGGAGCCCATCAGGCCCCTGCTCAGCACGAGCGCGGTGCGCAGCTGCGCCGGGCGGGCGCTGCCGGTCACCACGTCGAGGTCGTGGCACACGTCGAACACGTTCGGCGTGGGCGGGACGATGCCGTGCTCCAGGGCGAGCACCGCGGCCGCGGTGTCCAGGGCGGGTGCCGCGCAGTAGGCGCGGCCCGTCCCGGTCTTGGGCGCCGTGACCGGCACCTTGCGCCCGTGGGCGCCGAGGGCGGAGAGTATCGCGGCGGCCTCGGCGCGGTCGGCTTCCGGGGTGCCGAGCGCGTCGGCGAAGACCACGTCGACCTCCTCGGGAGCGCAGCCCGCTTCCCGCAGGGCGCCCTTGATCGCGTGGGCCAGGCCCTCGGCGGAGGCCTCGGCCCGTTCGGGGTGGTGCGGGCCGGTGAAGGTCGCCGCGTGCCCGGCCAGCAGGGCCCGGACGGACGCGCCGCGGCGCAGGGCCGCCTGTTCCTCCTCGACGAGGAACATCGCGCCGCCCTCGGCGGGTACGAAGCCGCAGGCCTTCTCGGTGAAGGGCCGGTAGGCCCGCTCCGGGTCCTCGTGGGTGCTCAGTGCCTCGTAGCCGAGCTGGCAGACGATGGAGTACGGGGCCAGGGGCGCCTCGGTGGCTCCGACCAGCATGGCCTTGCTGCCCTGGTGGATGGCCCGGGCGGCGTGCGCGAAGGCGTCGAGCCCGCCCGCCTCGTCCGCCGCGACCACCCCGCAGGGGCCCTTGAGGCCCCGGCGGATGGAGATCTGGCCGGTGCTGGCCGCGTAGAACCAGGCGATCGACTGGTAGGGGCCGACGTAGCGCGGTCCCTGGCCCCACAGGTGCTGCAGCTCGCGCTGGCCGAACTCGCCGCCGCCCGATCCGGCGGCGGTGACCACGCCGACGGAGAAGGGGTCGTCCTCGTAGTCGGCCCGGCCGAGCCGGCCGTCCTCCAGGGCGAGGTCGGCCGCGGCGAGGGCGTGGTGGGTGTAGCGGTCGGTCTGGACGAGAAAGCGCTCCTCGACCATCGAGGCCGGGTCGAAGCCCCGTACCTCGCCCGCCACGCGCAGCGGGAGGTGTTCGCAGCCCTCCCGGGTGACCCGGCCCAGGACCGAGGCACCCGACTGGGTGGCCTTCCAGAAGGCCTCGGCGCCGATGCCGTTGGGTGCGACGACTCCGATGCCGGTGATGACCGTACGGACGCTCACGAGACCACCTCCTCCTTGCGCTCGTCGGGGCGGGTCATGACGACCGCGGACTGGAAGCCGCCGAAGCCGCTGCCGACGGAGAGCACGTTGCGCAGGGTGCGCTCCCGGGCGACGCGCGGGACGTAGTCCAGGTCGCATTCGGGGTCGGGGGTCTCGTAGTTGGCCGTGGGAGGGACGACCTGGTGGGTCATCGCCAGGACGCAGGCGGCCAGTTCGATCGCCCCGATGGCACCGAGGGAGTGCCCCACCATGGACTTGATGGAGGTCATCGGCGTCTTGTAGGCGTGGTCTCCCAGGACCTTCTTGACGGCCGCGGTCTCGTGGCGGTCGTTCTGCTTGGTCCCGGAGCCGTGCGCGTTGACGTAGTCGATCTCGCGGGCGTCGGTCCGTGCCTGGGCGAGGGCCGTTTCGATGGCGCGGGCCATCTCCAGGCCCTCGGTGGTGAGCCCCGTCATGTGGTGGGCGTTGCCGAAGGTGGCGTAGCCGCCGATCTCGCAGTAGACGGTCGCGCCGCGCGCCCGCGCGTGTTCCAGCTCTTCCAGGACGAGGACGGCTCCGCCTTCGCCCAGGACGAAGCCGTCGCGGTCGGCGTCGAAGGGCCGGGAGGCGTGGGCGGGGTCGTCGTTGTTGGGAGAGGTGGCCTTGATGGCGTCGAAGCAGGCCACGGTGATCGGCGAGACGGGCGAGTCGGAGGCGCCGGCGATGCAGACGTCCATCTTGCCCTCGGCGATGGAGTGGAAGGCGTAGCCGATGGCGTCGAGTCCGGAGGTGCAGCCGGTGGAGACCGTCTGGACCGGTCCGCGCGCCCCCGTCTTCTCCGCCACGGCGGAGGCCAGGGTGGCCGGGGTGAAGGCGCGGTGCAGGTGGGCCCCGGCGAGCCGGTGGTCCACGTCCCACCAGTCACCCGACTGGCTGACGGCCACGTAGTCGTTCTCCAGGCGGGTGGTGCCGCCCACGGCGGTGCCGAGGGAGACTCCGGTGCGCCAGGCCTGGTCCGTGGTGAGGTCGAGCCCGGCGTCGCGCACGGCTTCGGCGGCGGCGACGAGGGCGAACTGGATGTACCGGTCCGCGCGGGCCGCCTCCTCGGCGCCCAGGCCGTGTGCGGCGGGATCGAAGTCGACCTCCGCGGCTATCCGGGAGCGGAAGCCGGTCGGGTCGAAGAGGGTGATGCCGCGGGTCGCCGTACGGCCGTTGGAGAGCAGCTCCCAGAAGGCGGGGGCGCCGATCCCACCGGGGGCGACGACGCCGACCCCGGTGACGGCCACGCGTCGGCGGGTCACGAGACCGCTCCCGCGCGGTCCGGGGGCCGCTCCCAGGCGGAGCCCTCCGGGTGGACGGCCTCCTCCGTGTCCACGTGCCCGAGCTTCGGGTCGGGGGCGAGCGGTCCGAGGTGGAAGACCATGCGGGCCTCGGTGCCGCCCACGTTGCGGAACCGGTGGCGCACGTTCATCGGGACGAGGAGTCCCTGGTCGGTGAGGAGCGGGTGGGCCTCGCCGTCGAGGTCGACCTCCAGCTCGCCGGCGACCACGTACACGAACTCCTCGGAGTACGGGTGGTAGTGCTCGGCGATGTGCTCGCCCGGCGCCATGACGGCCAGCCCCATGAAGCCGCTGGTGCAGCCCACCGAGGTCGGTGTGAGGACGGCCCTCAGGTCGCCGCCGCGCCGCGTGTTGGGCTGCGTCTCGCTGAGGTCCACGATGTGCGGTGGGCGTTGTCTGGTCATGGCGGGGGTTCCTCCTGGCAGTGGGGAGCCTGGACGGGGCTGGTGGGTGGGGGCCGGGGATGTGTGGTCCGGGGATGTGCGGTCCGGGTGCCGGGGGGGGCCGGCTGCGGGATGCCGTCGCGCGTCAGCCTTCGGCGGGTGCCCGGCGGTCGGTGATCAGGCTCATGGTGTGGCGGACCGCGGACGCGGCGGCCCCGTCGGACCCGCCGGCGGGTCCGGCCATCAGGCGGGCGAGGACGGCCGCCTTGCGCGGTCCCCGGACGCCGAAGGCGGTTTCCACCCCGGCGCCGTGCGGGCTGCGCACGTCGATGAGGCGTACGACGATGTCGTCGCGCTGGAAGATGCTGCTGCTCACGGTCGGGGCGTCGGGCCGGTGGGCCGCGTCCTCGTCCTGCCGGGCGAGGAACCGGGCCAGTGCCGGTCCGCAGCCGGGCTTGGCCGGGTAGAACAGTGCGTGGCGCTGTACGTCGGGCCGGTCCGCGGCGCCGGCCTCGCGGGCGGCGACGTGGTGGACGGCCGGGAGCGCGGCCTTCATGAAGAACATCCGGGCGGACTCGGGGTTGCCGAGGTCGCGGTCCTGCTCGAGGTGGGGGTTGATGGCCTCCTCGACGGCCCGTACCTCGGGCTGCTCGGAGACGTGCCGGAGCGCGGACATCAGGTCCCCGCGGACCTCCACCGTACGCACGACCCGGTTGCCATGCATGAACAGGGTGGTGCGGCAGAGCCGGGTGTGGCCGTCGACGTCGGCCGCCGGGGAGGCGTAGCTGGAGAGGAGGGCGGCGACCTCCTTCTCGCTGCCGGGCTTGACCGTGAAGGTCAGGGCGTGGCGGACGATGTCGGCGCCGAGCCGGGGCGCTTCCTGCAGCCGGGCGCCCCTGGGCCGCTGGGCGTCCTGGTAGCCGCGGCCGGTCTCGCGCAGGACGGTGTACTTGAGCGGGCGCATGGCGCGGGCGCAGGCGCCGAGCGGGCGGACCTGCTCGGCGTGGTGCTCGCTGTTCACCCAGGCGAGGTACTGCGGCGCGCTCTCCCACTCGCTGGTGATGAGCCACTGCGAGGGGTTCTCGAAGGACTGGCAGAGCTGGTCGCTGATGTGGCCCGGTTCGGACGCGATGTCGTGGCGGAGTTGCTCGTACGCCTCGAAGAACCGCTGCTGGGCTCCTTCGTGGAGGTCCATCAGCAGGACGACCCGGAGCATGGATCCGTCGAAGGCGGACTGTGACACCCGTTCGGACAGGGTGGTCGTCATCTGCTCACTCCTTCGTGAGGGCCCTGGGGGAGGGCGGGGATGGTCATCGCGTACGGACCCTCGTCCGTCATCGGCGGTGGCCGCCCCGGGCCGGCGGCCGTCACGGGGACGGCAGGCCGGCGTGTCTTCGGGGGAACCGCTGTCGCTCATCGTCATCCGGGTGCGGACGTAGCGCTACATCTCCGGATCAAGCGGGTGACAACCGGCGTATCTCCTGGGCTTGGCCGGCGATCGGGGGCATAAGAGAGTGCACTCCCCCCACACAGATTCAGGAGCTCGCAGCTGATGGAAGACACGGCAGATGTTCGCGTACCGGTTCTCGTCGTGGGCGGCTCCCTCGTGGGTCTGTCCACCTCGCTGTTCCTGAGCCGTCACGGCATCAGGCACCTGGTAGTGGAGAAGCACGCCGGTACCTCCGACCACCCGCGCGGGCGCGGCATCAACGCCCGGACCATGGAGCTGTTCCGGGTGGCCGGGGCGGAGGGGGCCATCCGGCAGGCGGCGTCCGCCCTGGAGAACAACATGGGCATCCTCCAGACGGAGTCCCTGCTCGGCGGCGAGCACAAGTGGCTGGTCAAGGCCATCGACCCGGCCGGGGCGCTCAGCAAGTTCAGCCCGACCGGCTGGTGCGTGTGCAGCCAGAACAACATCGAGCCGATCCTCGCCGCGCAGAGCCGCTCGCAGGGTGCCGACGTACGGTTCTCGACCGAGCTGATGAGCTTCGATCAGGACGAGACCGGGGTGAACGCGCTGGTCAAGGACCGGGAGACCGGGGAGCACATCACCGTGCGCGCCGACTTCCTGATCGCGGCGGACGGCCCGCGCAGCCCCGTGCGCGAGCAGTTGCGCATCAGCCAGACGGGCAGCGGCGAGCTGTTCCACAACGTCAGCGTCACCTTCCGCTCGCGCCGGCTCGCCGAGGTGCTGGGCGACCTGCGCTTCATCGTCTGCTACCTGATGAAGCCGGGTGCGGACGGGGCGCTGCTGCCGGTGGACAACGACACCCAGTGGGTCTTCCACCTGCCGTGGCACCCGGACCGGGGGGAAACCCTGGAGGACTTCACCGAGGAGCGGTGCCGGGAGCAGATCCGGGCCGCGATCGGCGTGCCGGACCTGGACGTGGAGATCGGCGGCAAGGCCCCCTGGCACGCGGCGGAACGGATCGCCGAGCAGTACTCCTCCGGTCGGGTGTTCCTGGCCGGTGACGCGGCTCACGAGATGTCCCCCACCGGCGCCTTCGGTTCCAACACCGGCATCCAGGACGCGCACAACCTGGCCTGGAAGATCGCGGCGGTCCTGAACGGATCGGCGGGCCCGGGACTGCTGGAGACCTACGGGGAGGAGCGGCACCCGGTGGCCGTGGCGACCGCCCAGCGCGCCTCGGCCCGTTCGGCGGAGCACAGCCACCCCGGGTACGCGCCCCCGCCCACGATGGGCGGCGGACCGGGCAGCGGGGTCCTGACGACGGCGATGGCCTACGCGTACCCGAGCGGCGCCTTCGTCGGCGGAGCTCCGGACCGGCCCGTCATCCCGGAGGGGATGCGCATGAAGGGCGACCCCGGCACGCGGGCCCCGCACATGTGGCTGACGCGGGCCGACGGCGAGCGGGTCTCCACGGTGGACCTGTACGAGAGCGCGTTCGTGCTGCTCTGCGGCGCGGGCTCGCCGTGGCGGGCTGCGGCCGAACGGGTGGCCGAGCGGCTGTCGGTGAAGCTGGACGCCTACGCCATCGGGTCCGCGAGCGCTCCCGGCACGGATCTGGTGCAGGAGGAGGGCGCCGACTGGAGCGAGGTGCACGCCATGTCCCCGGAGGGCGCCGTACTGGTGCGCCCCGACGGGTTCGTCGCGTGGCGCTCGCAGGGTCCGGCGTCCGATGCGCGGGCCGCGCTGACCGAGGCGCTGTCCACGGTGCTGCGCCGGGCCTGAGCGGCCCGTACGCCCAGTGGTCCCCCTGCCGCCGGCCCGTAAGCGGGCCGGGGGCAGGGGCGTTCGTAGGGGCTGCGGATCCGCGCAGATCCGCGTCAGCCGCAGGCCCAGCAGCCCGCCCAGCAGCCGGAGTGGTGTGCGGGGCGCGGGCGGCGGGCGGCGGCCCGGGCGGGGGCCGTCCCGGAGCCGGCGCCCGCGCCGGCGGAGTTGCGGCGGGCGAAGCAGGCGACGACCACCGCGATCGCGGCGAGTTCCTCGGGGGCTGCCACGCCCTTCTCCACACGGAGCAGGCTGGCTATCGGGGCCATCTGGGCTATCGGAGCGTCCTTCAGCATCGGCTCGGCCTCTCGCACAGGCGGATAGCAGGACCCCCCTCGCGGAATCCAAGGACTCCGGACGCTGCCGACGCTAGCTGGGCGCGACACGCCCGGCACGCCGGGCAGTTGCGCGAAAGCCCAGGTCGCGGCCGCGCCGCCCGGGTGACACCGGGGTGCGCGCGGGCGCGCGGCGATTGGGCCGTCGGAGTGGCGGGCCCCGGAAATCCCGGTGCGGATCGCTCGGGGGCTGGACCTCACGCCGGCCCCCTTGAGCAAGCTGCGGCGGCAGGCGGCCGCGCGGGGGGACTCCTGAGCGCAGGTCCCGCGCGGACGCCCCAGGGGAGCGCTCAGGGCCGGCTCAGCGGGCCTGGCACTTCTTCCAGGCGAAGTGGTAGACGCTGTTGATGCTGCCGTCGGTGGAGTCGAGCGCCATGTAGCTGGTCGTCGCCGGGTCCGAGGTGCCGACCTCGGCGCGCAGCTCGGTGTTGATGTTGAAGTTGCGCTGTTCTCCGCAGGGAGCGAAGACCAGGGCCTCGATGCCCGTGCTGTCGGAGGCCTGCCAGTTGTCGTCGAGCTTGCCCAGGAACTTGTGGGTGCGGTAGTCGGTCTGCTTCATGCCCTGGAAGTAGTAGCTGGCCTTCTGGGTGCCGATCGCGCCCTTCTGAAGGCTGCCGAACCCGCGGTAGTCGACCTGGGCGACGGCGTAGGTGTACCCCTGCGGGACGTGGACGAGCAGGGAGAGCAGACAGTTCTTGCGGCCGTCGGTCGGGGCGCTGTTGCCGCCCGCCATGGCCAGGTACTCGCTGTAGGTGACGGTGAAGGCCGAGTTGTCCTCGGCCACGGCGACGGTGGCGCTGCCCGGGCGGCATCCCGAGCCGTTGACCGTGGCGACGTCGACGGTCACCCGGTCCTCCGGCGCGGCGGGCGCGCCGGGGCTGCCCGCCGCCCCGGCGGCTGAGGCGGGCAGGAGGGCGAGGAGGCCGCCGGTCGCGAGGACGGTGCCGAGCGCGGTGCGCAGTGTTGTGATCACCCGGCCATGGAAGCGCCCCGTAGCGAGCCGATCGGTGAACGGATGCGCGGCCTCACTCCGATGGCCGGGCCCTTTCACCGCAGAAACGTTCGGGCAGTGCTCCGGGGAGGGCCGAACGGCCCATCGGAGGGAGGTGGAACACGTCGGAGCACCCTGCTCCTCCCGATATTTCCTATGATGAGCGCCCTACGGAACCGCCCGCGCCGAGGAGCCCCATGCGCCGCCTGTACCGGTCCGCCCTGCTCTGCGCGACCTCGGTCGTCTCCGCCCTGGTCCTCGCGACCGCACCGCCCGCCGCGGGGGCGCCGGGCCATGGCGCGGACCGGGCGGACGGCGGGACCGACCCGGCCGAGGCCGCCGTGATCGGCCCCGGGCACGCGCGCGCCCACTCCGAGCTCCGCCGGGCGGCCAAGGGCGCCGTGGAGTACCCCCAGTCCCGGCGCAGCGCGAGCCTGGCCTCGCTCGCCGCCTCGCAGCGCGAGGCCAACTCCGGTTTCGAGGCCTCGGTTTCGGGCCGGTTCGCCGAGTACTTCCCCTCCCCCGACTTCGGCGTGCACCTCGCCCTGCTGCCCACCGGCAAGGTGCTGCTCTTCTCCTTCTCCCGGGTGGAGACCGACCCCACCAAGGAGACGGGTCCCACGGACCGGATCGGACCGGCGAACGCGGGTCGCGCTTACCTGTGGGATCCGGCGAAGGGCACCGGGGCGCGGGCGTTCAAGAAGGTCACCCCGCCCGTCGTGCTGATGCCCGACGGTACGCACGCCCCGCGCCCGGCGCCGTTCTTCTGCGCCGGGCACTCCTTCCTGCCCAACGGGATGCTGGGCGTGTTCGGCGGCAACACGGGCGGCAAGGGCGGCAGCGGAGCGAAGCTGTCGTTCGTCTTCGACCCGTGGACCGAGGGCTGGTACCGCAACCGCGATATGGCGGTCGGCCGGTGGTACCCGTCGGTGGTGACCGGCGCGGACGGCCGCCAGATCATCGTGTCGGGCCAGTCGGAGCGCGGCACGGGAACGCCCACCCCGGTGGTGGAGCGATTCCCCGCGCGCGGAGAGCCGGTGCCCTGGCGGCCGTACGACATTCCGCTGGACGTCCCCGTGGAGCGGATGCGCTTCGACGCGCCGTTCCGCAACGACTATCCGCACCTGTTCTCGCTGCGCGACGGCATGATCTACGGCCTGGGGCGCGACGCGGACCAGCAGTGGCTCTTCGACCCGCGCGCGCAGACCCGTACGGACCTGCCCAGGCGGCCCGCCGACTTCCGGGGGTACGGCTCCGCCGTACCGCTGCCGGCCGGGTTCCGCGGGCCCGACTCGGTCCTCGTCCTGGGCGGAGATCCGCTGGACCCGAACACCTACCGGCTGTCGGACGGCGCCTGGACCACGGAGGAACCGCGCGCCTTCGGCCGGACCCAGGACGACACGCTGATCCTGCCGGACGGCACGCTGCTGACGGTCAACGGGGCCAAGGACACCCGGGATTACGGGTTCGGGCCGTTCAACCCGAAGGCCGACCTGAAGTTCCGCCGGACCGAGCTGCGGGGCGCCGACGGCAGGTGGAGACTGGGGCCGGCCCAGCGGCTGCCGCGCGGCTACCACTCCAACGCCCTGGTGCTGCCGGACGGCCGGGTCATGGTCACCGGAGACGAGCTCCAGCAGATCGCCAACGACCCGGACATCAAGGACGGCATGGACGGCTCGATCGAGATCTACGAGCCCGCCTACCTGCACCGGGGCGCCCGGCCCGTACTGGACCGGGTCCCGGCGGGCGAGATCGCCCACGGCGCGGAGTTCTCGGTGGAGAGCTCGACGGCCGCCGGTGTACGGCGGGCCGTGCTGCTGGCGCCGACCACCGTCACCCATGCGGTGAACACCAGTCAGCGCCATCTCGAGCTGCGGATGACCGGAGTCCGCGGACACACCATCGGGCTGCGGGCGCCGGCCACTTCGGCCGACGCCCCGCCCGGGTACTACCTGCTGTTCCTCCTCGACGCGAAGGGTGTCCCCGGTACGGCGAGGTGGGTCAAGCTCGGGACGCTCGACGGGAGCTGAACCAGCCTGCGGTCAGCCGCCGTTGATCAGGAACTGCGATCCGGGTTCGATCAGGATGTTGCCCTGGGCGGATCCGGTGATGGTGACGTTGGACAGGGTGGCGTTGCCGCGCGCTCCGCCCATGGCCAGGATTCCGGACCCGTTGTTGGACTTGCTGATGGTGACATTCGTGATCTTGACGTCGGCCATCACCCCGCCACCGGTCTTGAACTGGATCCCGTCGTAGGTGGAGTCGTGGATGTCGGTGTCGCGGATGACGACACCCGGGATGGGCAGGTTCGACGGGAACAGGGTGATCGCGCCGAACTCCTGGTCCTCGTTCCAGAACGCGCCGCCGGTGCGGAAGAGCCCGTTGTTCGCGATCAGGGTCTGCCCGGAGAAGGGCAGCGGGTCGTGGTCGGTCGCCAGCATGATGGCGGGGTAGTTCATGGTGTCGTAGATGAGGTTGTTCTCGATGGTGTTGCCGTAACCGCCGTAGATGGCGATGCCGTTGGCGCGCCACGGCAGCTGGATGGTGTTGTTGCGGAAGTGGTTGTCGTGGCCGATGTCGACGGACTGGTCCTTCACGTACTTGCTGGACCACACCGCGAGGGCGTCGTCACCGGTCGTGCGGAAGGAGGAGTTGAAGACGGTGGAGTTGCGGGTGCCGTTGGCGAAGTTGATGCCGTCGGCGTAGGTGTCGCGGATCCGCATGCCGTTGAACTCGATGCCGTCGCCGGGACCCCACAGGGCCGGGATGTTGTCGTAGTCGCGGCCGACCCAGACACCGACGTTGGCGTGCTCGATCCACACGTTGGTGATCTTCGTGTTCTTGCCGAAGCGCCCGTTCAGGCCCACGCCGCCCTCGGCGTTGCCGTCGCCGCCTCGGATCCGGCCCGATCCGAAGATGGCGATGTCGGAGATCTGCGTGTTGTCGTCGATCTCGAAGCCGAAGTTGCCCTCGTGCGGGTGGTTGATGCCGCCCGCGTTCTGCGGCTCGGTCAGGGTGTAGAGCTGGGAGTGCCACATGCCCGCGCCGCGGATGGAGACGTTGCTGATGCCCACCTGGTTGAACTGGCCCCGGTTCAGCGGGTCGTCGGTGAGGATCTTCTGCTCCTGGCGCCACTGGCCCTGCGGAATCCAGACGCAGGCGATCTGCCCGTTCTGGTCCGCCGTCACGGCCTTCTGGATGGCGAGCGTGTCGTCGATGCCGTCGTTCGGGATCGCGCCGTAGTCGGTGATCGAGGTGCACTCGGCGGGCTTGGGCGCCGCCGGGGCCACCTGCTCCAGGTCGATCAGGTCGATGACGTAGTACGAGGCCGTGTCGCCCGCGTCGCGCTGGAGGCGGAAGGTGGTGCCGGGCGGGTAGCTCTGCGCGAGCAGGGCGTGGGACTCGTCGAAGAGCCTGCGGGCGTCGCCGCCGGGGGTGTTGGTCAGGCCCTCGGGGCTGTCGGTGCTGCCGTAGAGCCAGCTGTGCCGGGAGGAGAGGTTCAGCTTCTGGGCGAAGCTGCCGTTGACGTACAGGCTGATCGTGGCGTCCGCGCCGCCGCCGTTCGCGGCGTCCGGGATCGAGTTGCGCACGACGATGGAGTTGGCCTGGTTGGTGGAGGTGAACTGCACGTACTGGCCGGCCGAAGAGAGGCGTACGGACTCGCGGCCCGAGGACTCGGTGGCGAAGTTGGTGTGCCCGAAGGTGCGCTTGGCGTCGCTCTGCAGCAGGGTGCCGGTGTAACTGCCGGCCTCCGCCTCGTACTCGGTGTACGGGAGCGCCGCCCCGCGGCCGACGACCACGGCGCGGGAGGTGCTGTTGTTGTTCTCGTTGGTCTCGGCGACGAGGCCGGTCCCGTCGGCGGTGGCGGTGAGGGTGGCTCCGCCGCTGACCGCCGTCCAGGTGCCGTTGATCGGCACGTTGACGGTTGCGCCGGCGGCGATCGCCGGGGTGGGCCCGTTCAGCGTGGTGGAGCCCGCGACCAGCCGGGTGATGCTGCCCGCGCTCACCGCGTCGGTGCCGCGGTTGCGGACGGCCACGGTGAAGGAGACCGGGGCGCCCACGGCCGGGTTGGCCGGGTTGGTGGAGATGGAGAGGGCTTCCAGGTCGGGGCCCGGTGCCTGGCCGACGACGAGCTTCGCGGTGGCCGTGCGGCTGTTGTTGGCGTCGTTCTGCTCGGGGACGGTCCCGGCCGGGTCGACGACGGCGGAGACGGTGTAGCTGCCCATCGGGCGCTTGCCGACGGCGACCGGGACGGTGGCCGAGGCTCCGGCGGCGAGGGCGCCGACCGGGGCGCTGCCCGCGACCGCTCCTTCGAGGCTGACGTTGACGGTGGTGGCCGGGGCAGCGACCGTACCGGCGTTGCGGACGGTCGCGTTGACCGTGACGGCGTCGCTCTCGGAGGGGGCGGCCGGGGACCAGGCGAGGTCCGTGACCGTCAGGTCCGGATTCGGGGCGGCGGCCCCGATGACCTGGAACTCGGCGGCCTGGCCGCCTCCGGCCCCGGTGTTGCCGGAGAACTTCAGCTGGACGTCGGCGAGCCGGCCGGTGACGGGCACGGTCACGGTGTTCTGGTTGCCGGCCGGGCTGAACGCGTAGTCGGCGCGGGCCTTCAGGGTGGTGAACCCGCTCGCCGACTGCTCCCGGCCGAGGACCTCGAAACTCTGGGTGCGGTTGCCCCAGGCGGGGTCGGGATTGAGCTTGAGCACCACGCCGGTGACGTCGGCGTTGGAGCCGAGCTTCACGGTCAGCGTGGACTGCTGGCCGCCGGCCTCCCAGTAGCTGGCGACGCTGTCGTCGTTGGCGTTGGCCGCGACGTACGACTGGGTGGTCGAGGAGGCCTCGATGGGCTTGCCCTTGGCGAGGTTCACGCCGACGGGGGGCGTACCCGGGTCTCCCGGATCGCCGGGGTCACCGCTGCCGTCGGCGGAGTACACCTCCAGCTCGGATATCTGCGCGGCCTGCCAGCCCGTGTTGGCGGTGACGCTGACCCGCACGTAGCGGACCGTCGCCGCGGTGAACCCGACGGTCACCGTGTTGGACTGGGCGGGGTTGAACACCCGCCCCGCCGAGGCGGACAGGGTGGTGAAGGCGTTCCCGTCCGTGCTCCCCTGCACGGTCAGGGTCTCGGTGCGCGTCTCCCAGCCGGCCGGCAGCTTCAGCACCACCTGGTCGACGGCGACGCTGCTGCCGAGGTCCACCTGCACCCACGTCGGGAAGGTGCCCGAGGGCCCTTCCCAGTACGAGCCCTGGTTGCCGTCGGTGACTCCCGGCGCCCCGTATCCGCCGAGCGATCCGCTCGCGCTGACCGACTTGCCCAGCGCGAGGTTGGGTCCGCCGGCGGCGGCCGCGAAGGTGACGGGCAGGAGTCCGACCGACACCAGTCCCGCGACCACCGAGCCGGCCACCATCAGCCGGCCGCTTTGCTTCCATCTCATGCTGTCCTCTGTTCCATGAGGGGACCCCGGCCCGACGCAGCCGCGCCTGCCGCAAACTTGCGTAGCGTTATTAATTTTTTGAGTGATCTGATCGCAGTTATGCGGCCATGGCGCCACAGGTTTCTAGCAGATGACGACTTTGTCAACGCTTTGCGCACAGCGGGGAGTTCGGAGGTCGGGTCGGAGGGGGGTCGGAGGGGGGTCCGACGGATCCGGCAGCCCCGCCAGGGCCAGGGGTTCCTCCCGCTCGGCGCCGTCCTCCCGGATCAGCGCCTCCTTCCCTCCGGGAAAGGGTGCGAACAGGGTCGTCAGCGCCGTGTCGGCGACCTCGGCGGCCTTGAACGGGTCGACCCCTTCTCCTGGTCTCGGCCGCGCTCCCCCGGTACTGCGGCCTGCCCTTCGCCGAGGCGCACCTGTCCGACGCGAATGTCCGCCACCCCGCGAGCTCGGCCTGGTCGGCGGCGGGCTGATGTTCGCGCTCGACGAGGGCCCGGGGCTGCTCGCCCACCGGTAGCCGGGAGGCACTTTGCACGTGCACGCCGCCCTGCGGACGGCCGAGGAACGGGCCGCCGGCCGCGCGCCGGCGATGGAAACCGTCCTGGAGCGGTTCGCCGGATGGGACCCGGCTTCGCGCGCTCGTCGCCGCCCGCGATGTCCCGCTCGTGGGCCGGCCGATCCACGCGCTGCCGGTGGGACACCGCTGGGATCGCACCCCCGGGGTGACCCTGCTCGGTGACGCGGCGCACCTGATGTCCCCCTTAGCCGGGGAGGGCGCCGACCTGGCCGTGCTCGACGGCGCCGAGCTCGCCGCGGCCATGGCGGCCCGTCCCGGGGACCCGGAGGGCGCCCCGGCCGCCTACGAGGAGGCACTGTTCCCCCGCTCCGAGGCCGCCGCGGCCGAGTCCGCGGACAACCTCGAGCCGCGCTTCGGAGCCGGGGCGCCGAAGCCCCTGGTGGAGCGGACGGCCTCCTACACCGGCTGAGCCCGGTCCCGCGACGGCGGAGCCGGGGCCAGGCGGACCACTGCCGCACTCCCGGAGCTCCGTAGCACGACCTCCTGCGTGCCGGTCACCAAGACGGCGTCGTACGGGGCCAGTTCGGCGGTGCCGTCGACCTCGGCCGCCCCGTCCAGGACGACGACCAGGAGGCTCTCGCCGGGCCCGACGGCGAGCGCGAGCTCGCCCCGTACGACGGCGGTGTCGGCGCTCACCACGCCCCGGCGGTACATCACGTTGAAGTTCACCACCGGACCGCCCAGCAGACGGCAGTCGGTCGGCTCGTCCCCGGGGAACCGCTGGGGCTCGTACCGCCGGTCCACGAGGCGTCGTACGCCGCCGATCGCGAGGTCCATGCCGGCGCCCTCCGCGAGGGTGAGCGTGCGGTCCACTCCGGGGAACACCGAGAACGCACCGTCGGCGGTGACCTCGGCGAGGCTCACCCGCCAGCCGAAATCGTCCATCCCGGAGCCCTCGGGCCCGGCGGCGATCTCGCGGGTCACTCCCCCGCCGTTCTTCCACCGGGTGGCCGGACGGTCGGCCGCCCGCAGGATCCGGATCGTTTCTGCGCTGGTCATGACACCCTTCCGGCCCAGGGAGATCCTTTCCGGGCCCGGTCGAGCCTATCCATCCGGCGGCGGGGCGGAGGGGCGCAGGGGTCAGCCCACCGCGAGGCCGCCGCCGTAGACCGGGCCCTGGCCGTACCAGCCGTGCAGGTGGACGGTGGCCGTGCCGGAGGGGCCGGTGGTGAACGGGACCGTGAGCTCGGTCCGGCCGGTGGAGCCGGCCCAGGCGCTGCACCGCTCGCGTGGGCGCGAACGCCGAGGTAGGCGTAACTGCCCTCGACCCAGCCGCTCAGCATGTACGTGGCGTGCGGGGCGAGGGTGGCGGTCCAGGTGCATTCGCCGGACTGCCCGGGGGTGGGCGAGGGCCGCCGTTGGCCAGGCCGGCCCCGCCGGGGCCGGGGACGGTGAAGGTCGCGGAGCGGCTCAGCGCGCCGGCGGCTCCGGTGACGGCGAGCGGCCTCTTGAACGGGCAAAGCCGCCCCCGGGTCCTGCCGCGCGTGCGGCGGGGCCAGGGGGCGGCTCGGTGGTGGAGCCTCACCCGCGGTGCGGTGCGGTGCGGCGCGCAGTGATCAGGCTTCGGCCTTCTCGGCCGACGGCGCGGCCGCCTTCGCGGCGGACTCGGGGGCGGCCTGCGCCACCCGGCTTCCCGCGGCCACCGGCGCGGCGGCGTCCGTGGCGGCCGTGCGCGGGCCGTGTGCCCCGCGCAGGCCGATCCCGCTGATCACCGCGACCAGGCCGAAGGCCACGGCGCCGATGGCGAAGGTGAGGGTGAAACCGGATTCGGCCGGCAGCGGGGGCACTCCCGCCGGGAGGTGTTCGATCGTCTTCGAGGCCAGGATGGTGGTCACGATGGCGCTGCCGATCGCGCTGCCCGTGGAGCGGGAGATCGAGTTGATGCCGTTGGCGATGCCGCTCTGGTGGTGCGGCACGCTCGCCATGATCACGGCGGGCATGGCCGCGTAGCCGAAGCTGACCGCCGCGCCGACGACGAGGCCGGCGCCGATCACGGAGGCGGTGTGGCCGTGGTCCAGGGCCAGCCAGCCGAAGCCGGCGGCGCCGAGGGCCGCGGCCACGGCCAGTGCGGCGCGCGGCCCGCGGTGGCGGACCAGCTGTCCGCCGATCGGCGAGGCGAGGAGCGAGACGATCGCGCCGGGCAGCAGGAACTGCACGGAGGCGCGCAGGATGGACGCGTCGAAGCCGTAGCCGGTCAGGGCCTCGGGCATCTGGACGAGGTAGGAGACGCCCAGGAAGTTCGCGAACATGCCGAAGCCGACGAGGATGCCGGCCAGGTTGGCCATCAGGACCGGACGGTGGACGAACATCTTCATGTCGACGAGGGGCTCGCGGACCTTGAGCTCGGTGAACACCCAGACGGCGGTCATGACGACGGCGCCGGCGAAGCTGCCCAGCGTACGGCCGGAGGCCCAGCCCCACTCGTGGCCCTGCGAGATCGGCAGCAGGAGGAGCAGCAGGGCGATGCCCAGGGTGAGCGCGCCGAGGAAGTCCGTGCGTCCGCCGGTCTTGTGCTTGGTCGCCGGGACCAGGAACACGACGGCGAGCAGAGCGATCACGGCGAAGCCGGTGGCCATCCAGAAGGCGTTGCGGTAGTCGGCGTCGGCGCCGGAGGTCAGCAGGCCGGTGGCGACGAGCGCGAGGCCGCTGCCGAACGCGAGGGTGCCGCTGACCAGGGCCATCGCGCCGGGGAGCTTCTGCGGGCGGACCTCTTCGCGCAGGACGGAGAGGGCGAGCGGGAAGATCGCGGTGGCGGCGCCCTGCAGGACGCGGCCGAGGAGGAGCAGCGGCAGCGAGGACGCCAGCGCCGCGATGACGGAGCCCACGACCATGACGCCGAGTACGGCCACCAGCGTCGGCTTCTTGCCGTGCTGGTCGCCGAAGCGGCCGAGCAGCGGGGTGAAGACGGCGGCGGACAGCAGGGTGGCGGTGGTCACCCAGCTGACGTTGGCGGTGGTGGTGCCGAGATCGCTGCGGATCAGTCCCAGGATCGGGACCGGCAGCGTCTGCATCATCGACACGACCATGGCGGCCAGGCTCAGGGCGAAGACGATGACCGTCTCGTTCCGGTGGCCGCCGGCCTGGGTGGTGGCGGAGGGGGTGGGGCTCATGGCAGGGAGGACCTTCTCAGTGCTTCAGATCGCAGATGTTTGACGTCATCAAGTACTTCGACTCCAGCAGACGGTAGACCTCAATAGTTAAGGTGGTCAAGTAAAAGGTTGCCCATGTAAAGCACCTTGAGTACGCTCCGGTCATGAGCGTCACCACCCCCCACCCCGTCCCGGCCAAGCTGGAGCTGCTGGAGCTGCTCGCCGCGATCGGCACCGCCCAGTGGCGCGATTTCGCGGCGGCCGCCGCCCACCACGGCCTCACCTCCACCCAGGCGAAGGTCCTCGCCCAGCTGAACGGCCCGCTGCCGATGCGCGGCCTCGCCACCCTGCTGGTCTGCGACGCCTCGAACGTGACCGGCATCGTGGACCGGCTGGAGGCCCGCGAGCTGGTGCGCCGCGAGCCCGACCCCGCGGACCGGCGCGTGAAGAACGTCGTGGCCACGGACGCGGGCCGCGAGGTGATCCGCCGGGTGCGCGAGGAGATGCAGGCCACGCACGGCGCCCTCGACGTCCTGGACGACACCGAGCGCACGACGCTCCACGCCCTGCTGGAGCGGCTGCGCCCGACCTTGGAGAAGGACGCCTGAGGCCGGTCCGAAGCCGCCTCGCGCGAACGCGTTGGCCAGGGGAAACACCACCTGACAGACTGCAACGGCTTTAGAACATTCCAGGAGGACGCATGTCAGAAGAATCAGACACCCCGCAGAACGAATCGCCGGCCGAGGAGGCCAAGCGCAAGTTCAAGGAGGCCCTGGAGCGGAACGCCGCCAATGCCCAGTCGCAGCAGGCACACCAGAGCCG
This sequence comes from Streptomyces sp. NPDC099050, assembly GCF_044759865.1. Lineage (NCBI taxonomy): Bacteria > Bacillati > Actinomycetota > Actinomycetes > Kitasatosporales > Streptomycetaceae > Streptomyces > Streptomyces sp. NPDC099050. The sequence continues at coordinate 608,643 of NZ_JBIWAE010000001.1, read as the reverse complement.
GGCGAAGATCCAGGGCGCCGGCGGAAACCCCGGGGGCAAGAACAAGAAGGTCCGCCGCAAGACCGGCTGACCGCCGCGGCGTCGCGTTGCCGCGCCGCCGCCCCGCCGTCCCCGACGGGGTCCGGGACCCGCACACGGTCCGGATCCGGTCGGGGCGGCACCCCCACCGGCGCACGGGGCGCGAACCCGGGGCGCACGCGCACGGCCGCACCCGGGGCAGGGGATCCGCCCGCCCGCCACACCTGTCGGCGTTGGGTCAATCAGCCGACGCCGGACCGCACCTGCGGAGTGCAAGGTTGGGCCACTCGGGTGATGGGTGATAACCCCCGGTGTCCACGGCAGTTGAGCAGCTCGTCCCGCCGAGGGCAGCTATCTCATGCGACAGTGCGACAGAAGAAGGATCCCCCACATGCTCAAGAAGTTCATGGCCACCGCAGCCGCCACCGCCGCCGTTCTGGGTGCCGGTGCCGCCGTAGCCTCCCCGGCGATGGCGATCGGCAACGACAACGGCGTCAACACGGTCAACGGCAACGGCTCCTCGCAGGTCTTCGGCAACCAGGAGACCAAGGGCGCCATGAGCCCGCAGCTGTCCGCCGTCCAGGGCTCCCTGAACAAGCTCTGCATCGGCCTGCCCGCGAAGGTCAACGCCCAGTCGATCCTGGCGCTGATCAACGTCGGCGTCCAGGACATCCCGATCGCGTCCAACCCGCAGAACCAGCAGTGTGCCGAGAACTCCACCCAGGCCAAGGGTGACGAGACGGCTTCGCACATCCTGGACAACATCCCGGTCCTCTCCGGCAACCTCTCCGCCGGCAGCTGACCCACACCCCCCGCGACACAGCGCCGGTGCACCGCCCTTCGGGGTGGCGCACCGGCGCTTCGTTTTGGTCTAGACCTTGACAGGTCCAGACCATCCTCGCTTCAGTGGGCGCAGTCGTCCGTTGCCCGTCGCCCCCCACGGCGACACGGCAACTCCCCCCACCGAAGGAGAACTTCCGTGATCCGCACCCTGCGCCGCCGCGCACTCTCGCTGGCCGCCACCGCTGCCGTCACCCTCGGCCTCGCGATCGCCCTCCCCTCCTCCCCCGCCGCCGCGGCTCCCGCCTGCGCCGGCGCGTGGGCGACCTCCGCCGTCTACACCGGCGGCGCGACCGCCTCGTACGGCGGCCACAACTGGCTGGCCAAGTGGTGGACCCAGGGCGAGACCCCCGGCACCACCGGCCAGTGGGGCGTCTGGTCGGACCAGGGCGTCTGCGGAGGGGGCGGGACCCCGAACCCGGACCCGACCACCCCCAACCCGTCCGGATTCGTGGTCAGCGAAGCCCAGTTCAAGCAGATGTTCCCGAACCGGAACCCCTTCTACACCTACAACGGGCTGGTCTCGGCCCTGTCGGCCTACCCGGCCTTCGCCACCACCGGTGACGACACCGTCAGGCGGCGCGAAGCGGCGGCGTTCCTGGCCAACGTCTCGCACGAGACCGGCGGGCTGGTGCACATCGTCGAGCAGAACACCGCCAACTACCCGCACTACTGCGACGCGAACCAGCCCTACGGCTGTCCCGCCGGGCAGGCCGCGTACTACGGCCGCGGGCCCATCCAGCTGAGCTGGAACTACAACTACAAGGCGGCCGGCGACGCCCTGGGCATCAACCTCCTGGCCAACCCGTACCTGGTGGAGCAGGACCCGGCCGTCGCGATGAAGACGGCCCTCTGGTACTGGAACACGCAGAACGGCCCGGGCACGATGACCGCCCACGCCGCCATGGTGAACGGCGCGGGCTTCGGCGAGACCATCCGCTCCATCAACGGCGCCCTGGAGTGCAACGGCGGCAACCCGGCGCAGGTCCAGAGCCGGATCAACTCCTACCAGGGCTTCGCCCAGATCCTCGGCGTGACCCCGGGGAACAACCTGAGCTGCTAGGGCCTGTCGTCGCGCGGCAGGCGGGAGTTCGACGACAGGCCCTGGTCAGCGCGGTCGCAGCGTGGTGGCCAGCTGGGCCCGGGAGCGGACGTCGAGCTTCTGGTAGATCCGGGTCAGCCGGGCCTCCACGGTCTTCACGCTGACGAAGAGCTTCGCGGCCGCCTCCTGGTTGCTGGCTCCCTGGGCCACCAGCACCGCGAGGCGGGTCTCCGCCTCCGTGAGGGCGGCCAGCGGCCGGGCCCCGCCGCCACCGCCCTCGTTCCCGGACGGGGAAGGCTCCCGCGCGAGCTCCGCCCACGGGGTCGCGCCGGCCCGGGCGAAGGCCTCGGCGGCCGCCGCCAGGGCGGCGCGGGCAGGCGCGCGCCGGCGGCGGCGGCGCTCCACTCGGGCCAGGGCGAGCAGCGTACGGGCCCGCTCCAGGGGCAGTTCGAGACCCGCGAAGCGCTCGGCGGTGTCCTCCAGGAGGGCGACGGCCGCCTCGGCCTCGCCGTGCGCGGACAGGCACAGCCCCCGGGCCCGGTCCAGGGCGGCGATCACGCTGGTGCGGCCGAGCCCGAGGGCAGTCGTACGGACCCGGGCCTGCAGTTCGGCGGCCTCGTCGGGCGCGTCCGCGGCGACCAGGGCTTCGGCCAGCTCTCCGTGCCAGCGCAGGATCGAGGGGTCGACCACCTGCTGGGCCGCCTCCAGTTCGGCCACCCGGCGCAGGGTGGCGACGGCCTTCGCGGCCTCGCCCGTGGCCAGCTCGACCAGGCCGAGCACGTACAGGCCGCGGGAGAGGAAGATCTGGTCGTGCTCCTCCTCCGAGGCCTGGATCCCGCGCCGGGCGTATCCGGCGGCGCGCGGGAAGCCGCCGCCCATGGCCTCGGCCATCGCGGCGACGTACCAGGCGGGGCCGGGCGAGAGCCCCGCCTCCACGGTCAGCCGCAGGGCGTCGCGGGCGTGCGCCGTGGCGGCCGCGCACCTGCCCCGGCGCAGTTCCACTTCGGTGAGGCTGCGCAGCACTTCGAAGACGTCCTCGGCGGATCCGGTGCGGCGCACGGCGGGCAGCAGGACGAGGAGCTGGCGTCCGGCGTCGGCGAGCCGGTCGTCGAAGAGGGCGTGGCGGACGGCGAGGTACTGCGGCGCGTTGCGCATGCCGAGCGGCACGTCGGGGGCGGGCAGGGCGAGGGCCTCGGCGAGGATCTCCTCGGCGTCCGGATCCCCGAGGATGCGGCCCATCCGGGCCCGTACGGTCAGCGCCATCGCCTCGGCGACCTGGTCGCCCCCGCTGCGGGCCAGTACGCCGGCCTGCGCGGCGGCGTCCCGGGACAGGACGGGGTCGCCATCACTGAGGTTGTGCTTCCAGGCGACCCTCAGCCGGATGGCGGCCTGCAGCGCGGGGTCGCCCTCGGCGTCGGCCGCGGCGTGCGCGAAGGTCTCGTCGAGGGAGCCCAGGGCCTGCCCCTCCGCGTCGATGACGGCGAGGCGCGCCCGCACCCGGTCCGCGGGCGAGGCGTCGCGGGCGAGCACGGCGCGGGTGGCGCGGCGGGCCAGGTCGGCGCGGCCGGCCCAGCCCGCGTCCTCGGCGGCGCCGACGAGCCGCGCGAGCTCCTCGGCGGGCAGGTGGCCCGGGGTCCGGTCGGCGGCGAGCAGCCCGAGTTCGGCGGCCTGGGCCCGCTGGCCCCGTCGTCTGCAGGAGGCTGCGGCCACGGTGATCTCGGCGGCGAGCGCCTCGTCGGGGGCGTCCACGGCCAGCGCGCGGTGGCGTACGGCCTGGACCGGGTCGTCGACGGCGGCGGCCAGCGCGGCGTGTGCGGCGGCGCGTTCGGGCCAGCCCGCGTCGGCGGCCAGCGCCGTCGGCAGGGCACCGGCGGTGAACCGGATGGTGCCGTCCTCCTCCACGGTGAGCAGCGCGGCCCGTTCGGCCACGGCGAGCTCGGCCTCCGCGTCGGGCCGGCCCGCCCGCCGCAGCAGCGCGGTGGTGGGACGGGCGGCGAGGGCGGCGAACAGCAGGGTGCGCCGGGCCTGGGCGGGGACGACGCCGAGCAGCCGGCGGGCCACCTCGCGGGCCTGGCCGGAGACGGGCAGCGGATCGGCGTGGTGGGCGCCGCCCTCGCGGGAGCCGGCGGCTTCGGCGAGGGAGTGGCCCAGCGCCAGGGCGAGGCGCGGGTTGCCTCCGCTGGCCTGGTGGATCCGGCCGGCGAGGCGGGCCGGGAGCCCGCGGCGCACCAGCAGTTCGGCGACCTCGTCGGTGCCGAGCGGGGGGACCCGTATCTGCGGGGTGTCCGGTCCGCAGAGGGGCTCGCAGAGCGGGGCTCCGCCCTGGACGCACTCGGCGGCGAGGACCCGGACCCGGGGCGGGGTCAGGCGCAGGGCGAAGCGGAGCAGGTCGGTGCTCTCCGCGTCGAGCCACTGGGCGTTGTCGAGGGCGAGCAGGACGGGTCCGCGGGCGGCGAGGGTGCGCAGCACCTCGACGACGGCGAGGCGCAGGGCGACGTGGTCCCGCCCGGCCCGTGGCGCGTCGGCCTCGCGGCGCAGGAGGGCGATGGCGGTGCGCTGCGGTCCGGAGAGGCTGTCCAGCGCGGTGGCGGGCACGGAGGCCAGGAGGGCGGCGGCGGAGGCTTCGGGTATCCACCGGTCGGTCGCTCCGGGGGCGAGGCCGAGCACGGTCTCGTGGCGCAGGGCGGCGGCTTCGGTGAGGGCGCGCAGCACCTCGGTCTTGCCGGAGCCCGCGGGTCCGGTGAGCAGGACGCGCCCGTGCGTGGTCAGCGCGCGGTCGACCGCCTTGATCAGTTCGCCGTGTCCGACGGGCGGGTGTCCGCCCGTCGTGTCAGCGTGCCCCGTCGCCACCGCCACGCACAGCCACCAGCCTCTCGCTCGCCCGCTCCTGTGGCCTTCCTGTGAGACGCGACAATACGAGGTCGGATGCCCGGCGGGCCCGGATTGTGACGCAGATTCCAGTCACGTGACAGGAAAACCCGCCGGACCTGCCGATACGTGGGGTATCGGCAGGTCCGGCGGGCTCGTTTGGTCCGTACTATCGCACCGTCAGGGGTGGTTCGGGTGCGGCCGGGACCGGGCTCAGAAGCCGAGGCTCCAGGAGTCGATCTTGCCGGTGTCGTTGGCGGCGTTGTCGTTGACGCGCAGCTTCCAGGCGCCGTTCGCGACCTCGGAGGAGGCGTTGACGGTGTAGGTCTGGTTGATGTTGTCGGCGCTGCCGCCGGTGCGGTTGTGGAGCGTGTACACGGTGCCGTCGGGGGCGATCAGATCGACCTTGAGGTCACCGATGTAGGTGTGCACGATGTTCACGCCGACCTTCAGGGCGGCCGGGGCGTTACCGGTGACCCCGCTGACGGTGATGGGGCTCTCCACCGTGGCGTTGTCGGCGATGGTGACGTCCGCGGTGTTCTCGAAGGACGGGGTGGTGGGCGTGGAGGTCACGGCCGTCACGGTCGCGGCCGCGTCGGCGAGACCGGTGCCGCAGCCGCCGGTGCAGGTGCCGGCGAGCGGACGGGCGTTCGTCTTGATGGCCGACTCGACCTGCGCCGGGGTGAGCGAGGGCTTGGCGGAGACGAGGAGCGCGGCGAGACCCGCGATGTGCGGGGCGGCCATGCTGGTGCCCTGGTACGGCTTGTAGATCTCGGCGCCGGGGGTGGTGGTGCCGTCGTTCAGGGTGGAGAGGATGCCGTTCTCCGGGGTGGTGACGGTGCCGGGCGTGTCGGTGGCGCGGCGGGTCTCACCGCCCGGGGCGGACACGTCGATGATCGTGCCGTAGTTGGAGTAGAAGGAGCGGTCTCCGGTGCGGTTGGTGGAGGCCACGTTGATCACGTTGTTGCAGCTGGCGGGCGAGAACCCGGACGCGTTCGCGTTGCTGTTGCCCGCGGCCACCACGACGGTGGAGCCACGGCCGACGGCGGCGTTGATCGCGTTCTGGTAGGTGGCGGTGCAGGCGCCCGAGCCGCCGAGCGACATGTTGATGACCTTGGCGGGGGTGGCGTTCGCCGGGATGCCCGATACGGAGCCCCCGGAGGCCCAGGTGATGGCGTCGACGATGTCCGAGGTGGCACCGCCGCACTTGCCGAGCACGCGGACGGGCTGGATCTTCGCACCGTACGCGATGCCCGCGACGCCCTTGGTGTTGCCGGTGGCGGCCGCGATGGTGCCCGCCACGTGGGTGCCGTGCCAGGAGGAGTTGCTGGCCGTGGAGCCGGTGCCGCATTCGCCGGCGGCGCTCCAGTCGCCCTGGTCGGCCGGGTTGTTGTCACGGCCGTTTCCGTCGCGGGCGGCGGTGGAGCTGGCGATGAAGTCGTAGCCGGCCACGACGTTCGGGGCCAGGTCGGAGTGGGCCACGTAGCCGGTGTCGATCACGGCGACCGTGACGCCGGAACCGGTGGTCTTGTCCCAGGCCGCCGGAACGTTCATGCCGGCGGTGGGCTCGAAGAGGTCCCACTGCTTGGCGTACTCGGTGTCATTGGGGGTGACGGCGAGGGCGTAGGCGCGGGAGTCGGGCTCGACGTAGGCGACGTCGGGGTCGGCGCGGAACTGGGCCATGACAGCGGCCGCGTCGGCCGGGGTACCGAGGGTGACGAGGGCGGCTCCGGTGCCGAGGCGGCGCTCGAACTTCGCCTTCTTCGAGGCCTTCTTGCCCTTGGCCGCCACGTCGGCGGCGGCGGCGGTGTTCGATCCGGCCTCGGCGGCCGTGCTCTTGTACCCGACGATGAGGTTCTCGGCGGGGGCCGCGGCGGTGGGGGCGCCGGCGGCGGGGAGGGTCCGCGCGGCGGGGGCGGGATCCGCGGCGGACAGCGCCAGGGAGGTGGTGGCGGTGCCGGCGAGCAGGGTGACGGACATCGCCACCACGGATATGAGCCTGCTTCGTCTGGATGCGTGCACGGTGTTCCCTTTCGCGGGCCGCCACAGAACGCGCCGGGACGGCCGGTTGGTGCAGTGTGGGAGGTTGACCGGCGGCGGCGGGGCCGGGACGGGCTGGTCAAACCCGCCCGGCCACCGCAGCTGCACACCACGTCGTCGCCCGCCGCGGCGTCGGGGCCGGGCAACGGTGGCACCGGCGAAGGACCGACCTCCAGCTTCACGCCATGTGGGGTGGGCGCGGGGGCTGTTCGGAGCGGGGAGGATCGCCGGTGGGCAGACAGTAGGCAAAGCGGCGGTGAACGCGATACGGGGAAAACCCTTGTCCGCACCCTGCGGGGGCCGTCGTAGGGTGGCCGGAGCTCCCGGCGGGCCGCCGGCGAACGGCTGTCCGGAGCGGGGAAATGAGGAGGTCAGAACCGTGGCAGAGCTCTATCCGCCGGCCGAGCCCTACGACAAGGGGATGCTCGATGTCGGCGACGGCAACGCCGTCTACTGGGAGGTCTGCGGCAATCCGGACGGGAAGCCCGCGCTCGTGGTCCACGGCGGTCCGGGGTCGGGGTGCACCGAGAACGCCCGCCGGCTCTTCGATCCGGCCCGCTACCGGGTGGTCCTGTTCGACCAGCGGGGCTGCGGCCGCAGCACCCCCCACGCGAGCGATCCGGCGACCGACATGCGGCACAACACCACCGGCCACCTGGTCGCCGACATGGAGCGGCTCCGCGAGCACCTCGGCATCGACCGCTGGCTGCTGTACGGCGGCTCGTGGGGCTCCACCCTGATCCTGGCCTACGCCGAGCGGCACCCGGAGCGAGTCTGCGAGATCGTCATCGCGGCCGTCACCACCACCCGGCGCGCGGAGATCGACTGGCTCTACCGCGGCGTCGGGCGGTACTTCCCCGAGGAGTGGGAGCGCTTCGTCGCCGGATCGGGCGGCGTCGCGCGCGACGGAGACCTCGTCGGGGCGTACGCGCGTCTGGCGGCCGATCCCGACGAGGAGGTGCGGGCGAAGGCCACGGCGGACTGGTGCGCCTGGGAGGACGCCGTGCTGTCCGGCGAGACGAAAGGCGCCTCCTCGCCGTACACCGGCCGGCCGCCCGCGGCCCGGATAGCCCTCGTCCGCATCTGCTCGCACTACTTCTCGCACGGTGCGTGGCTGGAGGAGGGCGAACTGCTGCGCGGGGCCCACCGGCTGGCCGGGATCCCGGGCGTCTTGATCCACGGCAGGCTCGACATGGGCAGCCCCCTCGACACGGCCTGGGAGCTGGCCCGTGCCTGGCCCGGCGCGGAGTTGACCGTGGTGGAGGAGGCGGGACACCTGGGCGGATCGGCCACCCTCGACCACGTGCTCGGCTCCCTCGACCGGTTCGCGGCCGGCGGCTGAGCGGTCGGGGGCTGAGCGGCCGGCGGCTGAGCGGTCGGGGGCCGAGCGGCCGGGGGCCGAGACGCGCCCCCCGGGGCCGGGTGCCTCAGGCGTCCGGGCGGTCCGCCGGCGGGTTGAGCCGCCGGAAGTACGTCCAGCTGGTCTCGTTCGGCTCCGTCCACTTCTCGGGGGCGTGGGCGAACTCCGGGTGGCGGGCCGCGATGTACGCGCGGGTCCGCTCCGGGACCTCCGCGTAGGAGGCGAGTTTGCGGCCGCGGCAGTGGAAGGCGAGACCGCCGGGACGCGGGCCCTGTTCCATCCAGGGCAGCCAGGGCGACATCCGGGTCCAGGACATGGTGGACGGCATGCTGGGCTCGTCGGTGGCGAGGACCGAGGCGGGAGCGAAGAACTGGAAGAGTTCCAAGGCCCGGTAGGTGTCGTCGCCCGAGTTCGCCGGGTACTGCGCCACGGGCAGCGGGGAGGGGTAGGCGAGCGGGATCTCCAGGCTGAAGCAGACCTGGTCGCCCAGTTCGGTCAGGGGGACCGGGAAGGGACGCCACTTCTGGTTCGCGGGGTCGTTCCAGACGTGGACCACCGGCTTGTCCTCCCAGGTCTCCAGGATCTCGCGGGTCAGCGGATCCAGGTAGAACGCGGCCTCGCGGGTGAGCAGCTGGTAGGTCCCCGGCGTCTCGTCCTCCACCAGCCGGGCCACGTTGAGGCCTTCGAATCCGAAGAGCCGCCGGTAGGGCTCGCCGGGAGCCCAGGCGTGGACGTCGCCGGTCCACCAGAAGGTGACCTCGGATCCGTCGAGGGAGGCGCGGGTACGGGCGAGGGCACGCAGGAGCTGTTCGGATGTCATACGGGACAACTCTGCGCGGTCGGCCCGGACCGGGCAAGAACCGCACCGGCCATGCGGGGCCGGGCGGTGGCCATGCGGGGGCCTGCCGGTTGCCCGGCGGTGGCCCGGCCGCGGCCCGGCCGCGGGAAATGCCTTTCCGCCGCCCGGTCCGGTCGATCTAGTCTTCGGCCCATGCCTTCGACAGTTCGACTCCTGATCCTCATCACCACCCTCCCGGGCCGCGGCCGGGAGCAGCGGGAGGCCTACGAGCGCCTCGCGCCGGTCGTCCGCGCCGAGGAGGGTTGCCTCCGCTACGACATGCACCCGGTGAGCGGCGATCCGGACCGGTTCGCGCTCCTCGAGGAGTAGTCCTCGCGAGCGGCTCTCGCCGCGCACGACGTCACCCCGCACATGATCGCGGCGGACGCGGCGAGTCCCGCGTTCCGCGCGGGACCCGCCGATGTGATCGAGCTCGACGCGGCGCTGCCGGCCTGAGCGGCGGCCCCGCCGGGGGCCTGCCGGCCTGAACGGGTTCCGGCCGGCCTGAACGCGGCTCCCGCCGGGCCGGGCCGGGGCCCCGCCGGAAGGTTTCGTCCCGTGCGGGCCCCGGTCTCAGCTGGGGTGTGCGCCCGCGCCCAGGAGCTGGATCTCGCGGGCGGCGCGCGGGGAATGGACGCCCCGGTTGAGGGCTTCGGCGTAGCGCAGTTCGGCCGCGGCCTCCCGCTCCCGGCCGCCGAGCCGGTACAGCCGGGCCCGTTCCACGTGGGTGAGCATGATCGCGCGTTCCTGCTGGACGGGGCGCGAGGCCAGCGAGGCGTCCAGGGCGGCGTGGGCCGCGGGATGGTCCCCGAGCAGGCCGAGGACCACCGCGCGCTTGAACTCCAGGGCGGCCGGGCGGTAGGTGTGGAAGGGGTCGGGCTCGCCCACGGCCGCTCCCTGCGCCCGGTCGGCGGCGTCGAGCCAGGCCAGGGCCTGCGCCCGGTCCCCCCGGGCCGCGTGCACTTGGGCCGCCTGGGCGGCGACGAAGACCCGTACGGCGTCGGGGGCGCGCGGGGCGATCTCCAGTGCCTGGCGCACGTAGGAGAGCGCGACGGCCGGCTGGTTCTGGTCGAGGGCGTCCTGGCTGAGCATGCGCAGGGCGATGGCCTGGGTGGAGGGCTCCTCCGCGAGCTCGGCGAGGGAGACGGCCCGGCTCAGGGTCCGCCGCGCCTCGGTGAAGGAGCACTGGTCGGCGTAGCTGCGGGCCAGGAGGAGCACCGTGCGCGCCGCGTGGCCGATCTCCAGGGCGGACAGGCGGCCTTCGTCCCCGGGGGCGGTCAGGGCCGTACGGAAGGTGCTCCGGAGGTACGCGAGGAGCACGGGCGCGGTGGCGTCCCCGCCGAGGGCGTCGACCTGGCCGGTGAAGAAGCTCTCGGCGGCCCGGCGCAGTTCGGTGTGGGACAGGGCGGGGATGGCGGGGACCTGTCCGGCGTCGGCCCCCGACGGGGCTCCGGCGCGCTCGCGCTGTCCGGGGACCCGGTGCACCTCGCCGCCCCCGCGGGGCCTGCGGTGCGGGTACAGACCGGGCACGGTGGCGAGGAGCTCCGCCGCCAGGGCGTGCGGTCCGGGAGCCGCATCGCGGCCGGCCGGATCGGTGTCCGCACGCTCCGGGGCGGTGCGGTCGGCGCCGTCGGTACCGGCTCCGTTGGCACCGGCGCCTTTGGTGCCGGTGCCGTTCGCGCCGGGGCGGCTCGTGGCGGTGCGGCTCGTGGCGGTGCGGCTCGTGGCGGTGTGGTGCAGACCCGCCTGGTGCATGCCGATGTCGGCCGGGCCCACGGGCCGGTCCAGCCGGGCGGCGAGGATCTCGCAGAGGAGACCGGGGACGGGATCGCGCGGGGTGCTGCCGCGCAGCCAGTGGGCGACCGAGGTCCGGTCGTACCCGGTGGTGAGCCCGGTCGCCCGCGCGCTCGTGTTGAGCCGCCGGGCCAGGGCTTCGTAAGTCCAGCCGGTTTCCCTGATCAGGCGGTGCAGGAGGTGGTTGGCAGCGGGCACGGCGGTGTTCCCTCCTTGCGATGCGGGTCGCGCGAGAAGGCTGCTTCGCCGTAGGAACGGCCAAACGGGGGCAAAGGTTGCGGCCCCCGGGCCGCGGGGCCCGCGCGTGCGACACCTTCAACGGATCCCGGCGCTCCGGCCCGGCGGCGGCGGCCGACCGCCCTGCGGACGCCCGGTTGACGGGGGCGGGGGTCGGCGGCAACCGTGACCCGCATGGGGAACGAACGCCGACTGCTCACGCTGCTGATCTGCCTGGTCCTGGGCGGCGGACTGACCGCCGCCGTCTTGGGCGCCGCGCGCGCGGGCGGTCCGCGCCCGCCGGCGGCCGGATCCGGTCCCGTGCCCGCCGACTTCGTGAACTTCCGGGAGGTTCCGCCCGGGCCCGCCGAGCCCCCCGCGGCCGGTCAGCAGGCCGCCGCGGGCCGGGTGTCGGTGGATTGCGGCCGCAACGCGGAGGGCCACTACAACGAGGACAACCTCGTCGTCTCCCCGGGCCTGCGCTCCGGCGCCCACCACACGCACGGCTACGTCGGCAACCTGTCCACCGACGCCTTCTCCACCGAGGCCTCCCTGGACGCGGCCGCCACCAGCTGCGCGGGCGGAGACCGTTCCACCTACTACTGGCCGGTGCTGCGCCGCACGGACCGGCCGGGCGAGCGGCCGCACGAGGGCACCGCGGGCCACGGAAACGCGGGCGCGATCCTGCCGGAGGCGGCGGTGTCCGTGGAGTTCCTCGGCAGTCCGGTGGGCAAAGTGGTGGCGATGCCCCGGTTCCTGCGCGCGCTGACCGGTGACGCGGTGGCCCTCACCGCCGACTCCGACGAGGACGTACGGGCGAGCTGGGGCTGTTCCGGCGCCCCCGACCGCTCCACCACCCGCTATCCGCGCTGCCCTCGGGGTGAGCGCCTCACCCGTACGCTCACCTTCCCGAGCTGCTGGAACGGCCTGGACACCGCCAGCCCCGGGCACCGCGCCCACCTGCGCTTCCCTGCCGCGAACGGGGTCTGCCCGCAGGACACCTTCCCCGTACCGCGCCTGCGGATCTCCCTCGCCTACGAGGTGCCCGCCGGTGCGCCCATCGCCCTGGACTCCTTCCCCGAGCAGCGGCACAGCCCCAAGACCGACCACGGGATGTTCGTGAACGTGATGACCGGCCCGCGGATGGACGAGATCGTGGACTGCCTCAACCAGGGCCGCACCTGCCGTACCTGACCGCTCCGCGCCCCACCGGCCCCGGGTGACGCAGGTCACGTGAACCCGGTGCCCGTGCGCGGCGTGTTGTGACCGCACCACGTAAGCGAGGAAGACGGAGAGGGTGAGATGGCCGGACCACTGTGGCCCCGCACTCGGCGGGGCTCGACCGACGAGGCATTGATCAAGTCCGTGTACGAGGAGCACGGCCACGCCCTGCTCGCGTACGCGACCCGGCTGACCGGGGACCGGGCCACGGCCGAGGACGTCGTACAGGAGACCCTGATCAGGGCCTGGCGCCACTCCGAGGTCCTGGTGAACGGGAAGGGTTCCGTACGCGGCTGGCTGCTCACGGTGGCCCGCAACATCATCACCGACCGGTACCGGGCCAAGGCGGCCCGGCCGCCGGAGGTGTCGGGGTCCCCGGCCCATCCACCGGTGGAGGCGGACCACGCCGACGCGGTCGTGGACACGATGACCGTACTGGGCGCCCTGGACCGGCTGTCGCCGGAACACCGCGACGTGCTGACGGAGTTGTACTACCGCCAGCAGAGCGTCGCCGAGGCGGCGGACACCCTCGGCATCCCGGCCGGCACGGTGAAATCGCGCTCGCACTACGCGCTCAAGGCGCTCAGAGAAGTCTTCGGGGACAGCACACGCACGGGCGGCCCGTCTCCGCGGCCCGGCGGACTGCAGGAGGTGGTGGCATGAACGGGCAGCGGCACGAGGAGGAACTGCTCGGCCCGTACGTACTCGGCGTCCTGGACGACGCGGAGGTGCGCCGGGTCGAGGAACACGTGGACGGCTGCGTGCAGTGCCGTCAGGAGGTGACGGCTTTGCGCGAGATGGAGGCGGCGCTGGGCGAGGTGCCCCCCGAGGCGTTCCTCGACGGTCCGCCACAGGGCGGGGACCTGCTGCTCCAGCGCACCCTGCGCCAGATGCGCCAGGAGGTCGACGGGGCGCGCCGGCGCCGGACGGCCCTCACGGGACTGGCCGTCGCGGCCTCACTGACGGCCGTCTTCTGGGCCGGTACGCAGCTGGGCGGGGAGAACGTCACGGTCGAGGCCCGGCCGCTGCCGACGGTCTCGGCCGAGCCCTCGCCGCCCGCGGCGGGGACCAAGGTGGCCTCCGCGACGGATGCGGGCACGGGCGCGCGGATGACCGTACGGGTGACGCCGGCGGCCAAGTGGGTAAGGGTCCACGCCGCGGTGACGGGGATCCCGGCGGGCGAGCGCTGCCGCATCGTCGTGGTCTCCCGGGACGGTACGCGCACCACGGCCGGCGGCTGGGTGGTGGGCTCCGCGGAGCACGGCGAGGGCAAGGGCGCGGCGCTGGACGGCTCGGCGGCGGTGGACCCGGCGGACGTCCGGGCGGTCCTGGTGGAGAACGAGTCGGGCACGTCGTTCGTCTCGGTACCGATGCCCGCGTAGCGGCGCGCACACAGGGCGCCGAACGTGACGGAACCCGGGAGCATGTCCAGCTCCCGGGCTCCAGCTTGCCACCCATTTGCGCACACCGGCGGCGTTTAAGAACCGCGGGTCATCTTGAGATCGACGTGTTCTGCCGTTGAACTACAGCGCCACGAGAGAGGCGCCGAAGGGACTTGAACCCCTATCCGTCGATGTTCGCCCGCGCTCGGTCGATCCGGTGTTCGGCGGCGAATACTGAGACTGGAGCGAGAATCTGAGTTTGACGGGGCCGCCTCTACCGGACTTGGGCCACCCCCGCACGTGTGCGGGGGGAGGGATTCGAACCCCCAACTGACACCCCTGGATCAGCTTCAACATCAGTTTCAGCTTGCGCTCATCGCGCACCCCCCGCTCGCGACGGGGGGCGAATGTGGGGGCTACCCGAAGAGGTAGCCGAATACCGCGTCACCGATCCGCTGGTCGGTGACCTCGGTGTTGTTCGCCTCCTCGCGGGCGAACTTGACGGACTGCTGGAGCCTCTCGACCCGGTCGAGGAGCTCGTTGACCCGCCGGGCGGGCAGCGCGCCGGAGAACTTCACGGTGGTCCAGTAGCCGACGGCCACGTCCTCGTAGTACACCTCGACCTGCGCCGGGTGCTTCTCCGTGGCCTCGGCCTTCACGTGGTTGCGCGGGACCTTCTTCGTGCGGATGGTCCGCACGGCGTCCGTCTTCCAGGCGTCCGTCGAAGGGTCCAGGTTCCAGGACTCGGAGGCGTCGAGCACCGGCAGCTTGCGCACGAAGGTGTGCAGGTCGGTGAGCTGCTTCTCCAGGAACAGCAGGTACGGGACGGGCACCTGCGCCAGCAGGACCGTGCCGTCGACCACCACGTCCGCGACCGCGGACCGGTTCGCCCAGTCCTTCGTCGCGGTCACGTCGAAGAGCCGGGTGAGCGTCGAGGCGGTCGCCCGCAGGGCGTCCTCCGCCTTGATCTGGACCCGGGTGGACTCGGGCGGGAGCTGCTCGCCCTCCTCGTCCTTGGGCTGGTAGGTCCGGGAGATGCCGGCCAGCAGGGCGGGCTTCTGCACGTCCTGGTGAGCCTGGGTGAGCTCCTGGAGGGCCTTGGACTTGACGCCCTTTTCGACTGCGATGATCTGATTCAGCTTCGGCACACGGTGAACCTAACAACCGTGCCCCGTCAGCACATCCGATTAAAACGACTGCCCCCGCCCCCTCCTGCACCGAGGGGGCGGGGCACCCGGCGGTCAGGCCAGGCGGACCGGGAGGTCGAAGAGGTCGTTCTGGGTGAGGATCGGCTTGTTGCGGAGCTCCGCCGGCGGGACGGCCAGGGTGAGGTCCGGGAAGCGGGCGTAGAGGGCCGGGAGGGCCACCAAGGCCTCCAGGCGGGAGAGGGCCGCGCCGGGGCAGACGTGCGGGCCGTGACCGAAGGAGATGTGCCGGTTCGGGGTGCGGGCGGCGTCGAACTCCCCCGCCGTCTCGCCGAACTGGGCCTCGTCGCGGCCGAGCGCGCCGAAGGAGACGATCAGGCCCTCGCCCTTGGGCAGGATCCGGTCGCCGACCTCCACGTCCTCGGTGGCGAAGCGGATCAGGACGTGCGAGGTGGGGCTGGACCAGCGCAGGGTCTCCTCGATCACGTTCTCCCAGGAGACCTCGCCCTTGAGGACCAGGTCGCGCTGGACCGGGTGGGTCTCCAGGGCGACGACCGCGTTGACGATCAGGCTGATGGTGGTCTCGTGACCGGCGGCGACGATCAGCTGGAGGGTGTTGGTGATCTCCTCGGTGGTGAGGTGGTCACCGTCCTCCGAGGCCTCGATGAGGGCGCTGGTGAGGTCGTCGCCCGGGTTCTCGCGCTTGGCCTCGACGATGCGGGAGAACAGCGCGCCGAGGTCCGCCATCATCTGCGGCACCTCCTCGGGCAGCGTCTGCGTCGAGAAGAACTTCTCGAACAGCGCCTTCAGCCGCGGGTGTTCCTCGGCGTCGACGCCCATCAGGTCGCTGATGACGTTCATCGGCAGCGGGTACGCGAACTGCGCCTTGAGGTCGACGGTCTCGCCGGCCGGCAGCGCGGCCAGCTTGTCCAGCATCCCGGTGGTGAGCGCCTCGATGCCGGCGCGCAGCTTCTCGACCCGGCGTACGGTCAGGGCCTGCGCGACCAGGGTGCGCAGCCGGCGGTGGTCCTCGCCGTCCACGGTGAGCATCGAGCGGCCGGGGTTGGCGAGGCCGATCAGCGGCCAGTCCATCGGGATCTCGCCGCGCTGCCAGGCGCCCCACACGTCGATGTCCTTGACGATCCGGGGATCGGTGAGCAGCTTGCGGGCCTCGGCGTGGTGCGTGACGGCGTACACCGACACGTCACCGGGGAGGACGACCTGGACCAGGGGACCCGCGGCGCGCAGTGCGGCGCTCTCGGCCTCGAGGTCGGCGACGAAGGGGTCCAGGACGATGGCCGCGGGGCCGGAGTGGTCGATCGGGCAGGTCATCGGGTGGCTCCAAGGGCGGGGGTCGGGGTGTAGGTCACGGGAAGCGTGGTGAGGCCGCGCAGCCAGGGCGAGGGGCGGCGGGACAGGTCCCCGGCGGGTACGGCGAGGTCCACGTCGGGCAGCCGGTCGAGGAGCACCTCGATGCCGGTGCGCGCGATGACCTCGGCGACCTCCTGCGCGGGGAAGGGGCAGCGGTGTTCGCCGTGCCCGAAGGAGAAGAAGGCGTTGTTGCCGCCGGTCAGTTCGCCGGCGTCGGTGCGTACGTGCGGGTCGGTGTTGGCGGCGCCGATGCCGAGCAGGACGAGGTCCCCGCCGGCGATGCGCTGTCCGCCCAGGTGGGTGTCGCGCGAGGTCCAGCGGCCGGCCACGTTCTGGGTGGGGGTGTCCTCCCACAGCACCTCGTTCATGGCCTCGCCGACGCTGTGCCGGCCACCCGCGAGGGAGGCGGCGAAGCGGTCGTCGGTGAGCATGAGGCGCAGGGAGTTGCCGATCCAGTCGGCGGTGGGCTGGTGGCCCGCGGCCATCATGACCATGAGGTCCTGGGCGACCTCCTCCACGGTGAAGCCGGACCGGTTGGCGAGCATCCGCGAGACCACGTCGGGGCCGGGCTCGGAGAGTTTGGCGGAGAGCAGGGCGAACATCGACTCGGCGAGGTGCTGCTGGCCTTCCAGGGCGCCCTCCCGCCCGTTGATCATGTCGTTCATGGCGCGCACGAGTCCGGGGCCCTGCGCGTCGGAGAACCCGTAGAGGCGGGCGAGGACGCGCAGCGGGAGCAGCATCGCGTACTCCCCCACGATGTCGCAGGAACCCTTGCCGCACAGTTCGTCGATCAGCTCGTCGGCGAACCGCTCGGCGTGCCCCTTGAGTTCGAAGGGGTCGACGGCTTCGAGGGCCTCGGAGATGACCGCGGCCCGCTCGCGGTGGCGTTCGCCGACGGTGTAGAGGATCGACGGCTGGCGCCGGCCGATCATCGGGAGCAGCGGCCAGTCGGCGGGGATGCGCTCCCACTGGTTCCACAGCTCGGAGTCCCGGGAGAACAGCACGGGGTCGCTGGTGACCTGGTGCAGTTCGCGGTAGCCGAGGACCAGCCAGGCCGGTACGTCCCCGTCGAGGACGACCGGGGCGACGGCGCCGTGGTCGCGCCGCATCTCGCGGTACAGCTCGGCGGGGTCGGTCTGGAACCGGGGGCCGCCGAGGTAGACGGGCTGGTGCTCGGGGGCGGCGGGGCAGGTCACGGGGTGGGCTCCGGGGTCTGGGACAGGGGGCTCTGCTGGAGACTCGGTCGGTTGCTCGACAGCGCGGCCGTCTGGAGGTGCTGGACGAGGGAGATCAGGACCTGCTTGCTGGACTCCCGGGAGCGGGCGTCGCAGAACACCAGCGGGATGGCGTCGGGCAGGTCCAGGGCGGCGCGGATCTGCTCCGGGGTGTGCTCGGGGCCGCCGAAGTCGTTGCAGGCCACGACGAAGGGCGTGCCGTGGTGTTCGAGCCGGTCGATGGCGTACCAGGAATCCGCCAGGCGCCGGGTGTCGACGAGGACGACCGCGCCGAGGGTGCCGGAGAAGAGCCGGTCCCACAGGAACCAGAACCGCTCCTGGCCGGGGGCGCCGAACAGGTAGAGCACGTTGCGGGCGTCGAGGGTGATGCGCCCGAAGTCGAAGGCCACGGTGGTGGCGCTCTTCCCGGCGATCCCGTGGGTGTCGTCCACGGCCTCGCCGGCCTTGGTCATGGTCTCTTCGGTGTTCAGCGGGCGGATCTCGCTGACCGAGCGGACCATCGTGGTCTTGCCGACGCCGAAACCGCCCACGATGACGATCTTCAGCCCGTTGTCGGCCGTGCTGCGCAGTGCCTGGCGGGGCCGGGCCGGTTCGGTGGCCCGGTACTCGGAGGCCCGGTACTCGCCGGCCGGGGTCGGCGACGCGGATTCGGGGATCGTCGCGTCAGAGATTGCGGAGTCCAACGAGCACCTGCTCCAGGATGTCGGGGTCGGTAAAGCTGTACGCCGAGTTCGCCGTACGCGGGTGCCGGGCGCGGATCCGTCCGGTGGCGAGCAGGTCGGCCAGCAGGATCCGTACGATCGACACCGGCAGTCCGAGCTCGGCCGCGATCTCCACGACGGCCGTCGGGAACTGGCACATGCGCAGGATCGCAGCGTGCTCGGACTGCATGCCGGGCACCGGATCGCTTTCGGCGACGACCAGGGTGACCAGGTCGAAGACATCGGATCCGGAGCGGCTGCGGCCACCGGTGAGGGTGTAGAGCCGGTCCGGCGAATCGTCCCGGCCCGGCCGGGTCCGGCTCATCCCCGGGGCCTGGCGATGAGGTGTTCGCCGAGCTGCTCGACCAGTTCGGACATGTTGTGGCCGACCAGTCCGGCGTCGGCGTCCTCGTTGGCCACGAGCGCCAGGTGCGCGCCCTCGCCGGCCTCGACGATGAACAGGATCCCGCCGTAGAACTCGGCCATGGCCGAGCGGACTCCGCCGGTGCCGTCGCCGAACTCGATGGACGCCCCGTGGGACAGGCTCTGGATGCCGGCGGCGATCGCGGCGAGCTGGTCGGCCTGGTCGACGGAGAGCTCGGGCGTGCGGCACAGCTTGAGGCCGTCGCGGGAGAGCACGAGGGCGTGGCGGGCGCCCGGTGTGCGCTCCAGGAGGCCTTCCAGGAGCCAGTTGAGCGTCTCGTCGGTGGTGAAGCCGGTCATGATCGCGTGTTGCCTTCCGGGTCTGTGGTGTGCGCGGGCTGCTGCTCTTCGCCGGGGCCGCCCGGGGCTCCGGCGTCTGCCGCGCCCGGTGTCCCGGTGCCCCGTACGGCCTGGCGGAAGCTGCCGAACCGCGCGGCCGACCGGGACGCGCCGCCGGGGGCGGAGCCGGTGGCCGGGGCCGTGCGGGGATCGGTGGCCGCGCCGTCGGCGCCCTCGGGGTGGGCGGCGGCCAGGGTCCGGCCGCGACGGCGCTGGGGCAGGCCGCTGTCGCCGAAGTGCGGGTGCTCGCCGGTGGATTCGGAGTCGGCGCCTTCTCCGGTGCCGGTGCCCGGGCCGGCCGCGCCGGGGACCGCGGTCCCGTCGTCCATCGCCGTACGGTCCTGCGCGCGGACGGTGTCTTCCTGACCGGCGGCGGTGTCGTGCACGGCCTCGGGCTCGGACCCGGCGGGAGCGGCGGACGCGGCGGGTGCCCGCGGCGCGGCCGGGGCGGACGGCTGCGCCGGGATGGCGAGCGGCGCGGCGGGGGTCTCGCCGGGCGTGCGGCTGATCAGCTCCTGCGGGAGCATCATCAGGGCGCCCGTACCGCCGCGGGCGGAGGGCCGGAAGGAGACGGTCAGTCCGTGCTTGCGGGCGAGCCGGCCGACGACGGCGAGGCCGAGCCGGGTCCCGGACAGTCCGGCCAGGTCCAGGGAGGCGGCGGTCACGGCCTGTTCGGCGCGGCGCAGCTGGACCTCGCTCATGACGAGGCCGCTGTCCTCGACGGTGATGACGATCCCCGACGGCACCTCCTCGACGTAGACGTGGACTTCGGCGGTGGGCGGGGAGAAGTTGGCCGCGTTGTCGAGGAGTTCGGCGAGTGCGTGCATGACACCCTCGGCCGCGTGCCCGGCGACGGCGGCGTCGCTGGTGGAGTGGAGCCTGACCCGCTGGTAGCCGCCGATGCGGCCCATCGCGCCGCGCAGGATCGACTCCATGACGATCGGCTTGGCCCAGCGGCGCCCCGAACGGGCCCCGGTCAGCACGGCGATGGAGTCGGCGAGGCGGCCGGCCTGGGCGGTGCGGTGGTCGAGGTGGAGCAGGTCGCCGAGGACGTTCTCGTCGGCGTGCCGGTGCTCCATGTCGCGCAGGTCGGCGAGCATCCCCGTGGCCAGGGCCTGCATCCGGCCGGCGGCGTTGGCGGCCGCGGCCATGGCGGCGGCCCGGCCCGACTCGGCTCGGCGCAGCTCCGCGCCGAGCCGTTCGCGGGAGGCGTTCTGGGCGGCGGCCAGTCCGTCGAGTTCGGCGGAGTGCGTGCCCGTCAGGTGCTCCAGCACGGCGGCGTGCTCGGCCGTCAGCCGGTCGAGTACGGCGGCGTGTTCGCCGGTGAGGCGGGAGCGTTCGGCGGTGTGCGCGGCCGCGTCACGGGTCGCGTCGGCGATCAGCCGGGCGATGTGCCCGTCACGGGCGGCCAGTTCGGCGGCCAGCGCGGTGATCCGGCCGCGCTGGACCCGGGAGGTGCGCATGCACCAGGTCACGGCGAAGGCCGATACCGCGAGCAACAGAACGCCCGCGCCGGCGAACCAGCCGAGGGCGGTGGCGATGGACGACGGGGCCGCGGCCACCGCCGCCGTGGTGAGCGCGCCGCCGGCGACTGCGGTGATCAGCAGGGCCAGCGCGGAGGGGCGAAGGGGGGAGGGCGACGCCGTCATCAATCAAAGCCTCATACCGGGCGTAAATGGAGGAGAAGGTTCCTGGCAACGAGGCCTCACTATAGGAGAGTTGTTGATCGCTTTGGGCAGCCCCTGACAAGTTTTCCACTCAACCGCGACCGGTAAGGGTCCTTCTGTAGCACTTTGGCCGGAAGGGAAATCGCGAGCTCGCGCCACCCGGTCCACCCGCGTCTCGGTGGTCGGACGGCGGGCGGACTGCGGACGGGCGGCGGACGGACGACCGGCGGGCCGCAACCGGACGACGACCGGACGACGACGGGACGCGAAACCCGCCCCCTCGCGGCGTCCTTGCGGGTTGCCGCGCACAGGGACCGATCATCACATTGCGGACCATGACATCCTGTGACGTCACAACTCGCCGGACGGGATCGGCGGACGTCCGGGGAATATGGGGAAGGTCCATGAGGCTCTGCTTCCTGGTGGAGGAGCACTATCGGCACGACGGCATGCCGAACGAGGTGGTCCGGCAACTGAAGGCCTGGGGCCACCGGGTGGACGTGCTGCGGCCCGGGGGTTCGCTGCTGAGGATGAGCGAGGCCGTGGATGCCGGAACCCATGACGCCTGGGTCCTCAAGACGGTGTCCGGCGGCCCCGGTCTGACCCTGCTCGAAGCCGCCGCCGCGGCCGGGGCGACCACCGTCAACGACGCCCGCGCGATCCGGGGCGTACGGGACAAGGCGCTGGCCGCCGCCATCGGGCGCGGCCGCGGACTGCCGCTGCCGCCGACCTACGCGGCGGCCCGGCCGGAGCTGCTGGCGCAGATCCCGGCGACGGAGTACCCGCTGGTCGTCAAACCCGCCGACGGCAGCTCCGGGCGCGCCGTCCACCT
This sequence comes from Streptomyces sp. NPDC099050, assembly GCF_044759865.1. NCBI lineage: Bacteria > Bacillati > Actinomycetota > Actinomycetes > Kitasatosporales > Streptomycetaceae > Streptomyces > Streptomyces sp. NPDC099050. The sequence continues at coordinate 587,311 of NZ_JBIWAE010000001.1, read as the reverse complement.
GGTCCCCTCGCCGGAGCGGCTGGCCGCGATGCTCCCCGAACTGGCCGGCGAGGGCATGCTCGTCGCCCAGCCGTACGTCCCGAACTCGGGCACCGACCTCAAGGTGTACGCCGTCGGCGGGGAGCTCTTCGCCACGGAACGCCGCTCTCCCCTGCATCCGGACACCTCCGTCCCGGAGCGCCTCGTCCCGCTGTCCGCGGAGATCGCGGAGATCGGCGCGCGGGTCGGGGAGGTCTACGGCCTCGACCTGTACGGGGTGGACGTGCTGCTGGGGCCCGACGGGCCGGTGGTCGTGGACGTGAACGACTTCCCGAGCTTCCGTCAGGTCCCCGACGCGGCGGCCCGGGTGGCCCGCGCGGTACTGGGCCTCGCGCGGGGCGCCGGTTCACGGCCCTGCCCCGAAGCCGGGTCCGCCCTCGCGCACTGGCCCGGTCGGACCATGTCGATCCCCGTCCAGGCCACGGCGGCCGTGGCTCCGGTGGCGGTGGCACCGGCGGCGGTGGCACCGGTGGCGGTGGCACCGGTGGCGGTGGCACCGGCGGCCCCCACGGGAGAGCCCGTATGAGGATCGGTGTGATCACGGACAACCCCGGGCACCCGCTGCTCTCGGCGACGGCCGGACTCCTCCGGGCCGCCGGGCACGGAGTGGAGCTGCTGGATCCCGGCGCACCGGACGCGGCCCCCGAAGCCCCGGCGGACGCGTACCTCCTCAAGGCACACACCCCGGCCGGCCTGGAACTGGCCCGGCGCCTGGAGCGGCTCGGGGCGCCGGTGGTGAACTCCGCCGCGGCGACCACGCTCTGCCAGGACCGCACCCTGATGGCGGAGCTGGCGGTCCGGGCCGGGCTGCCGTTCGCGGGAACCCGTACCGTCGGCGCGCTCGGGCCGTGGGCCGCCGGGGTCTCGCTGGGCTCCCCCGTCGTCGTCAAGAGCCGCCACAGCCGCCGCGAGGACCTCGTGGCGCGTGTCGACGACAGCGTCCGCCTCGGGGAGTTGGCGGAGTGCTGGCCCGACGAGCCGGTGGTGGTCCAGGACTTCGCCCCGAACAACGGCTGGGACCACAAACTCTGGGCGATCGGAGACCGTGTCTTCGCGGCCCTGCGCCGTTCGGAACTCTCCCCGGAAGGCCGCGGCCCGACCCTGACCCTGACCCGCCTCCCGGAGGGATGGGCCGATCTGACCCGCCGGGTCGGCGAGCTCTACGCACTGGACGTCTACGGCGTCGACATCATCGCCACGGCCGACGGTTCCCCCCTCATCGTGGACGTCAACGCCTTCCCCGGCATCCGCGACCAGCCGGGCGCGCCCGAGGCCCTGGCGGACCTGACCCTGAGCCGCGCCAAGGGCTGAAGGGCCAGAGGTGTTGTGAAGCTGGGCGGCGATATCGCGTGGACGGCCGCCTCCCTGGTCGGGCAGGGTGCGGGGTGATGAGCCATGACGACGAGACCCGTACACCGCTCCGTGCCGCCCCCGACTGCCTTGAAGGGCTGCTGCAGCGCGGCCGCGGCCTGGGCGCGGTACGCGCCGCGCAGACCCCGGCGGCCGCCGCACCGTTCGTGTACGACGGGATCCGGCGGGACTGGAAGTGGGACCAGTCGGACTCCCGCTCCCTTTACCAGGCCCGGCTGATCCGGGACTTGGGACTGTCGCCGACGCCGGTCGTCGATCAGCTCGCGGGGAGCGAGGAGGAGTGGTCGCGTGCCTCCTCGGTGCTCGAGCTGCTGGCCCTGGCCGGCTCGGAGGAAGCCCGTGAGGGGCTTCGGGCGTACGTCCGGGAGGGCGAGCACTGGGTCCGCGTACTGGAATCGGTTTCGACGGAGTGGCCGACCGAGTGGTGGGACGATCTGGGCGACGTCGCGCGGAGCCGGATCGGCGGGGAGGAACACCTTCCGTCGTCTTCCGAGGTCTGGACCCGGTTCGGAATCGAGGTGCGGGATTCCCCGTTCGCTCCGCGGCCGTCACTGGAGGCTCTGAGCGAAGAGGAACTGCTCGCCCTGCTGGCCGCCGACGGCACCGACGGCACCGACAGCCACACGAAGATCGACGCACTGCGGGCGCTCAACGTCCGGGAGCCCACCGAGGCCCTGATCCCCCTGGTTCCCTCACTCGGCACCGCGGACGGCCGCAGACCGCTCCCCCGGCTCCGGCGGGCCGTCGAACGCCTCGGACCCCGCGCGGTGCCGGCCGCCCGGGAGTGGGCATCGGACGAACGCGAGTGGTTGTCCTCGATGGGAAAGGACGTCCTGGCCGATCATCCCGGCCCCGAGGCACTGCCGGGGCTCCTGGCGGAACTCTCCGAGCAGTGGCGGAACGAGGATTGGTGCGGCCCCGACGTGACGGCGAACCGGCTGGCCCTCTTCGGCACCGCCGCCGCCGAAGCGGCCCCGGTGCTGCGCCGGCTGTGGCTGCACACCCCGCACTCCTACGAGCGGGCCGACTACCTGCGGGCGCTCGCCGCCATCGACCCCTCCAACCTGGACACCACCCGTACCGAGTCCCTCTGGGACTGCGAGGAACGGACCCGGCTGCTGGGCATCGCCCACGCACCGGACCACCCGGAGACCCGGGAGCGGATCGCGACACTGCGCGACGACCCGATGGAGACCACGGAGGTCAGGGCCGCCGCCCGCGCGAGACTGGCCGACGCCGCCACCTCTCGTTCGGCCTGAATCGATCAGGGCATCCGGTCCGACTCCGGGACGGCCGGCCGGGCCGCCGCCTCCTGCGGGGGCGGAGCAGCACCGGGCAGCGGTTCGAGACCGGTGAAGCCGAGCACGGCATCCGGAACCTTCGCCAGCCGACCCGCCGCCCATCGCGCGGCGAGGTCACCGTCGGCGAGGACCGCGTGGAGGATCTGCTCGACCTCGCGGAGCACGGGCTCGCTCACGGTCTGGCCGACCTCGGCGGCCAGGGAGCGCGGCTGTGGCCGCGAGGCCGCCGATCACCGCATGCTGATCGTGCGACAGTTTCCGCAGCTGTTCGCCGTCCAGCGTCCGATGCGCGCCGCGCAGTGCCTCGCCGAGCCGGAGGAACTGCTGGGCCTCCTCGGGCCGGAAGTGGGCCGGCAGCCCGGCGGTCCACACCGCGACGGTCGGCTTGCGCGGTCCGGAGATCGCGGCGGCGAGGTCCCGGTCACCGGCCTCGCGGGCCCGGGACACGTATGCGTTCCGTGCCGCGGTGAAATCCGCCGGGCGTACCGCGTTCAGCTCCGCCCTCACCGAGTCCAGGCCCATGGGCGGCAGTCTCCCGCTCACGGCCCCGGGGACAGGCTGCCAGCGGGCCGGACACCGCGCGTCGCCGACCCCGTGCGGCGCAGCGCGCGGTGCGACGAACGGGACGCGGCCGCGCGGGCCGTGCAGGACCGGCGGCGGCCGGCGCCGTCCTACCCTCACCCTCCAGTCACGGCCGGCGCCCAGAGCCCGGCACCGACGGACCTGCGGGCGGCTGGGTGAGGCGCAGCCAGGCCGTGAGCGCGGCCTGTAGTTCGAGTACGGCCGGACGGTCGAGGGATTCGGCCGTCCGGCCGGCGCGCAGGGTGACGCCCTGTGGTGTGACGCTCCAGCCCACGGGGAGGCGCTCGGGCGATGTGATCGCCGTGCCGTGGGCGAGGGTGCGCAGCATGGCGTCGGTCCGGAGCGGGACGGGGGCCCGGCGGGGCTGCCGGGTGGCGGTCCCCTGCCGGATGGGCAGGCCGAGTGCCGTACGGAACTCGTCGACGGCAGCGTCGAGGGTCCGTGGAGTTCCGGGCGCGGTCCCGACGAAGGCGTGGGTCAGCTCCGGGTGCGGCCGCCCCCGCGGGATGCCGGTCGGAGGCGGCGGGTGCTCCTCCACGTCGATGCGCACGCACGCGGGCGCGATGAGCACCTCGGTGTAGCCCCTGTCCGTGGCTGTTCCGTGGTGCTCCCGCAGAGCGCTGATCGGTCCGGCCAGGATGTGTTCGCCGTCCCTCCACGACTGGCCGGAACGCGGGCGACGCAGCGGTAGTTTCGGCGGTTCGAGCTCGGGCGGCTGCCCGTACGCGCCGTGGGAGCGGTGCAGCACACCGGACTCCGTGAGAAGAACCGTCACCTGCCGGCCGGTGACGGCACGGCCCAGGCGGAACCCCACCGCGATCATCGGCATCCGCCCCTCCCTCGACAGCCCCAGAACTGCGCTCCGACGGTATCCGGGAGGCCTGGTGCGGGATCGCTGAATCCACGAACGGACCACGAGCGCACGCCCGTCGGACTACGCTGGTGTGCTCTCCGCGAACCGTCGGCGCCACTCCACTCGCGGCCTCAGCCCGACGCCCGGATTGACGCACCACGCACATGAACGTGAATCAGCGCTCGTCGCCTCAGACCCTGCTCATCGGCGGCGGAGCCGGTTCGGGGAAGAGCGCCCTCTCGGGCGCCCTCGCCGATCTGGTGCCCGTAGAACGTCTGGGGTACGTCCCGGTGGCCGCTCAAGCCGGTTCGGCCGACCCTCGGTTGTCCTCGACGTGGACGACGCGGAGTTCGGTGCCGTCCCGATGGCGCTTGGAACGTCCGAAGAGCCCGACAGCGATCTCCGACGGATCTTGCGGCTCATCGGGGCCGACGTAGGTGAGGACGTCGTTGTGGTGCCCGGTGACGACCCAGCCCTCGGCGTCCTTGCGGTCGATCACCCCGAAGTCTCCTGCCGGAGATCCGGCACGCACCGGGCCGAACTCCTTCAGGATTTCGGTGGCCTGTCCGGCAAGCTCTCCCTCCGGAGCGGTCAGCACGACACAAGTGCCCTGTTCGAAAAGGACCCAGGACTTGCGAGGGTCGGCGAGGAGCCGCTTCCAGACGTCTATGAGCATCGTGGTGTTCACGGCGGTCATCATGCCGCAGAGGACTGACAGGGGGTGGTGGCCGACCACACGGTGCAGGGGGGCGGATACCCGGGGCGGCGACGCGGCGGAAGTCACGGGCGCACCGTGTGCGGCCTGTACGGCGGCGGGGTGATCTGACTTCGTCATGGGCGCGTCACGGAAGCGCCACAGCGGCGTGCGGCGGGAACCTGCTCGGGTCAGGGGCCCGTGTACGTGCACGTGAGTGCCGGTGTGGGACCGGTCGTGAACCTCGGGGAGCACCCAATGCAGCACACAGCAGGCATCGGCCGGACCGCGGCGGCCCTGGCGACGGTCCTGGCCGCCGCCGCTCTGATGACGGGCTGTACGCCGACCGGCGACGGCGGCGAGGCCGCGCCCGCCGCCCCGTCGGCGCCGGGCGCGGCCTCGCGGCCGGCCGAGGCCACACCCGGCGGCGGCGACAAGGGCGGCACGACCAGCGGGGGCGGGAGCGGGGGTTCCACGGCGGGTGGGTCGTCCTCGGGCGGGACCGGAGGGACCGGCGGCGGGACGCAGAAGCCCTGCGTGGTCGACGACATCAAGGTCTCCGAGGCGCACCAGGCCGACGTCCGCCCGTCGGGCACGGGAACCGGGGCGGCCGTCGTCTCCGTCACCAACACCTCCGCCGCCCCCTGCAAGGTGTACGGGTACCCGACGGTCGCGGCGGCCGGCAACGGCTCGCCGGAGAAGAACAAGCCGCTGGCCACCACCCAAACCGGCCCGGCCGCGGCCAGCGTGATGCTGGCCCCGGGCGCCCGCGCGTGGACGAAGCTCACCTTCGTCCAGGTCCAGGGCGAGGCGGACGGCTACTGCGCGTCCGGCGCGACTCCGGGCTCCTACCCGACGCTCGTCATCGGCGTGCTCGGCGCCGGAAAGCACCAGATCGCCATGGACGACGGCGTGTTCGCCTTCTGCGACGACAAGGTGACCGTCACCGCCTGGTCCTCCGTCAGGCCCTAGGGCAGGGGCTTCAGGCGGGTGCGCAGCAGGCAGAACTCGTTGCCTTCGGGGTCGGCCAGGGTGTGCCAGCTCTCGGCGCCGCTCTGGCCGACGTCCGCCGGACGGGCGCCCAGGGCGAGCAGGCGCTCCAACTCCGCGTCCTGGTCCCGGTCGACCGGGCTGACGTCGATGTGCAGGCGGAGCTTGCCCCTGCGCGGGTCGCTGCTCGGGCTGAGCACGAGGGTGGGCTGCGGACCGCCGAAGCCGGCGCCGGGCGGCCCGATCTCGATGCTCCCGTCGTCCTCCCGGGAGAGCTCCACGTAGCCGAGGGCCTCGCTCCAGAACACCGCGAGGCGCTCCGGTTCGGCGCAGTCGATGACCAGCTCACTGATGCGGCTTACCATGCCCGCCAGTGTACGAACCGCCCCGGAGCCGGACCGGACGCTCTCCCGCTACTTGATGACCTCGACCTTCTTGTCGCCCGCGGCCGCGTACGCCGACGCGCTCGCGCCGAGGGCCGTGACGGTGAGGGCGAGCAGGACGGATACGGCGGCGGCCGCGGCGCGCTTGCGGGTCGTCCTGCCGATCGTCCTACCGGTCGTCCCGCCGGTCGTCTTGCGGGTCACGGTGTCCCCCTGATGGTGTGTGGTGGTCGTCCCGGCAGCTTCGCATCCGTGCCCGGGGCCGACCAGTGAGGCAGGGTCGGACGGATCAGGCGAGTGGAGGCGGTCGGCGTGCGCGCGGTGGTGTTCGAGCGGTACGGGGAGCCCGGCGAGGTACGGAACGTGGCCGATCCGGTGCCGGCCGCCGGTGGCGTGGTCGTACGGGTCGAGGCGACGGGACTGTGCCGCAGCGACTGGCACGGGTGGATGGGACACGACCCCGACATCACGCTCCCGCACGTGCCCGGCCACGAACTGGCCGGTGTGGTCGCGGCCGTGGGGGCGGGGGTCGCCAACTGGCGTACCGGGGACCGGGTGACGGTGCCGTTCGTCTGCGCCTGCGGCAGTTGTCCCGAGTGCGCCGCCGGGCAGCACCAGGTGTGCGCCCGGCAGACGCAGCCGGGATTCACGCACTGGGGGTCCTTCGCCGAGTACGTGGCCCTGGACCATGCCGACGTCAACCTGGTGGAGGTGCCCGAGGGGCTCTCGTACGACACGGCGGCCGGGCTGGGCTGCCGGTTCGCGACGGCCTTCCGGGCCGTCGTCGCGCAGGGGCGGGTGGCGCCGGGCGAGTGGGTCGCCGTACACGGCTGCGGCGGGGTGGGGCTGTCGGCGGTGATGATCGCGGTGGCGGCGGGAGCCCGGGTGGTGGCCGTGGACACCGCGCCGGCGGCGCTGGAGCTGGCGCGGTCCTTCGGGGCGGCGCACTGCGTGGATCCCGGGCGGGTGGACGCGGCCGGGGCCGTACGGGAGGTCACGCGCGGCGGTGCGCACCTGTCGCTCGACGCGCTGGGTTCCCCTGCCACGGCGGCGGCGTCGGTGGCCGGGCTGCGCCGACGCGGACGGCACGTACAGGTCGGGCTGCTTCCGGCGGCGCAGGGGGCCGCGGCATTCCCGATGGACCGGGTCATCGGCTGGGAGCTGGAGATCCTCGGCAGCCACGGGATGGCCGCGCACGCGTACCCGCCGATGCTGGAACTGGTCCGCTCCGGGGCGCTGCGGCCGGACCTGCTGGTCACCTCCACGATCCCGCTGGACGGGGCACCGGCCGCGCTGGCGGAAATGGGGACGGCGCCGGGACGCGGAATCACGATCATCCGGCCGGGGGTCGACGCGCGGAACTGAGCCGCCCGAGCGCACGAACGCCCGATCACCTGAATGCCCGATCACCTGGATGCCTGCCTGAGTGCCCGAGCGGCCCGGTTACTGGTCGCGAGGGGCTTGTGGTGCGAGGAGGGCATGGCTACATTCCTTGATTACACGTGTAAGCACTAGATATAGCCACGTCGGCCGACCATTAGTGACACGTGTCAACGCTCCCGTTCCTCTGCACTTCTCATACCCCTCACCCCTCCCTTTCCACCCTCCGCGAGAGGCAGCACCACCATGTCCACGATCCCCGTCGGCCCACCCCTCGAAGCCGCCGCACCCGCACCCGCGACCGCGACCGACGGGGGCCGCAGGCGCACCGGCACCCTCGCCCTCGGAGTCGCACTGCTCGGATCCGCCACCGCGCTCGCGCTCGTCGTCCGCAGGGACGTGACGCGGCCGCCCTTCCAGGGGCTCGACGACCGCTGGCTCACCTGGATGGGCGGACCGCACGACGGGTTCCCCTCCGTGGTGGCCGCGCTGCTGAACTGGTTCGGGGGGCCGGCGGGCGCCGTCGTCCCGCTCGCCCTGCTGCTCTTCCTGCTCGTCCGACGGCGCTGGGTTTCGGCGGGATTCCTCCTCGTCGTCTACATGGCCGGAAACATGCTCGTCGTACAGGGCCTCAAGCACCTGGTGGACCGGCCGCGCCCGGAGAACCCGCTGGTCCGGGTCGACCACGGTTCCTTCCCCTCCGGCCACGTGGCCGGTGCGGCGCTCCTCGTCGTCATCGTCGGCGCGCTCCTCGTCCCCGCCGCCCGGCGCCGGGCGTGGTGGATCGGCGGCGCGGTCTTCATCGCGGCGATGATGTGGAGCCGCACCTGGCTGCACGCCCACTGGCTCAGCGACACCGCCGCCGGGGCGGTGGCCGGCGTCGGCGCCGGGCTGGTCGCCTGGTGGCTCTGCGCCCCCGCACTGGCCCGGGAGGCCGGTCGGCACGCGGAGCGCGGGATCCGTTAGGCCGCCTCGCCGTCGGGCCGGCCCCGCACGGCTGCCGTACGGCCGCGGCGCAGCCGCAGCCGCAGCCGCAGCCGCAGCCGGGCCAGGGTGGCCGCCTGAGCGGCGATCACCAGCACGCCCCCGAGCCTGAGGATCCAGACCGGGACGCCCCCGGCCGTGAGCAGCTCGTCGGTGTACTCGACCCGGCGGTACGGGGCGTCCCCGGCGGCGGCGCGCAGGTCGTGGTCGCCGTCGATCCGGGACGGGACGGGGAAGCCGCCTCGGGTGCGGTGCTCGGGTGCAGTGCTCAGGTCGGGCCGACCAGGGACCCCAACTGGGTCGCGAGCAGGGCGAACAGCAGGAGTCCGGCCCTCCCTCCGCCTGATCCACACGGCCGTCCGCGCCGTCAGCACCGCACGCTTGCCGCCCTCGCCCTTGCTCCCCTGGTCCTTGCCGCCCTCGTCCTCGCCGCCCTCACGCTTGCCATCGACACCGTCGCCCCCACGCTCCTCGCCCAGCCCCGCCCTCACAGTCGCCGTCGCAGGCAACCGCCCACGGGCCCGTCCCGCACGGCCCGTGCGGACCCGTCCGCCCGGTCTCGGACGGGCGGCGCCGCGATCCGGTTCCGGCCACCCGCGCGCCACCTACCGGCCACCTCACCCTGGCAGGCTGCGGGCACCCGAGAGTTGTATATACAACTTTTCCCAGGATGGCAGGAGCCACCATGTCCGTACCGGCGATCACCCGCCCGCCCGCGCTCTGGCTGCGCGACAACTGCCCCTGCGCCGAGTGCAGTGACCCGCGCACCGGCCAGAAGCTGTTCCAGATCACTGAACTGCCCGACGCTCTGGCCGTCGGCGCGGTGCGCCAGGCGCCGGCCCCCGACGGCGGGCCCGGCTGGGAGGTGACGTGGCAGCCGGACGGCCACCGCTCCGTGTACCCGGCCCGGTGGCTCGAAGCCCACGGCCCGGACGGGGCGGCGTACCGCGCGGCCGGGGACGGGCGGACCGAGGCGGACAAGGAGCTGTGGGCGGCGGCGAACCTGGACGGTCGGGTCCCGCAGGCCGGATGGGACGCGTACATCAGCTCCCGGGCGGTCCGCGAGCAGGTCCTCGACGGCGTGGTCCGGCTGGGCTTCGTCCTCCTGCGGGAGGTTCCGTGCCGGGACCGGATGGTGCTGGACGTGGCGCGCACCTTCGGCTTCGTCCGCGAGACCAACTACGGGGAGCTCTTCGAGGTCCGCGTGGAGGCCGATCCCAACAACCTGGCCTTCACAGGCGCGTTGATCACCCCGCACACCGACAACCCCTACCGGGATCCCGTCCCGACCCTCCAACTGCTGCACTGCCTGCGCAACGAGGCCGCGGGCGGGGACTCCGGGCTGGTCGACGGCTTCCACGCCGCCGCGCTGCTGCGCGAGCGGGACCCGGAGGCCTTCGAGGTGCTGACCCGCGTGCCGGTGGAGTTCGCGTTCGCCGACGCGCACTGCGAACTGCGGGCCCACCGGCCGCTGATCGGCGTGGACCCGCTCGGGCGTATCCGCGAGGTCCGCTTCAACAACCGCTCCATCTCCACACTGCACCAGCCCGCCACCGTGCTGGAGGAGTTCTACGCGGCCTACCGCCTCTTCGGTGAGCTGCTGGAAAGGCCGGAGCTCCGGCTCGACTTCAGGCTCGCGCCCGGCGACTGCGTGGTCTTCGACAACACCCGTCTGCTGCACGCCCGTACGGCCTTCGCCGAATCGGGGGAACGCCACCTCCAGGGGACGTACTCCGATCTCGACGGGCTGCTCTCCACCCTCGCCGTCCTGCGCCGCGAAGGAGCCGCCGCGTGAACGCCCGACACACCACTGGCGCCATCGACGCCCTCGCCCGGCTCTTCGAGGGCGAGGGCAGCGCCGAGTACTTCGGCGAGGCCGTCACCCAGGCCGGGCACATGCTCCAGGCCGGGGCCCTCGCCGAGGCTGCCGGGGCCCCCGCCCACCTGGTGGCGGCGGCGCTGCTGCACGACATCGGGCACTTCCACGGAACCGTGACCGGCCGCGATCTGATGGAGGGCGGGCAGGACAACCGGCACAGCCACACCGGGGCCGACTGGCTGGCCCGCTGGTTCGGGCCGGAGGTCACCGAGCCGGTCCGGCTGCACGTGGCCGCCAAGCGCTACCTGTGCACGGCCGAGCCGGGCTACTTCGACCTGCTCTCCGAGGCCTCGGTGCACACCCTGCGCGTCCAGGGCGGCCCGATGACCGCCGAGCAGGCGCGGGCGTTCGAGGCGCTCCCCGGGGCGGCCGACGCGGTGGCCGTGCGGCGCTGGGACGAGCAGGCGAAGGACCCCGAGCCGGCCACCCCGGACTTCGACCACTTCCGGCCGCTGCTGGAGGCCCTGCTGATCAAGAACGCCTGATCTGCGGAGCCTGATCAAAAACCTGATCGAAGACCTGATCAAACGCCTGATCAGGGAAGGCGCGGGCCCAGCAGGCGGCCCAGCGCGCTGGCGGCGGTGGTGTGCACGGTGAAGGCCACCGTCCCCGGCAGGTAGCGGTCCTGCGACCACTCCACCGGGACGCCGGCCGGGTCGGTGGACCGGCGCCGTTCGCGCAGCAGGGCCTCGCCCGCCGGGCAGCCGAGCAGCCGGGCGTCGTCCGCGTCGGCCGCCGCGATGTCGATGGTGTGGTGGGCGTCGGCGAACAGGACTCCGTGCCGGGCGAGCCGCTCGGAGTACGAGACCGTGTCCGGCGGCATGTCCGCGACCAGCGCGCCGACCGGCTCCGGGTACGTCGTGCGCTCCACCATCACCGGGGCGCCGGACAAGGTGCGCAGCCGCAGCACGCGGTACACGGGGGCGCCCGCTTCGAGCCGCAGGTGCTCCGTCTCCTCGGCGTCGGCCTCGCCCCGGTCCACGGCCACGGTCCGCCCTCCGGGTTCCTCCCCGAGCGAGCGGGCCCACCGGGTGAAGCTACGGAGCTCCGCGACTCCCCCGGCCTCCCCCGCGCCGCCGAGGACGACCCGGCGGGTGCCCCGGCGCGAGGTGATCAGGCCGTCGGTGCGCAGAGCGGTGAGGGCCTGGCGCACCGTACCCCTGGAGACTCCGTAGCGGCGGGCGAGCTCGTCCTCGGCGGGCAGGCGCGCGCCGGATCCGTACTCGCCGGCGGTGATGGCGGTCCGCAGGTCCCCGGCGACCTTCAGGTAGAGCGGTGTCCTGGGTGCTGGGTCACGCGGTGCCTCGTTCACGGGGCCAGCCTGCCATGGCCCGGGCGGGGCGAAAGGCCCGGGAGGTCGGGACGTTCCACCCGGCATTGAGCTGATGCCCGTCATCTGAATTCGAAGCGTGACCGGAATGACCGGTGGCCGTGGCCCGGCCCGCGCGGCGGGAGCCGCACACCAACGCGTAGAGGAACCACCCATGTTCGGCATGATCATCGACAGCACCCCCGACACGACGGCCTCCGGCCCGGCCCTGCGCCTCGACCCCGAGGGCGGTCCGTTCCGCGAGCTCGCGGCCGTCCGGATCCAGGTGCCGGCCGGCGGGACCATCCCGGCCCACGCGCACGGGTCGTCCGAACTGCTGCTCACGGGCGTCGTCGGGACGGTGGAGGCCTCGTGCGGGTGCGGCGCCAAGACGGTGGCGCCGGGCAGCTTCGCGATGCTGCCGGCGGGCAAGGAGATCACCCTGGTCAACCACGGCACGGAGCCGGCGACGGTCCTGGCGGTGCTCTCGCAGAGCGAGTACACGCGGGGGCTGCCGCGCGCCGCGGCGAAGGGCTGCGGCTGCCAGGGGCACGGCGGCTGACGCCCCCGGCCCACTTCGGGCGGGCCGCCCTTTACTGGCCACCGGCCTGATCCCATACTTCTGGCGTGAGAGCGACGGATAAGCAGCCCCGCACCAGTCCGCTGGTGCCCGACGTGGTGGCCCGGGAGATCGCCCGGCACGACTGGAACTCCATCGACTGCGGCTGCGGCCGCCCGGCGGGGCATCTCGTGGACACGTTGTGGGACGCGGCCGAGGGACACCCGGCCGCGTTCCGCGCCCTGGAGGGCCATGCCTTCCACACCGGCGTGCTGCGGCCGCCCGCCCCGGCGGTGTGCGGGGTCCTGATGGCCGTCTGGGCCGCCGGCCCGCCCCGCCGATTGACGCGCGAGGCCCTGCTGTGGGCGCTGCTCCGCCTGCTCGGCGCCGAGGACGACGGGTCCTCGTACGAGGCCGGGCTGTACGGCCAGTGCGCCGCGCACATCCGCGCCGGCGCGCCCGGGCTGCGCGAAACGGCGGCCCGGTGCCCGGGCTCCGAATCGGCCGCCTACGCGGAGGGAATCCTGAGCCTGCTCGACCTGGCGGTCTAGGGCGGGTCCTTCGGATCGGGCCCGGGGTTCCACGACGGGCCGGGTGGCCCCGGTGGCCAATGCGGCCCGGATGCCCGATGTGGCCCAGGAAGCCGATGTGGCCCAAGTGCCCGATGTGGCCCGGGTGGGCCGGGTAGCCCCGTGCGCCCGGGCTCCGTCAGACCCCGAGCGGCGTGATCAGACAGGCCCTCAGGGTGTCCGGGGTGACCTCGGTGAGGGAGGGCGCGAAGACGCGTACCGGCGACGCGGGGACCTCCAGCAGGGACGGGACCACCAGCACTGCGCAGCCGGCCGCCTCCGCCGAGGCCGCGCCGTCCGGGGAGTCCTCGACCGCCACGCAACTCCACGGCTCCGTGCCGAGGCGTGCGGCGGCGGCCCGGTAGGGGTCCGGGTGCGGCTTCGTCAGGGACGTGTCGTCCGCGGACAGGGTCAGGGCGAAGGGCACGTGGGCCAGCGAGCCGCCCACCACCGAGTCCACGACCACTCGCGGCGAGGCGCTGACCAGCGCGAACGGTATGCCTTCCGCCTCCAGGGCGGTGAGCAGCAGCTGCGCGCCCGGCCGCATCGGGGCACCCTCCTCGACCCGGCCGAAGAAGCTCTCGGTGAGGACCCGCGCCACCTCCCGCACGTCCCCGGCGCCGGCGACCCGTACGAGGTGCGCGGCGGTGTCCTCCACCGCCCGGCCGACCACCTCGGGCGCGTCGGCGTCGGTCAGTACGTGCCCCAGGTCCGCGGCGATCTCCACGGTGGTCTGCCACCACAGGACCTCGGTGTCGACGAGGGTTCCGTCCATGTCGAAGAGGACGGCGGCCAGTGCGGTCATGAGGCATCCTCTGGGGCCGAGGTCGGGTCCGAGGCCTTCGCGGCAGGGGCGGCGGCATCGGGCCCTGCCGTGCCGGTGGTCGCCGTGGCGACGACGAGGACGGGGCGTTCGGCCAGTCCCACGGTCGCCCGCGCGCCCGGTACGAGCGCTCCGGCCTCGCGCGAGGGCAGGTCGGCCTTGACCCGGATGCCGTCGGGCAGGTCCAGGTGGAGCCGGGTCACGGACCCGAAGAACGAGGCCGAGACGACGGTTGCCGTGCCCCGCGCGTCCGCCGTCACCGTGACGTTCTCGGGGCGTACGAGGACCTCGACGTCCGGGGTGGAGGGCACCGGGCCGTCCACCGGGAGCCGGGAACCGGCCACCTCCACGGTTCCGGAGCCGGCCAGCCGTCCGGGGAGCCGGTTCATGGTGCCGACGAACTCGGCGACGAAGGGGGTCGCCGGCCGCTCGTACAGCTCGGCCGGGGCGGCGCACTGCTCCAGGCGGCCCGCGTTGAGCACGGCGACCCGGTCGGCCATGGACAGCGCCTCCTCCTGGTCGTGCGTGACGAACACGGTGGTGATGCCGAGGGAGAGCTGGAGCCGGCGGATCTCCTCGCGCAGACCGGCCCGCACCTTCGCGTCGAGCGCGGAGAGCGGCTCGTCCAGCAGCAGGACGCGCGGGCGCAGGGCGAGGGCGCGGGCGAGCGCGACGCGCTGCTGCTGCCCGCCGGACATCTGGTGCGGGTACCGGTCGCCGTGGTCGGGCAGGCCGACCAGGTCGAGCAGTTCGGCGGCACGCTCGCGGCGGGCGGCCGCGGCGACCTTGCGGACGCGCAGGCCGAAGGCCACGTTGTCGCGGGCGCTGAGGTTGGGGAAGAGGCTGTACGACTGGAACACCATGCCGGCGTCACGGCGGTTGGCCGGGATCCGCGTGATGTCCTGCCCGTCGAGGAGGACTTCGCCGGAGTCGGGCTGCTCGAAGCCGGCGACGACGCGCAGCGCGGTGGTCTTTCCGCAGCCCGACGGGCCGAGCAGGGCGACGAGTTCGCCGGGCTCGATGGTGAGGTCGAGTCCGTCGAGGGCGACGGTGGAGCCGAACGCCCGGCGCAGGCCGATGAATTGGACGCGCGCTCCGCCGGGTGCCGCTTCGCTTTCCGCGGACTTCCTGGCCTCGGGAAGGGTGAGGGACATGCGGGTCAGGACTCCTTGCCGGAGGTGCGTGAGGTACGGGAGGTAAGGGGGTTTAGGGGGTTTCGGGGGCTTCGCGAGGGGCCGGGAGACACGGTAGCCGGGGCGGTCCCGGCCCGGGAGAGGAGGAGCAGCAGCAACCAGGTGATGAGGAGGCTGAGGACGGACACGGCCACCGACATCCGGGCGTGCGCCCCGGAGATGGACACGATCCACACGGCGAAGGGCTGGAAGCCGAGCAGCGAGGCGATCGTGAACTCGCCGAGGACCAGGGCCAGCGTGAGGAAGGCGGCTCCGGCGAGGGCCGTCCGCAGGTTCGGCAGGATCACGCGCAGGACCACGTAGAGCCAGCCCGCACCGCAGCTGCGGGCCGCCTCGACCAGGGTCGGGACGTCGACCGCACGCAGACCCGCGTCGAGGGAGCGGTACACGAAGGGCAGTGCGAGCACCGTGTACGCGAGGACCAGGACGACGGGGAAGTCCGGGTTCTGCACGGCCAGGAAGGTCTGGTAGAGCGGGGTCCTGGAGAGGTGTTCGGGACCCCAGCGCAGCACCGTGGTGATGCCCGTGACCAGGGCGATCGGCGGCACGACCAGCGGCATCATGCACATCACCTCGACGACCGGGCGCAGCCGCGGCGAGCCGATGCGTACCGCCACCAGGGCCGGCACGGCGAGGAGCAGCGACGCGGTGATGGTCGCGGCGGCGAGGCCCAGGGAGAGCAGCAGGCTCCGGGTGAATCCTTCGGCGCCGAGCAGCTGGGTGTACGCCTCGAAGCTGATGCCCTGGCCGGGGACGTGCACGGTGAACACGAAGGAGGCGAGGAGCGGGAGCAGGAAGTACGCGCCCGCGAGCGCGAGCACGGCTCCGCGCCAGACCCGGGGCCGGGAGCCGGACCGGAACCGGCGCGGCGCGCGGGCCGGGGCCTGCGCCCAGGTCTCCTGCCGGCCGCGCTGCCCGTCCCGGCCCGCCGGGGCCGGAGCGGCGGCCGTGGCCGCCCCGTCGTTCGGGGCGGGCGTCGGGGTCATCGCAGCCATCGGGCGCTCCGTCGCTGGAGGGGCAGGTAGACCGCCATGACCAGGCCGGCGATCACGATCATGTCGAGGCCGAGGGCCAGGGCCACGTTCTCCTGGCCGGTCAGCACGTTCCCGGACAGGGCGTCCGCGATCTTGAGCGTGACCAGCGGGACGGAGCCGCCGACGAGGGCGGCGGCCGTGGCGTGCGCGGCGAAGGCCGTGCCGAAGAGCAGCACGAACCCGCCGAGCAGGGAGGGTGCGAGGACGGGCAGGCCGACGTGGCGCCAGAACTGCCATCCGCTCGCCCCGTTGTTCTGGGCGGCCTCGCGCCACTGCGGGCGCAGTCCGTCCAGCGCGGGGACGGTCACCAGCACCATGAGCGGGGTCAGGAAGTAGAGGTAGACCACGGTGAGGCCGGTGAAGGAGTAGAGGTTCCAGCCGAGGCCGGTCAGGTCGGCGAGCTGGGTGACGACCCCGGAGATCCCGACGGTGGCGATGAACGCGAAGGCCAGCGGGACGCCGCCGAAGTTGGCGAGGACGCCCGAGGCGGTCAGCGTCGCTCCGCGCAGGGCGCGGGACGGGGAGGTGACGACGGCCTGCGCGATGAGGACGCCGAGTACGCCGGCCACGAGTGCGGTGAGGCCGGACAGCTGGACGCTGCCGATGAGGGAGCCGAGGTAGGGCCCCTGGAGGGAGCGGGCCAGGTGCTCGCCGGTCGCTTCGGTGGCGCCGCTCACCGGGTCCGTACGGGTGACCGCGCCGAAGGCGATGGCGCCCAGCGGGACGCCGAAGCACAGTCCGGTGAAGACGAGGAGCGGGAGGGCGGCGAGCCAGGTGCGCGGGCCGCGCCGCCGGCGGCGGGTGGTGCTGCCGCCGGCGGTCCCCGTCGTTGGGGGGATGGTGGTGGAGGCGGACATCAGCTGAGGGCCTTGTCCCACTTCTCGGCGAGGGTGGCCTTGGCCTTGTCCAGCTCCGTGGAGGCCGGGAAGGCCGGGGTGCCCTGGACCTGCGGAAGCTTGGTGACGGCTTCCTTGTCGACGGTGCCGGCCTGGGTCATGGCGGGCAGCAGCACGGGGCGGGCGAAGCCCTTCAGCCAGAGGTTCTGGCCCTCGGTGCTGTACAGGAACTCCATCCACAGGCGGGAGGCCGCCGGGTGGGGGGCGTCCTTGTTGATGGCCTGCGAGTAGTACTGGGCGTAGACGCCGTCGGTGGGGATGGCCACCTTCCAGTCGACGCCCTTGCCCTTGAACTGCTCGGCGTAGCCGGCGTTCAGGTAGTCCCAGTCGATCGAGATGGGGGTCTCGCCCTTCTCGACGGTGGCCGGGGTGGACTCGACGGGGATGAAGTTGCCGCTCTTCTTCAGCCGGCCGAAGAAGTCGATGCCGGGCTGGATGTCCGCGAAGGAGCCCTTGTTGGCGAGGGCCGCCGCGTAGACGCCGCCGAAGGCGGAGCCGGACTTGGTCGGGTTGCCGTTGAGGGCGACCTTGCCCTTGTACTCGGGCTTGGCCAGGTCGGCGAAGGACTGCGGGCAGTTCGGGATGCGGGCGGCGTCGCAGCCGATGGAGACGTAGCCGCCGTAGTCGTTGTACCAGCGGGCGTCCGCGTCCTTCTGGGCGGCGGGGATCTGGTCCCAGGCGGTGACCTTGTACGGGGCGAAGAGGTTCTCGGCGGCGCCGCTGCGGGCGAAGGCGATGCCGAGGTCCAGGACGTCGGGGGCGCGGGTCTGGCCCTTGCGGGACTTGACCGCGGCGATCTCGTCGGCACTGGAGGCGTCCGGGTTCTCGGCGTTGATCTTGACCTTGGGGTACTTGGCCGCGAACGCCTTCTGGATCTCGCCGTAGTTCGCCCAGTCGGCGGGCAGCGCGATGACGTTCAGCTCGCCCTCCTTCTCGGCGGCCGCGACGAGGCCCTCCAGGCCGCCGAAGTCGGCGATCGAGGTGGCGGCGCCGGGCTGGATCTTGTTCTTGCCGTCTGCGCCGGCGGTGGTCTTGTCGGGTGCGGCGCCGCACGCGCTGAGCACGGTGAGGACGGCGGCGCTGAGCAGGACGGCGGCCGTACCGCGACGGGCGGTGGAACTGAGCACGGTCTCTCCCGGAGACTGGGTCCAAGGCAGGGGTTCACTTGTCTGAACAAGTTGGCTCCAGTTCGCCCTGGATCCCTGTACGGCCGGTGAACGGCGGCTGTCTCGCGGTGCACGTCTCGACGAAGACCGGGAATGGCCGGATCCGAACGTGACGTACGACCCTCATGATGATCTTCACGCCCGGTGCCTAGGCTGACCGGGAAGCGGGCGGCCGGCGCACGGCGCGCCCGTCCACGGCACATCCACACGAGGGGGAACAGGACAGCATGGCTGCGGTGCGGTATCTGGAGATCGCCGAGGCACTGCGCCGGTCGATCCTCTCCGGCCAGTACCCGGTGGGCGCCCAACTGCCCTCGGAGAGCGATCTGGCGGCGCGCTGGTCGGCCTCCCGCGGCACCGTCCGCCAGGCCGTGGCGACGCTCGCCGCCGAGGGACTGATCGGCTCGCGGCAGGGGGCCCGCAGGATCGTCCTGCGCCACGAACGCAAGCACAGCTTCGGCGAACTCAACAGCTTCGCCCAGTGGGCCGAGGGAGTCGGCCACCAGGCCGCGAGCCGCTTCCTGTCGCGCACCCGCCGCCCGGCGACCGCCGAGGAGGCGGACCGGCTGGCCCTGCCGCCCGGCACGGAGATCCTCGCCGTCCTGCGGCTCCGACTGCTCGACGGGGAGCCGACGATGGTCGAACGCACCGCCTACGCCGACTGGGTGGCGGCGGCGGTCGAGCAGATGCCCGAGGACTGCCGCTCGGTGATGGACGGGCTGGCGAACGACTCCGGGATCGTCGCCCACTACGGCGAACACCTCATCGACGCGCTTCCCGCCGGCAGCGAGGACGCCAGGCTGCTGGAAATCCGCCGCGGGAGCCCGCTTTTGCGCCAGCGGCACGTCTCCGCGACCCGTACGGGCCGCCCCATCGAGTGGTCCGACGACCGTTACCGGGCGGGCAGCGTCACCTTCAGTGTGAACAACTCGGCAGTAGCAACACCCCTGGAGCGCCGGGCCGGGGACCGCTAGGAGGTGGGACCGATAGGAGGTGGGACCGCTAGGGTGTCCTCACCGCCGGGCGGCCGCGACGAGCACGGCCTCGGCGGTGGCCCGGACCGGGGTGCCGGTGGCGTCCACGACGAAGTCCTCGACCCCGGCCCGCTCCGACACGCGCCCAACCTGCCCCGAGCGGTTCGGGCCAGGCGGTTTCGCGGCGGCCGCGGGCCCAGGGGCCCGCCAGACGGGCGCGGTCCCGTAGTTGTAGAACGGACCGGCGAAAGGCTCCGCCCTCCGCGGGGCGAGCACCTCCGCGGCACTCGCCATGGTGCTCGTCCTCGGCCTCGGCCTCGGCGGCGCGGCCGGCGCCGCCCCCGCACCGCCCCAGGCGACGGCCGACATCGCGCAAGCCACAAGGCCGCCTCGGTGCGGTGGTACTACAGGGGCAACTACCAGTGGCACCTGTGCCACGCGTACCGCCTCCACTGGGTGAGGACCGGCCAGATACGCGGCTACCAGTGCGCCATGCACAAAGGGAGTCCGTCGCATGGCACCGCGCCTACTGGCTGGGGGCGCCGCCGATGAGGTAGTCCACCCGGCGCCGCAGGCCGTTCCAGCGCCGGTCGTGGTGGTAGGCCCGCTTGAGGGCCCGGGCGCGGGTCTTGGCCCGGCCGCCGTAGAGGCGGCGGGCCCACGGGGACGCCGGCCGGGCGAGCCGTACCGCGGCGACCATCGCGATGAGCGGAACGACCCCGCCGAGAACGGCCATCCGGGGCTTTCCCTTGAACAGAGCCACGACCGCGAACAGCAGGTTCGCCGCCGCCGACGGTCATCAGGATCACCCCCGGAACGGCGTGGTGGACGTGCAGCCCGCCCGGAGTGACGTTGCGGAACGGCCCCTTGCCCGCACGGATCATCCGGGTGATCACCCGGGTCACGGCAAAGGCTACGACGAACGCCGACAGTGCGAGGAGCAGCGGCAGCTTCCCCGGCTCCAGGACGTTGCGGTACCACCAGTGGCCCATGCCGTCACCCTCCCGGCCAGGGCCGCACCCCGCACGACGGGAACCGCCGTTCGGGGTGGGGTGGCGCCCGGGAACGGCCGTCGGGAACGGCCGTCGGGAATGGCCGCCGGGGACGGCCGTCGGGGATGGCCGCCTGCTCCGGCGTCAGCGCGGTGTGCGCGGCTCGGGCCGGGCGGGGCCCCGGCGCGGCCGGGCGGGGGCTGCCGTGAGGGCGCGCTCGTCGGAAGCGTGGAACCAGCCGGCCGGGTGCGTCGCGAACCTCTCTCGGAAGGCATCGGCCGCGGCCCCCCGCCCATGGCCGGGGTCCCAGACCGGCCGGGCGCCCGCGGAGACGCGTTCGGGCGCGCGGCCGCCTCCGTACGCAACAAGGACGGGCCACCGGCCACCGGCTGCCCGGGACCGGCCAACCGCCTGACCGGCCGTCATGATCCCCGTAAGGTGCGCAGTGGTGACCACCGACGACGGGAGCGGGCGTGACGCGGCTGGGGGACGAGCGTCGGCGGCGGAGCGGGGTCGTCGGGTACTGGCGGGCGGTCGAGTTGTTCAGCCCGCAGAAGGTGCCCGCCCTGTCCGTCCGGGACCGGGTCTACGCGGCCGGGCCGGACGGGCCCATGCCCTGGGAGAGCGGGCATCCGCTGCGGTCGGTCCCGGTCGAGCCCGGGTACGGCTGGCAGCACGTCGTCTACGGCGGTGCCTACGCGCTCGCCTCCGTACGCGACACGCTGCTCCGCGTCTTCGGGGGGAGCGGCGAGGACCACGACGGCCGGATGAACGGCGAGAGCGCGCTGTTCGCACTGACCGTCACCGACGAGGGCCGGCTGCTCCTGGACTCCCCCGTCTTCTCCTCGTGCGCCTGGGCCACCGGCCGGGCCGTGTCCCCCGGTCCCGGCGGCCGCGGCTGGCTCGACGGGTTCGAGGAGGAGGCCGACGCCTGGGTCGCCCGGGCAGCCGCGCTCGGTGAGCCCGCTTCCGTGCCCGTGGAGGGCGGGGGCGAGGACGCCTCCCCCGTCGGGTCCGGCGTCGTCACGGCCGGGCACCTGCTGGAGTTCACCGACGAGCTGGCCGAAGCCTGGGGCGTCTCCGTACCGCTGATACCCGCCGGGGTGCGCGTCCGCAGCGTCCCCGTACGGCTGGACCGCGCGGCCGAAGCCGCCGACCAGCAGGACTTCCTCAACAGCTTCATCGCCGCCGACCTCGACCTCGTGGCCCGCGAGCTCGCCTCGCGCGATCCCGGCCCGGGACTCGCCGCGTACCTCACCCCCGGCGCCGCCTTCGACAAGACCCGCCGCATCGACCTGCGCCGCGATCCCGCCGTCGCGCTCGCCGGAGTCGCCCCCACCCGTACCCCGCTCGGCCGTTGGCCGGCGGACCCGGCGCACGCGCTCGCGCTGAGCCAGCAGTTCGCCGTCAACGCCATCCACACCGAGCTGGCCCCCGGCGCCGGGATCTTCGCCGTCAACGGCCCGCCCGGCACCGGCAAGACCACCATGCTGCGCGACTGCTTCGCCGCTGCCGTCGTCGAGCGGGCCCGGCGCCTCGCCGCGCTGCGCCTGCCGTCGCAGGCCTTCGCCGAGCAGGCCCCGTACGTGTGGAAGAGCGGCGACTACACCCGTACGGTCACGCCGCTGCGCCCGGAGTTCACCGGCTTCGAGATGGTCGTCGCCTCCGCCAACAACGGGGCCGTGGAGAACATCTCCACCGAGATCCCCGCCCGCGAGGCGCTGGGCGATCCGTGGCGGGACGACGCCGACTACTTCGCCGAGCAGGCGACCCGGCTCCTCAAGGGCGAGCCGGCGTGGGGCGCGGTGGCCGCCCGCCTGGGCAGCAAGAAGAACCGCCTGGAGTTCGTCAACCGCTTCTGGCACGGCAAGTACCGCCAGACCGACACCGACGCTCCTCCCCCGCAGCCCGTTCCCCCGCAGCCGGACGGCCGCGGCCGCCGGCCGCGCAACGCCTGGATCGACAGCGGCAGCGGCCTCTCCCACCTCCTGCGCCAGTGGCGCGACACCCCGCAGGCGGGCGTGTGGCGCGAGGGAAGGCAGCGCTTCGAGGCCGCGCTGTCCGAGGTGGAGCGGCTGCGCTCCGAACGGGCCGTCGCCGCCGAGGCGTACGAGGGACTCACCACCGCGTACGAGGCCCTGCTCAGGGCGCAGCTCGCCGTACCGCGGCACGAGGCGGAACTGGCCCGCGTACGGGAGACCCTGCCGCCCGCCGAGGATGCGCTGGCCGGCTCCGAACAGGCCTTGGCCCGGGCCGAGCAGGCCCATCAGGCGCATCTGGCCCGCCGCCCGGGGTTCACGGTGAGCCTCTTCACCCTGGGCCGGGCGGCGCGCGCCTGGCACGCGGAGGAGGCCGGCGCGGCGGACCTGGTCGCCGACGCACGCCTGGCGCGCGACGCGGCCCAGGCCGAGCGGGACGGCGTACGGGGCGCCGTGGGCGCGGCGGCGGCCCGGCTGCGCGCCCGTGAGGCGGCGAGGGAGGCGGAGCGCACCCGTGTCGCCCGGGCGGAGCAGACCGTCGCGGCGGCCCGCGGACGCTGGGGCGAGGCCGTACCGCAGGACGCGTGGCTCACCGACGAGGACGCGGCGCGCGAGCTCGCCGCCCCCTGGTCCGACCCCGAGATCACGGCCGCCCGCACGGAGCTGTTCCTCGCGGCCCTCCACCTCCACCAGGCCTTCCTGCGGTGCACGGCCCGCACCATGTACGCCAACCTGATGGCCGGCATGGACGCCGTCGCCGGAGCGGTGCCGAAGACGGTGCCCGAGGCGCACCTGCGGGCCGCGTGGCAGAGCGTGTTCCTCGTGGTCCCGGTCGTCTCGACGACGTTCGCCTCGCTCGACCGGGTCTTCGGGCGACTCGGGCCGGAGGCGCTGGGCTGGCTGTTCGTCGACGAGGCCGGGCAGGCGACGCCCCAGATGGCGGTGGGCGGCATGTGGCGGGCCCGGCGCACCGTCGTGGTCGGCGATCCGCTGCAGCTCGAGCCGGTCGTGGTCCTGCCCTGGACGGCGCAGCGCGCCCTGCGCGACGACTTCGGCGCCGCCGAGGAATGGGCACCGAGCCGCACCTCGGTGCAGCAGCTCGCCGACCGTGCCAACCGCTACGGCACCCTGCTGCCGGCCGAACTGCCCGACGGCAGCCACGAGGTGTGGGTCGGTTCACCGCTGCGCGTGCACCGACGGTGCGACGACCCGATGTTCTCCATCAGCAACGCCGTCGCCTACGACGGCCTGATGGTCCAGGGGACGGCGGAGCGCGATCCGTACGTCTACCGGCCGGCGAGCAGCTGGGTGAACGTGGTCGGCGCGGAGGCCGACGGGCACTGGATCCCGGAGGAGGGGCGGGCGCTGCGGCGCGTGCTGGAGCGGCTGCGCGACGAGGGCGGCGTGGACCTGGCCCGGGACGTGTTCGTGATCAGCCCCTTCCGGCAGGTCGTGGCGGGCGCGAAGGGGGTGTGCCGGGACCTGATGCCGGCCGAGCGGGTGGGTACGGTCCACACGACGCAGGGCAAGGAGGCCGACGTCGTCGTCCTGATCCTGGGCACGGACCCGGGACGTCCGGGCGCCCGCGCCTGGGCCGCGTCCGCCCCGAACCTCCTCAACGTCGCGGTCAGCCGCGCCAAACGCCGCCTCTTCGTCATCGGCAACCTGGAGGCGTGGCGCGACCAGCGCTTCTTCTCGACGTTGGCGCAGTCCCTCCCGGCGCACACCTGGCAGGCGCCGGGCTTGCCCCAGTAGGGCCAGGCCGTCTCTTTCGGATCCGGCCCGGCACGGCACTCGGTACGGCACGACCCGCCCGGCGGGCCCGCCGGGCGGGCGGGGGCCGCCCGCTAGGGGGCGGCCGGCAGCAGGCCGTCCAGGGGGACGGGCTGGTCGCCCTTCGTGACGGCGACGGGTATGCCGCCGGTGGTCTTCTCCAGCCGCGCCTTGAACTCGGCCGAAGCGGCGCCCTCCGCGGTGGTGGTGACCTCCACCGCCGCTCCACGGCTGCTGGAGACGGTGTAGATCGGGAACTCCGCCTTCAGCCCGACGAGCTTCTCACCGGCGGCCTGGAGGACGCGGTGCGAGTACTTGCTCAGGTACAGGTCGGCCCGGGCCGGGTCCGCCCCGGGATCGGCCGCGTGCGCGGCCTCCACCAGGAGCCGGCCGCGGGCCAGGTCGGTGACGCACAGGGCGACCCGGCCCGCCGGGTGGTCGACGATCTGGGTGGCGTAGACGTCGGCGAAGGCGCCGTCACCCTGGTCCCCGATGGCCCGCGAGAGCCGCTCCCCCTCGGGGGTGTTGGCCGGGGTGCCGTCGATCAGCGCCGGCGGCGACTGCGACGCGGTGGGGTCCATCACGGGGCAGGTCCGGTCCGGGCGGGGTGAGGCGGCGGCCACCGCGCCGGGGGCGACCGGATCGGCCACGGCCGACTGGGCCGGCCCCTTTCCGCAGCCGGTGAGCAGCACGACTGCCGCGCCCACGGCCACTGCGGCCACCGCGCCGCCCTTCGCCGTCGCCGTCGCCTTCGCCCGCACCGCGCGCAGGTGTCTCCGGTTGGTTCGACGCACCATCAGCAGCTCTCCCTCGTTGTCCGTTGCCCGATCGGCACGGCTCTGACGTGCGCGGGGCTCCACCGGTTCCCCGGCGCGCCGGGCCACACAGCGGGGTGCCCCGGTGTGTGGACGGGCGCCATGGCCGGGGCGGCCCGGTGGTTCCTAGGGTCGGTCGGGCCGGCCCGGCCGCGCGCCGGCCCGTTCGGGTGGCGGCGGCCCGGGACCGGGCGGAGGAGGGCGTTCGATGGGACTGGACAAGGTGGTCGCGAGCGCGGCCGGGGCGGTGGCGAACATCCCCGCCGGAGCCTCGCTCGCGGTGGGCGGCTTCGGGTTGTGCGGAGTGCCGGGCGTGCTGATCGGCGCGCTGCTGGAGCGTGCGGAGGTGCGCGGTCTGGAGGTGGTGTCCAATAACTGCGGGGTGGACGACTGGGGGCTTGGGCTGCTGCTGCGCGAGGGCAGGATCGCCCGGATGACCAGCTCGTACGTGGGCGAGAACAAGGAGTTCGCCCGGCGGTACCTGAGCGGCGAGCTGGAGGTGGAGCTGGTCGCGCAGGGCACCCTCGCCGAGCGGCTGCGGGCCGGCGGCGCCGGCATCCCGGCGTTCTACACCCCGGCCGGGGTCGGTACGCAGGTCGCCGAGGGCGGGCTGCCCTGGCGCTACCGCGCCGACGGGGGCGTCGCCGTGGCCTCGCCGCCGAGGGAACTGCGGAGCTGGGGCGGCCGGGAGTACCTCCTGGAGGAGGGCATCACCACCGATTTCGCCCTCGTGCGGGCGGCGGCCGGGGACCGGCACGGCAACCTCGTCTTCCACTCCTCGGCCCGCAATTTCAATCCCCTCGCGGCGATGGCGGGGCGGATCACCATCGCCGAGGTGGAGGCGCTGGTCGAACCGGGCGAGCTCGGTCCGGACGCCGTCCACCTACCCGGCGTGTTCGTCCAGCGCGTGGTCCTGGTGGATCCCGGCGATCCGGCGGCTGAGCGGCGCGTGGAGCGGCGCACGGTCCGGCCGGCCCTCGTTCCCGAACAGCAAGGCGGAATGTGACATGGCTCTGACGCGTGAGCAGATGGCGGCCCGCGCCGCCCGGGAACTGTCCGACGGTACGTACGTGAACCTCGGGATCGGCCTGCCGACCCTCATCCCCAACCACCTGCCGCCGGGCGTCGAGGTGGTGCTCCAGTCGGAGAACGGCATCCTGGGCGTGGGCCCGTACCCGCCGGCCGACCAGGTGGACCCGGACCTGGTCAACGCGGGCAAGGAGACGGTGACCGTCCGGCCGGGGGCCGCGTTCTTCGACTCCGCGCTGTCCTTCGGCATGATCCGCGGCGGGCACGTGGACGCGGCGGTGCTGTGGGTGCCATGCAGGTATCGGCCTCGGGCGACCTGGCGAACTGGATGATCCCCGGGAAGATGGTCAAGGGGATGGGCGGCGCGATGGACCTGGTGCACGGTGCGCGCCGGGTGATCGTGCTCATGGAGCACACCGCCAAGGACGGCACGCCGAAGCTCGTGGAACGGTGCACGCTGCCGCTGACGGGGCGCGGCGTCGTCCACCGGGTGATCACCGACCTCGCGGTCCTCGACATCACCCCGGCGGGCTTCCTCCTGCGCGAACTGGCGCCCGGGGTCTCGCTGCACCAGGTCCGCGCGGCGACGGACGCGGAACTGGTGGTGGAGGCGGGGGCGGCGGCCGAGCCGGTGGAGGCGGCGGGTTCCTCATCCACCGCCCCTCGTGCGCTGCCAGCCGCCGTGCTCGTGCCATGAGTTCCCCGATGCTCATGTACCCCAGTAGATCAGGCCGTTAGCAGCGGACCGGAGCCGCCCGCAACCCTCGTGGCCCCCGCAAGCCGGGGCCACGTATGGCACTCCGCACCATGCCGTCGCGGGAGGGGCCGGTCCTACGGTGGCGGGCACCGCAGGCCGCCCCGGGTGACGGGGCCCCGCCCTGCCCGCCACCTCAGGGAGCCGCCATGCCCTCGCGCAGCAGACCGTCCGACACCCCGCCGTCCGGCCCTACGCCGCCCGGCCCGACGTACGGGCGCGCGCGCCGCGCTCTCGTGCGGCTGCTCGCGCTGGCGTTGCTGGCCGTGGGCGGGGTGCTGGCCGGACCCGTGTCCCCCGCCCGCGCCGCCGTCACGCTCCAGCGGGTCACCGCCTTCGGCGCCAACCCCGGGCAGTTGGGCATGTACGTGTACCGGCCGGCCTCCCTCCCGGCGGTTCCAGCCGTGGTGATAGCCCTGCACGGCTGCACGCAGAACGCCCAGACCTACGCGGACAACTCCGGCCTGCCCGAACTCGCCGACCGCGACGGCTTCCTGCTGGTGCTCGCGGAGACCAGCTCCGCGAACAACCCGAGCAAGTGCTTCAACTGGTTCCAGGCCGCGGACAATCGGCGCGGCCAGGGCGAGGCCGCGTCCATCCGGCAGATGGCCGCGCACGCCGCCTCTGCCTACGCCGCCGACCCCGCCCGGACCTTCGTCACCGGTCTGTCGGCCGGCGGCGCGATGACCTCGGTGATGCTCGCGGCCTACCCGGACGTGTTCGCGGCCGGTGCGGTGATCGCCGGGCTGCCCTACGACTGCGCCAAGGGCAGCAGCCCCTATACGTGCATGAACCCCGGTGTCGACAAGTCACCAGCGGCCTGGGCCCAGTTGGTGCGCGACGCGTATCCGGCGTGGACCGGACCGTGGCCCCGGGTGGCGATCTGGCAGGGAGACGCGGACACCACCGTCGTTCCCCGCAACGCCGATGAACTGCGCGACCAGTGGACGGCGTTGCACGGCCTCCCGCAGACCCCCGCCCGCACCTCCGTCATCGGGCCGGACGCGACCCGGCAGGAGGAGTACACGGCCGCCGACGGCTCGGTGTCCGTGGAGGTGGACCGGGTCCCGGGCATCGGGCACGGCACCCCGGTCGACCCCGGTTCCGGTCCCGGTCAGTGCGGGCACACGGGGGCGGCATACTTCCTCGCCTCGATCTGCTCCGCCCACTGGATCGCGAAGTTCTTCGGCCTGGACGCCTCCACGACCGACCCCGATCCAGATCCAGATCCCGATCCCGATCCCGATCCCGATCCCGATCCCGATCCCGATCCCGATCCAGACCCTGACCCCGACCCCGACCCCGGCGAACCCGCCGCGTGCTGGAAGGCGAACAACTACCAGCAGGTGCGGGCGGGCCGGGCCACGACCGACGGGAGCTACGCGTACGCCAGGGGTTCGGGGCAGAACCTCGGCCTCTACAACCTCTACGTCACGCACACCCTGAAGGAGTCGCCGGCCGGCTACTTCGTCATCGCCGACACCGGCTGCCCCTGAGCCGCCGGTCCGCCGGTCTCGCCCCAGCCCCTCGCCAGCCCCTCGCAACCTTCCCCGCACACCCTCTGGAGGCCCCCCGTGCCACCGCCCACCCGTGCCGTCGCCACCGCCGCCGCGGCCGTCGTCCTCCTGGCCTCGGCCCTGCCGGCCCTCCTCGCTCCCCCGGCCGCCGCCGGCGAGGCCGACGGCCACTGCGCCCGCCGGGCTCGCCTTCACGTCCCGGGAGCCGAACACCAGCAAACCTCCTGCCTGGCGGAGTTGACCACCGCGGGCACGGTGGCCTCCGGGCACACCGATCCGGCCGACTGGGCCGGACTCACCCCCAAGGACCTGGCCGTCCCGACCGGCGTGCCGGGGATCCAGATCGACGGCTACTTCCCCGACACCGCCGCCCCGGCCGCCGTCCCCAACACCAATCACGGCTGGAACCACGACGCGCAGTTCGTCATCCGGCTGCCCGACCGCTGGAACGGCGGACTGGTCGTCGCCGGCTCCCCGGGCGTGCGCGAGCAGTACGCCAACGACCGGGCCATCGGCGACTGGGTGCTGGCGCGCGGCTACGCCTTCGCCGCCACCGACAAGGGCAACACCGGGGCCGCCTTCCACCGCGACGGGCAGAGCCCCGGGGACGCCGTCGCCGAGTGGAACACCCGGGTCACGGAGCTGACCCGGGCCGCCCGTACGGTCGTCGCGCGGCGCTACCACCGGGCGCCGAGCCGCATCCTCGCCACCGGCATGTCCAACGGGGGCTACCTGGTGCGCTGGCAGCTGGAGAACCATCCGGAGCTCTACGACGGCGGGGTGGACTGGGAGGGCACCCTGTGGCGGGCCGACGGGCCGAACCTCCTCACGTTCCTGCCGCCGGCGCTGGCCGCGTACCCCGCCTACGCGGCGGGCGGCCCGCAGGCCGGGCGGGCGCACGAGGCGATGCTCGCCGCCGGTTTCCCGGCCGGTTCGGAGTTCCTGTGGCCGTTCCACCACCGCTATTACTGGGACCTCACCCAGCGGATCCACCGCGAGGAATTCGATCCGGGCTTCGATGGTGCGGCCGAGGCAGGGACCCCCTTCTGCGCGCCCGGCACACCGGCTTGTGACGCCGACTACGCCTACGCGGACCGGCCCGCGGAGGTCCGGGGCGCCGTCGCGAAGACGGCCCTCACCGGCCGGATCGGCAAACCGCTGATCACCCTGCACGGCACCCTCGACGTCCTGCTGCCCATCTCCCGGGACTCCGACGTCTACGCCGAGATGGTCCGCGGGGCCGGCCGCGGGGCGCTGCTGCGCTACTACCGCATCGAGGGCGGCACCCACGTGGACTCGCTCGTCGACGCCTTCCCCGACCGGCTGCGCCCCCTCACCCCCTGCCACCGGTCCGCCTTCACCGCACTGGAGGACTGGATCGGCCGCGGTGTGCGGCCGCCGCTCGGCCACACCGTCCGGCGCGATCCGGCGGCCACCCCGGCGGCCCTGCTCACCGGGTGCCCGCTCGACGCCTGAGGCCGAACCGGTCCGGGCCGCCCGGCCGGCAACCGGGCCCGCATGGTGATCGTCTCCATAAGGGCGCCGCCGAGTGTGGGGTGCGGCACCGTGGGCGGCGCCCGGGCCCCTCCCTACGCTTCCAGCCATGACGAGCGAACTTCCTTCCCCCACCCGGTTGCGGGGACGCGTGGCCCTGGTGACGGGCGGCGGCAGCGGCATCGGCCGGGCGTGCGCGGTGGCCCTGTCCGAGGCCGGGGCCCTCGTGCACGTGGCCGATGTCGACGCCGAGGCGGCGAAGGCCGTCGCCGGCCTCGTCGGCGGGTACGCCCACGCCGTCGACCTGGCCGATCCCGCCGCCATCGGGGAGCTGCCCGGCGCCGTCGACATCCTGGTCAACAGCGCCGGACTCCAGCACGTCGCCCCGATCACCGAGTTCCCGCCCGAGCGTTTCACCCTGATCCAGCAGGTGATGCTCACCGCGCCCTTCCTGCTGCTGCGCCACGTGCTGCCGCACATGTACGCCGCCCGCTGGGGCCGCGTGGTCAACATCTCCAGCGTCCACGGACTGCGCGCCAGCGCGTACAAATCGGCCTACGTGGCGGCCAAGCACGGACTGGAGGGGCTGAGCAAGGTCACAGCGATCGAGGGGGCCCCGTACGGGGTCACCAGCAACTGCATCAGCCCCGGCTACGTCCGCACCCCCCTGGTCGAGGGGCAGATCCTGGACCAGGCCGCCGCGCACGGCATAGCCGCCGGGGACGTGCTCTCGGAGGTGCTGCTGACCCGGTCGCCGATCAAGCGGCTCATCGAGCCCGAGGAGGTCGCGGCGGCCGCCCTGTGGCTGTGCGGTCCGCACACCGGGTACGTGACGGGCACCTCGCTCCCGCTGGACGGCGGCTGGAGCGCGGGCTGACCCCGCCCGGCTGCCCCGCCCGGCTTGCCCCCCGGCTTGCCCCGCCCGTCTGACCACGTCCGTCTGACCCCGCCCGGCCCGCCCCGTCCGGGTGACAGCCCGTGCGCCGCGCCGCGGGGAGCACCGGCCGGTCCCGTACGGTCCCGCACGTGACCGATGCGAACCAGCCCCAGAGCCCGAAGTTCCCGACGGATCCGGCCGCCCCGGATTCCCTGAACGTCACCACCGGACCCGACGCGCTACGGGTCCTCGTCCTCGCGGGATCCTCCCGCGAGGGCTCCGTGAACGCCCGGCTGGCCGCGCTCGTCGCCGGTCAGGTCGAGCGGTCGGGCGCGGTCGCGGACCTCGCCCGGATCGGGGACTTCGTGATGCCCACCTACGACGGCGACGCCGAGCAGGCGGACGGCCAGCCCGCCGGGGCGGCGGCCCTGCGCGAGCGGCTGCTCGCGGCGCAGGCCCTGGTGATCGCCTCGCCCGAGTACAACGCCTCCGTGCCCGGCGTCCTGAAGAACGCCGTCGACTGGGTGTCCCGGTTCCGGCCGCAGCCCTTCAAGGACAAGCAGACCCTGCTGGTGTCCGCCTCCCCGTCGATGATCGGCGGGAACCGCGGGCTCTGGGCGCTGCGGGTCCCGCTCGAACACCTCGGGGCCCGCGTGTACCCCGACATGTTCAGCCTCGCCATGGCGCACTCGGCTTTCGGCGAGGACGGCGAACTGACCGATCCGGGCCTGCGCGAGCGGCTGGCCGACACGGTCGATTCCTTCCTGGCGCTCGCCGAGGCGGACACCCGCTACCTGTGCCTCCAGCGCCGCTGGTACGAGTTCCTGGGCGACGAGAGCACCTCTCCCGTGACCCAGCGCGCCGAGGGCTGAGGGCTGAGGGCTGAGGGGATGATCAGGAGGTGTTCAGAAGGTGTTCAGGGGGTGCCTGGAGGAGCGGACCGCGCGCGGGTTAGCATATGAGCGCCGCCTAGCTCGAAAGATAATTCTGTGACTGTCAATGACGACTCGTTCACCAACTGGAAGAACCGCGAGAAGATCGCGGAGTCGATGATCCCGATCATCGGCAAGCTGCACCGGGAGCGGGACGTCACGATCCTCCTGCACAGCCGCTCCTTGGTGAACAAGTCCGTGGTGAGCATTCTCAAGACCCACCGTTTCGCGCGCCAGATCGACGGCGAGGAGCTCTCGGTCACCGAGACCCTCCCGTTCCTCCAGGCCCTCACCACCCTCGACCTCGGTCCCTCGCAGATCGACCTCGGCATGCTCGCCGCGGCGTACGCGACGGACGACCGCGGTCTGTCGGTGGAGGAGTTCACCGCTGGCGCCGTCTCCGGCGCCACCGGCGACAACAAGATCGAGCGCGGCGAGGGCCGCGACGTGGTCCTCTACGGCTTCGGCCGCATCGGCCGCCTCGTCGCCCGCCTGCTCATCGAGAAGACCGGTTCCGGCAACGGCCTGCGCCTGCGTGCCATCGTCGTCCGCGGCGGCGGTGAGGCGGACCTCGTCAAGCGCGCCTCGCTGCTGCGCCGCGACTCGATCCACGGCCAGTTCCAGGGCACGATCACCGTGGACGAGGCGACCAGCACGATCATCGCCAACGGCAACGAGATCAAGGTGATCTACGCCAACGACCCGTCCGAGGTCGACTACACGGCGTACGGCATCAAGAACGCCATCCTGATCGACAACACCGGCAAGTGGCGCGACCGCGAGGGCCTGTCCAAGCACCTGCGCCCCGGTATCGACAAGGTCGTCCTGACGGCTCCGGGCAAGGGCGACGTCCCGAACATCGTGCACGGGGTCAACCACGACACGATCAAGCCGGACGAGCAGATCCTGTCCTGCGCCTCCTGCACCACCAACGCGATCGTCCCGCCGCTGAAGGCGATGGCGGACGAGTACGGCGTTCTGCGCGGCCACGTGGAGACCGTCCACTCGTTCACCAACGACCAGAACCTGCTGGACAACTACCACAGCGCCGACCGCCGCGGCCGCTCCGCGCCGCTCAACATGGTCATGACGGAGACCGGCGCGGCCTCGGCCGTCGCCAAGGCGCTGCCCGACCTCAAGGCCCCGATCAGCGGCAGCTCGATCCGCGTCCCCGTCCCGGACGTCTCGATCGCGATCCTCAGCCTGCGCCTGGGCCGCGAGACCACCCGCGAGGAGGTGCTCGACTACCTCCGCGAGGTGTCGCTGACCTCGCCGCTGAAGCGCCAGATCGACTTCACCACGGCGCCCGACGCGGTCTCCAGCGACTTCATCGGCTCGCGTCACGCCTCGATCGTCGACGCGGGCGCCACCAAGGTCGACGGGGACAACGCGATCCTCTACCTCTGGTACGACAACGAGTTCGGCTACTCCTGCCAGGTCGTCCGGGTCGTCCAGTACGTCTCCGGAGTCGAGTACCCGACCTACCCGGCGCCGGCGGTCTGATCGCCCGAGGCCCCGTAGGACCGGTTCCACCGGACGCCCCCCGAATGACCCCAGGTCACTCGGGGGGCGTACGTGCGTCCTGGCCCGGGACCCCGGCGGCGCGGGCCGCGGCGAGCTGGGTGCGCGAGCGGACGCCGAGCTTGCGGTAGACGCGGCTCAGCATGCCCTCGACGGTCTTGACCGAGATGAACATGTGCTGGGCGGCCTGCTGGTTGGTGGCGCCCTGGCAGATGAGGTCCGCCCGGCGCGACTCGGACTCGGTCAGCCTGCTCCCGCCCGCCGCGGGTCCCGTGGCCTGGCCCGGTGCCGGAGCCGATCCGCCCGCCCGGTCGAGGAGCTCCCGGGTGAGCTCCTGCCAGGGACGGGCGCCGGTGTCGTCGAAGACGGCCCGGGCCGCCTCCCAGGCCGTACGGGCGGCCGCCTGGCGTCGGCGGGCCCGCTCGACCCGGCCCAGGGCGAGCAGCGTACGGGCCTGCTCCAGGGGCAGCCCCAGCCGTTCGAAGGCGGCGGACGTGCGGTGCAGCAGGCCGCTCGCCTCCTCCACCGCGCCGCCGCGGGCCAGCAGGATCCCGTGGGCCCGGTCCAGCGCCGCCCCCGGTCCCGAGTCGGCCCCGACCCCGGCCGCGCCGGCGACGGGCCGTGCGCGCTCCAGCAGTTCGCGGGCCAGGTCGAGGCGGCCCGCGCAGGTGAAGGCCTCCACGGCGTCCGGTTGCCAGCGGAACATGCCGGGATCGGCGGACGGGACCTGCCGCTCGGCCTCGGCGACGGCCGTCAGGGAGGCCACCGCGTCGGCGACGTCCCCGGTGTGCAGCTGGACCGCGCCCATGATCCAGAGGTTGCGCGACACGTACAGTCCGTCCCCCTCCTCCTGTGAGGCGCGGGCTCCGCACGAGGCGGTGCGCAGGGCGGCCGCGAAGGATCCGGCGGCGCTCTGCGTCAGCGCCGCGGTGTACCAGGCGGGGCCCATGGACAGCCCGGCCTCCGTGGAGAGCCGTACGGCCTGATCGGCCCACGCGAGCGCCGGGGCGCACGCGCCGAGGCGGGTGTCGACCTCGGCGAGGCTGCGCCAGATGTCGACCAGGTCCTCGGCGTCGCCCTCGTGCTCGGCGAGCGCGAGCAGGTCCACGAGCCGTTCGCGCGCTTCGGCCAGCCGGTCGTCGAAGACGGCGTGCCGGGCGGCGAGGTACTGGGCGCTGTTGCGGATGCCGGAGTGCTGGGCCGGGATCCCGAGCGCGAGGGCCTCGGCGAGGGTGCCCGGCGCGTCGGCGGTGCCGAGGACGCGCTCCATCCGGGCGCGCATGGTCAGGGCGGCCGCCTGCAGGGGGCGGTGACCTCCGGCGGCGGCGAGTTCGGCGGCCCGGCCGGCCGCGCGCAGGGCCCGCTCCGGGGCCGCGTGGGCGACGTTGGCGGCGATGGCCGCACGGAGCTCGACGGCGGCGAGCAGGTCGGGGTGGCCCGCCGCGAGTTCCCGGCAGCGCGCGAGCAGCGGCTCCAGATCGGAGACGGCCTGGCCGTGGGCGTCGACGACGGCGAGCAGCGCGGTGACCTGGTCGGTGGGCTCGGCCCTGCTGGCGGTCAGCGCGTCGGCCGCCTGCCGGGCGATGTCGACGGAGCCGGCGCAGGCCGCCTCCTGGGCGGCGTACGAGAGCCTGCGGATGCGCGTGGCGGAGCGGGCCGGCGGGGTGAGTTCGGCGGCCAGGAGGAACAACTCGGCGGCCAGGGAGCGTTCTCCCGCCTCGCGGGCGGTGGTCGCGGCGGCCTCGGTGTCCTCGGCCAGTCCCTGGTCGGGCAGGTCCGCGGCGAGGGCCCGGTGACGCACCTCGTGTACGGGGTCTCCGACGGCCCGCGCGAGCGTCAGGTGGGCGGCCGCGCGCAGCGGCCGGGCCCCGGAGCGGGCGGCGGCGCGGGCCAGGGCCGCCGCCGTGAAGTGGACGGCGCTCGCCGCGTCCACGCTCAGCACCCCGGCGGCCTGGGCCCGGGCCAGGTGTTCCTCGGCGTCGGAGCGGCCCGCCCGCAGGAGGAGCGGCAGCGAGGGCCGGCTCGTCAGGGCGGCGAGCATCAGGGTGTGCCGGGCGTCGTCGCCGAGCGTGGAGCGCAGCCAGGCACCGGCCGCGTCGACCGTCTGCCCGGCCATGGCGGGCCGGTGCCGCTGGGAGGCGGGCAGCCGCGCGAGCGCCGTACAGGACACGGAGGTCAGCAGGGGGTGCCCGCCGCAGTGGCTCTGCAGGGGGCCCGCCCAGCGGGTGGGCAGGCC
Organism: Streptomyces sp. NPDC099050; assembly: GCF_044759865.1. Lineage (NCBI taxonomy): Bacteria > Bacillati > Actinomycetota > Actinomycetes > Kitasatosporales > Streptomycetaceae > Streptomyces > Streptomyces sp. NPDC099050. The sequence continues at coordinate 552,413 of NZ_JBIWAE010000001.1, read as the reverse complement.
GTGCGCGTCGAGCAGGGCGGCCGTCTCCTCCGCGTCGAGCGGATCCACGTCGACCTGGACGGGATGCCCGCCGAGCAGCCGGGCGGCGGACTGGGCCCGGCCGTGGACGCGTTCGGTGACGATCGCGGTGAGGCCGGGTGCGGCGAGGGTGCGCAGGGCGTAGCCGAGGACGTCGGCGCTGGCCGGATCGAGCCACTGGGCCCCGTCCACGGCCAGGATCCAGCGGCCCGAAGCCAGCAGCGCGGTCACCGCGAGGCGGGCGGGCAACTGCTCGGAGGCGGCGAGCGGTTCGTCGGCGCCCCGGTGCAGGATCCGGTCGACCACCTCGTTCTGCCGGCCGGAGAGCACCGCGAGGTGGGCGGGGCCGCAGTGGGACAGCATCTGGGCGAGCGCGCCGAAGACGTGGCCGCGGTCCTCTTCGACCGCGGTGACGCGCAGCACCGTACGCGCGGAGCCGGAGCCGAAACCCGAGGCGGCTGCGGCGCCGGAGCCGCCTCTGGCGCCGGGTCCAGCGCCGGAGCCGGAGGCCGGGGCCAGGATGCGCAGCGCCTCCTCCAGGGCGGTGGTCTTGCCCGCGCCCCAGGGGCCGGCGAGCGCCACCCGTCCCTCCCGCTCCAGCGCCGCGGCCGCGCGTGCGGCCGCCCCCGGGGCCGCGTACCGGCCCCCCGCGGCCGGCGCGGGGCTGTCCGCGGGGTCGTCCCATTCCGTGTCTGGCGTCACGAGGAGGCACCGTAGGCGGCGCCGCTGCCCGTGACAACGCCGGGTGCCGCCGGGCCGGGGGATCAAGGGTTTCCCCTGATGCCAAGGGGTCCCGCTCCCGGCGATGGTGGTGCGACGGCGGGCCGTTCTCGCTCCGGGTGCGGGGGTGGCAGACCCGGAGCACCGCACCCTTCACGGGAGGAGCGGGGCGCGGTCCGGACGGCCCGCCGTACAGCGTCCCGGGCCCGGCGCGACGGGCCCGGGACGCCGTTGCGCGCGCGTGAGCCCCGGCCCCGGCGCCCCGGCCGACGCGTGAGGGCAACGCGGGCCGGGGCCGGGTGGGTTGGGGACCGGGCGCGGAGTACCGGACGCCCCGGAGCTCGCGGATCGGCATCGGCAGCGGCAGCGGCAGCGGCAGCGGCAGCGGCAGCAAGGGATTCCTCCGATGCTCGCGGTACCGGCCCGGGATCACTCTGTTGGCCACCCCGGAGTGCGCAGACACCGCTCCCCGACCTCCGCGCTCCGCGCTCCGGGGACGTGAACGGGTCCCGTGCTCCCCCACGGGACGCCCATCCGTACCGGCCCACCCCTCCGGTCCGCCCCCCATGAAGGGATTTCCGTGCGAAATCTGCCAAACAGGCCCAAGTGGGCCTCTGTTGCGGCTGCCTCGGTCACGGCCGTCGTCGCCCTCGGCGGCCTCAGCGCCCTGCCCGCTCAGGCCACCCCGGCCGCGCGGCCCGGACCGTCCGTGTCCCCGCAGGTCCTCGAGGCCATGCAGCGCGATCTCCGCCTCTCCGCCGACGGGGCCCGGGACCGGATCGCCGATGAAGCGGCGGCCGGCAAGGCGGCCACCCTCATCCGGGGCCGGGTCGGCGACCGGGTGGCGGGCATGTGGTTCGACGCCTCCACCGGGCGGCTGAACGCGGCCGTCACCAGCGCCGCGGACGCCGCGCTGGTCCGGGACGCGGGCGCCGTCGCCCAACAGGCCCGCTACGGCCCGGCCGAACTGGCCGCCACCGCCCGGGCCGTGACGCGCGACATCGGGTCCGGGATCGCGGGCGTCGTCTCATGGGGCCCCGACGTCCGGAACAACCGGATCGACGTCACGGTGAACCGGACGGCGCGCAACGCGTCCACCGATGCCTTCGTGGCCCGCCTCGCGGCCATGGGCGGCATCGTCCACGTCACGGAGTCCTCCGACAGCCCGCGGCAGCAGGCCGACCTGACCGGCGGCGAGAAGTGGGTGCCGGGCACCGAGAGCCCGTGCTCCATCGGCTTCGTCGCCACCCGGGTATCCGGGGGCGCCAAGACCTTCCTGACGGCCGGTCACTGCACCAACGACGTCAACCAGCCCGCCTACGCGAAGGACGGGACCCGCGTGGGCACGTCCAACAAGGACGGGCAGAGCAGCGTCAACGCCCGCGAGGGCGACATGGGCGTCGTCGACGTGGACCAGGCGGGATGGACCCTCTCCCCGTACGTGGCGGGCGACGCGACCCACAACGCCATCGCCGTCACCGGCTCCGCCGATGCCGTGGTCGGCACCGCGATCTGCCGCTCCGGGCAGACCACGGGCATGCGGTGCGGGGAGGTCACCAAGGTCAACCAGAGCGTGGACTACGGCAGCGTGGTCATCGACGGCCTGTCGTACTCCAACGCCTGCTCCGCGGGCGGCGACTCGGGCGGTGCCTACATCACCGCGACCGGTGGAAAGGGCGTCGGCCTGCACTCCGGCGGCGGCAGTGCCACCTGCACCTCGGGCAGCGGTGAGAAGTTCACCATCTTCCAGCCCGTGGTCGAGGCCCTGTCCAGGTTCAACCTGGCCCTGGTCGTCACCACCCCGCAGCCCGGCAACGTAACCGTCGCCGCGATCTCGGCCCAGAGCGGCGTCATCGGCGCCCGTATACCGGAACTGAAGAACAGCGCCGAGGGCGGCACGGCCCCCTACACCTGGTCCGCGACGGGCCTGCCCGCCGGGCTGGCCATCGCCTCCGCGACCGGCACCATCACGGGCACTCCCACCACGGCCGGAACCTCCAACGTGACCGTCACCGCCACCGACAACGCCGGCAAGACCGGTTCCGCCTCCTTCTCGTGGACGATCACGACCGCGGGTACAACGCTGTCCGTCACCAACCCCGGCGGCCAGAGCTCCGCCGTCGGCGCCGCGGCCAACCTGACGGTCAGGGCCACCGGTGGCACCGCGCCCTACGCCTGGTCCGCGACGGGTCTGCCCGCCGGCCTGAGCATCGGCTCGGCCACCGGCACCATCACGGGCACCGCCACCACGGCCGGTACCTCCAACGTGACCGTCACCGCCACGGACAACGCGGGCAAGGCCGCCTCCGCGACCTTCTCCTGGACGGTCAGCACCGTCACGGGCACCAGCCCGGTCCTGACGAACCCGGGCAACCAGACCGTCTACATCGGCAAGCCCGTCAGCCTCGCCCTCAAGGCCACCGGCGGCGCCGCGCCCTACGCCTTCAAGGCCACGGGCCTGCCCGCGGGCCTCAGCGTCAACGCCGCCACGGGTGTCATCACCGGTGCCCCCACCACCTGGGGCTTCGGCGGCAGCACCCTCACCGTGACCGACGCGGCGGGCAAGTCCTCCTCGGTCAACGTCACCTGGAACGTCTACTTCTAGACCGGCTCCGGGGCGCGTGAGCCGTTGCCCTGACCAGCCGCCTCACGCGCTCCGCCCGATCCGCTCCGCCCGATCCGCTCCGCCCGATCCGCTCCACCCGTTCCAGCCGCTCCACCCGTTCCACGCATGCCGCCCCTCCACACCCCGGAGACAGTCGGCACCACCCGCGGGGCCCCGGCCGACACCCTGGCCGGGGCCCCGCCCCGGCGTGCGCCCCCGCATCCGGCTCAGAGCCAGACGGCCCGGTCGGTCCCCCAGCGGGAAGGGCCCCGCTCCCATCCCAGGCCCCCGAGCGGCGAAGCCGCGTACCGCAGCGGTCCGTACCCCGACTCGGTCTCCCGCAGCCACGGCTCCGGCGCGTACCCCGGTACGGCGGGGCCGGCCGCCGGGACCTCGCGGACCAGCCACGACGCCGTTCCCGCCAGGGAGAACCGCAGGACCTGCCCACCGCCCTCCGCGAGGGCCCGTAGGACTCCGGCCGCGGCCAGGTACCCCGTCCCGTGGTCCAGGGCCTGCGCGGGCAGCACCCCGGGGCCGCGCTCGTCCCCGCAGGCCGCGGAGATCCCGTACCCCGCCTGCACCAGCGAGTCGAACCCCCTGCGCCCCGCCCAGGGACCCCGCCGGCCCCACGCGCACAGCTCGGCCACCACCAGCCCCGGCCGCTGCGACAGCAGTTCCTCCGCGCCCAGCCCGTACCGCTCCAGCGCTCCCGGCCGGTATCCGGTCACCACCACGTCCGCCCCGGCCAGCAGGCCGTCGAAGACCGCCCGGTCCCCCGTCTCCCCCAGGTCGAGGAGCGCGGACCGCTTCCCGAATCCCGTGTCCGCGTACGCGTCGTCCGACTCCGGAAGTCGCGGAGGGTCGATCCGCAGCACGTCCGCACCGAGCAGCCCGAGCGTCCTGGTGGCCACCGGCCCCGCGATGACCCGGGTCAGGTCGAGCACCCGTACCCCCTCCAGCGGCCGTGCGGAGCCCGCGGCGAGCGCGCCGAGGGGCCGCCCGCGCCCGCCCGAGACCGTACGTTCCACGAGGGGTTGCGGCGCGCCGTACTCCCGCGTCACCGCCACCGCCAGCCCGCCCGCCGCGTAGACCTCCTCCTGGACGTCCACGGCCCGCCGCCCGGCGATCGCCCGGGCCACGCCGTCCCGGGTCCCGGCCGCCAGGACCCGTACCAACGCGGTTTCGTGGTGCGCGTAGTTGGCGTGCGTACGCACCCACCCGTCGGCGGCACGCCAGAAGCCCGACAGCGGCGCGAACGTCACGGGCGGCCTGCCGTCCACCAGCAGGTGGCGCTCGCTGACGAACGCCGTGGCCACGGCCCCTTCGTCGACCCGCAGCGGAGCCACGTCGTCCGCGGTGCCGCCGGCCCGTACGGCGGCCAGCTCCGCGGCGGCCAGCGCGCACACACCCACCGTGGCCCGCGCGAGTTCGCGTACGGGCAGCGGCCCGTCCCCCAGCCCGCCGGGCCCCCGGTAGCCGACCCTCCCCGCCGCCTCCCCGGGGCCGCCCAGGGCGGCCCATGCCTGTCCGGTCCCACCGTCACGACTCGTCATGGACCCATCCTGCCCGCCGCACCCCGGCCGCCGCGGCGGGGTGGGCCGGGTCCCTCGCGTGGCGGGCCGGGTCCCCGATCGGGCGATGTAGCGCTCCAGGGCGTCTCGATTTCCCCCGTACGGCGTTACACGACGCGGAACATGAACATCGCCTCGGCTGCCTCGTCTTCCGTCGCGGCGCAGCCGGCGCGTGCGGGGCCGGGGGCGGCCGGTGGCCCGTACGAGGGAGCACGATGACCGACCCGACCGCGGTGGACACCTGGCGTGGAAGGCTTGCCGCACACTGCCGTGACGTGTGCGAGGCGCCCGCGTTCTCGCTCACCGTTTTCGCGGTGATCCTCTTCAACGCCGCACTTCTGGGCGCCGAGACGTACAGCGGCCTGTCCGCCGAGTACAGCGGCCTCCTTGCGGCGACCGAGCGTTTCTGCGTGATCGCCTTCACCCTGGAGATGCTGATCCGCCTGGGCGCTCACGCCGACCGGCCGAAAGCTTTCTTCCAAGACCCCTGGAACGTCTTCGACTTGGTTGTGGTCTCCTCGGCCTTCATCCCGTTCCTCCGGGAGAACACCACGCTCCTGCGGCTGCTGCGGCTGGCGCGGGTGCTGCGGACCGCCCGGTTCATGCCCCAGCTGCGGGTCCTGCTGGTCGCGGTGGGCCGCAGCCTGCCGGGCACCGTCAGCTTCCTGTTCGTGGGCGCGCTGATCGTCTACGTGTACGCGATGATCGGCTGGATCTGCTTCGCCCAGCACGACCCGCAGCACTACGGGTCCATCGGCCGGGCGGCACTGACCCTGTTCCTGCTGATGACGCTCGAAGGGCTCGGGGACGCCGTCCACGCGGGGCTGGCCATCTCCCCGCTGAGCCTCCTCTACTACGCCTCCTACGTGCTCTTCGGATCCTTCGTACTGGTCAACGTGCTGATCGGGGTGGTCCTCAACGCCCTTGAGGAAGCAAGGGAGATGGAGGAGGAGGCCGAGAAGGAGGAGAAGCGGGCCGCACTCCTGGCGACACAGTCACCGCCGGACGCGGCCGACGAACTCCTGCTGCGGATCGCGGCGGTGCGCAGCGCGCTCGACGACATGGAGGCCCAGCTCGACACCGTGCACTCGACGTCGGCGGCGATGGCGGCGACCTCCGCGGCACCGGCCCACGCTTCGGCGGGCGCCCGCTAGGACCGGCTAGGCCGGCGGGGACCCTCGGAGCCGCCGGAAAGGCCTCCGGGGGGGCCGGCCTGAGTGATCCCCACGCCGCCCGGGGGCAGTTCCGCGGTCAACGGGCCGGCCTAGCGAGGGGCGGCGCCCAACGGGCCGTCCCCGCCCGGGCGCGGGGGGCCCGAGACGGGGCCGGGCCCGAAGCCGGGTCCGGGGACGCGGCCGTACCCGACTCCGAAGCCGGGTCCGGGGACGCGACCGTACCCGGAGTCGGGTCACCGCGCGTCGGGCGCGGCCTGGAGCCGGGCGTCGAGCACCGCGGCGAACTCGGCGAGGGTGAGGTCGCGGAGTTCCTCCTCGTCCACCTTGACGGCCAGTCTGTCGTGCAGGGCGATGGCCATTTCGACCACCATCAGCGAGTCGGTCAGCAGGTCCTGCATCCGGGCACCGGCATGCACGTCCTCGGAGGGGGATTCCCCCATCGCGATGATGATTTCAGTGATCAGATCGATCGTGGATTCGGGTGCGGAAGTGGTCATGGCAACTCCTGTTTGCGATATCGCGGCCCGTGCGCCAAGGTGGCGCCGAAGACCGGCGGGAAAAGGAGAATACGCGTGTCGGAAAGCGTGACCGATGTGATGGAGGCGGGAACCGCCGAGTTCCGTTACGCCAGGGAGCGGCTCGGCGAGGCCGGGGAGGCCACCTGGGACAGGCTGCTCGACTGGCTGATGGAGGACTACTTCCGGTTGGAAATCACGGGATGGGAGAACATTCCGGCGAAGGGGCCGGCCGTGATCGTGGCCAACCATTCGGGGGCTTGGGGGCTCGACGCGTTCGTCCTCGTCAAATCACTCACGCGGGCCGTGAACCGACCTTTGCACGTACCGGCCGCATCTCTTACTTTTCGATTTCCGGTGATCGGTTCGTACGCCCGGAAAATGGGCGCCTTCCCCCTCGATCCGACGCTCGGACTGGAACATCTGACCGCAGGGGAACTCGTGGGAGTGTTTCCCGAGGGAATTTCCGGGCTCGAAAAGCCTTTCCGGAGCCGCTACCGGCTGCGCCCGTTCAGCCCGGGGTTCGCGGCGACCGCCGTCCAGGCCGGAGCACCCGTCGTCCCGGTGTCGGTGGTCGGGGCCGAGGAGGCGTATCCCAAGTTCGGTGAGATCCCGGCCCTGGCCCGCCTGTTTGGCCTTCCCTATTTCCCGCTGACCACCCTCCTCCCGCTGCCCTCGAAGTGGCTCATCACCGTGGGCGAGCCGATCCCCGCACCGCCCCGGCCGCAGTCCTACTCGGCCCGCAAGGCCGCGGCCGGCCTGCTGTGCACCGAGGCCCAGGGGGCCGTGCAGTCCCTGGTGGACAGGGAGCGCGGCAGGCGCGCGACGCCCTTCTGGTAGCACTACCGGCCCTTCGGGCACCGGGACGACGGTCTGCCCGCCGCTCCGCCCGCCGGTCGGCCCGACCGTCAGTCCGCCAGCCGGTTAGCCGCCTTCCGTACGCCGTCGGCCGCCCGTGCGCACCGATCGGCGTGGTCCAGCAGGACCATGCGGAAGCCCTCCCCCGCCTCGTCCCGGTCCCAGCCGTCCGCTCCGGCGCAGACCGCCAGGCTCTCCGCGTGCGCCGCCAGCCGCTCGGCGCTGGCCTGCGCCAGGGCCCCGTAGGACGCGGGCGTGCAGCCGCGGACCGCGGCCGGCGCCGCCGCCGGCCTGCCGACCGTCACCCGCCGGTCGCCCCGGCCGCCGGGGAGTTCCCTCAGGGCCACGAGCAGCGAACGCGCGTCGAGCGTTGCCGGCAGCCGCCCCGCGGTCAGCTTCGGGTGGACCACCAAGGGCCGGGAGACCGCGGTGACGGCGCGTACGAGTTCCGCGGCGACGAGCACCGCGAACCGCGTCGCCGCGCACGTGCCGGGCCCACCGCACAGCGCGGAGGGCCAGACCCCCGGGCCGGCGCCGTCCTTGGCCTGCGACAGCCAGCCCGGCGCGCACAAGATCTGCGTACCGGAGCCGATCGCCAGGCCCTCCCAGACGAACGGGACCTTCACCCGGTGCACGGCGGCGGCCACCGGCGGGTAGTGCCGCAGCGCCCGGTCCACGGCCTCCTCAGGGGTGTCCGCCGTCTCGACCGCGTGCAGGGCCAGCGCCTGCAGGGTCGTGGTGGTGGCGGCCTCGGAGACCAGGGCCAGTACGTGGGCCACCGCCGCGACCACGGTGTCGGCGCTCGCTCCCGCCCCGACGAGCCGTCCGACCAGGGAGGCCGGGTCGGGGTTCTCCAGGTAGCGAGCCGTCCTGCGCCGCAGCGCGGCCGCCAGATCGTCACGGGCGCCCGGACCCCGCCCCGCTGCCGGGGTCCGGGCGACGATCTCGCTCAGCAGGGTGTCCTCGGCGGCCGGTTCACCCGCCACCAGGCGCCGGCCCAGCCGTGCCATCGCCTCGCCCCAAGCCTGCCACTCCAGGGTGCCGTCCCCGCGCCGGCCGGCCACGGCCTCGTCCACGTCGCGGGCAACGAGGGCGGCCAGCTCGTCGCCCGGCGCGATGACCTCCCATGTCAGCTCCGCGTGCGGCGACAGCGCGTAGCGGTGCCCGGCGTCCGTGAGCCCCGCGGCGGTCTCCAACGACCCTTCCTCGTCGCCCCGGAGCAGCAGGGCCTCGGACACGGCGGGGGCCAGCGGTACGAGGAAGTTCCCGAAGGGGGTGCGCAGTCGGACGGGCCGTCCGGAGCGGGTGCGCCGCAGGTGGTCCAGCAGGGAGCGCCGCACCCCTTCACGGGTCAGCGCGTCCAGGCCCAGCGCGCGGGCCGCGGTGTCGGTCCAGGGCAGTCGCTGGGCGAACATGGCCGCGCTGAACACGGCGTTCTCCAGGGCCCAGACGGTCTCGGGGGATCGCGGCGCGGTCTTCGTGGTGGCCACTCCGTGTTCGCCGTTGTTGTTGCCGTTGTTGTTGCCGTCGTTGTTGCCGTCGTTGTTGCCGTCGTTGCCGTCGTTGCAGTGCTCGGAGGTCATCTCAGGTTCTCCCGTGCTCACTTGTCGCGCAGCATGTAGGGCTGGTTGCCGACGATCCGGCCGTCGTAGGCGCCGATCAGCGCGTTGACCTTCTCCCTGTGGTGCGCCATAGGGCCGCGCAGGGTGTCCGAGTAGGCCTGCGGGGCGTGCGAGAGGGGGTAGTCGTACGACTCGTCCAGCCAGGCCAACTCGACCCAGCTGTCGGGGATGTCGTTGGGCGAGGCGGGGCCGCGGCCGTCGATCATCGGGATCACGTCGTGGTTGTTGACCAGGCTGATCACCTGTGTGGTGTGGTCGGCGGGGCGCTTGCCGTCGATGGGCGAGCCCACCGCGATCACGTGCGTGATCCGGTAGCGGGAGGCCACCTCCACGTCCGAGGCCAGGTTCATCGCGGTCATCCCGCCCAGGCTGTGCCCGACGAACATGACCTCCGCCCCGGCCGGCACCCCGGCCCGCAGCAGCAGCTTGCGCGCGGCCCGGGTGTACGTGGTGTCGGTGTGCAGCAGTCCGTCGAACGCTCCCACCAGGTCCTGGGGGGTGCTGTTGCTCAGGAGCGCGAAGCTCGTGCCGGGCAGCAGCAGGACGAAGCGCACGGCGCCGTCGGCGCATTCGACCCGGCGCAACAGCACCAGTCCGTGATTGCCCAGGGCGCCGATGTCGTTGACGTAACTGACGATGTCGTTGCCGGAAGTGGCCAGCACCTTCGCCAGGATGGAGTCCGCGTCCGCACGCTCGGCGCGGCCGGGACCGGGGTTGAGGTACTTCAGCAGGCTGCTCGGCAGACCGAGGAAGGGATCGGTCGACGGGACTCCGCCGGCGAGCGTCACCCAGGAGAAGCCGTCGTTCACCGGGTTCTCGTCCAACAGGCCCAGCAGGGCCGACAGCTCCATGATCACGGGGCTCAGGGTGGTCAGGGCCCGGGTGACCCCGAGGCGCTCGACGAGCGCGTACAGGGCGCGCAGCGCCTCCAGCCGGTTGCCCTCGACCATGGCGTCGGTCAGCCGCCTGGCGAGCGGCGAGTCCAGGTTGGGGTGGTCGGAGGCGATCGCCCTGATCCGCAGTGCGAAGGCGTCCACGGCCATCGCCACGGCGGCCGGACGGCGGTACGTCATGTTGCCCGCGATCCGGGCCAGTTCCCCGGCCAGTCCGCCGTTGGCCCCGAATCCGAGCCCCGTCGGGCTGGTCAGCGCCCGGGCGCAGGACACCACCACGCCGAATGCCCAGGCGGGTCGGCGCAACGCCTCCAGCCCCAGCTGCCGGCTGCTGAGCGCGCCCGTCAGCTCGGCGGCGGCCTGCTTCGCCGTGAGGGCGGCGTCCGCGAGCAGGACCGATGCCGCCAGCAGCAGTTCCGGATCCGTGCGGCACTGGGCCGGCCGGGCGGCTGCCGCGGGGTCGGAGGCCCCCTCGGGCCCTGGGCCCCGTACGGGCTCGGGGGTTCGCGCGGGCTCGGGGGCTCGAGCAGGCTCCGAGGCCCGTACGGGTGCGGCGGCCCTTGCCGTCTTCGGCGCGCCCGCGGGCTTCACCGGCGGCGCCGGCTTCACCGAACCTGGCGCCTGACCTACCTCGGGCCCTGTCGCCTGAGGTTCCTCGCGCCTTGTCGCCTGCCCTGCCTCGCGCCCTGTCGCCCGCCCTGGCTCGCGCTCTGCCTCCGTGCTCGCGGACCCGTGACCCGCGGGTGTCGAGCGAGCTGCCGTGTCCACCGCTGGTGCGGTCACGTTCCCACCTCCCGTGCCTGCGCAACGGCTTCGCCTGGTTCCGTTGCCCGAACGGGCATGCTGGCACCGTGCGCGGTCCGTTCCGCGCGGCGGTCTTCCGTCGCCGTACCGCCCGCGCCCGGGCCGTGGACGCGGTGGACCGCCGGATGCCCGGGAGGGCCCGTGGCCCTCGGGGCATCCGGCGGCTTGGCGGCACCCCCCGGGCCGCCGCCCATTCGGTGATCACCAAAGGATGAGCTCCGCGCTCACGCGTTGACGCGGGCGCGGATCACCCCCCGTACGGACCACCGGGTCTCGTCTCCCGTCAGAGCGGCCGGGAGGACTGGTCGCGCCAGAAGCCGCACTGGTGCTCGGCCGCGAACGCCCGGTCGACCCGGTCCCCCGCGGGCGCCAGGGTCAGTACCGTGCCGACCGGTCCGGTCGCCGGCCAGGGGGTCTGGCCCGGGACCGCGGGGACACCGTGGCGGGCGAAGGCGCCCCAGTAGCGCTTCATCCGTGTCGCCAGGGCGACTTGGACGGAGGTCAGGGGCCGCTCCCCCATGGTGAAGTCGTGCAGGTAGGCGAGCTCGGCGCTGTGCGCGTTCGACTCGTCCAGGCCCGGGACCTGGGCGCCCGCCAGGGTCGGCGAATCGGGGTCGTCGAACTCGTAGGTGAATGTGGGCACTTGCCGGGCGAACGACTGGGCCGTCCGGGCGGTTTCGCAGGCGAATGTCGCATCGGTCATGACCGCCGACAGCGCCAGGTACGGGGAGCCGTGCGCGGCCACCGGGTAGCGGGCGAGGATCTCCGGCCCGGCCGCGCCGTAGCCCGCGAGGACCTGCCGCGCGTACTGCTCGGCCGTCAGCGCGGGCTGGGTCAGTGCGACGAAGAAGCGCGCCTCGGAGCGGGTGCTCCCGATCAGGACCGGAACCTTGTTCCAGGATCCGGCGGCGATCGCCGTGGCCGGATCGCGCGGGAGCAGCCCGTCGCCCGACGCGGGGCCCGAAGTCGCCCGCGTACGGGCCGCGTCCACCAGCGCCCGCCCGGAAACGGCCCGCAGGCAGGCCGCGATCCCGGCCGGATCGGGGCAGCCCGCGCTCGCGGCGAAGTCCCGCGCCTCGGACTCGGCCCGTGCGCCGTCGGGGGTACGCAGCAGCGTGCACGGCCCGCTCTGCAGCACGGCCCGGTGGAACAGCCCGGCCGCGGACGGGGCGGCCAGCAGTCCGCACACCGAACCGCTGCCCGCGGACTGGCCGGAGACCGTGACGTTGCCCGGGTCCCCGCCGAAGGCCGCGATGTTCTCCCTCGTCCAGCGCAGCGCCTGGATCTGGTCCATCAGCCCGAAGGAGCCGGAGCGCAGCGCGTTCTCCCGTCCCAGTTCGGGCAGGCCCAGGTAACCCAGCTGACCGAGGCGGTAGTTGATGCTGATCACGAGGGAGCCGGTCAGCTCCGCCATCGTGCGTCCACCGAACTGCGTCCCGGTGCCCTGGCTGTACGCGCCCCCGTGGATCCAGAGGATCACCGGCAGCCGGGCCCCGGCCCGGGTCCTTCCGGGCCGGTACACGTCCAGGTACAGGCAGTCCTCACTGACGGCCGAGGGGTCACTGAGCCCGAACGGCGAGAACTGCAGGCAGGCGGGAGCCTGTTCGACGGCTTCGCGCACCCCGTGCCAGCGCCGGGGCGGCTGCGGGGCGCGCAGCCGGTTCTCCCCGACCGGCGCGGCGGCGTAGGGGACGCCCAGGAACTCCTGCGCCCCGTCGTGGGCGCGGCCTCGGAGCGCGCCCTGCGCGATGGAGACGACCGGGCGGGGCGGGGCGTCCGGAACTGTGTCGGACAACGCGCCGGGAGAGGCGGCCGCCGGGAGCGCGGCGGCCGGGAGCGCCGCGGCGATCGGCGCGGTGATCAGTGCGGCGATCAGTGCGGTGATCACCGCCGCGAGGCCGACTACTCTGCCGAATAAGGGTCTTGCCGGGGAAAGCCGGGTGATCCGGCGCGAGAGCCGTGGCATCCGTACTCCTGGGTTCGGGGTGATCCGGGGGCGGGGCGGGGCGCGGGACGCCCGCCCCGCCTCCGGAAGGCCGGCTGGTGCGGGGGGACCTACGGGCGCAGGCCGGTGAGCAGGGCCGCGGTGACGGCGAACTCCGCCGGTCCGGTGTTCCAGTCGGCGTTCATCGGGCTGACGGCGATCTTCCCGGCACTGACGGCTTCCACGTCGCTGCCCCGGGCCGGCGCCTTCAGGTCCACCTTCACTCCGACCTTCCACGTGCCGTCGCCGGCGTCGGTGTAGTCGGCCTTCAGGAGCGCCTGCGCGTCCTGGAAGGTGGTGGCCACCCCGGCCGGGGTCCCCTTGCCGTCGGCGCCGACCACGGGGTGGTTGACGTTGAGGCCGACGCCCTGGGGCAGCAGGGGGCCGCCGAAGCGGGCCCGCGAGCGGAGCCGGTCGATCAGCTTGACCGCGAAGTCGAGCGTCGGACCCATCGCGTTGACCGTGGTCACGGGGTCGGGGGCCGCGACGCCACCGGTGCTCAGGGCGATGGCGGGCACTCCGGCGTCCAGAGCGGCGACGGCGCCGCCGACCGTGCCGGAGTGGGTGGCGAGCGCGGCCACGTTCGGGCCGAAGTTGGTGCCCGACACGACGAGATCCGGCGCCCGCCCCTCGAACACCTCCGAGAGGCCGAAGTTCACCGAGTCGCCGGGGGATCCGTCGACCGCCCACACCTTCGGCTCGGGGTGGCGGACGGCGATGGACGGGGCGCTGGACGTCTTCGTGCCGGCGCCGCTCTGATTGGTCAGCGGGGCCACCATGGTGACGTCGTGCCCGGCGGCGGTCAGCCGCGCGAATGCCAGGCGGATACCGGGCGCGTTGTAGCCGTCGTCGTTGGTGAGCAGGATCCGCAGCGGGGCCGCGGGCACCGGTGCGGGCACCGGCCCGGCCTGCGGCTCGGCCGCGGCGGCGGGCACCGTACCGGCGAGGGCCGGCGCGCAGAACAGCAGGGCGGCCAACGGCAGAACTCGCTTGCGTTGCATGGAACGCTCCTTTGGAGAGGGAGGAGAAGAAGAAGAGGAGGAGAAGAGACTGGACGAGGGTGAGGGTCGGTCGGTCGGTCGGTCGGTCGGTCAGGGTGGGGCCCGGCGGGCTCGCGACCCTCGGCGCGAGCCCGCCGGAGTGCGGGCCGGGCCGCCGCCCGGGAGGGGCGGCCCGGAGGTTGGGGGTACGGGACCCGGCGGCGACCGGACCCGGCGGCGAAAGGGGCCGACGAGGCCGGCGGGGTCAGCGCACGCTGCGGATGGGGAGGATCGCCAGTGCGCCGATCAGCGAGAGCGCTCCCCCGACCAGGAACAGAGGGGTGTAGCCGCCCAGGGTGGTGACCACGGCGGAGGCGACGAACGGGGCGATGATCTGGGGCCCCGCGTTCGCGATGTTCAGTACGCCCATGTCGCGGGCGGCGTCCTCGGCCCGGGGCAGCACCAGGGTGACGAGCGCGGTGTCGACGGCCATGAAGCATCCGAAGGCGAGGCCGTTGAGCGCGCTGAAGACGATCATGCCCGTCCACGTCGGACTGACGACGGGGACCACCATGACCAGCCCGGCGAGGGCCGCCGAGACGCCGACGAACACCTTGCGGCGGTTCCAGCGGTCGGACAGCAGTCCCCCGACCACCGTGGAGACGGCCATGGCGACCATGGACACGGGGGTGAGGACCGCCATCGCGGCGGGCGGGGTGAGCCCGGCGGGGAGCGCGATGTGGTCGCCCAGGATGTAGAGCTGGTAGCCGACCACCGAGAAGTACCCGAGGACCATCAGGGCGCGCCCGATGAAGGCCCACCGGAAGTCGTGGTTGGCGAGCGCGGAGAGGAAGGCCTTGAGCTGGGCGCCCTTGGGAGCGGCGGGCGCGTCCGGATCGGGCTCGGACCTCGGTACGTCCCGGCAGAAGCTGGTGAGCAGGAGCGCGGCGCCGGCGATGACCCCGCCGAAGACGAGGTAGCCGGTGCGCAGGTGCTCCGAGGTCTGGGAGGCGATCAGCACGCCGACCGTGCCGCCGATGGGCAGGCCCAGTCCCACCAGCGCGGACGCGGTGCCGCGCCGGGCGGCGGGCACCCGGTCGGGCACGATCGCGGTGACGGCCGCCTGATAGATGTTCATGGTCGCCTGGACCAGGCACCAGCCGATCCCGACCAGCAGTGCGGTACTGACGCTCCCGAGGACGGCGAGGCCCACGAGCGAGCCGAGCGCGCCGCCCAGGACCCAGGGGTTGCGACGGCCGCTGCGGTCGGAGAGGGCGCCTGCGATCGGGTTGAACGCGGTGGCGAAGATCGCGCTGATGCCGCCGATCAGGCCCAGCACGGCCACCTTGTCGTCACCGGCGATCGCCTCGATCTGGGTGGGCAGGAGGACGGAGCCGACGCCCATGTAGACGGCCATCATCGCGGAGTTCGCGACCAGGAGGAGGAGCAGGAGTCCGCGTCCGCGGGAGGGTTCGGGTTCGGGATCCGCCGGGACGGGCGGGTCGATGATCTCGTTCGTAGCCATGACGACTCCTCGGGGGACGGAGCGGGGAGGTGGCGCGGGGGAACCGCCGGTGCGGTGCGCGGGGAGGGCGGCGACGCATGGGGCTGTCGCCCCGGAGGGCGTCGCCGGGAGGTGCCACGCCGAGCGCGGGGCGGCTGACGCGGTGCGATTGCTCGGCGCGGTGCGTGCGGTGCCCTGCGGGGCGGTGCGGTGCGGGTGCACTGCGGTGGGGGATGCAGTGCGGCGGGGCGGTGCGGTGCTGTGCTGTGCTGGGGGCGCCGGATGGCCGACACGATGTGATGTGTTGGGTGTTGTTACACGTGTCACTTGAAGTGCTTGGACACTGTGTAGCACCGGTTCCCTGGTCTCGCCAAGGGTTGGCGCAGGCCTCCGTTCAGATCGTGACCCATGGAGGAAGTTCAGGTGGATCACGTGTAACCAACCAAATGCAGCCTCCGGACAGGTCCGACCCGACCGAGAACCCTCTTGCCCTTGTGGTGGCGGTCACGCTTCCGCAATACTCCGCACCGACCCAGCTACCACCCCCGGCCGGAGCCCACCCACCCCTGCGGCTCGGCCACCACCCGGCCGGCGCGCCCGGGGCGGGGCGCCGGGCGGGGCACCGGGAACAGCTCGGGCCGCACCGGCCCTACGCCTACGGGCACCACCCGACGCTCGAACACACCGGATGGCTCGAGTGACTCAGGCGGCCAGGCCGCTCAGGGCTCCGAGGGACCGAGCCGTACGGGCACCACGGGACGCCCGGACACGCCGGGCGGCTCGAACGACCCGGGCGGCCGGGCGGCCGGGTGACCGGGTGACCGGGTGACCGGGTGACCGGGTGACCGGGTGACCGGGTGACCGGGTGACCGGGCCGCACACGGTCCCGAAGGCCGGGACACCCGGCCCCCTCCGCACACCCCCAGCTCGGCGCATCGACTTCAGCACGCCCGCCGCCCTGCACCCCGTTCGACGCGCACCGGCTTCGGCACGCCCGCCCACCTCCACGCACCCGCTTCGCCCAACCAAGCGCGTCCGCTTCGCCACGCCCGCCCCCCCACCGTCCCCCGCTCCGCGCCCGTCGGCTTGACCACGCCCGCCCCCCCACCGTCCCCCGCTCCGCGCCCGTCGGCTTGACCACGCCCGCTCCCCACCACCGTCCCCCGCTCCGCGCCCGTCGGCTTGACCACGCCCGCTCCCCACCACCCCCCGCTCCGAGCGCGTCCGCTTCGCCACGCCCGCTCCCTCCATCCGCGCGCTCCGCGCCCGTCCGACGCCTTTCCAGGTGCCCCACCACCCCGAGAGGCGGCAGCGAAAGGTTCCGCCATGTCCGCTTTCCCCGGCCACACCGTCACCCCGCCACCGTTCCCCGCCCGGCCACCCCGGCGTCCCGTCCCCGCGGCTCCACCCCGCCACGCCCTGGCCTGGGGCGCGACACTGACCTTGCTGTCCGCGCTGACGGGACTGCTGCTGCGCCTGGACGAACGACCCTTCTTCCAGGGGCTCGACGACGCGTGGGCCGCTTCGCTGAAGGGGTCGCCCGCCGACACCGCCAGCGGGTTCGCCACCGTGCTCGACCGCCTGGGCGGGCCCCTGGGCACGGTCGTTCCGCTCCTACTGATGGGCTGCCTGTGCATGTACGGGCGCTGGCGGTCGGCACTCTTCGTCTTCACCACGACCGTCGTGGCCAACATGCTCCTGGTGCTGCCGCTCAAACAGCTGGCCGACCGGCCGCGGCCGCCGCACACCTGGACCCTGGTCAACGACGGCTCGTACCCGTCCGGCCAGGTCTTCAGTGCGGTGGCCCTGGTGATCGCCGCCGCGGTGGTGCTGTTCCCGCCGGGCGGCCGGCGCTGGTGGTGGCTGTTCGGCGGGGCGTACACCGGCGCCATGATGTGGAGCCGCACGTGGCAGCACGCCCAGTGGCTGAGCGACACCTTCGCGGGCGCCCTGGCGGCCGTGGGAGCCTGCCTGCTCCTGTGGCGGGCGTTCGCGCCCCTGCTGGAGACGGAGGCGGAACGCATGGCGTCGGACACCCTCTGGATGTGACGCCCCACTCCCTCGAGGGAGTGGATTCCCCGCTCACTTCGCCACGGGCGCAGCCGACAACGGCCCGACTCCCACCTGACGCCCGGCCGATCGCCCTAGGGCCTGTCGTCACACTCCCGCCTACCGCGCGACGCCCGGCACGCCGAGAGCACGCAACGGACGCCGCGCGGCCGCCCTTCGGGCGACGGCGGGAGTGTGACGACAGGCCCTCGCAGGACTCACGGGGCCCGTCCGACCAGCCCGATTATCGCGAAACATTGACGGTCGCCGAATTTTCGCCATATCCTCGACGAGCCGGCACGCGTTCGGCGCGCGGACCAGGAAGGATCGACTCATGACACCCACCCCAGGACCCGGTCACCCCATGGCGCACCCGCCCGCGGGCTCGCTCCTCGGCGCGGTCGAGGACGGGCTGACCGTCTTCCGGGCCGTGCCCTACGCCGCACCCCCGGTCGGCGAACTGCGCTGGCGGCCCGCGCAGCCCCATCCAGGGTGGAGCGGCACCCGGGACGCGACCGCCGACGGGCCCAGCGCCCCGCAGATGTACGCGGAGGGCGGCGACCCCGTCCTCGGCGGGCACGGTGCGCCGCCCTTCGACGAGGACTGCCTGACGCTCGACATCTGGACCCCCGCGGTCGACGAAGCCCGCCGACCGGTGCTGGTCTGGATCCACGGCGGCGGCTTCGTCTCGGGCTCCGGGTCACTGCCGAACTACTCCGGCGCGGCCTTTTCCCGCGACGGGGACCTGGTCGTCGTCAGCATCAACTACCGCATTGGCCCGCTCGGTTACCTCTACACGGACTCCACGGAGCAGCCCGACGGCTCCGGCGCCAACCACTGGCTGAGCGACCAGCTCGCCGCCCTGCGCTGGGTACGGGACAACATCTCCGCCTTCGGCGGCGACCCCGACTCGATCACCGTCGCGGGCCAGTCGGGCGGCGCGGTGTCCACGGCCGCCCTCGCAGGGCTGCCCGAGGCCCTCGGACTGATCCGCCGGGTGATCCTGATGAGCCCGCCGTTCGGGCTGGACCTCCCCGCACCCGACGCCTACCGGGAGCGCACCACCGCGTACCTGGAGCTCGCCGGGGTCAAGACCCTCGCCGAGCTGCGCACCCTGCCGTGGCCCGAGCTGATCGGTGCCATGGGCGGACTCTTCGCCCTGACGACGCGGTGGGGCTACTGGCCCACGCCGTTCCTGCCCGTGATCGACGGCGTCACCCTGCCCCGCCACCCGGCCCGGGCCCTGCTGCAGAGCGCTGCCGCGGACATCGAGGTCATGATCGGCTGGACGCGGGAGGAGGCCAACTTCGGATTCGCCCTGAACGAGACCTACGGCGCGGCCGACCGGGAGCAGGTGACCGCCCGGATCGCGGATGCCTTCGGCCCCGAAGCCGCCCCCGGCGTGTACGCGGCGTACGAGCGCGCCCGCCCGGGGGCCGGGCCGGCCGGCGTCCTGATGGACCTCATCACCGATGAGCTCTTCCGCGTGCCCGCCCTCCGGCTGGCCGAAGCGCGGGCCGCGGCCGGGCATCCGGTGTGGGCTTATCAGTTCGACCTCCCGTCTGCCGCCTACGACGGCCGGCTCGGAGCCGCCCACTGCCTCGAACTTCCCTTCGTCTTCGCCAACTTCGACCAGTGGGCCCACGCTCCCCTGACGGCCGGGCTCGACCCCGCCGTCCGGGACGGGCTCAGGCACACCATGCACGAGGCGTGGATCGCCTTCGTCCGCACCGGCGACCCGAACCATCCGGACATGCCGACCTGGGACCCGTACGAGATGGAGACCCGCACCACCATGCGTTTCGACACCGTGGTCGGCGCGCTGGACGACCTCGCCGGGGACTCCCTGCGCCTGCACGAGGGAGCGCTCTCGCGGCCCGAATAGCCCGCCCGCCCATCCGGGCGGGCCTCCGCTCCCTTGATCTAACTCGTGTAACCTTCGAAGGGAAGGCATCGAGCCGATCAAAAGGAGCGTCGATCGACGTCATGGCCAAAGACACTCCTGTTCCGGCGTCCCCGACCAGCGCCGACGTGGCCCGCCTCGCCGGGGTGTCCCGCGCCACGGTCTCCTTCGTCCTCAACGACACCCAGGGCCACCGCGTCGGCGAAGCCGCCCGCGCCCGCGTGCTCGACGCCGCCCGGCAGCTGGGCTACGTACCGCACGCCGCGGCCCGGTCCCTGCGGGCCGGCCGCAGCAATCTCGTCCTGATGCCCTCGTCGATCTCCGCGGTCGGCCGCCTCGTCAGCGACTGGGTCGATGACCTGCACAGCGAGCTGGACCGGCACGGCTACACCGCGGTCCTGCACGCCGGACGCTTCAACGATTCCCTCGACGCCGCCCGCGCCTGGGCCGAACTGCGTCCGGCGGCCGTCATCGCCCTCGACGGCGACCGCCTCACCGCGCAGGCCGCCGATCTGCTCCGGCGCGCCGGGGTACGGGGGCTGATCGCCTTCGCCGCCCGCCCCGTGCCGGGCGTGCACACCATCGGCTTCGACCACGCCCTCATCGGCAGCACCGCCGCCGAGCACCTGATCGCCCGCGGCCGGACCCGTATCGGCGTGGTCATGCCCCAGGAACGCGGCCTCGGCCTGTTCGCCGAGCCGAGGCTCACCGGCGCCGAATCGGTCGCCGCCCGCCACATGGCCACGGTCACCCCGCTGGAACTCTCCTACACCCGGGAGTCCGCGACCGCGCTGGCCCGGCGCTGGCGGAGCCTCGGGCTGGACTCCGTGTTCGCGTACAACGACGAGTACGCGGCCCTGCTCCTCCACGCCCTACGGGCCGAGGGGATCTCCGTACCTCAGGACGTGGCGGTCATGGGCTCCGACGACCTGCTCGTCTCCGCGCTCCAGGACCCCCCGCTGACCTCGATCCGCCTCCAACTGGCCTCCCCGGCCATGGTCGCCGACGCCGTGCACGACCTGATCGAAACGGGCACCACGGCGCCCGTACCGGACATAGAGGCGATCCTGATCCAACGCGAAACCACCTGAGACCCCCCGGACGCCCCGGGACCAACCGGAAGTACCGCGTCCCGGCCGGTCAGTCCCGTCACATCCCCCACATGTGAAGGCGGGTCACCGCCGGTGTAGTCAGGCGCGAATGATCTTGGGGAAGGCCTTGGTGGTGTCGACGTAGTACTTGCGGGCCAGCGGGCCCAAGCCGCCCTCCGCGCTGCCGAGCATCATCGACTTGATGACCTCCAGGCTCTTCGCGGCAGTGAAGTCCTGCGGCTTCGTCTCGGTGACGCCGGCGACCAACGCCTTCCACGCCTCCCGAGACCCGGTCGTGGCACTGACGTCCGGGTCGAAGCCCAGGTAATAGCCTCGCCCGTCGGCCTCCTGCCCGACGGCCAGGAAGACGATCACGTGGAATCCGGTGTTGCCCTTGTTGTTGAACTTGCTCTGGGCCCCGCCCACATGTCCGGTCGAACCGTTGACGTACACGGCACGCTCGGCCTTCAAGGCCGTGTCGATGGCGGTCCACTTGGCCGGGACGCCGAGCGCCACCGAGAGGTCGCTGGGCTCGCTCAGCCCGCCTTTCCCAGGGCTCAGCAGGCCGCCGACCCTCTTGGCGCGCACCTGACAGTCGCTGTCCAGCATCTTCGGGAACGTGGAATCGGCCGGCATCTGCAACCAGCACTGGAGGCGTTCGAGGCCGGTGCCCGTCGTCGCGTCCACCGCCGTCGAGATCCGCGCCCTGATGTCCTTGACCGCCGGTGTGGTCTTGTCGTCGGCTTGGGCATACGCCTGCTCGATCACGAAACATCCCCCGCGTTCGGCTCCCCTTGGCTCCACTATGGCGCACGGAGCGTGCCCACGATAGAGCGGAGAGTGAAGCCCGGAGGTCGGATCCCCTTCAGGCCGAGACGTCTGGGCTGCCGTGGCTGCGGGCTGTCACGGATCTGGAGCCGCCGTCTCGTCGCGCTCTCCCGCGGCACGGCTCAACCAGCGACGGATCCGTACGCCGGCATGCCGTGGTGGTTCCAGGTGGAGACCCGGCACGGGTGGTTGTGGGTGTACAACCTGGACCATCTCGACCTGATCCGCCGTTTCGTGGAACCACCGCTGCGAGAACGAGCGCCCTGGTGCGACACCGGGCGAAAGATGACCTTGGTGGCCCGCCTTCCGGCATGGATCAAGCGAGCGCAGAACCGAGACGAGATCCTGCGCGCCGTCGCCCGGATCCACGCCTCACCCGGCCGGCGCCCCACCGGCCGGCCTCTGACCGGCTTGGCGGCGCCCGAACGTGCTGGAGGCGCTGCCCCGGTGGAGGCCCTCGGGCGGATCCTCACGGACCGCAGCCCCCGGGCTGTAACCGCCCGAAGCTTCGCACCCTCACGCGTCGGGGTTCTTCCCGCCCCTCACCGTGTCTATGCGGTCGAGCTGCATGTCCACCACCTTCTGCACTTTGGCGGGGTCTTGGGTTCCTCCCATAGCAAACTCGACGAACACCGCCCCGGTTCGAACGAAGAACCGGTAGCTGTAGTCCTCCCTGAAAACCATCGACTGATCGGAGGCATTTTTTGTTTTTAGGGGCATAAATTCCTCCTGCCCTTTCTCTTCTTATTTCAAGACTGCCGAATCCATGACCGCTTTCGCACTGTCCGGATTGACGAAAGAGTAGACATGTATGATTCCGATGGCAACCATAGACATTCCGCTGGAAGCGTCGAATTCGGGTGCGCTCTCCATGGATATCCGGCCGAGCGCCGCCAGATCGGCGCAGTTGGAGCCCGTATTGCTCGCGCAGTACTGCCTGGAACTTTCCCCCTCCAGCAAACGAGGGTTTTCGATGGACCAGCCCTCCGCGGCCGATTTTTGACTGATTAGCGCTTTGACGACCATGGCATCATCGAGGACGACTCCGTCCGATTTCGCCTCCTCGAAACCGAGGAGGTTCGAGGCTCCATAGATACCGAGCGCAACCAGTACCAGGATCAGTGCCATCAACACGCCGATGACGACTCGCCCACTTGTCGTCGATTTATTTATGGTCAGCGGGCCCATCGAAATCTGACTGCCGGACAATTTACCGCCCGAGATGGTGATATTGCCGCTCCCGTGCATCGAACTCTGCAGCAGGTGCACCGAAAGCTGCCGCTTCAGTTCCGGGTCTCTGTGGATCTCTCCCGACAGCACGTCCTGCGTTTCCTCCTGTACCGCCACCGCGCCTGGAGCGGCGTCGAGCCGCTCCAAGGCCACTCGCCCCCTCTCGGAGGTTTGCAGCCGGCCGCGGACCATCTCGGCCACGGCAGCGCCGACCCCCTCGCCGACACCCGTCGCCGCCCCCGTGACCGTAGCGACGACCACAGCAACAGCCGCTACAGCAAGCTCAGTTGAGTCCACTTATCCCCCGGTTCCCCTCAATGACTGCCGACCAGTCTGCCGCCAGAACCACGGCAAGGGAGCCCCTGAGACGCGCCATCCTTGATCGGGCACGATGATCCGAGAAACACCCAGGAGGCGAGGTCTCCGGCCGGCCCCTCCGAGGGAGAATCCGCGCGCGCCGCCGCGGTGCGAAGCGCGGCGAGGGATCGGGGCGTCATCTCATCGTTCGTACGTTCTCCTGCTCCGTCCGGGGTGTCCGCCCGCCTGTATGGATCAAGCCGGGCAGCCGGCCACGGTCACGCGTGGGTCGGCTGGGCTCGGTCGGCCGCGGTGCCCTGACGGCCGGTCCCACAACGCAGAAGGAGGGTCCCCCGATCTCTCGTCGGCAAGTCCCGGCCGTCCTCGGCCTCGTGGCGGGCGCGTTGGCGGCGGCCCCCGCCTCGGCCGCCCACGCCGCCACGGTGGAGGTTCCCTTCTCGGTTCCCGGTCTGGCCGCCGCGATCAACACCGCGAAAGCCTCGCCCGGACCGGACACCCTCCAGCTGGCGCACACGTGCACGTACAGGCTGACGGCTCCGGACCCGGTGAATCCCGGCAACCGGCTGCCGGCGATCACCAGTGAGATCACCATCGACGGGCGCGGGCCCACGATCAAGCGGGACGAGCGAGGGCACAAGGTGCCGAGTTTCCGGATCCTGCTCATCGGCCCGGCGGGGAACCTCACGCTCGACCGCACGACGCTCAGCGGCGGCTTCGCCACGGACCGCCCCGGTTTCCCCGACCCGCCGGGCCTGGCCTGCGGCGGCGGCATTTCCAACACCGGAAGGATGAGCGTGATCCGCAGCAAGATCACCGGGAACACCTCCCGCTCCGACGCGTTCGCCCGGGGCGGGTTCACGCGCCGCCGTATCCGACGGCCTCCCGGAGCCGGGCAGGATGACCATCACCGGCGGCGGCATCACGGACAACACCTCGGACAGCCCGCACGGCGTCGCCCAGGGCGGCGGCATCACCAACAACGCCCTGATGACCGTGAGCGGCGTGAAGATCAGCGGCAACCGGGCCGTCCCGGAGAACGGGACCGCGCGCGGCGGCGGGGTCCGCGTGGGGCCCTTCGGGACACTCGACCTGACCGACAGCCAGATCACCGGCAACACCGCCGACGCACCGGGTGGCACGGCTCAGGGCGGCGGCCTCGACAACCCCGACGACGGCAGCCTGACGGCCAAGCGCAACAAGGCCATCGCGAAGGGCGGCACCGCGCAGGGCGGCGGCCTCTACCCCACCGGAGGGCCCGAGGGCCTGGGCAGCACGACGCTGGAGGAGAACACCCTCGCGCGCAACCGGGCGGGTGAGGGCGGCGGCGCCTTCAAGGCGTCCGGCGTCCTCGCGCTGAACGGTGACGAGGTCCGCACCGATCGGCCGAAGAACTGCGGTCCGGCCGGGGACGGCCCCGGCTGCACCGACTGACGGCGCCTCCCGCAGCAGGGCTGCGGGAGGCGCCGCGATGCCCGCCGCCGGGGCCGTCCCCTCTCCTGCTACGAGCTTCAGGCGCCCAGGTGGCGGGCAAGGAAGGCCACGCTGTCGGCGACGATGCGGCCGATGTCGGGCGAGCCGAGGAAGATGTGGTCCGCGCCTTCCACCGGGGTCAGGAGCACCTCGCCCCCGGCCTTCGCGAGGGCCGCGGCGAGTTCCTCGCTCTGGCTGTACGGGACCAGGCCGTCGAGGGTTCCGTGGACCAGGAGGAACGGCGGCGGGTCTGAGCCCTCGACGGCATACGTGACCGGGCTCGCGGCCCGCGCCAGGTCAGGGCTCTCGGCGACGGACGCGCCGAGCAGGGCTTCGTACGGGTCGGGGAACTCGGCTCCGCCGGGCAGCGGCGGGAACGCCGGCATGGGGTGCTCGGAGAGGGTGACCAGGTCGGAGACCCCGTACCAGTCGACGACGGCCCGGACGGCCGTGTCGCCGGCGCCCACTCCGTGGGCGCCCTCCAGCGCCGCGGCGTCCGGGGTGTCCGCGCCGACGACCCCGGCGAGGGCAGCCAGGTGGCCACCGGCGGACTCGCCCCAGACACCGATCCGGTCCGGGTCGAGGCCCAGGGTGGTGGCGAACTTCCGGACGTAGCGGATCGCGGCCTTCACGTCGTGCAGCTGGGCCGGGAAGGGGGCCTCCAGGCTGTGCCGGTAGTCGATCGAGACGAGGGCCAGCCCCGCCCCCAGCACCGACCCGTGCAGCAGCTCGACGGGCACGGTCGGCGGCGGGTAGCGCCGGTCGCCGTCCAGCCAGCCGCCGCCGTGGATCCACACCACCACCGGGAAGGGGCCCTCGCCGGCGGGTACGTGGACGTCGAGCAGCCGGGGACGGTAGCCGGGCGAGGTCGCGTAGGTGATCCCGTCGAAGCGGCGGACCCCGTCCGCGTCCACGACGGGGGACACGGGGGTGCGGAACGGCGGCGGAGGCCAGGTCATGTCCGCCGCATCGATCACGGCGGGGGGCGATTGCGTCATTGCGGCCCTTCCAATCTGCTCGGCCCGGGGGGCCGATGGGTCCAGGTGCGGGTCGGCGGATCCGGCCCCGGCCTCGCGAACGGTACGGACAAGGCTTCGTAACGTATGTCCGAAATGCTTGCGCGCGCCGGGGAGGAGGCTTAGCGTGTTACACGTGTAATCACGACTCTAGCGACGCGTTTCCGCAGACCACAAGAGCACGGGCAGTCTCAGTTCCCCGGCAGTTACACGAGCCACCGCGCGAATGTCGTCGCCTTCCCCTCCGGGAGCACGCCATGCTCACCTCCACACCCCCCGCCACCCGGCCCACCACCCGGCCCACGACCCGGCCCTCCACCGGCCCGGACGCCCCCGCCCCCACCCCCGCCCCCGCCTCCCGGGCCCGCGGCTTCGGCCGCTGGGCCGCCGAGCCCACCGCGGCGACCGTCCCCCTGATCCGCTCCCGCGTCCGGTCGGTGCTCGACGGCTGGGAGGTCTCCGCCGAGATCGCGGACGTCCTGCTGCTGGCCGCGAGCGAGCTGGTCGGGAACGTCGTCCTGCACGCCGGCGGCGCGGGCCGCCTGCGCGTCGAGGTCTCCCTGCGAGGGGGCTGGCTCCAGCTGGAGGTCGCCGACGGCTCCCCCTCGCCGCCCCGGCTGCCGCACTCGCGGAGCGAGGTGGACCAGGACTCCGAGGGCGGACGCGGCCTGCTGATCGTGTACCTGATGACCACCGAGGCCGGGGGCCGACTCAGCTTCCAGGCAGACGAGTTCGGCAAGTCCGTACGCGTGCGCGTGCCGGCCGCCTGAGGCTCGCGGCCGCCCGGCGCACCCACCGGGGAGGCCCGGGAGGCGAGCCGGGGAGACCGGCCGAGGGGGACGATTGACCCACATGGATATGGCGGGGAATTGACGGTCGCCAATTTATCGAGATACTTGCCCCATCTCCCCCGCTGCTCCCTGAATGAGGTGCCGCCCCATGGAGCTCTCCCCTTCGGCGCACGCCGATACCTTCTGCCGCGACCGGCTCCCGCCGTTCGACCTCTGGCCCGAACTCCACTTCGATCTACCGGAGTTGGACTACCCGGACCGGCTCAATTGCGCCCGCAGCCTCCTCGACGACGCCGTCGAGCGCTGGGGCCCCGACCGCCCCTGTCTGCTGACCGCCCAGGAGCGCTGGACCTACGGCGAACTGCGGCAGCGCGCCGACCAGGTCGCCCAGGTGCTCACCGAGGACCTGGGCATCGTCTCCGGCAACCGCGTACTGCTGCGCGGCCCGAACACCCCCTGGCTCGTCGCCGCCTGGTTCGGCGTGCTCAAGGCCGGCGGCGTGGCCGTCACCACGGTGCCGCTGCTCCGCGCCACCGAGCTCGCCGCGCTGTGCGGGATCAGCCGCCCCGCCGTCGCCCTGTGCGACCACCGCTACCTCGAGGAAATCGAGGCGGCGGTCGGCTTGACCCCCGATGCCGCAGCGGGCGCCGCCGAGTACACCGCCCCGCGGGTGCTCGCGTACGGCGGCTCCGGCGAGGACGACCTCACCGTCCGCTGCTCGTCCAAGGCCGGTGTCTTCACCACCGTGGACACCGCCGCGGACGACGTGGCCCTGATCGCCTTCACCTCCGGCACCACCGGGCGCCCCAAGGCGACCCTGCACTTCCACCGGGACGTGCTCGCCAACGCCGACACCTTCTCCCGGCACGTCCTGCGCCCGCGGCCCGACGACGTGTTCACCGGCACCCCGCCGCTCGCGTTCACCTTCGGGCTCGGTGGGCTGGTGGTCTTCCCGCTGCGCGTCGGGGCCGCCACCCTGCTCGTGGAGTCGGCGACGCCGGGGCAGTTGGCCGACCTCGTGGCCGCGCACGGGGTGACCGTCCTGTTCACGGCGCCCACCGCCTACCGCGCGATCCTGGCCGCGGGTGCGGCGGGCCGGCTCGCCGGGCTGCGCCGCTGCGTCTCGGCGGGCGAACCCCTGCCCGCCGCCGTGTGGGAGGAGTTCCGCGCCGCCACCGGGCTGCGCATCATCGACGGCATCGGCGCCACCGAGATGCTCCACGTGTTCATCTCCGCGGCCGACGAGGACATCCGGCCCGGCTCCACGGGCCGGCCCGTCCCGGGCTACCGGGCCGCCGTGGTGGACGCGGACGGGGTACCCGTTCCCGACGGGCAGCCCGGTCTGCTGGCCGTCACCGGACCCACCGGCTGCCGCTACCTGGACGACCCGCGCCAGTCCTCGTACGTCCGGGGCGGCTGGAACATCACGGGCGACACCTACGTCCGCGACGCCGAGGGCTACTTCTGGTACGTGGCCCGCAGCGACGACATGATCGTCTCCTCGGGCTACAACATCGCCGGTCCCGAGGTCGAGAAGGCGCTCGCCGACCACCCGTACGTGGCGGACTGCGGTGTGGTCGGGGTCCCCGACGAGCGGCGCGGCATGCTCGTCAAGGCGTACGTGGTGCTGAGCGCGGGCGTACCGGCCGTCCCGGAGACGGTCCGCGAGCTCCAGGAGCACGTCAAGGCGGCCATCGCCCCGTTCAAGTACCCGCGTGCGGTGGAGTTCGTCACCGAGCTCCCCCGGACGGAGACCGGCAAGCTCCGGCGCGGCGAGCTCCGTGCCCGGGGAGAGGAACCGGCCGAAGCCGCTCCCGCCCCAGCCGCCGCGGCCCCCGACGACGGCGGGTGCGCGGCCGGGTGTCCCGAAGCGCGGGTGCCGGACCTGCCCAGCGTCGTCGTCGAGCGCCGGGTCGAGTGGACCGACACCGACGCCGCGGGCCACTACCACCACTCCACCGTGATCCGCTGGGTCGAGGCGGCCGAGGCCGTGCTGCTGCGCCGCCTGGGCCTGTCGCACCTCTTCGGCAGCACGCCCCGCGTCCACTTCGAGGCCGACTACCGGGCCCGGCTCTGGTTCGGCGAGGCCGTACGGACCGAGCTGCGGGTCACCAAGGTCGGCGCGAGCTCCCTCCACTACGCCTTCGCCGTCCACGGGGAGCAAGGCGCGCGGGCCGCCACCGGCCGCATGGTCATCGCCCACTCCGCCGCCCGCGCGACCGGGACCACCCCCTGGCCCGCCGAGGTCCGCGACGTGCTCACGAAGGCGGGCCGGCAGGCCCCCGAACTGATCGAGAACCACCGAGGAGGCGCCCCGTGCGCATAGCAGTCATCGGAGGCGGGCCGGGCGGCCTGTACTTCGCCGCGCTGGCCAAGCAGATCTCCCCGCACTGGGAGGTGACCGTGTGGGAGCGCAACGCTCCCGACGACACCTTCGGCTTCGGGGTGGTCTTCTCGCCTGCGCAACCGGATCGTCGTACCTCCCATGGCCCTGTCCGCGGCCGTCGACGGAGTTCCGGGCGACTTCGACGTCGTCCACCTGGGCACCCAGTCCCTCGGTGGCGCGGCCCTGGTCCTCGCCGGCATGACGGCGGTCAGCGCCGACGCCCGCACCGACGCGGGCTGCCCCGGCCTGTGGACCGACGAGCAGGAGGCCGCCTGGCGGCGGATCACCGCCTTCGCGCACGGCCAGTCCGACACCTGCCTCGGCATCCAGCTCACCCACGCCGGCCGCCGGGCCGGCGGCGGAGCGCCGCTCGCCGCCTCCCCGCTGCCCTGGGCCGAGGGCGGCCGGGTGCCGGTGCCCCGAGAGGCGAACCGCGCCGATATGGACCTGGTCGTACGGGACTTCGTGCGCGCGGCCGAGCGCGCCGACCGGGCCGGCTTCGACGTCCTGGAACTCCAGTACGGGCACGGCCATTTGATGTCCGGGTTCCTCTCCCCGCTGACCAACCGGCGCACCGACGAGTACGGCGGACCGGTCGCGAACCGGCTGCGCTTCCCGCTCGAAGTGCTGCTGGCCGTACGGGCGGTGTGGCCGACCGGGAAGGCCCTCCTGGTCCGGGTCTCGGCCGCCGACTGGGCCGAGGGCGGCCTCGACGAGGCGGACGCCGTGCACATCGCGCGCGCCCTGGCCGCGGCGGGCGCCGACGCCATCGACGTCTCGACCGGCGAGGTCGTCCCCCACGAGCGGCCGCCCTTCGGCCGCAGTTACCAGACCCCGTACGCGGACCTGATCCGCAACACCACCGGGGTGGCGACCATCGCCGTCGGTGCGATCTCCACCTACGACGACGTCAACTCGGTGATCCTGGCGGGCCGCGCCGACCTGTGTGCGGTGGGCCGTGCCCAGCTCCACGACCCCCTGTGGACCCTGCACGCGGCCGCGGCCCAGGGGTACCGCGGCCCGGCCGCGCCGTGGGCCCGGTCCTGGCGGGCCGGCAGCGCCCGGCCGCCTGCGGCGCGCACCGACCGGGTGCCGCCCCGCCTCGAACTGCTGCGGCGGCCCGCCGCACCGGTGCACCAGCGATGGCTGCCGCGCGTCGCCGCGCCGGCCCTCTGAACGGAACGGCCGAAGCCCATGGACATCCGCGATACCCGCGAGACCCGTCACACCCGTCAGACCCGTCACACCCGTCAGACCCGTCAGACCCGTCTTCCGAACGGCCTGCCCCGCTTCACCGCGGCCGCCGTTCAGGCCGCTCCCGTCTACCTCGATCCCGCCGCCACCGTCGACAAGGCCGTCGCCCTGATCGCGGAGGCCGCCGGCAAGGGCGCCGAACTCGTCGTCTTCCCCGAGGCGTTCGTCCCCGGATACCCGTACTGGAACTGGACGATGAACCCGGTCCAGGGCTCGCCCTGGTTCGAGCGCCTGCAGCGCGCCTCCGTCGACGTCCCCGGCCCGCACGTCGACACCCTGCGCGCGGCGGCCCGCCAGTACGGAGTCGTCCTGGTCATCGGCGTCAACGAACGCGCCCCGCACAGCCTGGGCGTGCTCTACAACACGCTGCTGACCATCGGCCCCGACGGCGAACTGCTCGGCGTGCACCGCAAACTGGTGCCCACCTGGGCGGAGAAGCTCACCTGGACCGGCGGCGACGGCAGTTCCCTGCGCGTCCACCAGACGCCCGTCGGCCCGGTCGGCGCCCTCGCGTGCGGGGAGAACACCAACACCCTGGCCCGTTTCACGCTCCTGGCCCAGGGCGAGCTGGTGCACGCGGCCTGTTACATCGCCCTCCCCGTGGCCCCCACCGACTACGACATGGCCGAGGCCATCGCGGTCCGCACCGCGGCCCACAGCTTCGAGGGCAAGGTCTTCTCCGTCGTCGCCTGCTCGACCGTCTCCCCCGAGATCGTCGACGCGGTCGCCGGCGAGGACGAGGCGGTCCGGGCCCTGTTCGCCCGGCCGCGCAGCGCCCTGTCGGGCGTCTTCGGCCCCGACGGCCGCCCGGTCACGGAGCCGCTCGTCGACGTCGAGGGCATCGTCTACGCCGAGATCGACCTGAACCGGTGCATCCAGCCCAAGCAGATGCACGACATCACCGGGCACTACAACCGCTTCGACGTCTTCCGCCTCGAAGTGGACAACCGGCCCCGGCAGCCGGTCACTTTCACGGTCCCGCACACCGCGCCGCCACCCGCCGTGCTGCCGCCCACCGCCCTGCCGCACACCGCCACCCCCGAGGAGGACGCATGACCACCGACCAGGACGACACCGCGCTCGGCCGCGCCAGGGTCGCCGACACCCCCGAACTCACCGCCTACTACGGCGAGCTCGAAGCCCTGGAGGCGGGTGCGCTGTGGACGGTGGCCAACGACATCGAGCCCTGGTACCCGCAGCCCAAGTCCGTTCCCGTGCTGTGGCGTTACGAGGAGCTGCGGCCGCTGGTCCACAAGGCTCTCGGCCTGGTCCGGGCCGACGACGCGGGCCGCCGCGTCGTGATGCTGGTCAACCCCGGCCGCCGGGACGTCAGCGCCGCCGCCGGACTGCTCTACACCGGGCTGCAGATCATGGGTCCCGGCGAGGCCATGACCGCCCACCGCCACCAGGCGGCGGCGCTGCGCTTCGTGCACGAGGGCACCGGGGCATGGACGATCGTGGACGGCCAGAGGCTGAAGGTCGGCCCCCGCGACTTCGCGATCACCCCGAACGGCACCTGGCACGAGCACGGCAACGACGCCGCCGACGCCCCGGTGATCTGGCAGGACGGTCTCGACATCCCGCTGGTCAACGCCTTGGACGCCGGGTTCTACGAGGTCCACCCCGAGCTGTACCAGCGGCCGGGGAAGGTGGTGAACTCCTCGGTCCTGACCTACGCCGCGAACCTGCTCCCGTACGGCTCGCAGAAGTGGACCCGCCCCTACTCCCCGCTGCTGGCCTACCCCTGGGAGCAGACCTACGAGGCCCTGCGCGGCCTGGCCTCGGCCACCGGCGGCTCCCCGTACGACGGTGTCATCGCGGAGTACACCAACCCGGTGACCGGCGGCTCGGTGATGCCCACCATGAGCGCCCACATGCAGCTGCTGCGCCCGGACGAGGCCACCAAGGCCCACCGCCACACCGGGTCGGTGATCTATACGGCGGCCAAGGGCCACGGGGTGTCGGTGATCGCCGGGCAGCGCTTCGAGTGGAGGCAGGGCGACGTGTTCTGCGTGCCGTCCTGGGCCTGGCACGAGCACCGCAACCTCGATCCGTCCGAGGACGCCTGCCTGTTCTCCTTCAACGATTTCCCCGTGATGCGCTCCCTCGGCTTCCACCGCGAAGAGGCGTACCCGGACAACGGCGGGCACCAGCCCGCCTCCTGAGCCGCGTCGCCGCACCGGACGGCCGGCCCTGACACCGGTCCCGGTGCGGCGGCGCACCCCGCCGTACCCCGCAACCCCTTCTCTTCTAGGAGCCACCGATGCGACTGGTGACCTACACGACCGCGCCGATGACCGGCACCGCCGACCGCCTGGGCGCCCAGGCCGACGGCCTGGTGTACGACCTCGTGGCGCTCGCCCTGCACGCGGGCGTCGAACTGCCCGGCGACCTGCTCTCCTTCGTCCGGGCCGGCGCCCCCGCCCGCGAGACGGCCGCCCGCCTGCTGGCCGGCGACCCCTCGGACCGGCCCGCCGGGGCCGTCCACCGGCTGGAGGACGTCACCCTGCGCGCCCCGCTGCGCCCCGGCAAGATCATCGGTGTCGGGCTGAACTACGTGGAGCACGTGGAGGAGTCCAGCCGGAGCCTGGACACCGACAAGGACCTGCCGCCGCGTCCGGTGCTGTTCAGCAAGCCCGCCACCGCCGTCACCGGCCCGGGGGCGCCGATCCTGCACAACGCCGACCTCACGACGCAGCTCGACTGGGAGTGCGAGCTCGCGGTGGTCATCGGTACGACCGCCTTCCGGGTCACCGAGGAGGAGGCGTACGGCCACGTCTTCGGCTACAGCGTCGTCAACGACATCAGCGCCCGCGACCAGCGGCGCTCGGGGCAGTGGTTCTTCTCCAAGGGCCAGGACTCCTACGCCCCCTTCGGCCCGGCCGTGGTCACCGCCGACGAGGTGCCGGACCCGATGGACCTCGACCTCGAACTGCGGGTCAACGGGGTCACCAAGCAGAAGTCCAACACCCGGCACATGCTGTTCCCCATCGCGCGGCTCATCGCCGACATCAGCTCGGGCGTGACCCTGGAACCCGGTGACGTCATCGCGACCGGCTCCCCCTCCGGTGTCGGGGCCGGCATGGTCCCGCCCGAGTTCCTCGTGCCGGGCGACACCGTCGAGGCCACCGTCGAGATCATCGGAACGCTCGCCAACCCCGTCGTCGACGCCCGCTGATCCGGCCCCACCACGGCCCGCCACCCACGGCCCTCGCCGCGGCCCACCAACGGCCCCAGCCCACCCCCGGACACGCCCGACACCCCGCCACAGCACCGAGGAGCACCCGTGCCGCCCCGTACCTACCGCATCGGCCAGATCGTCCCGAGTTCCAACGTCACCATGGAAACCGAGGTGCCCGCGATCCTGCGGGCCCGCAGGGAGATCGCGCCCGACGAACGCTTCACCTTCCACTCCAGCCGCATGCGCATGACGCACGTGACGCCGGAGCAGCTCAAGGCCATGGACGCCGATTCCGACCGCTGCGCCGTCGAACTCTCCGACGCGCGGGTCGACGTACTCGGATACGCCTGTCTGGTCGCCATCATGAGCATGGGGCTCGGCTACCACCGCGCCTCCGAGGAACGCCTGCACACGCGCACCGTGGAGAACGGGGCCCCCGCCCCCGTGGTCACCAGCGCCGGCGCCCTGGTCCACGGGCTGCACACGATGGGCGCCAGGAAGGTGGCCCTGCTGGCGCCGTACATGCGCCCGCTCACGCAGACCGTCGTCGACTACCTCACCCACGAGGGCATCGAGGTCATCGACCACCAGGCCCTGGAGATCCCGAACAACCTGGACGTCGCCGCCCACGACCCGGCCAGGCTCCCCGGCCTGGCCCGCGCCCTGGACTACGCCGACGCGGACGCGGTCGTCCTGTCGGCCTGCGTGCAGATGCCCTCGCTGGGCGCCATCGAGGAGGCCGAGCAACTGCTGGGCAAGCCGGTGGTCTCCGCGGCCGTGTGCACCGCTCACCAGATGCTGCGCTCCCTCGGCCTGCCGGCCGTGTCCCCCGGCGCCGGCCACCTCCTGTCCGGCGCGTACGCGCAGGCTCCCCTGCACCCGGGGGCGGGGGCCGAGGGGTGACCGGAGGCGTCCCGGCCGCCGCCCCTCGATAGGATCACCACCCACCCCACGGGAAGGTGATCATGCCGGACAGCCCCCTCAGGCCCAGCTCGTTGATCAGTACGGTCTACGGGGCCTTCGTGCGCGGGAGCGGCGGCTGGATCTCCGTCGCCGACCTGATCACGCTCATGTCGGAGCTCGGCGTGGAAAGCCAGGCCGTGCGCTCGGCCATCTCCCGTCTCAAGAAGAAGGGCGTGCTCGAACCGGAGCGCCGCGGCGCCACCGGGTACCGGCTCAGCCCGGCCGTCCACCCCGTCTTCGACGCCGGTGACCGGCGCATCTTCGCCAGCCTCGAACCGGCGGACCTGGCGGACGGCTGGGCCATGGCGGTCTTCTCCGTTCCGGAGTCGGAGCGTTCCCACCGCTACCAGCTGCGCACCCGGCTGACCTGGCTCGGCTTCGGCAACATCGCCCCCGGCGTGTGGCTGGCGCCGGGCCGGCTCCTGGAGGACGCGCGCGACATGCTCGTGCGGCTCGGGCTCAGCGAGTACGTCCACCTGTTCGCCGCCGCCGACTACGCCGCGTTCAGCGACCTGCCGGAGGCGGTGAGCTCCTGGTGGGACTTCCCCGCGATCCAGGCCCAGTACGCCACCTTCACCGGGTCGTACGCGCCGGTCGCGGCCAGGCTCGCCCGGCAGGACGGCATCGACGCCGCCGAGGCCTTCCGCCACTACGTGCCGATGCTCACCGAGTGGCGCCGGCTGCCCTATCTCGATCCGGGGCTGCCCGCCGAGCTGCTCCCCGCGGACTGGAACGCCGTGGGCGCCCGGCAGGTCTTCCAGCAGCTCCACGAGGTCCTGGCGGGGCCGGGCCTGCGCCATGTCCAGGACGTGACGGGTCCCGCGGCCGGCGGGGAGTCCTAGCCTCCCCGCCGGACGGGACATCCGGGAGCGCTCCCTCAGGACGATTCGCGGATCACGAGGTCGTTCGGCATGACCACCCGCTCCCGTGAGCCGCCCTCGATCAGGCCCAAGAGCAGCCGCACGGTGGCCCTGGCCTGGTCGGCCATGGGGCTGCGCACGGAGGTGAGGGCGGGGACGGTGTAGGAGGCGGCCTCTATGTCGTCGAAGCCGACGACGGCCACGTCCTCGGGAACCCGCAGGCCCACCTGCCGCAGGGTGCGCAGGGCGCCGATGGCCATCAGGTCGTTGGCCGCGAACACCGCGTCCAGCTCCGGGTCGTCCTCCAGCAGCTGCCGCATCGCCTCCGCTCCGGAGGCCCGGGTGAAATCGCCCAGGGCCACGATGGACCGGCGTCCGGTGTCGCGCAGGGCGGCGCGGTAGCCGTCGAGGCGCTCGCGGGCCTCGAAGAGGTCCAGCGGTCCGGTGATGGTGGCGATCCGACGCCGGCCCCGTTCCAGAAGGTGGCGTACGGCGAGCGCGGCGCCGGCGGCGTTGTCCAGTTCCACGTACGGCACGTCCGCGGCGCAGGTGCGGTTGAACGAGGCGACCGGCAGGCCCGTCCTGGCCAGGGCGGCGGGCAGGGGGTCCGTACCGTGCAGGGCGACGAGCATGACGCCGTCCACGTGTCCTCCGGCCACGTACTCCTCGACGCGGGCCCGGCTCCGGTCGGATTCGGCGAGCATGAGCACCACCTGCTTTCCGGCGGCCTCCAGTTCCCGGCTGACGGCGCGGACCACGGTGGAGAAGAGGGGGTCGTCGGAGACGACGCCCTGGGGCGGATCGGAGACGACCACGGCGACCGCGTCGGTCCGGCGGGTGACCAGGTTGCGGGCGGCGGCGTTGGGCACGTAGCCCAGTTCGCGCACGGCCCGCATGACGACCTCGCGGATCTCGGGCGCGACCGTGGCCTCCCCGTTGACGACACGGGAGACGCTCGACCGGGACACGCCCGCCCGGGCGGCGACCACTTCCAGCGTGGGTCTTCTCATTGCGGCCCGTTCCGTTCGGCGAGCGCGCCGCCGGGTCGGACGGACGGTCCGCGGGGAGCGTTCTCCGGCGATGGTGGACCGGAGCCTGATCGACTGTCAACAGTCCCTCTTTCCCTGTGGGTTACCCGCGGCGGAAGGCAGGTGGCCGCTCCGTCGGGATCCTCCCTGGTCAGCACGGATCACCTCGGGGTGCGCGGGTCCTGAGAGAGCGCTCCATCAGCGGACGAACCGAAGTCGTCCGTGTGTCCGGCTCATGACGGGACACCTTGACAGTCCTGAGGGGCCGCCCCATCCTCACCCCTCAGGGAGCGCTCCCCCGCTCCTCTTCGCCGCCCCCCCCTCCCCCTGCCTCCCCCCTCCCCCCTCCCCCCTCCCCCCCTCGTTGGCCTCTCGTTTCCAGGAGCCGCCGTGCCTCCGTCGCTGCGCCGCCTCGGCTTACTCTTCGCCGTCGCGTTCACCCTGCTCACCTTCAGCACCCTCCCCGCCTCCCCCGCCCGAGCCGCCGAATCCCTGCTGTCGCAGGGCCGGTCCGTCACCGTCTCCGGCAGCGAGCCCGGCTACAGCCCCGCGAGCGCCGTCGACGGGAACGGCGGCACCCGCTGGTCCAGCGCCTTCGCGGACCCGCAGTGGATCCAGGTGGACCTGGGGTCCGCGGCCACGATCAGCCGGGTCTCCCTCGTCTGGGAGGCCGCGTACGCCAAGGCCTTCCAGATCCAGGTCTCGGACGACGCCGCGAACTGGACCACGCTCTACGGCACGACCACCGGCCCCGGCGGCACCCAGAACCTGACCGTCTCCGGAACCGGCCGCTACGTCCGGATGTACGGGACCCAGCGCGCCACCGGATACGGCTACTCCCTCTGGGAGTTCCAGGTCTACGGCACCCCCGGCACCGGTGGCGGCGGCGGTGACGCGCTCCTCTCGTACGGCAGGACGGGCGCGGCCTCCTCCTCGCAGGCCGACGGGAACTGCTGGGAGTGCGTCCCGGCCAGGGCCTTCGACCGCGACCCCGCCTCCCGCTGGGCGACCAGCCCCACCACCGGCTGGACCGATCCCGGCTGGATATCCGTGGACCTCGGCGCACCCGCGCAGATCAGCAAGGTGGTCCTCCAGTGGGACCCGGCCTACGCGAAGTCCTTCCAGATCCAGGTCTCGCCGGACGGAAACATCTGGACCCCGGTCTACTCCACGACGGCGGGCACGGGCTTCAAGCAGACCCTGACCGTCTCGGGCTCCGGGCGGTACGTGCGGATGTACGGCACCGAGCGAGCGACCCCGTACGGATACTCCCTGTGGGAGTTCCAGGTGTACGGCACCGGCGGCGCACCGGTGACTCCCCCGCCGCTCCCACCGGACCCCGCGAACCCGCCGAGGCTGGTGTGGAGCGACGAGTTCGACGGTCCGGCGGCCGGCAAGCCCGACCCGGCCAAGTGGCGGGCGGATCCGGGCACCGGGCAGAACGGCGAGCTGCAGTACTACACCGACCACCGGAACGCCGCGACGGACGGTGCGGGCCACCTCGTCATGGAGGCCCGCAAGGAGGCCACCCCCGGCACGGGCTGCCCGCCCGACCCGCTGACCGGCAGCACCACCTGCCAGTACACCTCGGCGCGGATGAACACCGGGGCCACGTTCCAGTTCACGTACGGGCGCGTCGAGGCGCGGATCAAGGTGCCCAAGGGCAACGGGCTGTGGCCGGCGTTCTGGATGATGGGCGGCGACTTCCTGACCGGGCGGCCGTGGCCGTACAACGGCGAGATCGACATCATGGAGGTCCTCGGCAAGGACGTGAAGACCTCGTACTCCACCGTCCACGCCCCCGCCTACAACGGCGGCGGCGGTATCGGCGGCCCGTACAAGCTGCCCGGTGACGCCGACTTCTCCGACGACTACCACGTCTGGGCCGCCGACTGGAACAGCAAGGGCATCGTCTACAGCCTGGACGGGCGGACCGTCTTCACCCTCGACAAGGAGCAGGTGGAGCGCACCCGCGGGCCGTGGGTCTTCGACCACCCCTCGTACATGATCCTCAACCTCGCGGTGGGCGGTGACTGGCCCGGTCCGACGGACGGCGGCACGCCGTTCCCGGCCCGGATGCTCGTCGACTACGTGCGCGTCTACCAGTGACCGGCAGGGGGCTGCCCGGCCCTCCGCCGGGCAGCCCCCTTCCCCTCCCTCCGTTCCTCCCTTCCCCCACCCCATCGGCAGGCAAGGAATCGTCATGCGAAAACCCCGGTTCACGCTCCACGCCCTCCTCGCGGGCGCCCTGGCCACCGTCCTGGCCGCGAGCCTCGGCGCCACGGTGACCAGCGCGCCGGCCCGGGCCGCGGACACCGTGCTCCTCCAGGCCGAGTCGTACGCGGCCCAGTCCGGCGTTCAGCTCGAAACGACCGGCGACACCGGCGGCGGCCAGAACGCCGCGTACCTGGCCAACGGCGACTGGATGCGCTTCGACAACGTCGACCTGGGCGCCTCCGGTCCGCTGAGCGTCTCCGCCCGGGTGGCCTCGGCGGTCGGCGGACCCGGCGCCGTCGAGCTGCGCACCGGGTCCGTGACGGGCCCGCTGCTCGCTCAGTTCGAGATCACCGCCACCGGTGGCTGGCAGAGCTGGTCGACCCGCACGGCCGACGTGGCCGCCCATCCGGCGGGCCCGCAAACGGTCTTCGCGGTCCTGCGCGGCGGGGCCGGGGACTTCGTCAACATCAACTGGTTCTCGTTCGCGGCCGGTTCCTCGCCGGGGTGGGTGAAGGTCGACCAGGCGAAGTGGGACGCCCAACTGGCCGGGTTCCGCGCGATGACCCCGGCTCCGGTGCCCGCGAGCACCGTCCGGGTGCCGGAGTTCAACGCCACCTGCGTCTACAGCCATTCGAAGCCCGACGACCCGATCGTGGCTCCGGGCCTGCCGGGGGCGTCCCACATGCACAGTTTCTTCGGCAACCGCAGCACGGACGCCTTCAGCACGGCGGAGTCCCTGGCTGCGCACACCGCGACGAGCTGCTCCCCCGCCAAGGACCTGTCCAGCTACTGGATTCCGACCCTCTACGACCACGGCCGGGCCGTGGAGCCCGAGGGCATGATCGTCTACTACGGTTCCCGGCTGCCCGACCCCTCCGCGACGGTGCCGTTCCCGCAGGGGTTCCGGATGATCGCGGGCAACGCCAAGTCCCAGGTACCCACTCCGGCCGGCTCCGTGAACCAGTTCTGGTGCGCGGGCGAGGGCGGCGAGACCGGCCGCAGCGCCGACGGCAACTGGCCGGTCTGCGCACCGACGGCGAAGCTCGTGTACCAGCTCGTCTTCCCGGACTGCTGGGACGGCAAGCACCTCGACAGCCCCGACCACAAGTCGCACGTCTCCTTCACCACCGTCGGCGGCAAGTGCTCCGGCGCCTACCCCGTGGCCATCTCCTCGGTCTCCTTCGTGATCGGCTATCCGACCAGCGGGAGCCCGGACGGACTCTCGCTGTCCTCGGGCATGGCCTCCTCCATCCACGGCGACTTCTTCAACGCCTGGGAGGACGCGGCCCTGGGGCAGCGCGTGAAGGACTGCGTCGTACAGAGCGCCAAGTGCAACTCCGCCGGTACGTTCTGACCCGGCGGCCCGCGTGGGCCCTGCTCGTGGTGCTCCTGGTCACCGGCTGCACCGCGCAGCCGGTGACCGGGGCGCCGCGGGCGGCGGCCTTCAACCCCACCGACATCGCCTGGATCCAGCTCATGATCCCCATGGACGAGCGGGCCCGCCTGCTCACGGACCTGGCGCCGGGACGGGCCGGGGATCCGGCGCTGGCCCGGTTCGCGCGGCGGGCGGCGGACCGGCAGCGGGACGAACTGACGCGGCTGCGCGAGCTCCTGGCCCGGTCCGGGGCGCCCGACACCCGTCCGCACGAGGGGCACGACATGCCGGGCATGGTGTCCGCCGACACCCTGCGCAGGGCGGGAGCGCTCTCGGGGGAGGAGTTCGACCGGGTCTTCGCCGCCGCCCTGCGCGCCCACCTCGCCCAGTCCCTGGTGCTCTGCGGGGGTGAGCGCGCCTCGGGCGGAGCAGTGGAGGCGCGGGAGCTCGCCGGGGAGCTGGAGAAGGACGGCTCACAGGAGCTGGCCCGGCTCGACGCGGCACGCTCCGGCAAAAGTTGAGAATTGTTCACTTTCCATTGACAGGGCGGGTCCGGGGACCCGAAAGTGCCGTGAACGTCCCCGACCGAAGCGAGTCCGCATGCCCGCGCCCGTACCGCCGCCCGCGTCACCCGCGCCTTCGGCGGCGCCCACGCCCCGCTTCCCGCCCGGG
This sequence comes from Streptomyces sp. NPDC099050, assembly GCF_044759865.1. Lineage (NCBI taxonomy): Bacteria > Bacillati > Actinomycetota > Actinomycetes > Kitasatosporales > Streptomycetaceae > Streptomyces > Streptomyces sp. NPDC099050. The sequence continues at coordinate 512,532 of NZ_JBIWAE010000001.1, read as the reverse complement.
TTCCGCTGGGGGGTCTCCGCCTCCGCCTTCCAGATCGAGGGCTCCCCGACCGCCGACGGCCGGGGGCCCTCCTCCTGGGACGCCTTCACCCGGGAGGAGGGCCGCGTCAAGGACGGCTCGCACGCGGAGGTGGCCACCGACCACTACCGCCGCTACCGCGAGGACGTGGCCCTGATGGGCGGTCTGGGCGTGGACGCCTACCGGTTCTCCGTCTCCTGGTCCCGGGTCCTGCCCGAGGGCCACGGGGCCGTCAACCGGGCCGGGCTGGACTTCTACGACCGGCTCGTCGACGAGTTGTGCGCCGCCGGGATCGATCCGGTGCCCACCCTCTTCCACTGGGACACCCCGCTCGCCCTGGAGGAGCGGGGAGGCTGGCTGGAGCGCGACACGGCCGACCGGTTCGCGGCGTACGCCTCGGTGGTCGCGGAGCGGCTCGCCGACCGCGTGCCCATGTGGATCACCATCAACGAGCCCGCCGAGGTGACCCTCCTCGGCTACGGCCTCGGCGAACACGCCCCGGGCAAGCAGCTCGTCTTCGACGCCCTGCCCGCCGCCCACCACCAGCTCCTGGCCCACGGTCTGGGCGTACAGGCCCTGCGCGCGGCCGGTGCCCGCCACATCGGCATAGCCGCCTCGCACAGCCCGGTGTGGGCCGCGGGCGAGAGCGAGGAGGACCGGGCCGCCGCCGCGTTGTACGACACCCTGACCAACCGCCTCTTCGCGGACCCGATCCTGACCGGCTCCTACCCGGACGGCCTGGAGTCCCTGCTGCCCGGACCGGTGGCCGATGACCTCAAGGCGATCTCGGCGCCGCTGGACTGGTACGGGGTCAACTACTACAACCCGATGCTCGTCGGCGCCCCCACCCCGGCCGCCGCCTCCGCCTTCGGCGGGATCGAGATCCCCTCCGGCCTCCCCTTCGGCTTCCGGGAGATCGAGGGGTACGAGCGCACCGACTTCGACTGGCCGGTGGTCCCGGACGGCCTGCGCGAACTGCTCGCCACCCTGCGCGAGCGCTACGGCGACCGGCTGCCGCCGCTGTACATCACGGAGAACGGCTGCTCGTACGGGGACGGACCGGACCCGGGCACGGGCCGGATCGAGGACGCGCGCAGGATCTCCTACCACGAGGGCCACGTGCGCGCCCTGCACGAGGCGATCGCCGAAGGGGCCGACGTCCGCGGCTACTTCATCTGGTCGATCCTCGACAACTTCGAATGGGCGGAGGGCTACCGGCAGCGGTTCGGCCTGGTCCACGTCGATTACGAGACCCTCGCCCGGACCCCCAAGGAGTCGTACGCCTGGTACCGCGACCTGATCAAGAGCGGCAGGTGACCGCCGGTCCGAAGGCCGCCGCCGCGAAGGAGAGCGCCACGCCGCCGGGCGGGCGGTGGGTGAGCGCGCTGTCCCTCGCCAACCTCGGGGTGTGGGTCGGCTGGTTCGGCCCGCTCCAGCTGCTGCTGGCCCGCCAGGCCGAGCAGCTCACTCCGGACCACAAGGCGTCCACCCTCGCCCTGGTGACGGGACTGGGAGCGGCCGTCTCGATGGTCGCCAACCCCGTCTTCGGAGCGCTGTCCGACCGTACGACGGCGCGCGCGGGCCGCCGCATCCCCTGGGTGGTCGCCGGGGTGACGGGCGGGGCGGCCGGCCTGGTGGTCCTCGGGCTCGCGCAGAGCCTGACGGTGGTGATCGCCGGCTGGTGCCTGGTGCAGCTCGCCCTCAACGCCGCCTTCGCCGCACTCACCGCGGCCGTCCCCGACCAGGTCCCGGCCCGGCAGCGCGGGCTGGTGGGCGGCTGGCTCGGCGTCTCCCAGGTGATCGGGATCCTGGTGGGCACGGCGCTGGCCACGGTCGCGGGCGGGATCACCGCCGGCTACCTGGCCTGCGCGGCTTTCTCGGTGCTCGCGGCGGTGCCGTACGTCCTGATGCGGCGGGACTCGGTGCTCGCCCCCGCCGACCGGCCGGTCTTCCGGTGGCGCGGCTTCCTGACCGGGTTCTGGATCGACCCGCGCCGCCATCCGGACTTCGGCTGGGCCTGGCTGACCCGCTTCCTGATGAACCTCTCGTACTCGATCAGCACGATGTACCTGCTCTACTACCTCACCGACGCCGTGCGCTACCGCGGCGACGCGGACACCGGCGTCCTGATCCTCACGGCGCTCAACGCCCTCACCCTGCTCTCCACCGTGGTGATCAGCGGCATCCGGTCCGACCGCAGCGGTCGCCGGAAGTCCTACGTCATCCGGTCGGGGCTCGTCATCGCCGCGGCCACGCTGCTGCTCGCCGTCTGGCAGACCTGGACCGGAGCGGTCGTCGCCTCGCTCGTCCTGGGCCTCGGCTTCGGCGTGTACACGGCGGTGGACTTCGCCCTGCTCACGGACGTGCTGCCGGCCGCCGAGGACCGGGGCAAGGACCTGGGCGTCATCAACATCGCCAACGCGCTGCCGCAGGTGCTGGCCCCCGTGATCGCGGCCCCGGTCGTCACCCACCTCGGCGGGTACACGGCCCTGTACGCGCTGGCGGGAGCACTGGCCCTGGTGGGATCGCTGCTGGTCAGGCGGATCCGCTCGGTCCTGTAGGCATCCATTTCGTGAGACCCGGCACATTTCTCACCCTTTTGGTCCGATTTAGACCAAACTTGTGTAGTTCGGTTTCCGAAGCGACAGGGAGAGACATGCGACGCGCCCACGGCCGTACCGCCACCACGCGGATCGCCCTGATATCGGCCGGTACGGCCGCCGTGCTCGGTCTGGGCGGCCTCACCGCCGGCCCAGCGGCCGCAGCGGGCACGCCCGCCCCCGACCGGACCGCCGAGCCCACGGCGACCGCACCCGCGACCGCCCCGCCAGCCGTCGGGCAGCAGGTCCTCTCCACCTTCACCGTCGCCTATCCCGCCGCGCCGTACCGCACCCACAACATCGCGCGCGCCGTGGAGCTGATCGACGGGGCCGTCGTCGAGCCCGGTGACATCTGGAGCTTCAACCAGGCGGTGGGCGAGCGGACCAAGGAGAACGGCTTCGTCGACGGCATCATGATCAACGACGGCCGTTACGTGAAATCCCCCGGCGGCGGGGTCTCCGCGGTCGCGACGACCATGTACAACGCCATGTTCTTCGCGGGCCTGAAGCCGGTGGAACACGGGGCGCACTCCTTCTACATCGAGCGGTACCCGGAAGGCCGCGAGGCCACCGTCGCCTGGGGCACGCTCGACCTGCGCTGGCAGAACGACTCGGGGCACCCCGTGACCGTCCGGGCCTCGTCCACGCCCAAGTCGGTGACCGTCACCCTGCTCGGAACGAAGCAGTACGACGACGTACGCGCGACCACGGGCCCCCGCACCCACGTCACGCCGCCGGTGAAGCGCACCGTCACCGGCCCCACCTGTGAGCCGCAGACCCCGCTGGAGGGGTTCGACGTCTCGGTGGACCGCGTTTTCGTCCGGGGCGGCCACGAGGTCGGCCGCGAGACCTTCCGTACGCACTACACCCCGCGCGACGAGATCGTCTGCGCCCCGGAATCCCCCACGGCCACGCCGGGCACGACCCCGTCGGGCTCCCCCGGGACCCCGTCCGGCTCCCCCGGGACCCCGGTGACCCCCGCGGCGCCCGCAGCGCCCGCAGCGCCCACGACGCCCGCAGCGCCTACGACGCCCGCGGCGCCCGCTGCGCCCGGCGCGAGCGCAGCGTCCGGCACGCCCACCGCGCCCGGTACGACCGCCGCCACCACCCCCTCCGGCACCGGAACGGCGCCCACGCCTACGGGGTGATCAGGATCTTTCCGCGCGCTTCGCCCCGGTGGAGCCGGTCGATGGCCTCGGGAGCCTCGGCGAGCCGGCAGGTGAGGTGGACGGCCGGGGAGAGGGTGCCGTCCTCGACGTACCCCCGCAGGACCTCCAGGTCGGCCTGACGTTCGGCGGAGATGAAGCCCTTCAGGCCGTGGCGCACGAAGGGGTTCAGCAGCGCCGCCCACAGGACCCGGCCCATGCCGCCCAGCCAGGGGCCGCCGCCCTCGCCGCCGACGATCACGAGCGTTCCGCGCGGGGTCAGGGCGCGGCGGAGGCGGGCCAGGGAGCGGTTTCCCGCCATGTCCAGGATGAGGTCGTAGCGGCGCACGCCGTCCGCGAACTCCTCGCGGGTGTAGTCGATGACCTCGTCCGCGCCGAGCCCGCGCACCAGCTCCGTCTTCGTGGTGCTGCACACTCCGGTGACGTGCGCCCCGTACGCCTTGGCCAGCTGTACCGCGAAGGTGCCGACCCCGCCCGCGGCACCGATGACCAGGACCCGCTGTCCCGGCCGTACGCGCCCCGCGTCGCGCAGCGCCTGGAGGGCGGTGAGTCCGGAGATCGGGAGGGCGGCCGCCTCGGCCAGGGGCAGCCCCGGGGGCCTGCGCGCCAGCTTGTCCTGCCGGGCCGTCGCGTACTGCGCGAAGGAGCCTTCACAGATGCCGAACACCTCGTCGCCCACCCCGAAGCGGGTCACCCCCTCGCCGACCGCTTCGATCCGTCCGGAGACCTCCCGGCCGCGTACGGGAACCTTCGGCGCGCGCAGCCCGTATCCGAGGAGCCGCAGCAGGTAGGGCTTGCCGCTCATGAGGTGCCAGACCCCCGCGTCCAGGGCGGCGGCCCGGACCGCTACGAGCACCTCCCCCTTGCCCGGTCTCGGCGCTTCGATGTCCCTGAGCTCCAGCACTTCACTGGAGCCGTACGCGTCCTGCACGATCGCCTTCACGGCGCCATCCCTTCCCGATCCCCGTATTGAAATACTTGTTCGAGTGGCACCGCGAAGACGCGGGCGATCCTGAAGGCCGTCTCCAGCGAGGGCGAGTAGCGGCCCTTCTCGATGGCGATGACGGTCTGGCGGGTCACGCCGATGCGCTCGGCCAGCTCCGCCTGGGTCATCTCCGCGGCCTCGAAGCGCAGGATCCTGATCCGGTTCGTGATGCCGGTCGGCTTCACCACGACTGGAACCCCACGCGGTAGGCGGCGAGCTTGACGAGCGAGCCGAGCACCGCCGAGAGGACGAAGCCCAGGTAGAGGGCGTTCGAGATCCAGAAGCGGTCCGCTCCGGCCATCGAGAGGATCAGCGCGGTCACGGCGCCGATGGCGATGAAGGACTGCCCGGCGTGCTCGCCGAGGAGGCCGATCTCCTTGTCCCGCTGGTCCTTGACGTCGGCCTCGCCGGGCTTGGCCACCGCCATCGCGATGTTGAGGAGGATCGCGGCCCCGATGGCGCCGCCGACCGTCCAGAGCAGCGGAGTGACGTACGGGACTTCCGTGAGCGGGATCCCCTCGCCGGACCGGCCCAGCACGAGCGCCAGGTAGACCGCGTACCCGATGACCGCGACCACCCCCATGATCCATGAACGCTTCTCTTCGAAGGCCATGCCCGCACCCGCTCCCGTGTAAAAGAACTTTGACATCACGAAGGTAAAAGGATCCATACCTCGTGTCAACAATTTCTTACATTCGCCTCGCGCGGGCTCCTCCCGGCCGCCGCTGTCACCCGGGCGCCCGGCCCCGCTGGCACCGCGGCCGCACCCCGGGCTTGCTGGACGCATGAGACCAGAAGCACCGGGGACGACCCCGGTACAGAGCCTGAGCACCCCCAGGGCGGCGGGGCTCGCGGGGGTCCTCTTCGCCGTCCTCATGGCGGCGGCGATCGTGCTGGCCCGGATCGGCCTGCCCGAGGGAGGCGGCGCGGCCGAGATCGAGGTCACCTCGGGGCAGCGGGACGCGGTGACCACCGCGCTGGAGCTCGTCCCCTTCGCGGGCATCGCCTTCCTGTGGTTCATGGGCGCCCTGCGGGAGCACTCCGGCGAAGCCGAGGACCGGTTCGTGTCCACCGTCTTCCTGGGCAGCGGGCTGGTCTTCGTCGCCTGCCTCTTCGGCGCCGCCGCGGCCGCGGGGACCGTGCTGGACGCCGATCAGCCCCAGGAGTTCGGCCGCCACTTCGCCTACACGCTGCTGACCACGTACGGGATGCGGATGGCCGCCGTGTTCGTGTTCGCGACCTCCACGATCGGCCGCCGGCTCGGTGTCTTCCCGCGCCCGCTGGCGCTGACCGGGTACCTCGCAGGCCTGGTGCTGCTGGTGGCGGGCTCCTCCCTGCCCTGGTCCGAGCTGGTCTTCCCGGCCTGGGCCCTGCTCGTGAGCCTGTACATCCTGCGGTCGGGCCGGGGCCGCCCCGGCCGGGCCCCCGGGCCCGCTGCCTGACGGCGCCGGGACCTCACTCCAACGGCCTCCTCGGACGGGCCCCGCGTCGGCTGCGCGCGCACGCTGGTCCGGGAAGCCCAGGGGGGCACCGAAAGGACCACACCTTGCTGAGGCTCGTCGTCGATCTCAACCGGTGCCAGGGATACGCGCAGTGCGCCTTCCTCGCCCCCGACGTCTTCGCTATGCACGGGGACGAAGGGCTGCTCTACGATCCGCAGGCCGAGGACGCCCAGCGCGAGCGCGTGGCCCAGGCCGTGGCCGCCTGCCCCGTGCAGGCGATCCTCGTCGACGAAATGGACCTGGCCGCCACCGCCACCGCCCGCTCCGGCGCCGGAGGGGAGGCCTCCGATGGCTGACACCGCCCTGGACCAGCTCAAGCGCTCCGGCCGGATCGTGGTCGTAGGCGCCTCGCTGGCCGGCCTGCGGGCCGCCGAGGTCATCCGGGAGAAGGGCTTCGCCGGCTCGCTGACCCTGATCGGCGACGAGCCCCACGAGCCGTACGACCGGCCGCCCCTGTCCAAGCAGGTGCTGCTGGGCAAGGCCGACGCCGAGCGCACCCTGCTCCCCCGGCGGCGGGACATCGACGCCGAATGGCGCCTAGGCGCCGCGGCCACCGGGCTCGACATGGCGGCCCGTACGGTGAAGCTCGCCGACGGCGAGGAGGTCCCGTACGACCGGCTCCTGATCGCCACCGGGGTCCGCGCCCGGCCCTGGCCGAACGAGGCCGAAGCCGAGCTCGCCGGGGTCTTCACCCTGCGCACCCGCGAGGACGGGGCGGGCCTGGCCCGCGCCCTGGCTGCCGGACCGCGCCGGGTCCTGATCATCGGCGCCGGGTTCACCGGCTCCGAGATCGCCTCGGCGTGCCGCGAACGCGGGCTGGAGGTGACCGTCGCCGAACGCGGCAACGGCCCCCTGGTCGGCGCCCTGGGCGGGGTGATCGGGGCCGTGGCCGCCGAACTCCACCGGGAGAACGGCGTGGACCTGCGGACCGGGATCTCGGTGACCGCCCTGGAGGGCGACTCCACCGGACGGGTGCGCGCCGCGCACCTCTCCGACGGCACCACGCTGGAGTGCGACGTGGTGGTCGTCTCGCTCGGCGCCCAGCGCAACACCGAGTGGCTGACCGGCTCCGGGCTCGGCGCGGGTCCGCGCGGCATCGCCTGCGACGCGGGCTGCCGGGCCTTCGACCTGCGCGGGATCGTCACCGACGACATCTACGTGGCGGGCGACGTGGCCCGCTCCCCGCACGCGCTGTTCGGGTACCAGTTCCTGTCCCTGGAGCACTGGGGCAACGCCGTGGCGCAGGCCGAGACCGCCGCCCACAACATGATGAGCGAGAGCACGGACCGCCGCCCGCACCTGTGGGTGCCGGCCTTCTGGTCCTCCCAGTTCGGGGTGAACATCAAGTCCGTCGGCGTGCCCTCCATGGGCACCGAGATCATGATCACCCAGGGCTCCAGGTCCGAGCGCCGGTTCACCGGGGTCTACGGCTACCAGGGCCGGGTCATCGGCGCCGTCACCTTCGACAACGGGCGCTGGCTGCAGTTCTACGAGAAGCAGATCGAGAGCACGGCGCCGTTCCCGCCCCCGTTCACCACGGTGGACCGCCGGCCCGACGGGCAGCGGCCGATCCCGGCCGACTTCCCCGACCCCTCCGTGCCCACGCACGGCCCGACCATCACCCTCAGCGGGTACTCGCCGGCCGACCGCCGGATCGCCACCTTCACCCCCGCCGGGCACTGACCCGCACGTTCCCGGAGGACCCCCATGGCCCACGGCATCCTGAGCCAGATCCTGGACTATTCCAGCCGCGCGAACCCGTACCCGCTGTACGAGGAGCTGCGCAAGACCCCCGTCTTCCACGACGGCACCGGCCCCTACGTCATCAGCACGTACTACGACATCCAGAGCCTGCTGCACGATCCGCGGCTCAGCTCCGACGCCCGCAACCTGGCCGCCACGGCCGGGGACCCGCTGGCCGAGGGCGGGGAGGCGGAGGAGACGGCGCTGCCGCCGAGCTTCCTGAAGCTCGACCCGCCGGAGCACGACCGGCTGCGCAGGATGACCAACCGGCCCTTCGGGCCGCCGCACTCCCCGCGCCGCGTGGACGGGATGCGCGGCGGGCTGAAGGACATCGTCTCCGGTCTCATCGACAACCTCGGGGACACGGAGGACATCGACCTGGTCGACCAGTTCGCGTACCCGTTCCCGGTGACGATGATCTGCCAGCTGCTCGGCGTACCGCACGAGGACGAGCCCAAGTTCCACGTCTGGGCCGACACCCTCGCCGCGAGCCTGGACCCCGATCCGGACGCCGATCCGGCCGAGCGGCAGCGCGAGACCCACGACTCCCGCATGGAGCTGGGCATGTACCTGGCCGGGCTGATCGAGCAGCGCCGCAAGGATCCCGGCGAGGACATGCTCTCCCAACTGGCCGTGGGACACGGGCCGGACGAGTCCATGTCCACGATGGAGCTGCTGAGCACGGCGGCCCTGCTGCTGATCGCCGGCCACGAGACCACGGTCAATCTGATCACCAACGGGATGCTGACCTTGCTGCGCAATCCGGACGTGCTGGCGAACCTGCGGCGGGAACCGGGGCTCGCCGTGCCGCTCGTGGAGGAACTGCTCCGGTTCGAGCCGCCGGTACAACTGCTGCCGCAGCGCACGCCGTTGGTGGACATCGAGGTCGGCGGGATCACCATTCCCAAAGGTTCCTCGATGTGGCTGATCCTGGCCTCCGGCAATCGTGACCCGAATCGCTTCGAGAACCCGGACCGCTTCGACCCGTACCGCAAGGACATCCAGCACCTGGGGCTGGGCAGCGGTATCCACAGCTGCTTCGGCGCCCCGCTGGCACGGCTGGAGGCCCAGCTGGCGCTGACCGAGCTGGCCCGGCGGCTGGAGAACCCCCGGCTGCTGGAGGATCCGCCGCCCTACCGGCAGAACGCGGTGCTGCGCGGGCCCCGGCACCTGCGGATCGCCTGCGACGGGATCCGCGCCTGAGTGGACGCCGGGCGGGCCCTGGACCGCCCCGGTCCGGGGCCCGCCCGGGGCTACCAGCCGAAGCGGCGGTCGACCTCGCGCTCGAACTCATCGAAGGTCAGCACGTCGTCGCCGTCCGCGTTCGCCCGGTCGAAGAGGGCCGATGAGGTGTCGACGTCGCCCACGGCCCAGAAGGGCAGATCGCCCTGGGCGGCGAGGGTGGGGCCCTTGCTGCGCAAGGCCGTGATCACCTCGACCCGGGTCAGCACCCCGTCGCTGTTCAGGTCGAGCGCGTCGAAGAGCTTGCGGGCCTTCTCACTCATGACAGGTCCTTTCGATGGACTGCGCGGTGCGGGAGACGACGGGGCGCGGGCCCCGGGCCCGTCAGCTTATGACCCGCCTCCCCGCCCCCGTCCGCCGGTGTCCCCCGCTACCGCACACCTTCCGCCAGGGCCGCCACCGGCGGCGCCTCGCGCTGCTGCGGGACCGGCGACACCGGGGAGACCAGCGGGACCCCCGCGAGCGGTTCGGAGCGCAGGTCCTCCTGGTGCAGCGCCACCGTCCGCGTGGGGGCGGGGATCGAGATGCCCTCCGCCCGGAACCGGCTGTGCAGCCGCTTGATGAACTCGTGCTTGATCCGGTACTGGTCACTGAACTCGCCGACGCCGAGGATCGCCGTGAAGTTGATCCGGGAGTCCGCGAAGGTGTGGAAGCGTACGGCCCCTTCGTGGTCGGGGACGGCGCCGTTGATGTCCGCCATCACCCCGTCGACCACCTCCAGGGTCACCCGCTCCACGTGCTCCAGGTCGCTCTCGTAGCCCACACCCACCTGGACCATGATCGACAACTGCTGCTCGGGCTGGGTGAAGTTGGTCATGTTGGTGCGCGCGAGCCGCCCGTTGGGGATGATCACCAGGTTGTTCGACAGGTTGCGGACCACGGTGTTGCGCCAGTTGATGTCGACGACGTACCCCTCCTCGCCGCTCGTCAGCCGGATGTAGTCACCGGGCTGCACCGTCTTCGAGGCGAGGATGTGGACGCCCGCGAAGAGGTTGGCGAGGGTGTCCTGCAGCGCCAGGGCGACCGCGAGGCCACCCACGCCGAGCGCGGTGAGCAGGGGCGCGATGGACACGCCCACGGTTTCGAGGGCGACGAGCAGACCCATCGCCAGCACCAGGACGCGCGTGATGTTCACGAATATGGTGGCCGATCCGGCCACTCCCGTCCGCGCCTGAGCCACGGACTGGACGAGGCCGGCCACGACGCGGGCCGCGCCGACGGTGGCCACGAGGATCAGCAGCGCGGTCAGCGACTGGTTCACCCACCCGGAGACGCGCGGGCTCAGGGGCAGTGTCGAGGCGGCCACGGCGGCGCCCGCGATGACGGCCGCCGCCGGTGCGAGCGCGCGCAGCGCGTCGACGATGATGTCGTCGCCGCTCCAGCGGGTCCTGAGGGCGTGCTTGGCCAGCCACCGCACGAGGGCGCGCAGGAGCAGTCCGGCGAGCCCGCCCGCGGCCAGGGCCAGGCCGGCTATCAGCCAGTCGTGCAGGACGAGGTCCCGGGTCAACGGACGCCCTCCGTCACTCGCCGGACCGGGGCGGCGGCGGCATGTCCTGCGGGCCGCCGGATGAGGGGTGTGGGTGTGGGTGTGGTCACCTTGTCACCTGTCAGTTCGTCGTGCGTGGGGGCGCGTTCGCGCACGCGTGCGCATACGGAACGGGGTGCCATCCTGCCCCATGATCAACTCGGCGGCGCAGGTGGGCCCGGCCGGGGGCCGACGTGATCAGGTGCGCGCAGCGATCAGGCGTCCCCGCCCTGTGGCCGGCCTTCGCCGGGAGCCCCGGGGTCCCCGGGTGCCTCGGTCGCCGCCGGGTCCAGGATCCGGTTGAGGAACTCCCTGGTCCGCTCCTCGCGGGGAGCCCCCACCACCTGGGCCGCCGGCCCGTGCTCGACGACGACTCCGCCGTCCATGAACACGACCCGGTCCGCGACCTCGCGGGCGAAGCTCATCTCGTGGGTGACGACCATCATCGTCATGCCCTCGCCCGCCAGGACCCGCATCACCGCCAGCACCTCGCCGACGAGTTCGGGGTCCAGCGCGGAGGTCGGCTCGTCGAAGAGCATCACCTCCGGCCCCATCGACAGGGCCCGGGCGATCGCCACCCGCTGCTGCTGGCCGCCGGACAACTGGGCGGGGTACGCACCGGACTTGTCGGAGAGGCCGACACGGGCGAGGTTCTTCTCGGCCACGGCCTCGGCCTCGGCCCTGCCCCGGCCCAGGACGCGGCGCTGGGGCAGGGCGAGGTTGTCGCGCACGCTCAGGTGCGGGAAGAGGTTGAACTGCTGGAAGACCATCCCGATCCGGCGGCGTACGGCGTCGATGTCGACGTCCGGGTCGGTGACTTCGGTGCCGCCGACGAAGACCCGTCCCTCGCTGGGCTCTTCGAGCAGGTTCACGCAGCGCAGCAGCGTCGATTTCCCCGAGCCGGAGGGGCCGATGACGCACACCACCTCGCCGCGGGCGATGTCGAGGTCGATGCCGCGCAGGACGTGGTGGGCGCCGAAGGACTTGTGCAGCCCCCTGATTTCGATCTCCGGGCCGTCCGTGGCCGTCGTGTCCACCGCTGGGGCCTCCTGTGGCATGTCTTCCTCACACGGCCTTGTCCGCGCGGGCCTCCAGGCGGCGCACCACGAAGCTCAGTGGCACGGTCACCAGGAGGTAGCACAGGCCCGCGACCAGGATCGGGGTGGAGTTGGCGGTCTGGCTGGCGAGGTCCCGCCCGAATTTCGTCAGTTCGCGCTCCGAGAGCGTCACACCGAGGAACAGCACGAGCGAGGAGTCCTTGAACAGCAGGACGAGTTCGTTGGTGAGGGGCGGGATGACGATGCGGAAGGCCTGTGGGATGACGATGGAGACCATGGCGCGCGCGTGCGAGAAGCCCAGCGAGCGGGCGGCTTCCATCTGCCCCTTGGGCACGGCCTGGATGCCGGCCCGAATCGTTTCCGCCATGTAGGCGGCGGCCACGAGTCCCAGCCCGATCGCGACCTTGCCGTACGTGCCGCCGGGGATTTCCGTACCGGGGAAGGCCAGGGGCACCGCCACGCCCACGAAGATGAAGATCAGCAGGGCCGGGAGCCCCCGGAACAGCTCGATGTAGACGCTCGCGACCCACCGGTACGGGGCCACGGAGGACAGCCTCATCATCGCGATGACGAGGCCGAGGACCAGGCCGAGGAGGAACCCGGACGTCGTGTAGATGACCGTGTTGCGCAGGGCCGTGGTGATGATCTCCGGGAAGAGCCGCAGCGCCAGGTCTTTCTGGGCGAACTGGTTCTGCAGTCTCCCCCAGTCCGCGGTGACGGCGATCAGCACCAGTACCGCGACGAAGAGCGCGTACTGCAGTCCCTGCGAGACCCGGCGGCGCTGGCGCCGGGTCAGCCGGGAGGTCACGGGGTGGTCTGGGGCAGCGGGCCGATCCACTGCTCGTAGAGCTTCTTGTAGGTGCCGTCGGCCTTGGCGTCGGTGATCGCCTTGTCGATCGCGGCCACGAGGGCGGTGTTGCCCTTCTTCACCGAGAAGCCGTACTGCTCGCCGGTCTCGATGTTCTGTCCGAGGGTGAACTCGGCTGCGTTCTTGGGGTCCTTGAGCCAGCCCTGGACCACGGGGTAGTCGATGACGACCGCGTCCACCTGGCCGGTGCGCAGTCCGTTGATGACCGCGTCCGAGCTCTCGAAGGCGACGGGGTCGAAGCCCTGGGCCTTGGCGTAGCTCTCACCGGTGGTCTCGGCCTGGGCGCCCAGCTTCTTCGACTTCGCCTTGAGGTCGGCGAGCGAGGTGACGCCGCTCTTCTTGGTGGCGAGCAGCGCCTGCGTGGCGTCGAAGTAGGGGACGGAGAAGTCGACGTTCTTCTTCCGCTCGTCGGTGATCGTCATACCGGCGGCCGCGAGGTCGCATTCGCCGGAGTTCAGGAAGGCGCCGGTCTTGAAGTTCTCGAAGGGCGTGTCGAGGATCTTCTGCTCCACCTTGAGCCGGCTCGCCACCAGGTCGACCAGGGCCACGTCGAAACCGACGACCTTGCCGTCCTTCTCGAACTGGAACGGCGGATAGGGCAGGTGGGTGCAGGTCGTCAGTTTGCCCTTCTCCACGACGGGCACCCCGCCGGCCGCCTCGCTCGGGCCGTCATCGCCCGAGGAGCATCCCGCGACGAGGAACGCGCCCGCCGCCGCGGCCGCGGCGACCATGCGGATTCGGGGGCCTGCGGGGCGCTTGCGGTTTCCTCTGGCCGTCCGGAACACGGTTGACCTCCACGAGTGCGGGGCGAGCGGCGATCACGGAACGGGACCGTCCGCGGCGATCGTAAGCCACGGGAAGTGCCCGCTGAGGGATCTTCCGCCATGCGTTCCGGGGGCGCCAGGGCGGATCCGGCCATGATCGCCCGGCTGCCGGGAGGTTCCGGTCGATCTGCCGCCGCACGGACCCGCCGGGGCGGATCCGTGCGGGGCCCTGGCCTACGCGCTGGACCCCGCCCCGGCATCACGCCCCGGCGGCCCCCGCCGTAGCCGCCGTCAGCGGGTCCAGCTCGCGGCGGCGCCGGCTGATCGAGTCGGGGTCCCAGCCCGGACGGGGTACGGAGGCCAGCAGGAGGCGGGTGTAGGGGTGGCGGGGGTCGGTGAGGAGCTCGTCGACCGGCCGGTGTTCCATCGTGCGGCCGCGGTACATGACGAGCGCCTCGTCGCAGACGTAGCGGACGACGGCCAGGTCGTGGCTGACGAAGACCAGGCCGATCCCGGTGTCGCGCCGGATGTCGGACAGCAGGTTGAGCACCTGTGCCTGGACGGAGACGTCCAGGGCGGACACCGCTTCGTCGAGCACCAGGACTGCGGGTTCCACGGCCAGGGCCCTGGCGATCGCGGCGCGCTGGCGCTGCCCGCCGGAGAGCCGGCGGGGCAGGGCGGCCGCCTCGCGGTCGCCGAGGCCGACCTGGGCCAGCAGTTCCCGTACCCGTGCGGTCCGGGCCGTCCGGTCGGACATTCCGTGCAGCCTGAGGACTCCGTCGACCGTCTCGCCGATGCTCAGTCGCGCGTCGAGGGAGAGATAGGGGTCCTGGAAGACGATCTGGACCGCCTTGGCGCGGGCCAGCCGGGCCGGCCTCCCCCGTACGGAGGCCGCCAGCGGCCGGCCCTGGACCAGGATCTCGCCCGCGTCGGGGCGTTCCAGGCCGATCAGCATCCGGGCGGTGGTGGTCTTGCCCGAACCGGATTCCCCCACGATGCCGAGCGCCCCGCCGGCCCGGACGGAGAACGACAGGTCCTCGACGGCGACGACCTCCGTCCCGCCGGTCCGGTAGGTCTTGCGCAGCCCGGTCACCCGGAGGAGCTCCGGGGCGGTGTCCTCGTGCGACTCGGTCTTCAACGGTCCTCCTTGGGCGCGAGCTCGGTTGCGGGATCGGGCCCGAGCTCGGGCGCGAGCTCGGCGGCGCGGTGGCAGGCGACCTCGGCCGGTCCGTGCCGCAGGAGTCGCGGCGGGGACTGGTCGCAGCGGCCCGGTTCGGCGAACCGGCAGCGGGGTGCGAAGGCACAGCCGGGCGCCGACTCCAGCAGGCCCATCGGCGCCCCGGGGATGGGGGTGAGGCGGTCGAGGGGGCCTTCGAGGGGTGGAGAGGAGCCGAGCAGGCCCGCGGTGTAGGGGTGGCGCGGGGAGGAGAAGAGTTCCGCCACGGGCGCGGTTTCGACGATCCGGCCCGCGTACATGACGTAGATCCGGTCGCTGACGGAGGCGGCGAGTTCGATGTCGTGGGTGATGAGGAGGAGTCCGAGGCCGCGTTCGCGCTGGAGCCGGCCGAGCACGGCCAGGATCTCGGCCTGGGTGCTGACGTCGAGCGCGGTGGTCGGTTCGTCGCAGAGCAGGAGCTTCGGCTCGGCGGTGAGGGCCGCGGCGATCACGACGCGCTGGAGCATGCCTCCGGAGAGCTCGTGCGGGAATTGGTTGAGGTGGCGGACGGGGTCGGGCAGGCCGACCGCGTCGAGCAGTTCGGCGGCCCTGACGTTCGCCCGGGCCTTGGACCAGCCGTGCACCAGGCGCAGCGGTTCGGTGAGGAAGTCCCCGACCCGGCGCACCGGGTTGATGGCGGCCCGGGGGTCCTGGTAGATCATCGCGGCCTTGTTCGTACGCACCTCGCGCAGGCCCGCGGGGGTGGCGCGTACCAGGTCGGTCCCCTCCACCCGGACCCGGCCGCCGATCTCGGCGCCCTGGGGGAACAGGCCGAGGGCGGCGCGGGCGGTGACGGACTTGCCGGAGCCGGATTCGCCGACCAGGGCGACGACCTCGCCGGCCGCGACGGTGAGGCTGACGCCGTCGAGGAGGGGGCGGGCCATCGCGGGGAGGGTGACGCGCAGGGCTTCGTAGGCGAGCAGTGTCATCGGGAGTCCCTCCCCGCGAGCCGGTCGCCGAGGTCTTCCCCGACGACGTTGAAGGCGACCACGACGAGGACGACGGCCACGGCCGGCGCGATCGCGGAGAGCGGCTGCCCTTGCAGGACGGCCGCCTGACCCTGGTTGATCATGGCTCCCCAGTCGGGGGTGGGCGGCTGTACGCCGAGCCCCAGGAAGGAGAGGGCGGCGAGGTCGAGCAGGGCGTAGCCGAAGTTCACCGTCGACTGGGCGAGCAGCGTCGGGGCGATGTTGGGCAGCAGCCTGCGGACGGTCACGTACAGGGGCGAGTGGCCCTGCACCTGGTAGGCGGCGATGTAGGGCCGGGATTTCTCCCGGACGGCCAGGCCTCGTACGAGGCGTGCGGTGTACGGCATGTAGGCGATGGCCATGGCGATCACCGGAGCCGTCATCCCCTTGCCGAACAGGGCCACCGCGAGGATCGCGAGGAGCAGCGCGGGGAAGGCGAACAGGACGTCGAGGACCCGGCCGACGGCGGTGTCGATCCAGCCTCCGCGCCAGGCGGTGAACAGGCCGACGGCGACGCCGAGGACGGTGGAGAACAGGACGACCGCGAGCGGTCCGGCCAGGCTGGTGCGGGTGCCGACGAGCAGCGCCGAGAGGGTGTCGTGGCCGCCCTGGTCGGTGCCCAGCCAGTGCTGGGTGCTGGGCCCCAGGAGGGTGTCGCCGAGCTGTCCGAAGGTGGGGTCGTACGGGGCGATCCAGGGTCCGAGCAGTGCGATGAGCACGAACAGGACGAGGAGCGCGAGGCAGGTCCGCTGGAGCCGGCTGCCGCCGAGGCGGCGCAGCCGGGCGAGCGGGTCGCGCCGGGTGCGGGGGGCGAGGGGCGTGGCGCCCGTTTCGGGAAGGGTGCTCATCGGATGGCTCATCGGGCGCTCCCGGCCGCGGCCGTGCGCGGATCGATCAGTGGCTGGACCAGGTCCACCAGGGCGTTGACGACGACGAAGGCGGCGACCACCAGCAGCACGATGGCCTGGACGACCTGGAAGTCGAGCTGGTCGACGGACTGCACCAGCAGGGAGCCCACGCCGGACATTCCGAAGGCGGTCTCCACGATCGCGGTGCTGACGAGCATGCCGGAGACCAGGAGGGCGGAGACGGTGACGATCGGTCCGAGCGCGTTGCGCAGGACGTGCCGCCGGATGACGGTGCGCCGTGGCGCTCCGCGGCTCAGCGCGACCTCCACGTGGTCCCGGGAGAGTTCGTCGAGCATGGCCGAGCGGGTCACCCGGGTCACCAGGGCCGTGAAGGTCACGGACAGGGCGGCCGCCGGGAGGATCACGTGGTGCAGCCGGTCCATCAGGCCCTCGCCGTTGCCGATGGTGGGGAACCAGCCCAGCTGCACCCCGAACACCGACCTGAGCAGCAGGGCGGCGACGAAGGCGGGCGCCGCCGCGCCCACCGTGACGAGCAGCATCAGGGAGCGGTCGGTGCGCGAACCCCGGCGCAGGGCGCCGACGATGCCGGAGCCGATGCCGAACACGGCGATCATCAGGCCGGATACGGCGATCAGCAGCAGGGAGGAGGGCAGGCGCGACCAGATGACGGAGGAGACGTCCTGGTGGAAGAGGTAGGAGCGGCCGAAGTCGCCGTGCAGCACCCCTTCGAGCCAGTTCCAGTACCGGACCAGGAAGGGTTCGTCGAAGCCGTACTGGCCGCGCAGCGCGGCGAGGTCCTCGGGGCTGGGGCTGCGTCCCTTGATGAGGAAGCTCGCCGGGTCGCCCGGGGCCAGGAAGAGGGAGGAGAAGACGAGGAAGGAGGTGACGAGCAGGGTCGCCGCCATGCCGGCGAGGCGCCGCAGCACCCGTACGGCGCGGGTGGTCGCGGCCGTGGCCGCGGCCGTCATCCCCTGGCTCCGATCTCGGCCGCCCACGGGTAGTAGAGGTAGGCGATGGAGGGCTGGACGCCGGTGATCTTCTTGCCCATGAACACGCTGACGGGCAGCGTGTAGAGGGGCAGCCAGGGCAGTTCGCGCGCGGCGATCTTCTGCGCCTCCGCGTTGGCGGCCGCGTGGTCCGCGGGATCGTAGGCCCCGACGGCCTTCTCGACGGCGGCGTCGAAGGCCGGGTCGGACCAGTTGCCGTAGTTGCTGAAGGCTCCGGTCTCCAGCGAGGCGAACATGTCCAGCGGGTCGGTGATGGACGTGTACCAGAAGGTGAGGAAGAGGTCGATGCCCTCGCGGGCCGCGGGGTCGGTGAAGAGGGTCGTGTACTTCTCCGCGGAGAGGGAGTCGATCTGCGGTTTCAGTCCGATGGCGGTGGCGGCCTGGGCCACGGCCTGGGTGATGATCGTGGTCTGCGAGTCCAGCGGGCTGGTCGCGATCACGACCTTCTGGCCGTTCACTCCGGCCTCGGCGGCGAGCGCCTTGGCCTTGGCCGGGTCGTACGGGTACTTCGGCAGGTCCTTCAGGAGTGCTTCGCGCGTCGCCGGGGGCGCGTCGGCCCACAGGTTGTCGGTGACGAGCGAGTCGGAGACCTCGCCGACCCCGCCGGCGCCCGCCTTGACGATGCCCTTGCGGTCGATGGCCATGAGGAGGGCCTGGCGGACCTTGGGGTCGCCGAGGGGGCCCTTGAGGTTGGCGACCACCTCGTCGGCGACGGTGGTGTTGCGGCCGAAGTAGAGCTTTCCCGCCTGTGTGGAGCCGAGTTGGGCGTAGGCGTTCGGAGGGACCATCCAGCCGCCGTCGACCTCACCGCTCTGGAAGGCGTTGACCCGGGTGGTGGCGTCGGTGAGGAAGACGAACTTCACCTCGCCGGACTTGGCCTTCAGGTCCTGGTTCCAGTAGCCGTCGAACCGCTCGAGGGTGAGGGACTGGCCGGAGGTCCAGGATCCGAAGGAGAAGGGTCCGGTGCAGTTCACGCCGGTCTGCGGATTGCCGTAGTCCTTGCCGGACTTGGCCAGGGTGGCGGCGGATTCCACGGTGCCGGGGCCGGCGGCCAGGTACTTGTTGAAGGTGGAGTCCGGCTTGGTCAGCGTGACGGTGACTTCCATCGGGCCGGTCTTGTCGATGGACTTGACGTTCTTGTACTGGTTCGCCCAGACGCTGGCGGTCGCGGGGTCGAGGTTGCGGCTCAGGGAGGCGACGACGTCGTCGGCGGTGAGCACCGTCCCGTCGTGGAAGTGCACGCCGGGGCGGATCTGGTAGACCCAGGTCGTGGGCGTGGGGTTGGTGTACGAGGCCGCGAGGCCCGGGGAGGTCGTCAGGTCGGGGTTCCAGCGCAGCAGGCTCTCGCAGACGTTGGAGAGGATCTGGTTCGGCGGGAAGTCGAAGGAGTACGCGTAGTCGATGGTGGTCGGCTCCGCGTAGACGGACCAGGTGAAGGAGTCCACGTTCCCGGTGGCGGCGGGCGTCTTGTCCGTGATCTCGTACGCGGCGGCCCGGTCCGCGCCTTCCTTGTCGGGGGCGGCGGCGCCGCTGCAGGCGCTCGTGACGAGTAGGGCGGCCGAGGCGAGGGCGGCGGCCGCGGCCTGGCGGAGGCGGCCGCGGCCGCGGTACAGCGGGTATCCCGATCGGGTGGATGACATCGTCTGGCTCCCTGAGGGATGAGCTCGGTGGGGTGGGTGACGCCCGGCCGGTGGCGGCCCGGCCGGTGAGTCGCGTGCGGTGACGACTCAGGCGGTCTCGACTCAGCGGTCTCGACTCAGCGGTCTCGACTCAGGCGGTCGCGGCGAAGACCAGTTCGCCGTCGATGTACGTGCGCAGCACGCGGGTGTCGGCGATCTCCATCGGGGGATGTGCGAAGGGGTCCCGGTCGAGGACGACGAGGTCCGCGTACTTGCCCTCCTCGACGGTGCCGGTGACCTCGTCGAGGTGGTTCACCCAGGCACTGCCGGCGGTGTAGGCGGTGAGCGCCTGGGAGAGGGTGAGCGCCTGCTCGGGGAAGAAGGGCGGCGCCGGTTCGAAGGTCCCGGTGGCGCCCGGCGCCTCGTCGGGTACGGAGCGGTTGACGGCGACGTGGATGCCCCACAGCGGGTTGGGGCTGCTGACCGACCAGTCGCTGCCGGCGACCAGGCGGGCTCCGGCGCGCTGGAGGTCGCCGAACGGGTACTGGAGGCGGGCCCGTTCCGGTCCGAGGAAGGGGATCGTGAGCTCGTCCATCTGCGGTTCGTGCGCGGCCCACAGGGCCTGGATGTTGGCGGCCGCGTCCAGGCTCGCGAAGCGGGCGATGTCGTCCGGGTGGACGAGCTGGAGGTGCGCGAGGTGGTGGCGGTTGTCGTTGGCGCCGTTGGCCCCGCGGGCTTCGGCGAGGGCGTCGAGCACCTCGCGGACGGCCCGGTCGCCGAGCGCGTGGAAGTGGATCTGGAAGCCTGAGCGGTCGAGCCGGGCCACGGCCTCGGTGAGCACCTTCGGATCGATGAAGCTGAGCCCGGAGTTGTTCGTGGCGCAGCCGCAGCCGTCGAGGTAGGGCTCCAGCATGCCCGCGGTGAAGTTCTCCGCGATGCCGTCCTGCATCATCTTCACGCTGGTGGCGTTGAAGCGGCCGACCCGTCCGGTGCGGCGGCGCTCCTCGATGTCGGGTATCTGTTCCAGGCCGCGTTCGCGGTCCCACCACAGGGCGCCGACGACACGGGCGCGCAGGGAACCCTCGCGGGCGGCGCGCAGGTAGACGCCGTAGTTGTCGGGGTTGCCGGGGAAGGAGCCGATCATGGCGTCCTGCCAGCTGGTGACCCCGAGGGAGAAGAGGTGCTCCTGCGCCGCGAGCAGGCCGGCGAGCGCCTCGTCCGGGGTGGCGATGGGCACGTGGTGTGCCACCAGCTCCACGGCGCCCTCCTGGAGGGTGCCGGCCGGGCTTCCGTCCTCCTCCCGCTCGATCCGGCCGTCCGCCGGGTCGGGGGTGGTGCGGTCGAGGCCGGCCACCTCCAGCGCCCTGGTGTTGACCCAGGCGCCGTGGCCGTCCCGGTTGGTGAGCAGGACGGGCCGGTCCGGGACCACCGCGTCGAGCAGGGCGCGGGTCGGCGTGCCGCCGGGGAAGACGTCCATCGACCAGCCGCCGCCGCGGATCCAGACCGCGTCGGGATGGGCGGCGGCGAATTCCGCGACCACCGCGAGGTAGCCGTCGACGGTGTGTTCCTCGCTCAGGTCGCAGCCGAGCATCTGGACGCCGGCCACCGCGGGGTGCACGTGGGCGTCCTGGAACCCGGGGACGAGCAGTCCTCCCGCGAGGTCGACGACCTCGGTGTCGGCGTCCGCGAGCGAGCGCACGGCGGCCTCGTCGGCCACGGCGACGATCCGGTCGCCCGCGACGGCGACGGCGGCTTCGATCGGGGTGGGCGAGGTTCCGGTGAAGACCCGGCCCCCTACGAAGACGATGTCGGCACGCGGCCTGACCGGCTGCCTGGTGTTGCCCATCGACGCATCCTTCGGCTCGTTCGGCTCGGCGGGCGAGGCCCGCACGGCTGGTTCGTTGAGGAGGAGTGAACGGGAGCGCAACATTGTTGTCAACGGTGTTGCGCTCGCTCTGTTCCACATCGTTACACTGGCCCCACCATGCCGAAGTCATCCGACACACCCGCCCGGTCCAAGCGCGCCGGCAGCCAGCTCACGCCCGACGCGATCATCGAAGCGAGCCTGCGGATCGCGGCTCGCGGCAGCGAGGACGCCTTCACCGTGCGGCGCCTCGGCGAGGAGCTCGGCGCCGACCCGACCGCGATCTACCGGCACTTCCGCGACAAGGACGAGCTGCTGCTCTCCGTCGCCGACCGCACGCTCGGCGAGGTGCTCGACCGCATCCCCGAGGGGCTCGACTGGAAGGACCGGCTGCGGGCACTCGCCGACGGCTCCCTCGAAGTGGCGCTCAGGTACCCGGTGGTCGGCTCGACCATGGCCAGCCGGACCACCCGCAGGCCCAACGAGTTCCGCGTCGTGGAGCTGATCCTCGGCGCGGTGACGGAGGCGGGCCTCGAGGGGGCGGAGGCGGCCGTCCACTACCGGATGGTCGGCGACTCCCTCCTGGCCTACGTCGGCCAGCGCGCCGCCTACCTGCTGTTCGACCCGGAGGTCCGGGCCGCCGACGAGTCCTCCTGGAACCGCGAGTACCGCCTGGTCGATCCCGCGGGCTTCCCCAACATCACCCGGCTCGGTGCCCAGCTGGCCGAGGTCACGGACGAGCAGATCTTCGAGGCCAGGGTCGAGGCCCTGATCACCGCGATCGAGAACCGGGTCGCGTCCCTCGGCGAGGCCTAGAGGCCAGGCAGTCCCTTTCGGATCGTGCCCGGTCACCCGGCCGGGGAACGCGGCGCGGCCCGGGATCAGGTGCCGTACCTGATCCCGGGCCGCGTTCAGCCGTCCACCCACCGGGCCGGAGCCCGTGCGGTCATCTCCGCGGAGCCAGCCGCTCCCACAGGAAGGTGTGGACCAGCGCCCCGTTGAAGGCGGCCTGTCCGTGGTCGGTGGCGCCCGAGTGCCCGCCGCCGAGGTGCTCGTGGAAGAGCACGGGATGCCCCGCCTCCCGCAGCCGGGCCGCCATCTTGCGGGCGTGCCCGGGGTGGACGCGGTCGTCGCGGGTCGAGGTCAGCAGGAGCAGCGGGGGGTACGCGGGCCCGTCCGTCCGGACCTGGTGGTACGGGGAGATGCCCTCCAGGTGGGGCCGGTCGGCCGGACTGTCCGGGTCCCCGTACTCGGCGATCCAGCTCGCCCCGGCGAGCAGCTTGTGGAAGCGGAGCATGTCCATCAGCGGCACGTGGGCGACGACCGCACCGAACAGCTCGGGATCGCGGGTGAGCATCGCGCCCATGAGCAGCCCGCCGTTGCTGCCGCCTTCGATGCCGAGCTGGGCGGGGGTGGTGACGTCCCGGGCGATGAGGTCCCGGGCCACGGCCGCGAAGTCCTCGTAGGCCCGGACCCGGTTCGCCCCGAGCGCGGCCTTGTGCCAGTCCGGCCCGTACTCGTGCCCGCCCCGGATGCCGGCCACCACGTAGGTGCCGCCGCGCGCGAGCCAGGCGCGGCCGGTGACGGCGCTGTAGCTCGGGACCATGGAGATCTCGAAGCCGCCGTAGCCGTAGAGCAGGGTGGGGCCGGGACCCGTGCGGTCCTCGGGGCCGACGACGAAGTACGGGACCCTCGTGCCGTCCGCGGAGGAGGCGAAGTACTGGCGCACCGTGAGGCCGGCGGTGTCGAAGAGGGCCGGGCCCTGCTTGACGGTCTCGTCGGCGCCCGCGGGGGCCGTGCCCCGGTAGAGCGTGGACGGCTGGAGGTGGCCCGCCACGTTCAGGAAGAACTCGTCGCTCACGTCCGGGTCGGTGCCGGTGACGGAGGCCGTGGACAGCGGCGGAACGCCGGACAGGGGCGTGCGGCTCCAGCCGTCGGGGCCCGGCCCGGGGGTCAGGATCTCCAGCCGGGAGGAGACGTCGACGCTGGTGGTGAGGATCAGGTGGTGGCGGGTCCAGTTCCAGCCCGCGAGGGCGGTGTGCTCGTCCGGGGTGAAGAGCACCGCCGCCTCGCGCTCCCCCGCCCGGAAGGCCTCGAAGTCGAAGGCGAGCAGGCTGCCCGCGGCGTGGCCGAGCCACGGCGACTTCGGCGCGACGATCAGCCACTCCCGGTGGACGGAGGCACTGGCGTCGTCCGGGACATCGATCTTTTCGGGCTCGGCCGCCCGATCCGGAGTTCCGGCCCCGGGAAATCCGTCACCGGGATGTGCGTCGCCGGGGATTCCGTCCCCGGGGATTCCGCCCCCGGGGAGGAGGAACAGCTCCTGCTTCCAGAAGTCGATCTGCCGGTGGGCGAAGTCCCGTTCAAAACCGGGCGTGTCATCGCGCCAACCGGTTGCGGAGATGTCCGTCGGCCGGCCCTCGTAGACCGTTTCCGCCTCCGCGAGGGGGGTGCCGCGCCGCCACTGGCGCACCTGGAGGGGGTAGCCGCACACGGACATGGAGCCGGGGCCGAAGTCCGTTCCGATCCAGACCCGGTCCCGGTCGATCCAGCCGATCTGGGTCCTGGCCTCGGCGACTTCGAAGCCGCCGGCGACGAACTCCCGGCGCTCGAGGTCGAACTCGCGCACCACACAGGCGTCCGCGCCGTCCCTGGACAGCATGACCAGGGCGTGGCGGTGATCGGGAGCCAGGACGGCGGCGCCCGCCCAGGCCCACTTCTCCCCCTCGGCTTCGGCGAGCGCGTCCAGGTCCAGGACGGGCTCCCAGTCGGGCCGCTCCTCGCGGTACTCCTCCAGGGTGGTGCGCCGCCACAGACCGCGCACGTGGTCGGCGTCCTGCCAGAAGTTGTAGAGGTGGCGTCCCCGGCGGCGCGCGTACGGGATCCTGCCGTCGTCGTCGAGGACCTCACGGATCCCCGACTCCAGCACCTTGAACCCGGGATCCGAGGTCAGCGCGGACACCGTTTCTTCATTGCGGTCGCGCACCCAGGAGAGGGCGGCCTCGCCGGTGACGTCTTCCAGCCAGAGATGGGGGTCTTCATTGCTCATCCGCCGATTGTGCAGGATCGGAGGGCCGCCGCGGATCGTCCGTAAATCGGTTGCTCCGGGACCGTCGGCCGCCGACGATGGCCCGTCGTGAGCAGATCCCGTTTCGCCTCCGTACTGCCCGACCTGTCCCCCCTGCGGTCCAGCCCCGATTTCCGGCTGTTGTTCTACCAGGGCACGGTCACCTATTTCGGCTCGTTCATGGCGATGATCGCGCTGCCGCTGCAGATCAAGCACATGACGGACTCGCCGTTCGCGGTCGGCGCGATGGGCCTGGTGGAACTGCTCCCGCTGGTGGTCTTCGGCCTCTACGGCGGCGCCCTCGCCGACGCCGTGGACCGGCGGCGGATGATCCTGCTGACCGAGGCCGGGCTCGGGGTGCTCGCGCTGATCCTCCTGGTGAACTCGGCCCTGCCGACCCCGATGCTGTGGCCGCTGTACGTGGTCGCGGCGTGCGTATCGGCGCTGACCGGCCTGCAGCGGCCGGCCATGGACTCGCTGATGGCGCGGATCGTGCCGCACGACCAGCTGACGGCCGCCGCCGCGCTGAACGGGCTGCGCTACCAGTTCGGCGCCATCGCGGGTCCCGCGGTGGCCGGCCTGGTCGTCGCGTACGCCGGGTACGCCTGCGCGTACGCGGTCACCGTGGCCGGGTTCCTCGTCTCCGTGCTGCTGTGCCTGCGGCTGCGTCCGGCTCCGCCCGCACGGGACGCCGAGCGGCCCTCGCTGCGGGGGATCGCCGAGGGGGCCCGGTACGCGTGGAGCCGGCCCGTGCTGCTCGGGACGTACGCCGTGGACATGGCGGCGATGCTCTTCGCCTTCCCGAACGCCATCTTCCCCTTCCTCGCGGACGAGCTCGACGCGGTGTGGGCGCTGGGTCTGATGTACGCGGCGGGCGCGGTGGGGTCACTGTTGCTGGGGCTGACGAGCGGCTGGGCCTCGCGGGTACGCCGGCACGGGCTCCTGGTGGTGTGCGGGGCGGCGGTGTGGGGGCTGGCCATCGCGGCCGCGGGCTGGTCCGGGAACATCTGGCTGGTGCTGCTGTTCCTCGCGGTGGCCGGTGCGGGCGACATGCTCAGCGGGCTGGGGCGCGCCACGATCTGGAACCAGACGATCCCGGAGGAGCTGCGGGGCCGCCTCGCGGGCATCGAGGTGCTCTCGTACACCGTCGGCCCGCAGCTCGGTCAGGTCCGGGCGGGCACGATGGCCGGCTGGACGGGCACCCGCGCCGCCTTCTGGAGCGGCGGACTCGCCTGCGTGGCCTCGGTGGCGGTGCTGGCCGCCCTGCTGCCGAAGCTGATCTCCTACGACGCGGAGACGGACGAGGACGCACTGCGGCGGCGGGCCGCGAAGGAGGAGCCGCAGCCGAGCGGGGCTCCGGCCTGACCCCGCCGCTCATCCCTCGGGGGTTTTCTCCCCCGGGGCGGGGCCGCGGCCCGGGAGGGCGGCCGTCAGGGTGAGGGCCAGCAGCAGTCCGCCGGCCGTCGCGGCCAGCGCCGGACCCGGTCCCCACAGGGTCCAGGCCGCGCCGAAGAGCAGGGAGCCCGCGAACCGCGCCAGGGCCTGCGCCGTCTGGAGCACCGCCAGCCCGGTGGTGCGCAGCTCCGGGGGCAGCAAGGGCCCGGCCGCGGCCATCAGCACCCCGTCGGTGGCCGCGTAGAACAGGCCGAGCAGGCCGAGGACCCCGCACACGAGCACGGGCCCGGGCGGCAGCGGAGCCAGGAGCAGCAGGCAGGCGCCGAACAGCAGCAGGTGCCCGCCGAGGAAGACCCGGCGGCGGCCCAGCCGGTCGGCGAGCCGGCCGAATGGCAGGGCGGCGAGCAGGAACACGGCCGCGGTGCCGACCGGCAGCAACGGGAACCAGGCGACCGGCAGCTCCAGGCGCCGCTGGAGCAGCAGATAGAGGAACGCGTCCCCGACGGTGAACAGGCCGAGCACGGCGGCGGTCAGGCAGAGCCGCCGCAGGCCCGGTATCCGCAGGAGGGTCCGGGCCGGGGGCGTCCCGGCCGCCGGTGCGGGCGCGGGGCTCTCCCGTACGAACAGGGCCAGGACCAGCACGCCCAGCACCGCGAGGCAGCAGCTCACGGTGAAGACGGCCTCGTAGCCGTCCACCGCCACCCACAGCACGCCGAACGCGGCCAGCGGCCCCAGCAGGGCCCCGGCCGTGTCCAGCGCGCGGTGCACGCCGAAGGCGCGGCCCTGCTCCCCCGGCGGGCAGGACAGCGAGATCAGCGCGTCGCGCGGGGCGGTGCGCAGGCCCTTGCCGGTCCGGTCGGCGGCGAGCACCGCCGCCACCGACCAGGGCGTGGTGACCGCGAGCAGGGCCGCCTTGCAGGCGGCGGAGATCGCGTAGCCGGTGCCGGCGACGAGCTTGCGGCGCCGCGTGCGGTCCGAGACCCGCCCGCCCACGAGGCGCAGCAGCGCGGTGGCTCCCTGATTGAGCCCGTCCAGGGCGCCGAAGGCGAGCGGGGACATCCCGAGTCCGGCCACCAGGTACAGCGGCAGGACGGCGGTGACCATCTCGGCGGAGACGTCCGTGACCAGGCTGACCGTGCCGAGGGCGAACACCGTGCCGGGGACGGCCCGCAGGGGGCCCTTCGGAGCGGGAGGGTCTGCGGTGATGTCCGCCGCACGGCTGGTCGACAGGTACACGGGTGCCTCCTTTAGAACCAGGTGAGGGTGAGGGGGAAGGTGGTGGTGGCGGTGGTTGGGGTGGTGTCGGTGGCGGTGGCGGTGATCTGGAGGGTTCCGGTGGCCCAGGGTTTGCCGGTGATGCGGCCGGTGGCGGCGTCGAGGGTGAGGCCCCAGGGGAGGCCGGTGGCGGTGTAGCGGACGGGGGGCTTGCCGCCCGTGGTGGTGAGCTGGATGGTGCAGTTCTGGTTGAACTTGCAGGACTGCGGGCCGGGGTTGGTCAGCTTCAGGTCCGCCGAGGTCGGTGTCGGCGTGGGCGTGGGCGTCGGGGTCGGGGTCGTGGTTGAGGTCGAGGTGGGCGTCGGGGTCGGGGTGGTCGAGCCGAACACCTCGCTGATCGGCTGGACGTTGGCGGCGTTCCCGGCGTGGGTCGCCGTGCCGAACAGGTCCTCGAAGGTGCGCAACAGGTGGTGGTGGTTGAAGGCGGTGGCGTAGGTGCCCGTCTTGACGTTCGCGCCGTAGAAGACCGTGGCGATCTGGTTGGAGCCGAGGTAGTTGTCCTCGTCCCAGGTCAGCACGAGCAGGCTGTTGTTGGCCTTCGCCCACTGCGCGTAGGCGTCGATGTTGTTCTTCGTCCACGTGTCGCCCGTGCCGACCGAGCAGGAGTGCATGTCGTTGCACTGGTTGGGGACGACGAACGACAGGTTCGGCAGGGCGGCGAAGTTGTTCTGCGGGAACTGCGCCCAGGTCTTCCCGGTGTTCAGCGGCACGTTCTTGAAGGCGAACCACGGGTTGTGCTTCTGCGCGTACTGGCCGTTGGTGCACGCCGTGGAACCCTCGCTCGGCAGATCCTCGTTGTACGTCGCGAAGGTCTTGCCGGCCGCGATCAGCTCCTGGCCGAGGTTGGGCGCGGTCATCGACTGCGGGGTGTAGCAGCCGTCCCCGGTGATGCCCTGGGTGGCGCCGGAGAAGAGGTTGAAGTAGTTCGGCTGGCTGGGGTGGGTCAGCGCCTTCATTCCGGTCAGGCTCGCGCCGCCGCCCGCGAGCTGGTTGATGTACGGGGCGTTGGCGCTGCCGATGATCTCGCCGTACTGCTTGTTCTCGTACACGACGACGACCACGTGGTCGTACGCGGGGAGCGCGGCCGCGACCGTTGGGGCCGCGGAACCCCGCTCGGCGGCCTGGGAGTTGGCGATGGTGAAGGCGCCCAGGAGAGCCAGGGCGCCGAGGGTGGCGATGCCGGCGGCCAGGGCGGACCGGTGGGCCCGGTGTCTCGCGCGTGCGGTCGTGCCCGGACTCGGGCTCGTGCCCGGACTCGGGCTCGCCGGCGTCGGGGGGCGGAGGGGCATGGGTGGTTCCTCCTCGTGATGAGTGGTGCGGCTCGGGGTCGGGACCGGTGTCGGGACCCGAGGGGTGCGGTCTCACGCCTCGCGGCGGGCCGCGCCCGCGACGGTGACGTTCAGGAACCGGGGTACGGGCAGGGCCCGGTCGCGGAAGTCCTCCGCGACCGCCGCCCGCACCTCCGTCAGCCGGGCCCCGGGCAGCAGGACCAGGACGCTCCGCCCCGGCCGCTGCCCGGGCTGCCAGGCGCTGAGGGCCCCGGCCCGGCGGGCGCACGCGACGGCCCGGGCCAGTTCGGCCGTACGGTCCTGCGCGCCGTCGGGGTCCGGCCGGAGGGCCAGCAGCACCAGGCGGGACCCCGACGCGGCGGGGTCGAAGGCCACGTACCGCCGCCGGCGCCGCCGGGGCTCCGGCCGGGGCGGGCCGTGGCCGAGCAGCAGGGCCCTGCCCGGCCGGGCGAAGAGGGCGCCCCGGCGCAGGGCGTCGTCGCCGTCCGGCAGTGCCCGCGCCAGCAGCCGGGCGAGCCCCGCCCGGTCCGGGTCCTCGCCCGGCGGTGTGTGGACGTCGGCCACCGCGAGCGCCACCGCACAGGCGGCGGCCTCCTCCGTGGCGAGCCCGGCGGCCGCGGTGAGGGAGCCCTGCACGTGCAGGTCGGTCCCGCCCCGGCCGTACCCGGCCCGGGCCAGCGCGCGCAGCAGGGCGTACGGGCGGGCGGCCCAGGCCGGGGTGGCGGGCTGCGGCCCGGACAGGATCAGCGGCAGGTCGCAGCCGTCCGCCGGGTGGGCCAGGGAGCTGAGCCGTACGAGGCCGTCCGTGCGCGGGGCCGCCGCGGCCGCCACCGGCCAGCCGGCTGCCGCGACGAGGCCCGGGGAGCCCAGGTGGAAGGTGTACGGGGCGCTCCAGACCGCGGCCGGGGGCCGGCCGTGCGCGGCCTCCAGGGCGTAGGCGACCAGGCGGAAGAGCGGGTCGGCGGTGGCCCGGCGGGCCAGGTCTCCCCCGATGGGGGCCTGGGGGCCGGTGGGGGCTTCTCCTCTGCCGGAGGCGGGGCCGGTGGTGGTGGTGTCGGTGGTGGTGGCGGCGCCGGTGGTGGAGTCGGCGAGCCCCGTGTCCGGGGCCGGCCCGGTCCGCGCACCCGGGCCCGTCACGGCTGGTCCTTGCGGGCCAGCATCCGGTAGGCGTTGCCGCCGTCCATGGTGCGGGCCACCGCGGTGCGCAGCCCGTCGAGCACCGCCGCGGCGGCGAAGCAGGGCAGCGCCGCCACCCGTACGCCGCCGGCGAGGGCGCGCCGGCCGGTGGTGGCCGGGGGCCCCCAGGGCCGGTCCGGGTCGGGGGCCAGCCGGGTCGCGGTCAGGGCCACCGCGCCGAAGAAGTCGTTGCCCTGGTGGGCCGGTCCGTGTTCCTCGGCGAGGACGGTGAAGCCCCGTTCGGCCAGTGCCTCGCGCAGGTTCGCGGCGGGGATCAGGTGCTGGTGCTGCGGCTGGAACCAGGGCAGCCAGGCCGGTCCGAGCAGCCGGGCCATCCGGGAGTCGGGGTCGGGGAGTTCGATGGCGAGATGGCCGCCGGGGGCGAGGACGGCGGCCGCCGTGTCCAGTTCCGTGAGCGGGTCCCGGGTGTGCTCCAGGTAGTGGTACATGCTGACGACCTCGTACTGGCCGGCCAGTTTCACCGCGAACTCCGGGAACTGGCCCTGGTATCCGGTCTCCACCCAGCCGCGCCGCTCGGCCTCGCGGACCCCTTCGCCCATGTCCAGCCCGTCGAAGCGGGTGTCGGGCCAGACGGCCCGGGCCGCGTTGCAGAAGTGGCCGTGGCCGGTGCCGACATCGAGCCAGGACCCGGGCTCGGTGTGGGGGCGGAGCATCTCGGCCCGGCCGCGGTAGGCGGCGCCGAGCCGGCCGAAGACGGTGGCCGCGCCCTCGCCGCCGCGGCCGTCGTAGAAGTCCCTGTAGTAGAACTCCAGTCCCTCCGGGGACAGCCGGGGGTTCTGGAAGACGTGCCCGCAGGCTCCGCACTGTTCCAGGGTGAACCGGCCCGGCTTGCCCTGGAGCAGGTCGGGCACCCGGACCCGGACGGTGAGCCGCGGGGACCCGCACCAGGGGCAGTGCGGCCGGCGCGGTTCGAGGAACCGGTCGGTCCCGGCGGCCAGGTCGGCCCGGTACGCCCGGACCGACTCGGCGCGGACCGCCCCGGCCACCGCCCCGGCCACCGCCCCGGCCTGCTCCGTGTCCGCTGCGGTGGCCCGGCCGTTCGCGGGCGGGTAGCCCCCGGGTCGCGGGGTACGGGCCGTCGCGGCGGCCGTACGCAGGGCCGCGCCGAGGGAGCGGACCGGCCGGGCGGCCGTGGCCCGGGCGAGGTCGCCCGGGCGCAGGGCTGCGCCGGGCCGGCCGAACGCCAGGTAGGGCTGGATCCAGTACAGCCCCGCCGCGGCGGCCCCCCACCGGCCCTGGCGTGCGGCGACCCCGGCCAGCAGGGCCAGCCCGGCGAGCTGCGCGGCGGCGAGCGGTCCGGGCGGCAGTCCCTGGGCCCGCAGTTCGGCCGCCCGCGCGGCGCCGCGCCCGTCGGCGGGCGGGCCGCAGCTCAGGGCGGGCGCGATGGCCAGTCCGGTGGCGTCGGCGGCGTACTCCTTCACGCGCCGGGTCATCGCCATGAGGTCCGCCGGAGTGGTATCCGGGCCCGCCGGGTCCACCCCGGCCCGGGCGAGCACCTCCTCGGCGACGAGCACGGCGAACCCGGCCCCGCGCCCCTCGCCGAGCCGGTCCTGCCGGTATCCGGCCGGGTCGACCAGGCGCAGCAGGCCGAGCAGCCGCTCGGTGGGCAGGTCCCCGGGCAGCAGGTCCAGTACCCGCAGTCCCTCCCGGTCGGCGTGCGCGCAGGCCGCGAGGAAGGTGGCCGCGTCGGACTCCACCCCGCTGGCGGTGAGCAGCCGCCACCCGGCGGCGCGCGGTACCCCGGCCTCCCTGTACTCGGCCATGGGCAGCACCGGGACGGCCGCCAGCCGGCGGGCGGCGCGCACGGTGCCCGCGCCGAGGGCGGCGAGCAGCAGGGCGGAGGTCCACCGGATGCCGGGCAGGAGCGGGGGCGCGGCACGGGGGATCCGGGCGGGGGAGGGGGGCGGGGTGGGCGTCACAGGAGTTCCTCCAACCGGTCGGCCGCGGCGGCGGCCCCGCCGGCCGCGGCGAATGAGGCCTGGATCCGCCGGGCGCCCCGGCGGTGGCCGGGTTCGTCCAGTACGGCGGTCAGCGCGTCGCGCAGTTCCTCGGCCCTGGTCCTGCCGAACCGCACCCGCACCCCGGCTCCGGCCTCCACGACCTGCCGGGCGACGATCGGCTGGTCGTCGCGGATCGGGGCGACCACCAGCGGCAGGCCGTGCGCGAGGGCCTCGCAGACGGTGTTGTGGCCGGCGTGGCAGACGACCGCGTCCAAGTGCGGGAGCAGTTCCAGCTGCGGGACGCTGTCGCGCAGCAGTACGTTGCCGGGCACCGCCCCGACCAGTGGGGCCGGGGCTGCCAGGATCAACTGCACCTCTTTCTCCAGCCGTTCGGCGGCGCCGAGCACCGCACCGTAGAACCGGCCTCCGGCCTCCTGGTTGAGGGTTCCCAGCGAGACGAGAACCCGTCGCCGCTCCGGATCCAGCTGCTCCCAGGGGAAGCCGGGAGTGGGCGGACGGGCCCCGAAGGCCGGCCCGACGAAGGCGTAGTGCGGCGGGAACTCCCGCCCGCCTCCGACCAGTTCGCGGCTGGAGAAGACCAGGACCAGCCGCTCCGAGAACCGCGGGTCCCACGGCTTGCCCGTCGGCTCGGGCTCGGCCCCGCACTCCGTCAGCAGCCCGGCGATCCGCGCGGCCACCCACTCCCCGACCTTCGGGAAGTCCGCGAAGGGGAGGGTGAGTTCGGCCGAGGTGCTGGCGGAGGTCACCCAGGGAACCCCGAGCGCCCGCGCGGCCACCGGACCGGCCAGGGCCTGCTGATCGGCGACCAGCAGGTCCGGCCGGAAGGCGTCGACGGCCCGGACCACGCCGGGGAGCATCGCCCTGGCCAGCGGGACCAGCGCCTCCTCCCAGAGGAACCGCAGTGCCGCGACCCCGCGCAGATCGCGCCAGCGGGCGTGGAGCAGGGCGTAGTCGCCGCCCGCTTCGGCGCCCGACGAGAGGATCCTGGCGTGATCGGGCAGCAGCCGTGACAGTGCCCCCGGCGGACCGGTCCAGGCGACTTCGTGGCCTCGGGCGGCCAGTTCGCTGCCGACCGCCACGGTCGGGTTGACGTGTCCTGCCAGCGGCGGCACCGTGAAGAGCACCCTCATCGGACCAGCGCTCCCGCCCGCGACCGCACCGGTGCCGTCGCTGTCGTCGTCGCAGCCGTCGTCGCCGTCCCTGCGTGCGCCTCCGCCGTGGCCACCCGGTCGAGGTGGGCGAGTACGGCCGCCCGCAGCGCCCCGCTGCTCTCCTTCAGCACGTCGTGCCCGAGGCCCGGCAGGATCTCCACGGAGGTGACGTGCGGGGCGTGGCGGGCCAGTTCCCGGGCGCCCGGAACCAGTTCGGAGTGCTCGCCGCAGACGATCAGGACGGGGCAGCGCAGTCCCGCGTAGTTCGCCGGGGTGAAGGTGCGGCTCGCCGCGATGTCGTCGATCAGGGTCGTGCGGTTGAGCAGGTCGTCGGCGATGGCCGTGAGGTTGGCCGCCTTGCGCAGCCGCAGCGTGAGCAGTTCGGCGGGCACGGCACTGTCTTCCAGACCGAGTGCGGCCGCCGACAGGGTGTCCACCATGTTGTCCACCCAGGCCCCGCTGAGCGGGGGTTCGAGCAGGGTGAGCCCGGCGACCAGGTCAGGCCGGGCGAGGGCCGCGTGCAGTGCCAGGGTGCCGCCGTAGCTGTTGCCGACGAGGTGTACCGGCCGGTGCGCGAGGCCGAGCGCACCGAGCAGGGCGAAGAGGTCCCGTACGGCGGTGCGGCTGTCGTAGCCGGTGGCCGGGCGCTCGCTACGGCCGTGGCCGCGCAGGTCGTAGAGGACCACCTCGTGGCCGGCCCGGGCCACCGGGACGGCCAAGGGACAGTAGAAGGAGGACAGGTTGTCGACGACCAGCCCGTGCAGGAACACCACCAGGGGGCGGTCGGCCGCGTCGGGGCCGGCGGCGGACGCGGTGGCCGGGAGCCGTTGGACGTGGAAGCGGACGCCGCCCGCGGCAACGAAGGCCATGGCGGGATCAACCGTCCGATCCGGGTGCGGCGGCGGATCCCGCCGAGGCGCGGGCGAGGGACGCGTGGGTGCGGGAGGTGTGGGTGAGGGAGGCGTGGGTGAGGGAGGCGTGCGTGATCCGGCCGATGTGCGTGACGAGTTCACCCACGGACATGGCGAGGATGCCGTCCATGTCCTTCTCGGACAGGAAGCCCATCAGGTCGACTTCGGCGCCGTAGCGGTGGTGGAGGAGTTCGGCCAGGGCCACGAACTCGATGCTCTCCAGGGCGAGGTCCTCGTTGAACGTCGTCTTCATCGTGACCTCGTCCGCGAGGAGGTGCTCGTCACCGACGATCTCCACGAGCATGCCGGTGATCTCGGCGAGGATGTCAGCTGCCATGACTGGTCTCCGTGAGGTGGAAGGGGACGGGGGGCGGGGAGAGGGTCGTGGGACGGTCGGTCCAGGCGACGACGTGAACGGGGTGGTGGCCCTGGTGGCCGGGGTGGCCGGGGTGGCCGGGGTCGTCGAGTGGCGCGTCCGCCATGTAGGTGGTGCGGACGGGGTACGGGTGCCCGTCCGGGGAGAGCACGCACAGCTCGCCGGAGCCCGGGTCGCCGGTGACCCGCCAGTCGCGCGGGCGGCCTCCGAGTCCGGTTCCGGCGGCCTTGGCGGCCGCCTCCTTGGCGCACCAGAGTGCGGTGAGCGCGGCCGGCAGGCCGGTGCCCTCCCGGGCCGCCAGCCCCTCGGCGAGGCCGAGTTCGCCCGGCGCCAGGGCGATGCGGACGAGGGCGTCCGGGTCGGTGGTCACCTGTTCCACATCGATGCCGACCGGCAGACCGGGGTGGGCCAGGGCGACGGCGATCCGGTCCTTGTGGGCGATCGTCAGGTGGAACCCACCGGCCAGGGTTCCCCCGGCCAGGGGGCGCCCAGCCGGGTCGTTTCCGATCGGCACCTCGGCGGGGAAGACCGGCCCGGCTCCGCCGTCCCAGAGCAGGTGGCGCAGGGCGTCCTTGGCGGCGATCCGGCCCAGCAGCCAGGGTGGCCGGGCGCGCGGCGACAGCCGCTCGTAGGCCGAGCGCTCGGCGGCGCCGAGGTAGCGGCGCATGACCAGCTCCTGCGAGGCGGGGTCGGTCCAGCGGCGCCGGGCCAGGCACCAGCCCTCGGGGCGGGGTTCGCCGATGCCGCAGACCTCCGGGGTGAACTTCATCGGCCAGACCCGCTCGTCGGCTCCGAAGCGGCGGTACGTCCAGCCGTCGATCCGGGCCCAGACCCGGCCGTCGGCGCGGAGCAGCTCGACATCACCGCGCACGGTGACATCGCGGACCTCCCGGATCCGGGCGGTGGCCCCGACGAGCTCGTACGGCGAGGGCGGCGGCCCCGAGAAGCGGATGGCGTCCACGGTCGCCGGGAACACCAGCCGGTCCACGGGGAGCCTCAGCTGCATCCAGTGCCCGAAGAGCTGCCCGGCGGCGTCGAGCAGCGCGCCCGGGTCGGGCAGTGCCCGCAACACCCCGCGGATGCCGTCCGCGCCGACGGCCCGCACCTCGTGCACCCCGGCGAAGCGGGGGCCGTGGAACATCCACCGGTCCCGGTAGAGCGCCTCGGCGCTGACGGGGGCCGGCCGCGGATCGCGCAGCGGGGCGGGATCGGGGCCGGGCAGGGGCTCGTACCTCTCGCCGAGCAGCACGCACACGTCGGCGTACTCCCCGAGGGTGACGCGCACGCGGCCCGGACCGTCGGGCCGTACGGTGACCTCCACGTCGAGGGCCGGTTCCACGGGGAGCCAGCGCAGGGCCCGTACCCGGTCGTAGCCGATGACGGCCAGGCCGGGCGGTGCGTCCCGCAGGGCGGCTTCGGCCGCCAGCTCCAGCATGGTCGTCATGGGGACGACGGGGAACCGGTCGGAGTCCTCCGTCCACCCCTCGGGCTGCAGGTAGACGCAGTGGTCGCGTACGTAGGGCAGCGTGGCGAGGGAGAGGTGCAGCGTGTGGGTGCCGGGGCCGACGCCTGGCTGGGCGCCGGGGTGGGTGCCGGGCCGGGCGCCGGGGTGGGTGCCGGGGTGCGGCGCATCGGTGTGCCCTTCGGCCGGGGCCGGAGCCGCGTCCAGGGCCGAGAGCAGGACCGGCCGGGGATCCGCGGCCACCGGGACGGGCCCGGCTGGGGCGGCCGGGGTGGCAGGAGCGGCTGCCTGGGTGGCGGGGGCGGCTGCCTGGGTGGTGGCCGGTGGCACCGGGGCGGTGGTCTGCGGCAGGAGTCCGGCGAGGGTGGTGCGTGCGGCCTCGCCGAGGCGGACCAGCGGCGAGCCGAGGTCCAGGAGCACGCCGCGCCCGGCCGCGGGCGCTGCCGGTGGTACGGCGGCCCGGTCGGGGGCTCCCGTCCCGTCGGGGGCCAGCCGGTCCCAGCGCGGGGCGTGCCCCTCGGTCCACAGGGCGGCGCAGGTGCGCCGCAGGGCGGCGAGGCCGGTCAGCCGGGGCGAGGAGGCCGCCACCGAGAGGTGGGGGCGGTCGCGCAGGGTGTCCTCGACGAAGCCCGGCAGGCTGCCCGGACCGAGGGTGACGAAGCCGCGGACGCCGGCGTCCTCGTACAGCCGGAGCGTCAGCTCGCGGAAGCGGACCGGCTCCAGCAGATGGCGGAAGACGAGCTCGCGCACCGCTTCGGGCTCCGGGGGGAAGGGCGCGCAGGTGGTCGCCGACCAGAGGGGCAAGGTGGCGGGCTGGAGCGGCAGTCGGGCGAAGGCGGCGCGGACCTGCCCCAGGTAGGGCTCCCACATGGGGGTGTGGAAGCCGGAACGGAAGGGGAGTTCCTGGCCGAGGACACCCTCGGCCTTCAACCGTGCTAGTGCCGTGACCACTTCGGCCGGATCTCCGCAGATCACCGACTGGTGGGGGCAGTTGTCGTGGCTGACCACCACCCCGTCCAGTCCGTGGAGCGCGGCCTCCGCCCGCCGGGTCCCGCATCCCAGCGCCGCGTAGACCAGGTCCGGCACCTTCACCGACCCGGGTCGCAGCGAGTCCAGGAAGGTGTCGGCCGCGTCCTGCCGGTACATCCCGGCGGTCACCATCGCCGCCCACTCCCCCAGGCTGTGGCCCGCCAGCACCTCGGCACGGATGCCGAGTTCGGGCAGCACCCTGGCGAGGAACCGGCCCGTCGCGATGGCGTCGAGCGCCCGCTCCGTGAGCTCCTCGCCCCGGTTCAGCCGGGGCCGCTCCAGTCCGAGCCGGTCCGCCACGTCGTCCAGCGCCGGGGCGAACTCCGGTTCCAGGCCCGGAAACAGGAACGCCAGCCGGCCGCCCAGCGGCGCGGGCGTGAACCACACCTCCCCGCGCCCCCGCCAGGCGCGGCCCCGCGCCACCACCTTCGCGGCCAGCGCGAGCCGCTGGGGCGTGGGGCCGAGAACGGCGAGCCGGCAGGGCCCGTCGCCGCCGGACACCGGGGAGTTGGTGCCGGTGCCGGACCGGGTGCCGAAGCGGGTGCCGGTGCCAGTGCCGAAGCCAGTGCGGGAGCCGGAGCCGAAGCCGAAGCCGGTGCCGGTGCCGGACGCCAGGAGGGCGGACAGTTCGGCCGGGTCCGAGGCCGCGAGGAGGAGCAGCTCCTCGGGCGCGGGCGCCCCCACCGGTGCGGCCGGTCCGTCCAGGGGCAGGAACCGGCGCACGGGCGCGGCCGGTCGCGCGGGCGCCGTACGGCCCGGGGGCGCGTCCCGGCGTCGCGCGGCGCCCGGAGCCTCCTCCAGCACCACGTGCGCGTTGATTCCGCCGAAGCCGAAGGCGTTGACCCCGGCCCGGCGCGGCGCCGGCCCGCGTTCCCACGGCCGGGCCGCCGTCACCGGCCGCATCCGGGTCCGGGCCAGGCCGGGGTGCGGCTCCTCCAGGTGCAGGGTCGGCGGCAGCACCCCCTCGTACACCGCGAGTGCGGCCTTGATCAGCCCGGCCATGCCGGAGGCCTGCATGGTGTGGCCGAGCATGGACTTCACGGAGCCGAAGCCGATGGCGTTCCCGGCATCGAGGCCGACCGCGGCTCCGACCCCGGAGCCGGGCCCGGAGCCGGGCCCGGAGCCGGCCCCGTCGTCACCGGTCCCCTCACCGGCGGCGCCGCCCGCGTACGGCCCGAACACCTGCGCCAGTGTGTCCAGTTCGGCCGTGTCCCCCACCGGGGTCCCGGTGCCGTGTGCCTCCAGCAGCCCCAGCGCGCCGGGCGCGCGGGGGTCGAGACCCGCCTCCCGCCAGGCCCGTTCCAGCGCCCGTACCTGGCCCGCGACGAGCGGGCTCATCAAGCTCGCCGCCCTGCCGTCCCCGGCGACTCCGGTGCCGCGGATGACCGCGTAGATCCGGTCGCCGTCGCGCTCCGCGTCGGCGAGCCGCTTCAGCAGCACCACTCCGGTGCCCTCGGACAGCAGGGTTCCGTCGGCGCGCCGGTCGAAGGGCCGGATCCGCTCACTGGGGCTCAGGGCGCGCAGCTGCGTGAACACGCTCCACAGGGTGGCGATGTGGCAGTGGTGCACGGCCCCGGCGACCACCGCGTCACAGCGCCCGCCGGCCAGTAGACCCACCGCCTGGTCCACCGCCAGCAGGGAGGAGGCGCAGGCCGCGTCCAGGGTGTAGGCCGGTCCGTGGAAGTCGAGCCGGTTGGCGGTCCGGGCGGCCGTGAAGCTCGGTACGAGTCCGATCGACGCGTCGGGGCGTTCGGGACCCAGGGCCTCCTGGAAGGCGGACCGCACCGCGGCGATCCGCCGCTCGTCGAGATCGGGCGCGAGTTCGCGCAGGGTCTGCGCCAACTGGTGGGCGGTACGGACGCGTTGATCGAGCCGGGCGGTGGCCACACCCATGAACCCGCCGCGCCCCAGTACGATCCCGATCCGCGAACGGTCGGCCGGCAGGCGGCTCTCGCCGCCCGCGTCGGCGATGGCCTCGGCCGTGGCGTGCAGGGCGAGCATCTGGTCCGGTTCGGCCCCTTCCACGGTGGCCGGCATGATGCCGAACCGGGTCGGGTCGAAGGCGGCGAGCCCGTCCACGAAGCCCCCGCGCCGGCAGTAGAACCGGTCGCCCGCGACCGGTCCGTCGGCGCCGTCCGGGTCGTAGTACACCTCGGGGTCCCAGCGCCCGGGCGGGACGTCGCCGATGCAGTCCGTACCGGCCAGGAGGTTGCGGCGGTAGGCGGCGAGGTCCGCGGCGCCCGGGAACACGGCGCCCATCCCGACGATCGCCGCGTCGGTGGGCCGCGGACCGCGGTGGTGCCGGCGCTGACCGGATCCCACGCCTTGCTGGTGGCGGTCAGGCACGCCGCTCACCCCCCTCGTCTCCCCCGGCCGCCATCAGGACCACCTGTACGTCCGTCCCGTGCGCGAGTTCGGCGAGGAACGCGGCGCCGCCCGCGTCCGGGTCGATGAGCGGAATGCCGCGGCGGCCGTACACACGGGCCAGTTCGGGGCTGACCATGCCGCCCGCCTCGGCGGCCCAGGGGCCCCAGTCGACGGACAGCACCCGGCCCGGGAAGCTTTCCGCCCAGAGGTGCGCGAGGCCGTCGAGGGCGTCGTTGGCGGCGGCGTAGTCGGTCTGTCCCCGGTTTCCGTACACGCCCGCGATGCTGCCGAACAGGGCGAGGAAGCGCGGTGCGGGAGCCGCGCCGTGCTCGGCCGCCGCGGCGGCGAGATGGCGCGCACCGGTCACCTTCGTGGTGAACACCTCGGCGAAGGAAGCCGGTTGCTTGTCGCGGAGCAGGCCGTCGTTCAGGGTCCCGGCTCCGTGCACGATCCCGTCCAGCCTGCCGTGGCGGGCCCGTACGGCGGCCACGACGGCGCGTACCGCCTGCTCGTCCGTGACGTCCGCGCAGTGGTAGCCGACGGACGCGGCCACCGTCGCGAGGGCCGCCAGGGTGGTCCGCACCTCCCGCTCGGCGAGGATCCGGGAGGCCGCGGCCTCGATCTCCGCGGGGGTGCGCAGACCGGTGGCGATCAGTGCGGCGCGCAGGGCGACCCGGTCGGCGGCGTGCCCGAACTCGTCCGCCTCGGACGGTGGTTCGGGTGTTCGCCCCATCAGCTCTACGTGGCATCCGGTGGCCCGGGCCAGCGCCAGGGCGGTCCGGGCGGTGATCCCGCGGGCCCCGCCGGTGAGCAGGACCACCGAGTCCGCGTCGAGGGGCGGTGTCCCGCCGCCGGGGACGAGCGGTGCGGGCACCGGGCGGGGGGTGACCCGTAGACCCTCGGCGGTGTAGGCGACGGAGGCGGGTGCGGGGGCCTCTCCGGTCGGATCAGTCTGGCCGGTCGGGCCGGACGGGCCGGACGGATCGGTCGGGCCGGACGGGCCGGACGGATCGGTCGGGCCGGACGGGCCGGACGGATCGGTCGGGCCGGACGGGCCGGACGGATCGGTCGGGCCGGACGGGCCGGTCGGATCGGTCGGGCCGGACGGGCCGGTCGGATCGGTCGGGCCGGACGGGCCGGTCGGGCCGGTCGGATCGGTCGGGCCGGACGGGCCGGTCGGATCGGTGGCCGGTGCGCAGCTCAGCTCGGCGAGCAGCTGCGCCGCGATCCGCTCGGGGTCTTCCTTGGGGTGGACCTCCACGGCACGGATCAGCCGGCCGGGGTACTCGAGTGCGGCGCTGCGGGCGAAGCCGTGCACTCCTGCTCCGGCGGACTCGCCCCGGACGGTGACCAGGAGGAGCCGGTGCACACCGCCGGTCAGGGCCAGCCGCAGCCCGGGAAAGGCCTCCGGGAGGACGGGCGGCGCGCCCGGCCGGAGGGCGGACAGGTCGATCAAGGCGTCGAACCCGGCCTCTGCCCGGGCCAGTTGATGCACGTCCACCCCCCGGGCCCGGAGGGCTCCGGTGACCGCGGGCCCGATGCCTTGGCCGTCTCCGGCGGCTCCGGCGTCTCCGACGGCTCCGGCGTCCCCGACGACCCCGATCCGCAGACCCCGCAGGACCTCCGGGTCCCCGGGCGCGGGCGGCAGGGCCTGCAGTTCCACCCGAAGGCGGCCGAGCGTCGCGGGCGGGGCCGTGGCCGCGGCCAGCGCTTCGGCAGCCGAGGGCTCGGGGCGGGCGGTGTGGCCGGAGACCCAGTCCACGATGCCGCGCAGGGTCTTGATCCGGGACAGCTCCTCGATGGCGCTCTCGGCGGAGCCGCCCGCGTCCTGCGGCAGGCCGATCCGATCGGCCAGGGCGCCGATGATCTCGACCCGCTTGATGGAGTCGATGGAGAGGTCGGCCTCCAGGTCCAGCTCGGGAGCGAGCATGTCGCGCGGGT
Organism: Streptomyces sp. NPDC099050; assembly: GCF_044759865.1. Lineage (NCBI taxonomy): Bacteria > Bacillati > Actinomycetota > Actinomycetes > Kitasatosporales > Streptomycetaceae > Streptomyces > Streptomyces sp. NPDC099050. The sequence continues at coordinate 472,097 of NZ_JBIWAE010000001.1, read as the reverse complement.
ACCCGGTCCGGGTGTGGACGATCTCCACGATCACGTCCATCACCTCCTCGGCGGACCGCGGCCCCCCACCGGCGGCGCCCTCACCACCGACGGAGCCTTCACGGCCGCCACTCCTGGGGACCGCGCCCCCCGGGGCTGCCCCGCCCGGGCCACCCGAACGTGAGGCCGCGCCACTGGGCACGCGGGAACCCGGGGCAACCCCCCCGGCCACGCCTCCGCCCGGAGCCACACCGCCAGGCATCCCGGAACTCGCGGCCGCGATCCCGCCTCCGGCGGACCGGGAGCCGTCTGCCCCGGCCGCAAGGCCAGCGCCGTCGGGCCGGTACCCGGCACGGGCACGGGCGGAGGGAGCGTCCGTGCCCGTGTCCGACACCGCCGCCGGACCGCCGGGCAGTCCGGCGCCCGGGACCCCGGCCTCGGGCAGTCCGGCGCCCGGGACCCCGGCCGCAGCGGCTGTCGCCCATGGACCGGTGTCGGTAAAGGCGTGCGGCGGGCCTGCCGGGGCCGCGCCATGGCCCGTGGACCCGGCTCCCCCGGCTCCGCCGGTACCTCCGGTCGGGCCTCGGCCGTCCACCGGCGTCCCGGCCCAGTGAGCAGGCGAAGTCGTGTCCGGGAACACCCCGGAGCCCGTCTCCCCGCCACCGGACGGCCCGGAACCGCCGGCCGCGCCGCCGGGGGTCCCGGCGACGGAGGTCGTGGGCCACGGCCCCGGACTCCCGGCGCCGGAATCGGTAGCCACCGGGGCCGCGCCGAAGGCTCCGGGCCGGGCGCCATCGGCATCCGCGGGCAGGCTTCGGCCATCCGGCCGGGGCTCGGCCCAGGGGGTGGCCGGTGCCGCGCCCTGGTACGTCCCCGGGGCGTCCCCCGCACCCTGGGGGCGCGCGAACCCCTGTCCGGCGTCCCCCGCCGAGGCCGCCCCCTCGCCCTGGGGGCCCGCGGAGCCGTGGAGGACACCGAAGGAGGAGGGCTGGACCGCGCGGGCCGGGCCGGCTGCGGCGGGGTACCCGGGCAGGGCCGGGTCGGGCCCGCTCCAGGGCGGCGCCGTCGCCGTCGACGCCAAGTAGCTCATCATGACGTCCCGTTGGGCCTGAACGAGTTCGCGCGACCCGCGGAGGTACGCCAGGACGGCTTCCTCCCGCCGGTCGGCCGGGGCGGGTGCGGCGTGCTCGGGCAGGTGGCCGGAGGGAGCTCCCGTCCCGGCGGGTGAACCCTCCGGTGCCTGGAGACCTGCGGCAGGGCGGGCGTTCGCCCTCCAGGGGGTTCGGCCGCCCCCACCCCCGACGGCCGAACCGGCCACCAGCACAGCGCTCCCGGGGAGGACCGACGCCCCCTCGGCCGCCGGAACCCAGGTCCGGCCGTTCCGCACGCCCGCGTGCCCGTCCGGTGTTCCCCCCGTCGGACCGGGCCCGCCCGAGCCGGCCGCACCTGGCCGCCCGCCCACCAGCCAGTCCCCGCCCCCGCCCCCGCCGGGGACCGTGCCGTGCCAGTGGCCCGGGAAGCCGCCGCCCTCGCTTCCGGCCGCCAGCCGCGCCTGCTCCCGGGCGGCGCTCCCGGCCGATCCGGCCTCCCCGGGGCCACCGGCCGCCGGCCACGGCCCGGCCCCGCCCCCGCCCACAGCCCCGGCCCCGGCCCCGGCCCCAGCCCCAGCCCCAGCCCCAGCCCCAGCCGGCAGGCTTCCGGGCCGGCCGTTCCCGTGGGCCGGCGGGGAGTCGGGGCCCCCCTGCACATGCGCCCCCGACGGAACGGTCCCGCCGTTCGCGTGTACCCCCACGGGGTGGACGCCCGTACCCGCCCCGGCCCCCACAGAGTCGAAGCTCGCGCCCGCCCGGGCCCCCGTGGGGTCGACGCCCGTGCCCGCCCCGGCCCCCGAGGGGACCGCTCCGGCCTTCACCCGGGCTCCCAGGAGGGCCGAGCCCCCCTCCGGGCCGGTGCCGTTCGTCGGCTGTGTCATCTGGTGGGCTCCCTTTCCTTCGGTTACCGCGACGTGGACCCGGCGGGCCGGGCGGAGGCCGCCGGGGACGGGGTCGCCGTCCCGGGTGCGGACCAGGTGGCCGTCCACCAGCCAGCCCGCGCGGCGCGGAGCGCGCTCGGGGAGCCGGGTGGTGCGGCCGCGGAACAGGGCTTCCGGTGCCACCGGCACGCCGGCCGCCGCCAGTTCGGCCAGGGCCGTGACCAGGCGGAGCAGTCCGTGCTCGCCCGGCACGTCCAGCGGCACGACCGTGTGCGGCCGGTCGCACAGGATGCGGCCGACCAGGCCGGACAGCACCCGGCCCGGCCCGGTCTCCACGAAGGTCCGTACTCCGGCGGCGTACATGTGCTCCACCTGCTCCACGAACCGGACCGGCTCCGCGACCTGACGGGCCACCAGCTCGCGCACCGCATCGGCCGGCACCGGGTACGGGCCGGCCGTGGTGTTCGACCAGACCGGGAGGGTGGCGGCGGACAGGTCCGTCCGGGCGAGCTCCTCGGTCAGGGCCGTGGCCGCCCCCGCGACCACCTGGCTGTGGAACGCACAGGCGACGGGGAGCGGGGCCGCCGTCAGGCCCGCTTCCCGCAGGGCGGTCACCGCCTTCGCCACGGCGGCCGCCGGTCCTGAAATCACGCACTGGCGGGGGGCGTTGTGGTTCGCGATCACGCACCCGGCCCGCTCCGCGATCTGCCGCACCTCCTGCGGCGCGGCCGTCACCGCCGCCATCGCCCCCGGCTCCGCACCGGCCGCCGCGAGGATGGCCTCGGCCCGGCGCGAGCTCAGCCGCAGCAGGCTCTCCTGGTCCCACACCCCCGCCGCCCACAGCGCGGTGAGCTCGCCGTACGAGTGCCCGGCGACGCAGTCCGGCCGTACGCCCAGCTCCCCCAGCAGCAGGTGCGCCGCCGAGCCCGCCAGCCCGAGGGCCGGCTGGGCGATCCGGGTGTCGGTGACCGCGGCCCGCTGCGCGGTCCGCTCCTGTGCGGTGAAGGCGGCGGGAGGGAACACGGCGGAGACCACCGCGCGCGGCGCCCCGTCGAGGAGTGCCCTCAGCCGGGGGAAGGCCGTGAACAATTCCCCCAGCATTCGCGGTCGTTGACTGCCCTGGCCGGGGAAGAGGAAGGCCACCTGTCCCGGGTCCGCCGATTCCTCCCGTACGTGGACACCCGCGCCCGGGGTGAAGGCCCGCGCCTGCTCCAGCCTGGCCGCCAGCTCGTCCAGGTCGGCGGCCACGACCGCCACCCGTACCGCGCCGGCGCCGGCGCCGGCCGCGACTTCGGCGGCGAGGTCCCGCAGCGCCCACGGGCGCCCGGCCCCGTCGTTCTCCTCCAGCCGGGCCGCCAGCCGGGCCATGGCCCGGCCCGCCGCGCGCCGGTCCTCGCCGCGGAAGCAGAACAGCTCGGCCGGCCACTCCTCCAGTCCGTGCCGGGGCTCCTCGGCCCCGGCGTAACCGGTCAGCACCGCGTGGTAGTTCGTTCCGCCGAACCCGAAGGCACTCACGCCGGCGATCCGCCGCTCGGCGGGGACCGCCCACGGCCGGGCCACGGTGTCGAAGGAGAAGGGGCTGGTCCGCGCGTTCCAGGACGGGACCGGGGTGTCGAGGTGCAGGGTCGGCGGCCGTACGCCCGCGTGGACCGCGCGGACCGCCTTGATCAGTCCGGCCAGACCGGCCGCGCACTTGGTGTGCCCGATCTGCGATTTCACCGAACCCAGTGCGCAGGCTCCGGGAGCTGCCCCCGACTCGGTGAACAGTGCGGTCAGTACGCTCAGTTCGGTGGTGTCACCGACCACGGTTCCGGTGCCGTGCGCCTCGAGCAGACCGACCTCGCCGGGGTTGATCCCGGCCCGTGCGTAGGCCCGGTCGAGGGCCCTGCGCTGCCCCTCCGGCCGGGGCGCGGTGAGGCCGAGGGAGCGTCCGTCGCTGGCGGCTCCGACCGCCTTGATCACGGCGTACACCCGGTCGCCGTCCCGTTCCGCGTCGGCGAGCCGCTTCAGCACGAGCGCCCCCACCCCCTCGCCGAGGGCGATCCCGTCGGCGGCCGCGTCGAAGGGCCGGCAGCGGCCGCCGGGGGACAGTGCGCGGACGGAGGAGAACAGCAGATAGTCGTTGATGCCGTTGTGGACGTCGGCGCCCCCGCACAGCACCATGTCGCTGTCCTCGTCCCGCAGTTGGCGGCAGGCGAGGTCGAGCGCGGCCAGCGAGGAGGCGCATGCGGCGTCCACCGTGCAGTTCGCGCCGCCGAGGTCCAGCCGGTTGGCGACCCGGCCCGCGATGACGTTGGCGAGGACCCCGGGGAAGGAGTCCTCGGTGAGCCGCGGGAGCTGTTCGTCCAGTGCGGCGGGGAGTTCGCCCAGGTATCCGGGGTACAGGGCGCGCAGTCCGTAGGCGCCCGCCAGCTCGGTGCCGGCCTCCGCGCCGAAGACGACCGAGGTCCGCGACCGGTCGAACTCCCGGTCCTTGCCGTACCCGGCGTCCGCGAGGGCCCGTGCCGAGATCTCCAGGGCCAGGAGCTGTACCGGCTCGATCCCGGCGAGCGAGGCCGGCGGGATCCCGTGCGCGAGGGCGTCGAAGGGCATCGGGCCGAGGAAGCCTCCCCAGCGGGACGGGGTGCGTTCGCCGGCCCGTGCCGGGTCGGGGTCGAAGTGGAGCGCCGGGTCCCAGCGTTCGGCCGGGACCTCGCTCACGGCGTCGCTCCCGTCCAGGATCCGCGCCCAGTAGGCGGCGAGGTCCGGCGCGCCGGGGTAGGCGCAGGCCATGCCGACGACGGCGACGTCCAGCGGGTCGGGCCGCGAGGCACCGACGCCGGACCGCGCGTCCGCCTCGCCGACCGCGTCCGCCTCGCCGGCCACGCCGGCCACGCCACCCTCGGGGTCCCCGCCGGCGAGCTCCCGGGCCCGCCGCGCGAGCAACTCGGTCGCACCCTGGGTGACTTCGGCGTGCAGCGCGGCGATCGTGGTGGTCCCGGAGCGCAGGGTGGCTGCCTGGCCGAGCATGAACAGACCTTCGGCGTGCTGCTGTTCCTCGCCCACGGACTCCAGTGCGGAGCCGTCGGCCGCGCGCCGCAGCCCCTTGCTGGCGATCCGGAGCCTTCCCAGATTGAGCCGCTCCAGCTCCTCCCACACCTCGCGCGGCTCGGCGCCGCCCTCCGCGAGCCTTTGCCGGGTGGCCTCGAAGGTGTCCGCGTACGGGGTGATCGCACAGCGGGTGGCGTGTCCGGGCGCGGTGTGCAGCAGTACGGTGTCCCCGCACTCCAGCGCCGCCCGCTGGAAGCGGGGCAGGACCGCGCCCGCCGCCACCGCCTCCTCGGTGAACAGGTAGGCGGTGCCCATGAGCACCCCGATGCGCGCACCCCGCTCGGCCAGTGGGGCGGCCGCGGCGGCGGCCATCGCCGCGGAGCGGGCGTCGTGGATCCCGCCCGCGAACAGCACGTCCAGCGCGGCCGGTTCGGGGCAGGACAGCAGCAGCTCGATCTGTTCCTCCCACAGCGGGAACGAGGCGCGCGGCCCGACGTGACCCCCGCATTCCAGCCCCTCGAATACGAACCGCCGGGCCCCGTCGGCGAGATACCGCTCCAGCAGGCCCGGCGAGGGCACGTGCAGATGGGTCCGGGTCCCCGCGGCCTCCAGCGGGGCCGCCTGTCCCGGGCTGCCGCCCGCGATGATCGCGTACGGCGGGCGCACGTCGGCGACGGCTGCGAGCTGCTCGGCCCGGAGCTCGGCCGGGACGAAGCCGAGCATGCCCACGCCCCAGGGCCGTTCCCCGAGCCGCTCGGCGGTTTCGGCGAGGAGCCGGCGCACCTGCGGCCCCTCCATGACCGCCAGCGCGAGATAGGGAACCGCGCCCCCGTCCGCCACCGCTTCGGCGAAGGCGGCCTGGTCACTGACCCGGGTCATCGGCCCCTGCGCCACCGGGAGCGGTCGCCCCGGGCCGTGGCCGCCCCCCAGCGGCCGGGCCCGTACGACGGCCGCCAGGTGTCCCGCGACGGCCGACCGGATGCCCTGGAGGATGCCTCCGGTCGTCCGGTGGCGGGCGGCGAGCCGGGCGGCCGAGGCCCCGTCCTGCCCGACCGGCAGCAGCTGTGCGCGCAGGTCCCGGGCCCCCAGCAGGGCGCTGACCGGGCCCTGCGGCGGGGTCAGGTCGGGGCGCGCGTACACCCGGTGCCCCTCCAGCAGCTTGGTCTCGGAACCGTCCATGGCCCCTACGGCCGCCGCCACTTCGGAGGTGAGTCCGGCCTCCCCCTCGGGCGTGAGGGCCAGTTGTACGTCGACCAGCACCCCGGCGGCTCCGCCCGCGACGGCCGCGGCTGCGGTGTGCGGCCCGATCCCGCCGTAGGCCCGTACGGGCAGCCGCGACGCCGGTCCGGCGGCGAGGAGGTGTTGGAGCAGCACGAAGGTGGTAGTCCCGCCCACCCGGCCACCGGCCTCGTGCCCCTTGGCGACGAGCGCGTCGACCCCGGCGTCCACCGCGGCCCCCGCCTCGACCGGATCGGTGATCTCGGCCCACACCCGGGGCCGCCCGGGTGCGGCCGCCCAGCCGGCCACCTCGTCCGGGGTGTGGCCCGCGGGGTCGGCGAGCAGCACCGTGTCCACCTCCGCCGGCAGCTCCTCGGGCCCGAGCGGGCAGCCCGCGGGCACCCGTACCCCGTAGCGGGCCGCTCCGAGGCGGCGGGCTACCTCGGCCATGGCGCTCCGCGCGGACCCGGCGTCCCGGCCGAGGTCGAGCAGGCCCAGGGCTCCGGCGCGCTCGGCGGCGATCACGATCCGCGAGTTGGGCTCCGCGAACGGGCTGACCGCGACGACGAGGTCACGGTCGGCGTCCCGGAGCCGCCCGGAATGCCGCGCGGCGCGGCGGGCCGACGGAGACTGCCGGGGCGGAAGGGCACGCGAAGGCTGGGAGGCACGCGAAGGCTGAGAAGCACGCGAAGGCTGGGGGGACGGCTCGGGCTGGGGGGACACGGACGCTCCTCTTCCAGTGCTGTGTGACATGGCGCAGTGGGGGACGGAAGACGGGGGAAAGCGCGTGAAGGACGTGCGAGAAGGACGGCGGACGAGGCGCCCTCCCCCTGGCTGTCCAAGGTGGGGCGACGCGCGAAACGGCCGGACGATTCGGCGGGGACAGGGTTGAGCGGCGGTCAAATTCCCTGTTGCCGGGATGCATCGTGCGGTGACGGACCCGCACTGTCAACGGTCATCCGGAGCCGTTCGCTTCGCGTTCCGGACGCCCCCCACCCGCCGGGGCGGCTCCCCGGCCACGGCGTTGGCGCGCTCCCTCCGATGCCGTGGCCTGCGGCGTTGCGGCGCGGACGGCCCGGAAGTCCCGTCTCCGGCCCACCGGTCGGGGCACCCGCGCCGCCCGGGCTCATGCCGCATGGGTATGGGTTGTCACCGGTCCGGCATGAACACCTTTGCGGAGTCTGTCGGTTGTTCACCCGACGCGCTCTTACAGGTACACCCTCGCCCGGTTACCGTCCGGTCATGACCCCCACCCTCGCCCAGCTCCGCTACCTCGTCGCCGTCGCCGACTGCCGTTCCATCACCGGCGCGGCGGCCTCCGTCTTCGTCGCCCAGTCCGCCCTCTCCCGAGCCGTCCAGGCCATGGAGCGCGACCTCGGGGTCGATCTCCTCGCCCGCCGGGGAAGGGGGGTGGACCTCACGCCGGAAGGGGCCCGGGTCGTCCGGCTGGCCCGCACGGTGCTCGACGCGGTGGAGGCCATCGACGACATCGGCACTCCGCACGGACTGGGCGCCAGGGCCGCCCTGTCCATGGTGACCACGCCCACCCTGGCCCTTGATCTGGCCTCCGAGCTGGTACACACCTTCACTGAGCGACACCCCGGACTCGACGTCAGGCTCCACCAGTACGACAGCCGCGAGGCCGTGGTCCAGGAACTGACGCAGGGCAGAGCCGAGTTGGCACTCGTGGATCTCCCCCTCGACAAGGAGCTCAGCACCCACTACATCCAGGAGCGCGAGGTGGTGCTGATCTCCCCCGTCGGCTCGGCGCTGCCCGACCCCTTACCGTTCCGCGCGCTGGACGGGCTGCCCATGGTGCTGCCCACCCCCGGGACCGGCCGGCGCACCGAGATGGAGGCCATGTTCAGCTGTCTGGGCGTGCGCCCCGTGCCCTGTCTGGAGGTCGACGAACGTCTCGGCTGGGTGACGGGGGTGACCGACGGCCGCGGCTCCCTCATCTGGTACCGCGACGTGGTCGCCCGGGCCTTCGGCAGTAGGGCGGAGATACGTTCCTTCACCCCGCCCCTCCTGCGTCCGGTGGGGATCGCGCACGCACGCCGGCCACTCAGCCGTGCGGCTCGCGCCTTCATCGCACACGCCCAGCACAAGGCCCCCGTGCGCGAGCCCTCCCGGTGACCGCGCGGGCCGCGGGAACCGCGTGCAGGCAGCAGCCGCGCGGAGGGAGGGGTCGCGGGGGCCGCACGCGACACGGGCCCCGGGCGGGCCGACCGGAGGGAGCCCCTCGGCGGCCGGACATGCCCGCCCGGCATTGAACGATGCTCGAACGGAGGGCGATTGACCCTGGCGCCGTGAACCGACTCCCCCTCACATGGTGGGCATGTTCCGACTACTCCTCACACCCCCGCGCGCCGCAGCCCTCGCCACCGCGGTCCTCGCCGCCGCCCTGCCGGCCGCGGCCTGGCTGACCGGCCCCGCCGCCGGGGCCGCCGGCGCGGCCACCGCGCCGCCCTCCTCCGCACCCCCGGCCGGCGTCGCCGCCGCTCCCGAGCGCCAGTGCACCCTCCCCGGAGGCACGGCCGAGATCAGCGGGCTCGCCATGAGCCGAAAGCACGCCGGCGTCTTCTACGCCGTCAACGACAGCGGGAACACCAACCAGGTGTTCGCCATCGACTGCAGCGGAGCCACCGGCCTGCTCAGGGCCACGTACACGGTCTCCGGGGTGGGCAACACCGACTGGGAGGGGCTGGCCCTCGGCAAGGACTCCTCGGGCCGTCCCGCCATCCTGGTCGGCGACATCGGCGACAACTTCGGCAGCCGCGCCGAGATCACCGTGCATTCCTTCCCCGAACCCGACCTGCTCGCCAACGCCTCGGTGACGCCCGTGACGTACCGCTTCGCCTACGCCGACGGGAAGCACGACGCCGAATCCCTGCTCGCCGACCCCGTCACGGGACGGATCTACATCGCGAGCAAACTCATCGGAGCGGCCGGCCAGTTGTACCAGGCCCCGCTGCCGCCGGTCCCCGGGCAACTGGGCACCCTGACCGCCGTCCGGCCGGGCCCGGTCTTCGCCACCGACGGCGCGTTCTCCCCCTCGGGGGCCTCGTACACCCTGCGCAGCGGTGGTCCGCTGGGAGCCAACACGGCCTCGGTGTACGACACCTCGGGCGCCAAGATCGCGGACGTGGCCCTGCCCGCCCAGTCCCAGGGCGAGACGGTGACGTACCTCGACTGCACCACCCTGCTCGTCGGCTCGGAGAACGACACCCAGATCTGGCGGGTCCCGCTCCCCCCGGAGGCCACTCCGGGCTGCGGCGGCACGCCGACGCCCACGCCGACCCCGACACCCACTCCCACCCCCACTCCCACGCCGACACCCACTCCCACGCCTACGCCCACGCCCACGTCGACGCCGACCCCCGGTGACCTGAAGCTGACCAACCCCGGCCCGCAGTCCTGCAAGTTCAACCAGAACTGCACCATCCAGCTCACCACCACGGGCGGCAAGCCCCCCGTGCGCTACACCGCCACCGGACTCCCCTGGGGCCTCACCCTCGACGCCGCCACCGGCCGCATCACCGGCAAACCCTGGGCCACCGGAACCCTCCAGATCACCGCCACCGCCACCGACACCACCCCAACCACCGCCACCACCACCTTCCCCCTCACCCTCACCTGGTTCTGACAGCAGCCGGCGGCGGATCCCGTACCGCCCGGGATCCGCCCCTCCCGGGTTCAGCCCGGCATGTTCCCGCAGAAGTGGCCGTCCGCCCCGAGCCCGATGAGCATCAGGTCCAGCCCGCCGTTCCCGTGCAGTTCACGGGCGACGGACGCGTGGTTGGCGACCGTGAGCGGGTGGATGTTGGCCTCCGGCACCCCTCCGGGGCCATAGAGGTGCTCCTGCAGCGCGGAGAGGGTCAGCCCGTGTTCCCGCCCGGCGAGGGGAACCTCGTCGAAATTGTAGAAGTGGACGTCGGAGAAGGCGCCGGGGTTCCGGCGCAGCCTCTCGGTGACGATCTCGTACGTGCCGGCGGGGCTCGCCCCGGCGGTGAGGGCCATGTTGACGCGCCGGTCGTGCAGCATCTCGCCGAGCACGATGTCGGCCGCGGTACGGCTGAGGTCCTCATGGTCCCGCGCGATGACGATCTTCATTGGGTGTTCCGTTCTCGTGGATCGTGAGCCTGGGCGCCCGGGTCTCAGGGACGCGGGGCGGACTTCTTCACGTACTGCTCGGTCTTCTTCAGCGCCTTCTTCCCGTCGACGGAGCTCCCGTAGGTGCGGTCGGAGGTGACGGGTGTGACCGAGACGGCCCCGCCGAGGGCCGCCGTCGAGTCGGCGTCCGGGCGGCCTTCCGCGCATTCCGCGCTGCCGGGGTTGGCCGACGCGCAGTCGCCGAGGGCGATGCCGAAGCTGTCCCCGCCGCCCTCCTGCACGTAGGCGTGGTAGGCGTACGCGCCCGAGCCGACCCGGGTCCAGACGGGCGGCCGGGCCTGGGCGCCGGCGCTGATGTCGGGGTAGTCCACCTTCAGGGCGAACGCGTCGGTGAGCAGGCGGTGTTCCTTCAGTCCCGCGAGGAACTTCGCGCCGAAGGCGGCGGTGGCCCGGTAGTTCTCCACGGGGTGCGCACTCATGTCGGCGTTGGCGGAGGCGCTGAAGGCCACGGCCGGTACGCCGGTGTCGATGGCGGCGATCGCGGCTCCGACGGTGCCGGAGTCGTTGACCGAAGAGCTCACGTTGAGACCGGAGTTGATGCCGGTGACCACCAGGTCGGGGGCTCCGCTCCAGCCCGCCTTGGCGGCGAGCCCGCCGCGCAGGGCCAGTTTGACGGTGTCGGCGGGTGTGGCGCTCGGCGAGTCGGGGCCGCACGGGCCGTCCGCCAGGCAGACGCCGAAGACCGGCGCGCCGGAGGGCGCGCCCGCGCAATCGTTCTCGTAGCCGGCGGGCATCCGCTCCCGCTGCCGGACGGTCAGTACGCCGTGGTTGGTGACGGCGGTTCCGCGTCCGCTCTGCACCTGCCACGGCGCCATCACCACGACGTCGGCGCCGGCGGCGCACAGCGCGCGCCGCATCTCGTAGGCGCCGAGCCCGTCGGAGTGGTTGGGTTTGGCGGCCTGGATCCCGTCGTCGTTGGAGATGAGGATCCGCATCCCGTCCAGCGGGCCCGCCCCCGATGCCCGCGAGGGCGCGGCGGAGCGTACGGAGTCGGCGGAGGCCGCCGCCCCGGTGGTGGCGGCGAGCGCGCACGCGGCGGCCACGGCGAGGAGTTTGCGAGGAGCGGAGCGCATGAGGGGCCTGCCTTCTGGTGGATCGAGCCCTGGGGTACATCGAGCACGTGGCCGCCTCGAGCACTTGGGCACGTCTCGATGTCACGGAGCCCGGGAGACAACGTCTCGGGACCGGGCCCTCCCCGTGCACTCTTCCGCCGTCCGCCCACTCGGGGACAGGGGTTGAAGGTCCTTCCGGGAGGACCGATGGGCCCGATACGGGCCATGTCGCCGCACAGTGAACTCGCCTGAGGAAAGGCCTTGTTGATGAGTGAAAGCACATAGGGCACAAAGGTCGCCCCATTCGGGACTTTCGGCTTCCTTTGCCTTCCGTTGACCTCGTCGAGACTGAGGGGACCTCGGACCGAAGACGTTCCGGGTTCGTTCCACGCGATGCAGGGAGAACTCATCGTGGATTACGGAAAGACGGCGTCCGCCGTACTCGAAGGCGTCGGCGGCGAATCGAATGTGGAGTCCCTGGGGCACTGCGCCACGCGACTGCGTTTCGTCCTGAAGGACGCGTCGAAGGCGGACAGAGCGGCGGTCGAGTCGACACCCGGGGTCATCACGGTGGTCGAGAGCGGCGGCCAGTTCCAGGTGGTCATCGGGAACGACGTGGCCAAGGCCTACGCGGAGATCGGCAGGATCTCCGGGCTCGGAGCCGACAAGGCCCGGACGAAGGACGCCGCGACCACGGCCACAGGCACGGGCCCGGGCAAGGGCCCGGGCAAGGGCACGGGCAAGGGCCCGGGCAAGGGCCCGGGCAAGGGCCCGGGCAAGGGCCCGGGCAAGGCGAGCGGGAACCCGCTGACGCTGCTGGTCGACGTCATCTCCAGCATCTTCACCCCGTTCCTCTGGACGCTGGCCGGCGCGGGCCTGCTCAAGGCCACGATCGTGCTGGTCACCAAGCTCGGCTTGGTCGCCGAGACCTCGCGGGAGTTCACCGTCCTGAACGCGGCCGGCGACGGCGTGTTCCACTTCCTGCCGGTGCTCCTGGCCGTGACCGCCGCGAAGCGCTTCGGGTCCAACCAGTGGACCGCCATGGCCATCGCGGGATCGCTGGTCTACCCCTCGATCGCGGCCATGAACGAGGCCGGCGACCCCGTCTCCTTCTTCGGCATTCCGATGGTGATGGTCGCTTACGCCTCCTCCGTCATCCCGGTCATCCTCGCCGTGTACGTGCAGAGCTTCGTGGAACGCGGGCTCGACAGCGCGCTGCCGTCCAGCATCCGCAACTTCATCACCCCGATGCTGACGATTCTCCTCATGGTCCCGCTGACCCTGCTCACCATCGGCCCGGCCTCCGACTGGGCCGGCCAGGGAGCCTCCAGCCTGATCGGGTGGCTTTTCGGTCTCAGCCCGGCCGTCGCGGGAGCCGTCCTCGGCGGCACCTGGCAGATCATGGTCGTCTTCGGCATCCACTGGGGCCTGGTGCCGATGATGGCCAACGACCTGGCCGTCCAGGGGCATTCCCTCCTCTACGGCCCGCTGGTCGCCGCTTCCGCCGCACAGGGCGCGGCCGTACTTGCGGTCATGCTCCGCACCCGCAGCAAGAGCCTCAAGAAGCTCGCCGGTCCGGCCGCCGTCAGCAGCTTCCTCGCCGGCATCACCGAGCCCGCGGTCTACGGCGTCAACCTGCGCCTGAAGAAGCCCTTCGTCTACGCCTGCGTCGCCGGCGCGGTCGGCGGCGGCATCGCCTCGGCGGGCGGCTCGGCCTCGACCGCGTACATCATGCCGGGTCTGCTGTCCCTCTCCGCCTATCTGGAGGTCGGCAGCTTCGCCCTCCAGCTGATCGGTGTCGGGGTCGCCGTCGCCCTGTCCTTCGGTCTCACCATGGCCCTGGGCTTCCAGGACGTCCCGGAGGACGCCGCCGAAGCCGGTGAGCCCCGTGAGGCCGCCGACGCCACCCCCGTACGGGCCGCAGCCGAGCCCTTCGAGGTCGCGACCCCCGTCGAAGGCAGGGTCGTCGCCCTGACCGACGTGGCGGACCCGGTGTTCGCCTCCGGCGCCCTCGGTCGCGGTGCGGCCGTCGCCCCGACCTCCGGCGAGGTGCACGCCCCGATCGACGGGACCGTCGTCAGCGTCCTGCCGCACGCCTACGGGCTCCGCTCCCCCGAGGGCGTGGAGGTCCTCGTCCACATCGGCATCGACACCGTGCGGCTCGGCGGGGAGCACTTCACCACCGCCGTCGAGCAGGGCGATGACGTCCGGCTCAGCGACACCCTCGGCGAGGTCGACCTGGCCGCGGTCGAGGCCGCCGGCTACGACACGACCACGATGGTGATCGTCCTCGACACGGCCGGCACGGGAGTCGTACGGACCACCGAGCACACCGAGGTCGAGCACAGCACGGTGCTGCTGTCCCTCAGCCCGGAGCGCGAACTCAGCCCGGAGCGCGAACTCACCCCGGTGGGCTGAAGCCCCGACCCGCGGCGCCCTCGTCCCGCGCGCCGCCCCGTACAGAACACACGGCGCCCCGCGCCCTGATCCACGTACCCCCGAAGGAGATCCGCACATGGACCACAAGACCCCCGCCGACTTCCGCCCCGACTTCCTCTGGGGCGCCGCGACCTCCGCCTACCAGGTGGAAGGCGCCTGGGACACCGACGGCAAGGGCCCGTCCGTCCAGGACGCCCGCGGCAATTACCCGGAGGGCACCACCGACTTCAAGGCCGCCGCCGACCACTACCACCGCTTCGAGGAGGACGTGAAGCTCTTCTCCGAGCTGGGCCTGAAGGCCTACCGCCTGTCCATCGCCTGGACCCGGATCGTCCCGGACGGCGACGGCGCGGTGAACCCGGACGGCATCGCCTTCTACCACCGGCTCTTCGACGCCCTGCTCGCGCACGGCATCGAACCGGTCGTCACCGTCTACCACTTCGACCTGCCGCAGGCCCTCCAGGACAAGGGCGGCTGGACCTCCCGCTCGACCATCGACGCCTTCGCCCGCTACTGCGAGGAGCTGTTCGAGGAGTACGGCAGCAAGGTCAAGCACTGGCTGACCATCAACGAGCAGAACATGATGATCCTGCACGGCGCCGCCATCGGCACCAGCGCGACCACCTCCGACGACCCGAAGCGCGAGCTGTACCAGCAGAACCACCACATGATGGTGGCCCAGGCACGCGTGACGAAGAGGTGCCACGACATGCTGCCGGCCGCCAAGATCGGTCCGGCGCCGAACATCTCCGTCGTGTACCCGGCGAGCAGCAAGCCGGAGGACGTCCTCGCGGCCTCGGACTACAACGCGATCCGCAACTGGCTGTACCTGGACATGGCCGCGTACGGCACCTACAACCCGACGGCCTGGGCCTGGATGACCGAGCGCGGCATCGCCCCCGAGATCGCGGAAGGCGACCTGGAGGTCCTGGCGGCCGGGCGCGCCGACTACCTGGCGCTCAACTACTACTCGAGCGCCACCGTCGCCGCGCCCCTCGACGACGGCGCCGTCACCTACGAGGGCGGCGACCAGCAGCTCGCGGTCGGCGAGAGCGGGGTGTTCCGCGCGGTGAGCAACCCGCACCTGGCCACCACCGAGTTCGGCTGGGAGATCGACCCCGTCGGCTTCCGCACCACCCTGCGCGACGTCTACGACCGCTACCGGCTGCCGGTCATGGTGACCGAGAACGGGCTGGGCGGCTTCGACACGGTCGAGGACGGCGAGATCCACGACGACTACCGGATCGCCTACCTCTCCGAGCACATCGAGCAGATGCGCCTGGCCGTCTCGGACGGGGTGGACGTCATCGGCTACCACCCCTGGTCGGCCATGGACCTGATCTCCACCCACCAGGGCGTGGCGAAGCGCTACGGCTTCATCTACGTCGACCGCGACGAGTTCGACCTCAAGGAGCTCCGCCGCATCCGCAAGGACAGCTTCTTCTGGTACCAGCAGCTGATCAAGGGCAACGGCTCCCTCTGATCCCGTGCGCCCCCGGGCCGCCGGCCGTTCCGCTCACCCGGCGGACGGCCGGCGGCCCCGCGGCGTTCCCCCGGCGCGGCCCCCGCGAGCGGGCCGGGGCGACCTCCCCCGTCCCGACCCCCGACCACCGACCCCTTCCGAACTCCCCCCACTCAGGAGACCCCTTCCATGCCCCGCTTCCCCTACCAGTTGATCGCCACCGACCTCGACGGCACCCTCGTACGCAGCGACCACACCGTCTCCGCGCGCACCACGGCCGCCCTCGCCGCCGCCGTCGCGGCCGGGGCCCGGCACGTGGTCGTGACCGGGCGGGTCGCCCAGTGGACCAGGCCCACGCTGGCCGAAATCGGTTACCGGGGACTGGCCGTCTGCGGTCAGGGCGGCCAGCTCTACGACGCCGGGCAGGACGCGCTCGTCTCGTCGGTCCCCCTCGACCGCGAGCTCGCGGCGCAGGTGGTGGCCCTGGTGGAGGCCCGTACCGGTCCGCTGTCGGTGGCGGTGATGCCCCTGGAACTGGCCGATCCCATCCTCGTGGGCCCCGGGTTCCCCCTCCCGCCGATGGCCTCGACCGGGATCGAGCGGGTCCACGACGCCGCCCGGCTGTGGGACCGGCCGATCGGGAAGGTCCAGATCCAGCACCCGCACCTGACGGACGACGAGCTCACCGAGGCCGCCCGGGAGGCGGTGGGTGACCTCGTCACCGTGGTGATGGCCGGCCCGACCTGCGTGGAGCTGCTCCCCCTCGGCCTGTCGAAGGCGACCGGACTGGCCCTGGCCGCGCAGGCGCTGGGCGTGACGGCCGAAAGCACCATCGCCTTCGGTGACATGCCCAACGACATCCCCATGTTCGCCTGGGCGGGCCGCTCGGTCGCCATGGCCAACGCCCACGACAGCCTCAAGGCGGTCGCGGACGAGATCACCACCGGCAACGACGAGGACGGCGTGGCGGCGGTCCTGGAGCGTCACCTCCTCTCGCTCGCCGGAGCCTCGATGCGGTAATTCCGTAATCGCGTAATCCCATGCGGCAATGCGGCAATGCGGCAATGCTCGCCGGCACGGCGCAGGCCGGGCTCGGAGTCGTGCCGGGCTCGGAGTCGTGCCGGACGAGGCGCCGGCCGACATCCGGCGGGCTCCGGTGCCCGCCGTCGAGCGGATCCGGGAGCTGGGCCCGGTCGCCGAGGGCACGGAACGCGGGCAGGCGTACCGGCTGGTCCGGGCGGCTGCCGACGAAACGGCGTACAACGGTTCCATTGGCCGATGCCCTGGCTTCCCCCGGGGGTCTCCGTCCCCGCCGGCCTCCTCGCCCCCGGCGGTTCCCGGCCAACCGGAACCACCTCAAGTCCCGACTCGAAGAACTCAGCGAACGACTCAGCAGGGAGCAGCACCAGCATGTGGAAGTGTGAACAGGTCATCGGCGGCGCCCTCAACGTGGAGGAGGCGGCCGCCCTTTACCGGGCGTCCACCCTCGCCGAACGCCGCCCCGTAGAGGACACCCAGCGCTTCACCCGGATGCTCGCCGGCGCCAACCTGGTCATCGTCGCCCGCGACGAGGACGGCCGGCTCATCGGGATCTCCCGCTCGATCACCGACGGCGCGTACTCCACCTACCTCAGCGACCTCGCCGTCGACTCCGCCTACCAGGGCAAGGGCGTGGGCAAGGACCTCATCCGCGCCACCCGGGAGGCCGCGCCGCAGGCCAAACTGATCCTGCTCGCGGCCCCGGCGGCCGTGGACTACTACCCGCACGTCGGGTTCACCGCACACCACTCCGCCTGGACGATGGACGGTCCGGCCGCCCGGGCCTGAGCCGTACGCACGCGTACCCCGGCGCCCGCCGGCTCCGGAGTACGCGGTTTCAGCCCGCGGGAGCGGCGTCAGCCGCGGGCGGGACGGGTGCGGGCGCGGTGGGCGGGGTGAGCGCGGGCGGGGCCGGCACGGGCGGGGTGAGCACGGTGTCCAGGCGGCGGACCGCGGAGCGCCGCTGGACCACCGACAGGACCGCGATCCCCGCACCGAGGGCCAGCCAGCCCGCCGGCCCGGCCGTCATCACCACGCCGGTCAGGAGCAGCGGACCGGCCGACTTCTGGACGGACATGGCCATGCCCGCCACTCCCAGGTACGAGGCCCGCGCCTCCTCGGGGGCGAGCGAGACCGCCAGCTCCCAGGAACTCACCGACCGCAGCAGTTCCGCCCCCGTGACCAGCCCCGCCGCGGCGAGCAGCACCACCGACGCGGCCACCGCCCCGGTCCCGGCGCTGAGCGCCAGCAGGAGGCAGCACACGAGCATCGTCAGCCCGTACACGGATACCGCCGCCGCGGCTTGCCGGGGTTGTTCGAACCTCGCCGAGACGCGGAGCTGGAGGACGACGACCAGCACGGTGTTGATGACGAGGAAGGCCGGGACCAGGGCGTGCGGCGCGTCGGTGTGGGCCACCAGCCACAGCGGCAGTCCGACGGCCAGGACCGAGTCGTCGAGGCTCATCGGGATGTCGAGCAGGACGAAGCGCAGGTAGCCGCGGTCCCGCCACGGGCTCGGCGCCCGCGTCCGGCCGGGATCGCCATCACCGGCCGGCCCGACGCCAGCCACCCCGACGCCAGCCACCCCGACCCCAGCCACCCCGACGCCAGCCACCCCGGTCCCGGCCGCCACGGTCCCGGCCGCCACGGTCCCGGTCTCCGCTCCCGCGCCGGCCGCGGCCACCCGCCCCTCGGCGCGCGGCTCCCGGGTGCGCCGGACCAGCGCGGCCGCCGCGAGGAACGACAGCGCGTTGGCCAGGATCAGTGCCCGGTAGGCCTCCGGGGTCCCGACCACGAGACCGGCCGCGGCGATGCCCGCGCCCACCGCGTAACCGGCGTTCGCGGAACTGCGCGCCAGCGCCTGGTAGGTGCCGCGCCGTTCGCCCGCCACCCGCGTGGCGAAGAGCATCTCCAGCGCCTTGGCCGCCCGGTCCCCGAGGCAGGTGACGGCGACCAGGGGCAGGAGCACGTCGAAGCGGGTGACCACGAGCAGGGTGCCGAGGGTTCCCAGGCGCAGCAGGTGACAGCCGATCAGCAGGGAGCGCACCGGGAACCGGCCGGCCAGGTGCCCCGCCAGGGGCGATCCGGCGATGCCCGCCACGGCCGCGGCGCCCAGCAGGAGGCCGATCCGGCCGGCGTCCAGGCCGAGGACGAAGGTGAAGTAGAGGACCGAGGAGGCGGCCCACAGGCCCGTTCCGGTGCGGTCGAGGAGCAGGGCGAGCAGCATGATCCTGGCGTCCCGGCCCCCCGGCGGCCGCCGCAACTGGGCCACCAGGCCCGGCCGTCGCGGCTTCCGCGCCCGCCCCGGCCGCCCCCACCACCCGTACGAACCTTTCCGGATCCCCGTACCGCGCCGCCGCATCCCATGGCCTCCGAACCCCCGCGAAAGTATCTCGACATCGAGATACCAACGGAAGCCTGCCCGAGATCAATCTTGACGTCAAGATACTTACGGGCGCGGAATCGGTGGCCCCGGGCGCCCGCAACCTCCTCACCGGACTGGGCCGCCGCCCCCCGCATTCCGGCACGGGATCGGGGCAGAAGCAGCCTGCGAGATGGGAGAACATCATGATCGCGCTTGGCATAGTCCTGTTGATCGTCGGCTGGCTCCTCGGGATTTCGATCCTGTGGACGCTGGGAATCATCCTCGTCGTCATCGGGGTCGTCCTGTGGGTGCTCGGATCCGTCGGACACGCCGTCGGAGGGCGGCGGCACTATTGGTAGCGCGGGCGCGCCCGGGCGCGCCCGCCACGCGTGGCCGCGCCCCACACGCGTGGACACGCGCGGACGTTTCCCTGGAGACGGTTCCATGATCCAGATATCCATACCGCTGATACCCGCGGATGACGGCGCCCTGCTGATCCCCGCCGATCACGTCACCGACCTCTTGCGCCGACTCGCGGCCGACTGGCTGGAATCGGAGCACACCGGTGAGATGCGCGGCGACGAGCGGACCGTCCGGGACTTGGCGGGCGTGCTGACCGAACTCGCCGATCAGATCGACGTCGAATGCATCGGGTTCGCCTCGGCCGCTCGTCACCCGTAGGGCCGCGGAGCAGGACCTGTTTGCCGACCGGCTCGCCACGTCCTCACCCCGCCGATATGGGCCTTCGCCGCCGTCTGGGTGAGCACCCTCGTCCGGCTCGGCCGGCTCGCGATCGGCTGGTGCCGCACCCGCGACATCGGCATGTGAGTCGCCGTCAGTAGACGGGTTCGCGCTTCGGCCCGGCCGTGTCCACGGGACAACCGCCGGGCGGATCGCCCCGCTTGGCGCTGTCGTGCATCGGCCCCCGCACCCCGGAGCGAGCGCGGCCCGCCGCGCCCTGCCGAGGAGGTGTCCTGCCTGCTCCCACCGCACCGGGCAGCCGAAACAGCGGACGATTCGCCACGGATTGCAGGCCGCCGTCCCCTGCCGCATGGTGGCAGCAGTACCCCCTCAGGAAGGAAGAGCACGTCATGAGCAAGGCGAAGGCGAAGGCGAAGCAGGCCAAGGGGAAGCTCAAGGAGACCCTCGGCGACACGATGGACGACAAGCGCATGCAGGCGGAGGGCAGCACCGAGCGGATGGCCGGCAAGGCCGAGGAAATGGCCTCCGACGCCGCGAACAAGATGAAGAAGGCCAAGGGCCAGCGCTGAGGATGCCGCACGAGCGCGGTGAGCACGATCCAGCCGGGCCGCCTCCCTCTTCCGCGGAGGCGGCCGTGGTGCGCGTATCGGGCGAGATGGACATCAGCCGGGTCGACGAGGTGCGCGCCCTGCTGCTCGAGGCGGTCACCCGCGCGGGCGGTCCCACCGACATCGTCGTCGACCTCAGCGGGCTCTCCTTCTGCGATTCCGCCGGACTGAACCTGCTGCTCCGGGCCCGCCTGCAGGCCGAGGAGTCGGGCCACACGCTGCGTCTGGCAGCGCCGAGCGCCCAGATGCTGCGGCTGCTGGAGATCACCGACTCCCTCCCCCTCTTCCCCATCGACACCGCCCCGCCCGGGTTTGGCGACCCGTGACGGGGTAGGCGCCGGACATACCCGTTGTCGAGACCCGAACCTCCGGGGAAGGGGGTACGTGATGCCCCCGACGGACGATGACCGCTTCGCGGTCGAGGTGCGGCCCCTCGGCGGGGCCACCGTCCTGGCCCTGGCCGGAGAGCTCGACCACGACACCGCGGAGCCCTTGCGAGCGGCTCTCGAAGCCGCGCGGGCGGGCGGTGAACGGCGCCTGCTGGTCGATGTCAGCGGGCTGGCGTTCTGCGATTCCACAGGATTGAACGTGTTGTTGCACAGCCGGCTCGCGGCCCGGGAAACGGGCGGCAGCCTCGAACTGATCGGCCTGCACCGGCCGGTCGCACGCATGTTCCACGTCACCGGCGCCGACGGGCTCTTTCCGCAGCACCCCGATGTGGAGGCGGCTATGGCGAGCCACCGGCACACATAGCGGAGGCACACGGATGAGCGAACGCCGGTCATCGGAGTGGACCCGGCGTCTGCTGTTGCACGGCACCACGGACGTCGTCGGCCTCTGCCGCGACTTCACCCGCCGGGCCCTCACCGAGTGGCAGTGGCTGCCGGGAGCCGGCAGCGGCGCCGGCGGTCTCGCGTACGGGCACGCAGGCGAGGACGAGACGGCCGAAGCCGCGGACGACGTCCTGCTCCTCGTGTCGGAAGTGGTGGCCAACGCCTGCATGCACGCGGGCGGGCCGGAGTCACTGCTCCTGCGCTACACCGCGGAGCGGCTGCGCATCGAGGTCACGGACCCCAGCCCGGTCGTGCCCGTCTACCGGTTCCCGGCCGACCCGGCCCGGCCCGGCGGCCACGGACTGCTCATCGTGAAGCGGCTGGCCGGCGCGTGGGGGGCGGATCCGGTCGACAACGGCGGGAAGTGCGTCTGGGTGGAGGTCGCCACTCCACGGGCCCTACGGGAGAACGGCGACATCCCCTCCCGGACACCGGGCCGGTCTCCCCGCCCGGCGTGAGCGCACCGCGGCCGGTCGAACGGGTCGGTTGACGGAGGCGGCCGAACGGGTCAGCCCGTTTCCGCCGGGCCCGCGCCCTCGGCCCCGTACTCGGGGTCGTCCTCCAGCATTCCCGTCCGCAGCCTGGCCATGATGCGGCTCAGCAGTCGTGAGACGTGCATCTGGGAGAGGCCGAGCCGCTCTCCGATCTCGGACTGGTTCAGCTCCTGACCGAAACGCAGCGAGAGGATCTGCCGGTCGCGGTCACTGAGCGTGGCGAGCAGCGGCTTCAGCGTCTCCAGACATTCGATCCGGTCGTACGCCGCCTCCTCCTCGCCCAGCGGCAGCCCCCGGGGGCCGGCGTCCGCCTCGGGTCCTGCCGGAGCGTCCAGGGATCCCGCCATGTAGCCGTTGGCCGCCCGGCGGCCCTCGTCCAGTGCCTCCGTGGTGATGCCGAGCCGCTGGGCCAGTTCCAGGTCGGTGGGGTGCCGTCCGAGGCTCTGTTCGAGCACGTCGTACGTCTTGGCGATGTCGAGACGGAGTTCCTGGAGGCGCCGCGGGACCTTCACGGACCAGCTGGTGTCACGGAAGAACCGCTTCATCTCGCCGGTGATGGTGGGAATGGCGAACGTGGTGAACTCGACCCCGCGCTCGACGTCGTACCGGTTGATGGCCTTGATCAGGCCCACCGTGCCGACCTGGACGATGTCCTCCAGCGGCTCGGACCGGTTGCGGAACCGGCGTGCCGCGTACTTCACCAGGCTGAGGTTGAGCTCGACGAGCGTATTGCGCACGTACGAGTACTCCGGCGTGCCTTCGCTCAGCTCCTTCAGGCGTCGAAAGAGCGCGACGGACAGGGTCCGCGCCTCGCCGGTGCTCACGGAGAGCGGGTCCTCCGGAACATCGGGCGTCTCGCTGCGGAGGTCGGTGTGGAGCAGATCCGCGGTCTCGCTGGAAACGGGTGCCATGAGGTTCCTCCGACGGATTGGTGGGCACCGGCCGCCCCGAGCGGGCGGCGGGAACCGTCGTGGTCTTCAGGAGGGGATATACCCGCACGGGGGAAGGCTGACCCCTTTTTTACGGAACATCGCCTTCCGGTGCCGCCGCGCCCGGGGCCTCCTCCTCCGGTGCCTCCGCGTCCGGGACGTGGACGTGCAGGACGCAGATGTCGTCACGGTGCGCCGCGCACAGCGCGGCGAGCGTACGGGCGAGGGTTTCACCGCGGCCCTCCCGGAGGAGCCGCACCGCCGTCTCCGCGAGGCGGCCGAGGCCGGTCTCGATGTCCTCACCCGGTTCCTCCACGAGCCCGTCGGTGTAGAAGAGCAGGTCGTCGCCGGGCAGCAGGTGAATGGAGGCCTGCTCGTAGGAGGCTTCGAAGGACGCGCCGAGCAGGGCGCCCCGGGGCTGTTCCAGGAACTCCGCCCGGTCGCCGCGGACCAGCAGGGGCGGCAGGTGGCCCGCCCGTACCCAGATGAGCCGCCGGTCCCAGGGCCGGTAGCGGGCCATGACCATGGTGGCGGTGGCACTGCCGGACGGGTCCGAACCGTTGTGCAGCAGCAGGGTGTTGAGCCGCCGCAGGACGTCGGGCAGGGGCGATCCGGTGACCGTCATGCCCTTGGTCGTGAACCGGAGCTGGGCCATGGTCCCGACGGCGGCCAGCCCGTGGCCGGCCACGTCCCCGACGACGAACAGGGCGCTCTCGTCGGGGAGTTCTATGGCGCTGTACCAGTCGCCGCCCACGTTGATCCCGCTGTCGGCGGGGACGTAGGCCACGTCGACGCACAGGCCGGCCAGTTCCAGGGACTGCTCGGGGATCGGCAGCAGGGTGTCCTGGAGGCTCGCGGCGAGAGCGCGTTCGGCCTGGAGCATGCCCCGCTGGAACAGGACGGCCCGCTCGCTCTCCTGCAGCGCGACCTCGACGTCGTGCTGCGTGGTCAGGTCCTGGAAGAAGCCGTGCACCTCGACGGGTGTGCCGTCGGCGTCCGTCTGGGCCTCGGCGACGATCCGCAGATGGCGCACTCCGCGCCGGGTGGTGATCCGGAACGGCTGGTCGACGGCCTGCCCCTCGCTCAGCAGCCGCTCGACGGCCGCGCCCAGCTGCTGGAGGTCCTCGGCGACGACGTGACCCGGGAGTTCCTCCAGCGGCATCGGCCCCCGGCCCGGATCACGGTCGAAGATCGCATAGACCTGTTCTGACCAGGTGACGGTGTCGGTGACCAGGTTCCAGCCCGCCCAGCCGAGGTTGCCGAGGCGCTGCATGTCGGCCAGCCGGCGGGTCTCGCGCTGGCTGGTGTCATGGCAGATCCACGACACGACCAGGTGGTCTCCGAGCCTGGACGCCCGGACCGAGTAGACGGACCGCCGGGGGACGCCCGCGGTCACTTCCTCGTAGGTGAAGGGTTCCCCCTCGTACCTGGTTCCGGTGGTGAGCGTCCTGAGGTACCCCTCCCAGAGGTCGGTGCCCGCCACGGTGGGGTACGTCTCCAGGATGCGGCGGCCCACGAGTTCCTTGCCGCGCCGGCCGGCCACGTCCACGGACTCGGGTGCGGCCGCGTCGATGCGGTAGTCCTCCACCTCACCCGTCGCCGACCGCAGCGGGGTGAGCAGGGTCGTGGGGCCGGCCATGGTGTCCATGATGAGCTGGACCGCCTGCACGTAGTCCCCGACGGCCGCTGCCGCGCCCTCCGGGTCGCGGGGACCCGGCGTCCCCAGGGGCCCCGCGCACAGCCGGGTCGCCTGGCGCAGCAATGCCCGGGTGTCGGCGGCGAAGGGGCCCGGTCGGGTGCGCAGGAACCCGACGGCCGCCCGGGGAGGTCCCTCGCCGGGCACCGGGACCCAGGCGCGCGAGGGCCACCGCTCCGGCGGGTCTCCGATCAGCAGGTAGCGCCGGGCGTCCTGTTCGACGTCCTCCAGCCAGAGGGCGCGGCGACCGGCGACCGCTTCGAGGGCGGCGACCCCGCTCAGCGGGGGAATGTGGCGCCACTGCTCGGCCAGGGCCTCGTCGATTCCGGCGCTTCCGGTCAGATCCAGGCTCCCGGCGGCGGCCATGGTGTAGATCATCACCGCGTCCACGCCGGTGGCCGCGCCGAGCACGGTCACCAGCAGCTCCGCGATGCCGTCGCCGTCGTGCGCGGCGGCCAGACCGTCGGCGACCCGCGCCAGCAGGCCGTTCAGCTCGCCGTCGTGGTCGTGGTGACCGCCGACATGGCGGCGACGGCTGAAGGCCGAGGCAGCCGGCTCGGTCTGCGGGCCCGTGGCCGGGCCCGTGGCCGGGGCAGTGGACGCGACCCCGGAAGCGGCCGTGGAAGCTGCCGCCGGCAACGAGATCCGGGCGGTCCCCCGCGGCCGGCGCACGCGGACCTGCCCGAGCGTGATCCAGCACTCTTCCAGGACGGTGCGGCCGCTCCGGGCGGCCCGTTGGAGGAGCAACGCGTACGCCGCGTCGGCGGAGACCCCCGCGTGGGCCATGAGTACGCCCTTGGCCCGCTCGACCACGGCCGTGGTCGAGGCGACGCCTTCCAGGCCGACGACTTCCGACCGGAGTCTGGCCACGACCCTGGCGAGCGCCACCACCTCGGGTGCGGCGCCCTCACCCTCGGGCGCGGCATCGCCCTTCACTCCTTGAGCATCCCACGCGCGCCTCCCACCCGCCCAGGTGCGACCCCGGCGTCACTCGCGCTCACTCATCGCGCGGCCCCACCCACCGCGTGCCCTTCCGGCCCGGCTTCCCGCCCGGCTTCCCGCCCGGCTTTACGGGCTGCTGCGGACGGTCCAGCCGGCTGGCCTCGTCCGTATCGGCCGCGGGCGTGGTCGTGGCCTCGCGGCGGCCGGTGCGTCCCGTGTCGTCGCGGCGGTCGGAGTGCGCCTTGCGGCGCCGATCCTGCTCTCCGCCGCCCTCCAGCGGCACTCCTCCCGCTCCACCCTGCTCGTCCATGGCTGTCCTCCTCGGTCGACGGGCGGCTGCCCCGCTCCGGGCCGCGCAAACCGGGCGTTGACCGCGCCCGCCTGGGTAGGCGCCCGGTGCGGGGTGCGGCCTCGGCCCTCATGGCTGCGACGGGGGCCGCACTCCGTCGTCGGGGCGCGGGGGAGGCGTACCGGGGTCCGCGGCTCCGGGCCACCCGGCGCCCAAGACCAGGACGCGGCCCCGGGTGGCAGCTCCGGCAAGTGCGCGCCCGGTCAGTCCAACCAGGCTGGTCCGTCGCTCCCCCCATCGCACGGCACGGGGCCGCACGGGCACCGAAGCGGGACGGATCTCCCGGGGCCGGACTCAGCTCGTCGGACTCGGGTCACGGACCCGGGTCAGGGGCTCAGGTCAAGGGCTCCGGTGCCGGCACCGGTCCCGGGAGGGGCCCCGGCGGAGGATTCCGATCGGGCAGCGGTACGGGCGGCGGGGCGGGCTCGGGCTGCGGAGGCGCCGGAGGTACGGGGTCCGGCCCGGGTGCCGGTACGGGACCCGGCAGCGGCCCGGGTTGCGGCCCGGGGCCGGGACCCGGGGCAGGGGTCGGGCTGGGCGGCACCGGGTCGTGGGGCGGCGTCCCCATGGACGCCGCCCCTCCCGGGGCCGGCCCGGGGCGGGTGGGCGTGCGGCTCTTCGGATTCCTCACGGTGCGTCCGATCGTTCGTCCGGAAACCGGCGGCCCGGGCCTCCGGACCGTCCGGCCGGGCACCGTCCGGGTGCCCGCGGCGCGCGGGTCGCCGCCTCACGGCGGCAGGCGCGACGTACCGCGCATACCCGCGGCGCCGGGCCGTAGACACCTCGCCGCAGACGTCGCCGGAGCGGCAGCCTCCGAGCGGGCTGCGAGCGGGCCGCGGACCTGAACCACAGGCCGGAGCCGCGGACGCCGGGCCGCGGCAATACCGGGGACGTGGACCGGGGGCCACGGGCGCCACCGCGGCCCTCCTCCGCTGCCGCCGAGCGGCCCTGTGTGACCGCGCGTACGGGTGACACGGGCAGCGGGGTGCGCACGCCCGCCGGCGGGCGTGGCGAAACATCTCTGGCGGCCGGTCACGCGCCGGCCCCGCACCGCCGATCCGACCGGGCACCCCCGTGCCGCGGCACGGGTCCGTCGCAGGGAGTCCCCGTGCACGTCCTGCTCGTCGCGAGCGCCTTCAACAGTCTCACCCAGCGGGTCCACGCCGAGCTGCGCGACCACGGCCACAGCGTCTCCGTGGAGCTGGCGCTCCCCGGGGTCGACCTGGCGGCGTCCGTCGGCCGCCACCGCCCCGACCTGATCGTCGCGCCGATGCTGACCTCGGCCGTACCGGAAGAGGTCTGGTCCGCCCACACCTGCCTGATCGTGCATCCCGGTCCCGTCGGGGACCGGGGGCCCTCCTCCCTCGACCGGGCCGTGCTGGACGGGGTCCCGCGGTGGGGCGTCACGGTCCTGCAGGCCAATGCGGAGATGGACGCGGGCGACGTGTGGGCCTCGGTGGAGTGCCCGGGTCCGGACCCGGGCCGGTCCAAGAGCGTCTGGTACCGGGGCGAGGTCGCCGACGCCGCCCTGGAGGCCGTCCTGCTCGCCGTGGACCGCTTCGGCTCCGGAACGTACGTCCCCGAACCGCAGAACGGGGGCCTGGCCCGCCCCCTGCTGCGCCAGGAGCACCGCCGGATCGACTGGCTGCGGGACGGGACCGAGCGGGTGCTGCGCACCCTGCGCGCGGCGGACTCCCGGCCCGGCGTACGGGACGAGTTGGCGGGCGGCGTCTGGTACCTGCACGGGGGCCACCCGGAGGACCGGCTGCGCGGCCGTCCCGGCGAACTGCTGGCGACCCGGGCGGGAGCGGTCTGCCGGGCCACCGCCGACGGGGCCGTGTGGATCCCGGAGCTGCGGGCCCACCGCGCCCCGGGACGGCCGTCCGCCCCCAAGCTCCCCGCCACCCTGGCCCTCGGGGACCTGCTGCCCGAGCTGCCGGAGCTGCCCGCCCCGGCGGAAGCCGGCCCGGGCCCCGGGCCCCGTACCTGGTCCGACATCGGCTACCACGAGGAGGGCGGGGCCGGGTTCCTGTCGTTCTCCTTCCCGGGCGGTGCGATGAGCACCGCCCACTGCCTGCGCCTGCTGGACGCCTACCGCGCGGCCTGCGCCAGGCCGACCTCGGTGCTCGTGCTCGGCGGTGGACGGGACTTCTTCTCCAACGGGATCCACCTGGGCGTCATCGAGGCCGCCGCCGATCCCGGCGAGGAGTCCTGGGCCAACATCAACGCCATGGACGACCTGGTGGAGGCCGTCCTGACCACCACCGACCGGCTCGTGATCTCGGCGCTGGGCGGCAACGCGGCCGCCGGCGGAGCGGTGCTCGCCCTCGCCGCCGACGAGGTGTGGTGCCGTTCCGGTGTGGTCCTCAATCCGCACTACCGGCTCATGGGCCTGTACGGATCGGAGTTCTGGACGTACGTCCTGCCGCGCCGGACCGGCCCGGCAGGCGCGGAGCGCCTCACGGCGGAAGCCCTGCCGCTCAGCACCGCGGCGGCCCGGCGGCTGGGCCTGGTCGACCGGACGGTCGACTGCCCGCCCGGGGAGTTCGCGGCGCGGGCCTCGGCGCTCGCCGCGCGCCTGGCCGGACACGCCGCCACCACCTCCCGGATCGCCGCCAAGAAGGCGCGCCGCGAGCTGGACGAGGCCCGGCGTCCGCTGGCCTCCTACCGGGCGGCCGAGCTGGAGCGGATGCGGCAGACCTTCCTCGACCCGCGGGCCCCGTACCACGCGCTGCGCCGGGCCTTCGTGGGCAAGGTGCGCCCGGCCGCGACGCCGCCGCACCTCGCGCGCGCCGTGCCGGCCCGGCACGGCGCGCCGCGGCCCGCGCGACCGGTCGCCGTCACCGGACCGGGTGTATCCGACGCGGCACCGGACCCCGGTCGGTGCTAGCAAGAAAGGTGGGGCCGATGAGCC
Organism: Streptomyces sp. NPDC099050; assembly: GCF_044759865.1. NCBI lineage: Bacteria > Bacillati > Actinomycetota > Actinomycetes > Kitasatosporales > Streptomycetaceae > Streptomyces > Streptomyces sp. NPDC099050. Next base: position 443,902 of record NZ_JBIWAE010000001.1, on the reverse strand, counting down.
CCTCGCGGTGACGGGCCTCCCCTGCGGGCCCCGCCGCTCCTCCCCCTCCCCCTCCCCAAGGAGGCCTCCGCATGGACGCAGCAACGCCGGCCCCAGTGGCGGACGACCCGGCAGCGGACGACCCGCTGATCCACATCCTCTGGATCAACGCGGGCCTGAGTTGTGACGGGGACTCCGTGTCCCTGACCGCCGCGATGCAGCCGAGCATCGAGGAGATCGTGACCGGGACGCTGCCCGGGCTGCCCCGGATCGCCGTGCACTGGCCGCTGATCGACTTCGAGTGCGGTCCCGTCGGGGGCGCGGACACGTTCATCGAGTGGTTCTTCAAGGGCGAGCGGGGCGAGATCGATCCGTTCGTGCTGGTGGTCGAGGGCTCCATCCCCAACGAGAAGATCAAGGCCGAGGGTTACTGGTGCGGGTTCGGTGACGATCCGGCGACCGGCCAGCCCATCACCACCAGCGAGTGGATCGACCGGCTGGCGCCCAAGGCGCTGGCCGTGGTGGCCATCGGCACCTGCGCCACGTACGGCGGCATCCACGCGATGGAGGGCAATCCGACGGGTGCGATGGGCCTGCCCGACTACCTGGGCTGGGACTGGAAGTCGCACGCGGGGATCCCGATCGTGTGCGTGCCGGGCTGCCCGATCCAGCCGGACAACTTCTCGGAGACCCTCACCTACCTGCTCTACCAGGCGGCGGGCTCGGCCCCGATGATCCCGCTGGACGACAAGCTGCGGCCCACGTGGCTGTTCGGCAGCACGGTGCACGAGGGGTGCGACCGGGCCGGCTACTACGAGCAGGGCGAGTTCGCGGAGACCTACGACTCCCCCAAGTGCCTCGTGAAGATCGGCTGTTGGGGTCCGGTGGTCAAGTGCAACGTGCCCAAACGCGGCTGGATGAACGGCATCGGCGGCTGTCCGAACGTGGGCGGCATCTGCATCGCCTGCACGATGCCGGGCTTCCCGGACAAGTTCATGCCGTTCATGGACAAGCCGCCGGGCGCCACCGTCTCCACCAAGGCCAGCGGCGCGTACGGCGCCGTGATCCGCAGGCTCCGGGCGATCACCCTGCACACCCTCGACCAGGAGCCCAAGTGGCGCCACACCGGCGAGAAGCTGACGACGGGCTACCGCCCGCCCTGGTGAACAACCTTGCCACAAAAGCCTGTTCGCTCCGCACACCTCCTCCACCCGCGCTGATGAAGGGTCACGGCAGACACCATGGAACCGAAGACGAAGGCGGCCGGCGACGGCAGCGGCCTGGTCGAGATGGCCTGGGATCCGATCACCCGGATCGTGGGCAGCCTCGGCATCCACACGAAGATCGACTTCAAGCAGAAGCGGGTCGCCGAGTGCTACAGCACCTCATCGGTCTTCCGTGGCTACAGCGTCTTCATGCGCGGCAAGGACCCCCGTGACGCCCATTTCATCACCAGTCGCATCTGCGGGATCTGCGGCGACAACCACGCCACGTGCTCCGTCTACGCGCAGAACATGGCCTATGGGGTGAAGCCCCCGCACCTCGCCGAATGGATCATCAACCTCGGCGAGTCCGCGGAGTACATGTTCGACCACAACATCTTCCAGGAGAACCTGGTCGGGGTCGACTACTGCGAGAAGATGGTCCGCGAGACCAATCCCGGGGTCCTGGAGCTGGCCGAGCGGACCCCGGCCCCGCACGCGGGCGAGCACGGCTACCGCACGATCGCCGACATCATGCGCTCGCTCAACCCCATCGAGGGCGAGTTCTACCGCGAGGCCCTCCAAGTAAGCCGCTACACAAGGGAGATGTTCTGCCTGATGGAGGGGCGCCACGTGCACCCCTCCACGCTCTACCCGGGCGGCGTCGGCACCATCGCCTCGGTCCAGCTCTTCACCGACTACATGAGCCGCCTGATGCGGTACGTGGAGTTCATGAAGAAGGTGGTGCCGCTGCACGACGACCTGTTCGACTTCTTCTACGAGGCCCTGCCCGGCTACGAGGAGGTCGGCCGCCGGCGCGTCCTGCTGGGCTGCTGGGGCGCCCTCAACGACCCCGAGCACTGCGACTTCACGTACGCCAACATGACCGACTGGGGACGGAAGATGTTCGTCACCCCGGGCGTGGTGGTGGACGGCAAACTGGTCACCAACGACCTCACCGAGATCAACCTCGGCATCCGCATCCTGCTGGGCAGTTCGTACTACGACGACTGGCAGGGGCAGGAGCAGTTCGTCACGCACGACCCGCTCGGCAACCCGGTGGACCCGCGCCACCCGTGGAACCAGCACACCATCCCGGCCCCGCAGAAGCGGAACTTCGACGACAAGTACAGCTGGGTGATGTCGCCCCGATGGTTCGACGGCAAGGACCACCTGGCGCTGGACACCGGTGGCGGCCCCCTCGCCCGGCTGTGGTCCACGGCGCTGTCCGGGCTGGTGGACGTGGGCTACGTCAAGGCCACCGGGCACAGCGTGGTCATCAACCTGCCGAAGACGATGACCAAGCCCGAGACGACCTTCGAGTGGCGGATCCCCCAGTGGAGCAACGCCCTGGAGCGCAACCGGGCCCGTACCTACTTCCAGGCGTACGCGGCCGCCATCGCGCTGCACTGCGCCGAGAAGGGGCTGGCGGAGGTCCGCGCCGGACGCACCCAGACCTGGGAGAAGTTCGAGGTGCCGGACCAGGCGATCGGCGTCGGCTTCACCGAGGCCGTACGGGGCGTCCTGTCGCACCACATGGTCATCCGCGACGGGAAGATCGCCAACTACCACCCGTACCCGCCGACTCCGTGGAACGCCAGCACCCGCGACACCTTCGGCACCCCGGGACCGTACGAGGACGCCGTGCAGAACACGCCCATCTTCGAGGAGAACACCCCGGAGAACTTCAAGGGCATCGACATCATGCGGGCCGTCCGCAGCTTCGACCCCTGCCTGCCGTGCGGGGTGCACATGTACGTCGGCGGCGGCAAGACCGTCAAGACCATGCACGTCCCCACCGGCCTGAGCGGACTGGGCGGATGAGCCCCGCACGCACGGGCGTCGCGGTCGACGCACGGGAGGCGGGGCGCCGGGTGGACGAGGTCCTCGACCGGCTCGCCGCCACGGGAGACCGGGCGGCCTGCGCCGCCGCCGAGGAACTGGTCCGCGGACTCATGGAGTTCTACGGGGCGGGGCTCGCCCGGATCACGGAACGGCTCGGCGACCACGGCCTGGCCCCGCTGCTGGACGACGAGCTCGTGGCGAGCCTGCTGGCCCTGCACGACCTGAACCCCGAGGACGTGGACGTCCGGATCGGGCGGGCGCTGCGGTCCGCGCCGGAGCCCGCGGAACTGCTCGGCTTCGACCCGGCCTCGGGCGTCCTGCGGCTGAGCGTGCCCGCCGGCGGCGGCTGCGGCTGCGGCGGTTCGGACGCCGGCGCCGACGGCGTCCCGGGCGGCGTGGTGGACGCCCTGGCGGCCTTCGCCCCCGAAGTGACCTCCGTGGAGGTGGAGAAGGCGGCCCCCGCCCCGGCCCTCCTCCAGATCGGCGCCCGCCCGCAGACCCCGGCACGGGTGCGGTGAGCGCGCCGGCCCCGGCCGCGCGCGGCCTGCGCAGGTTCGCCGAAGCCCGCCCGCCGCGCCCCGAGACATGCGAACTGTGCGGGGTGGCGGTCGCCGAGGACGGGCACCGCCACCTGGTGGAGACCGAGCGGCGGGCCCTGGTCTGCGCCTGCACCGCCTGCGCCCTGCTCTTCGACCGGCCCGGGGCGGCCGCCGGCCGGTTCCGCGCCGTCCCGGACCGCTACCTCACCGACCCGGAGCGTCCCCTGGGCGACGGCGCCTGGGAGGCCCTCCAGATCCCCGTCGGGGTGGCCTTCCTCTTCCGCAACGCCGCCCTGGACCGCCTGGTCGCGCTCTATCCGAGCCCCGCCGGGGCCACCGAGAGCGAGCTCGACCCGGAGACCTGGCAGCGCGTGCTCGGCGCCGGACGCCTGGCGGGCCTGCTGGAGCCCGACGTGGAGGCGCTGCTGCTGCACCGTGCGGCCGGGGACACCACCTGCCACCTGGTCCCCATCGACATCTGCTACGAACTGGTGGGCCGGATGCGGATGCTCTGGCAGGGGTTCGACGGGGGCGCCGAAGCCCGGGAGGCGCTGCGCGTGTTCTTCGAGCGGGTGGAGCGGCGGGCCCGCGTGCTCGCCCCGGACCCGGCGGAAGCGGGGCGGCCGTGACGGACTTCGCCTTCGACTGCACCGGGGTGCGCGCGGATCCGTACGCCGCCGGACCCACGCTGGTGTTCCGGCTGCGGCTGACCGCCTCGCCCGGGGTGCGCGTGCACGCCGTCGCCCTGCGCTGCCAGCTCCGCGTGGAGCCCGCCAAGCGGCGCTACGGCCCCGCCGAGGCGGACGGGCTGGCCGACCTGTTCGGCGATCCCTCCCGCTGGGGGTCCACCCTTCAGCCGGTGCAGTTCGCGCAGGTCTCGGTGATGGTCCCGAGCTTCACCGGGGAGACCGAGGTGGACCTCGTGGTGCCGTGCAGCTACGACATGGACATCGCTGCGACCCGATACTTCGCGGCCCTCCAGGACGGCGAGGTCCCGATGCTGATGCTGTTCTCGGGCACCGCCTTCACCGGGGCGGGCGGCTTCCACGTCGAACCGGTGCCCTGGGACCGCGAGGCCGCGTACCGGATGCCCGTGGCCGTCTGGCGGGAGATGGTCGAGCAGCACTTCCCCGGCTGCGGCTGGCTGCGGCTGCCCGCCGACACCATGGCCGATCTGCTCGCCTTCCGCTCGCGGCACGCGCTTGCCTCCTGGGAGGCCACCGTACGGACCCTCCTGGACGGCGCGGCCGATCCGTTGCCCGCCCCGGTCCGGCTGGGGACGCCGGCGCCGCTCGTCGTCGAGAGGACCGCGCCGTGACCACGACCGCCCCCGGAGCGGCGGGCGCCGTCGACATCGACGCCGCGGACTGCCGCTTCGCCACGGCCCGGCAGGTGGCCGACGCCGTCCTCTTCGAGGGGTACGTCCTCTACCCGTACCGGGCCTCCGCGGCGAAGAACCGGATGCGCTGGCAGTTCGGCGTGCTCGTGCCGCCCGCCTGGGCTCCCGCCCACGGGGAGCACTCCTTCCAGCGGACGGAGATCCTGCTCGAGCCCCGTGGCGCCGCGACGCTCTTCCTGGAGCTGCGCTTCCTGCACGCGCAGCGGCGTACGGTCCAACGGTGCCGCTCCGACGGCTCGTTCGAGGAGGTCGCCGAGCTCCAGCTGGCCGACCGGGTCCTGGTCCCCTGGGACGAAGGGACCGAGGAACGGGTCGAGGTGTCCGTGGCCGTGGCCGAACTGGCGCATTCCGAGGCCGTGTTCCCCTTCTCCCGGCCCGCCCGCGAGGAGGTCGAGCCGGTCCTCGACGCGGCAGGCCGCACGGTCGGCCGCCTGGTGCGGCGTACGGAGCGGATCGACGGGATCCTGCGGCTGTGCGCGGCCGAACTCGAAGGCCCCTACCGGGTGTCGAAGCTCACCGCCGTGGCGGAGAACACCAGCCCGTGGGCTCCGGAGGATCCGTCCGCGACCCGGGAGGAGGCGCTGCCCCGCTCCCTGGTCGCCGCCCATCTCCTGCTGGCGCTGAGCTCCGGTTCCTTCCTGTCGATGACCGACCCGCCCGAGTGGGCCAAGGGGGCTGTCGCGACGTGCGAGAACCGGCACACCTGGCCGGTACTGGCGGGCGAGCCCGGCCGCGCGGACGTGGTCCTGTCCTCCCCCATCATCCTGGAGGACCATCCGGCCATCGCCCCCGAGAGCGCCGGCGCCATGTACGACGCCACCGAGATCGACGAGATCCTGGCCCTGCGCACGGCGGCCCTCACCGACCAGGAGAAGCGCGAGGCCCGGGGTACCGATCCCCGGGCGGCCGCCGTGATCGAGCTGGCCGATTCGATGCCGCCCGAGGTCCTGGAGCGGCTGCACGGGGCCGTACGGGGCCTGCGCGACATCACCGGCGAGTCCGCGGGCGGCGCCGCGGGCAGAACCGCGGGCGAGGCCGGCGCACCGGACCCGGACACGCTGTTCCGGCCCGACACCCCCTGGTGGGACCCGGCCGGGGCGGACTCCGCCGCACCCGTGCCCGAGCACGTGACGGTCGACGGTGCCCGGGTGGGCGCCGGAAGCCGTGTCGTACTGCGCCCGGGACTGCGCCGGACCGACGCCCAGGACCTGTTCCTCCAGGGCCGCAGCGCCCTGGTGGAGGCCGTCCTGCACGATGTCGACGGAGGCGTGCACCTCGCCGTGACCGTGGAGGGCGACCCGGGCGCGGACATCCGCCGGGAGCAGGGACGGTTCCTGTACTTCCAGCCGGACGAGGTCACCGTCGCCGCGGCCGTCACCCCCGGGGAGCCGGCGTGACCGGCCGCACCCTGGTCGCGGGCATCGGCAACGTCTTCCTCGGGGACGACGGCTTCGGTGTGGAGACCCTGCGGGCCCTGTCCGCGCACCCGCTGCCGCCGGGCGTGGAGGCGGTGGACTTCGGGGTCCGGGGGGTCCACCTCGCCTATCAGCTGCTGGAGGGCTACGACACGGTCGTCCTCGTCGACGCCACCGCGCGCGGCGGGGCCCCGGGCACCCTGTACCTGATCGAGGTCGGCGAGGAGGACACGGCCGCTCCCCCGGGCGGGGCCGCCCTCGACGGCCACGACATGTCGCCCGCCACCGTCCTCGCCCTGCTGGACACCCTGTGCGCCGGGACGGGCGCCGAGGCACCCCGGCGCGTGCTCGTCCTGGGCTGCGAACCCGCCTGCGTCGAGGAGGGCATCGGGCTGAGCGGGCCGGTGGCCGACTCGGTGCCGCGGGCCGTGCGGACCCTCCTGGACCTGCTCGCGCGGGAGGAGCCTTACGCACCCGCGACGGACGACCCGAACCGCCGAGAACTGAGGAGCACCCCATGAAGAAGGCAGTCGTCGGCGGGGCCGCCGCTTTGGCCCTGGTCGCCGTCCTCAAGCAGATCCTGCCGGACATCAGGCGCTACTTGCGCATCCGCCGCATGTGAACGCGTACGCCCCGCCCTCCGAATGGAGTACGGGGCGTACGGGCTCCCGGCGTGCCCGGCCGCGGTGCCCGGGTCCTGCCGGTGTAATGAGCCCCGGCAGGACGGAGACCGAATCCGATGCACGAGATGTCGATCGCCCTGGCCGTCGTCGGCCAGGTGGAGGAAGCGGCCCCGGAGGCCGGAAGCGTCGTGAGCCGAGTGGAGCTCCAGGTCGGCGAGCTGGCCGGCGTGGTCCCGGACGCACTCGGCTTCTGCTTCGAACTGGCCTGCGCCGGAACGGTCCTGGAGGGCGCCGAGCTCGTCGTCCGGTCCGAGGCGGCCCGTGCGCGCTGTGGCGCCTGCGCGGGTGACTGGGCCGTGGGGATGCCTCCCGAACTGTGCTGTCCCACGTGCGGGAGGGCCACGGAGGTGGAGCTCCTCTCAGGGCGCGAGCTGCGCATCCTCACGGTGACCTGGGAGGACGCGCAGTCCACCGCGGCCACCGGGGCCGCTGCCGCCACCTGCCGCGCACCGATCTCCGAGGAGGCCTGACCCATGTGCCGAGTGGTCGACCTGAAACAGGCGGTACTCGCCAAGAACGACGGGGCCGCGCAGGCCCTGCGCGCCGAACTCACTTCCCGCGGCACGACGGTGGTCAACATGCTGTCCAGTCCGGGCAGCGGCAAGACCGCACTGCTGGAGCGGGAACTGCTGCTCGCCGGGGAACGCGGGGTGGCCGTCGCGGCCCTCACCGCGGACCTGGCCACCGAGAACGACGCGGTGCGGCTGGCCCGTTCGGGGGCACCCGTCAAGCAGGTGCTCACCGACGGGCTCTGCCATCTGGAGGCCGTGATGCTGGGCCGCCACCTGGACGGCTGGCTGCCCGAGGACACACGCCTGCTCTTCGTCGAGAACGTCGGCAACCTGGTCTGCCCGGCCTCCTACGACCTCGGGGAGTCGCTGCGCGTGGTCCTCGCGTCGGTGACCGAGGGCGAGGACAAGCCGCTGAAGTACCCGACGGCCTTCGGCCTGGCCCAGCTCGTCGTCGTCACCAAGACCGACATCGCGCAGGCCGTCGAGTTCGACGAGGCGGCCTTCCGCGCGAACGTCGAGCGGGTCAACCCGGGGGTGGAGGTGGTGCTCACCTCGGCCCGCACCGGCGAGGGCCTCGGCCTGCTGCTGGACCGCGCACAGGCGGTCGGCGCGGGAGCCGCGGCGCACACCCCGGTGATGGCCGGCGCCCGTGCAGGGACACAGGGCGGCGGCGCGGACGGCCATGAGCACAGCCACGGCCACGACCACGACGGCCACACGCACGGCCCGGCGGACGGACACGATCACGGGCACGGCCACACACCGAGGCCGTCCAGTCCCCCAGCGGCAGCGCAAGCGCACACCCGCTGATGGAGTCCGTACAGCGCCGCCGGGTCACCGTCCAGGGCGTGGTGCAGGGCGTCGGCTTCCGGCCGTACGTCTACGCACGCGCCACCGGGCTCGGTCTGGCCGGGCACGTCACCAACACCCCGGAGGGAGTGGTGACCGAGGTCGAGGGAGCGGCGGCCGCCGTCTCCGCCTTCTGCGAGCGCCTCGCGGCGGACGCCCCGCCGCTGGCCGTGGTGGACGCCGTGGACCACTGCGAGGTGCCGGTGGTCGGCGGCGCGGGATTCTCGATCATCGCCTCCCGGAGCGGCGGCCCGGCCCGGACCCTGGTCTCCCCGGACACCGCCACGTGCGCCGCGTGCCTCGCGGAACTGGCGGATCCGGCCGACCGACGCCACCGGCACCCCTTCATCACGTGCACGCACTGCGGCCCCCGCTTCACGATCGTCACCGGACTGCCCTACGACCGCGTGCACACGACCATGGCCGGTTTCCCGATGTGCCCCGACTGCGCCCGCGAGTACGCCGACCCGGCCGACCGCCGGTTCCACGCCCAGCCGGTCGCCTGCCCGGCCTGCGGTCCCCGGCTGCGACTGCTGGTCGCCGGGGTCGGGGCCGGGGCCGGGGCCGAACCGTACGAGCCCGCCGGTACGGATCCGGTCGCCGGGGCCCGCCGCTTGCTGGCCCGGGGCGCGATCCTGGCGGTCAAGGGGCTCGGCGGCTACCACCTGGCCTGCGACGCCACCCTGCCCGGGGCCGTGGCGGAACTGCGCCGGCGCAAGTCCCGCGGCGACAAGCCGTTCGCGGTGATGGCACGCGACCTCGCCGAGGCGGAGCGGCTGGCGCACCTCGGCCCCGCCGAGCGCGCCCTGCTCACCGGGAGCGTCCGGCCCATCGTGCTGCTCCGCAGGCGCGCCGGTGTCCCCGGACCGGCCGAGGAGGTCGCGCCGCGCAGCCCCGACCTCGGCGTCATGCTCCCGTACACCCCGCTCCACCACCTGTTGTTCGGGCTTCCCGGCGATCCCGCGGGGCCCGCGCTGCTCGTCATGACCAGCGGGAACCTCGCGGGCGAGCCCATCGTGACCGGGGAGGAGGAGGCCCTGGAGCGGCTGGCCGGCCTCGCCGACGGCTGGCTCACGCACGACAGGCCCATTCACGTCCCGTGCGACGACTCCGTGGTGCGGGTCTGCGACGGCGCCGAGCTGCTGGTCCGGCGTGCGCGCGGATACGCCCCGCTTCCGCTGCCGCTGCCCTTTCCCGTCCCCGCCACGCTGGCGACGGGGGGCGACCTGAAGAACGCCCTCTGCCTCGGGGAGGGCCGCCGGGCCTGGCTGTCGGCCCACATCGGCGACATGGACGACCTGTCCACCCAGATCGCCTTCGAGCGGGCCGAACGGCAGCTGGAGTCCGTCACCGGCGTCTCTCCGGTCCTGCTGGCCACCGACCGGCATCCCGGGTACCGGTCGGGCCGTTGGGCGGTCCGCAACGCCGGGGGCCGGCCCCTGGTGCGCGTCCAGCACCATCACGCGCACATCGCGTCCGCGCTGGCCGAACACGGCCTGGACGGCGGCCGCCGGGTGATCGGCGTCGCGTTCGACGGCACGGGCTACGGCGACGACGGCGCGGTGTGGGGCGGCGAGGTGCTCCTCGCCGACTACGCCGGGTACACCCGCTTCGCGCACCTCGCGTACGTGCCACTGCCGGGCGGTGACGCCGCGGTGCGCCGGCCGTACCGCATGGCGCTGTCGCACCTGCGGGCGGCGGGCATCCCCTGGGACCCGGACCTGCCGTGTGCGAGCAGCTGCCCGGACGAGGAACTCCGAGTGCTGTCAAGGCAGTTGGAGCGCGGTGTGAACTGCGCCGCCACGTCCAGCATGGGACGGCTCTTCGACAGCGTCTCCTCCCTGGCGGGCATCTGCCAGCACTCCGGGTACGAGGCCCAGGCCGCGATGGAGCTCGAATCCGCCGCGCTGCGGGGAACGGGACGCTCGGACCGGCACCCCTACGCCTTCGCCCTGAACCACCCGGCGCCCGGCCGGGGCGGCCCCGTCACCGCCGATCCGGCTCCGCTGCTGGCTTCGCTGGTGGCCGATCTGCGGGCGGGGGTGGATCCGTCCGTGATCGCGGCCCGCTTCCACGACGCCGTCACCGCACTCGTCGCGGAGCTGTGCGTTCTGGCGCGCGAACGGCACGCCCTGGACACGGTGGCGCTGACCGGCGGGGTCTTCGCCAACACCCTGCTGTCCTCGTCCTGCGCCCGCGCGCTGAGCGGGCTCGGCTTCACCGTACTGCGGCACCGCAAGGTCCCGCCGAACGACGGCGGGCTGGCACTCGGTCAGCTCATGGTGGCGGCCGCCCGCGGCGCCACCGACCCCCCACAGCGAGGAGAGGTCCATGTGCTTGGCGGTACCCGGCAGAGTGCTTGACATCGCGGAGAAGGACGGCACCCGCATGGCCACGGTCGACTTCGGCGGCGTGCAGAAGGAGGTGTGCCTGGAGTACCTGCCCGACCTCCAGGTCGGCGAGTACGCCATCGTCCACGTGGGCTTCGCCCTCCAGCGTCTGGACGAGGAGTCCGCGCAGCAGACCCTCGCCCTGTTCGCGGAACTCGGCATGCTCCAGGAGGAGTTCGGCGACCCGTGGGAGCTGGCGGCGGACGCCGCCGACGGTGGCGAGGGAGAGTCGCGGTGAAGTACATCGACGAGTTCCAGGATCCCGCCCTCGCGCGCCGGCTCCTGGACGAGATCCACTCCGCGGTGACCCGCCCCTGGGCACTGATGGAGGTGTGCGGCGGTCAGACGCACACCATCATCCGGCACGGCATCGATCAACTCCTCCCCGATCAGGTGGAGTTGATTCACGGACCGGGCTGTCCCGTCTGCGTCACCCCGCTGGAGGTCATCGACAAGGCGCTGGAGATCGCCTCCCGGCCGGGCGTGATCTTCTGCTCCTTCGGCGACATGCTCCGGGTCCCCGGGACCGGCCGCGACCTGTTCCGGGTCCGCAGCGAGGGCGGTGACGTACGGGTGGTCTACTCCCCGCTCGACGCCCTGACCATCGCCCGGCAGAACCCGGACCGGGAGGTGGTGTTCTTCGGGATCGGCTTCGAGACCACGGCCCCGCCGAACGCGATGACGGTCCACCAGGCGAAGCGGCTGGGCATCCGCAACTTCAGCCTGCTGGTCTCCCACGTACGGGTTCCCCCGGCCATCGAGGCCATCATGCGGTCCCCGAGCTGCCGGGTGCAGGGCTTCCTCGCCGCCGGGCACGTGTGCAGCGTGATGGGCATGGCTGAATACCCGGAACTCGCGGCGCGCCACCGGGTGCCGATCGTGGTGACGGGCTTCGAGCCGCTGGACATCCTCGAAGGCGTACGGCGCACCGTGCTCCAGCTCGAGCGGGGCGAGCACACCGTGGAGAACGCGTACGAGCGCGCCGTCCGCCCGGAGGGCAATCCCGCCGCCCTCGCCATGCTGGAGGACGTCTTCGAGGTCACGGACCGGGCCTGGCGCGGGATCGGGGTCATCCCGGACAGCGGCTGGCGACTGTCCGGGCGCTACCGGGAGTTCGACGCCGAGCACCGCTTCTCGGTCACCGGGATCACCACGCGGGAACCCGCCGAGTGCCGCAGCGGCGAGGTGCTCCAGGGGCTCATCAAACCGCACGAGTGCGAGGCCTTCGGCACCCTGTGCACCCCGCGCAACCCGCTCGGCGCCACGATGGTCTCCAGCGAGGGCGCCTGCGCCGCGTACTACCTCTACCGCCGGCTCGACCTCCAGGCCGCGCCGGCCGCCCCGACGACGCCGCTGGAGGCGAGCCCCGTTGGCTGAGACCGCACCCACCGAGACCGCACCCCTGGACATCACGGGCTGGACCTGCCCGGCGCCGCTGCGCGACCACCCCCGGGTGGTGATGGGCCACGGCGGGGGCGGCGCGCTGTCCGCCGAACTCGTCGAGCACCTCTTCCTCCCGGAGTTCGGCGGCCCCGCCCTCGCCCAGCTCGGGGACTCCGCCGCGCTCTCCCTCGGGGGCGTGCGGCTGGCCTTCTCCACGGACTCCTACGTCGTGCGCCCGCTGTTCTTCCCGGGCGGCTGCATCGGTGACCTCGCGGTCAACGGCACGGTCAACGACCTGGCCATGTCGGGGGCCGAACCGGCGTACCTCTCCTGCGGGTTCATCCTGGAGGAGGGCGTCGAGATGTCCGTGGTCGCCCGAGTCGCCCGCGCGATGGGCGATGCCGCGCGGGCCGCCGGCGTGGAGGTGGTCACCGGGGACACGAAGGTCGTGGAGAGCGGGCACGGGGACGGCGTCTACATCAACACCGCGGGCATCGGCGTCATCCCCGCGGGGGTGGACCTGCGCGCCCAGCGGGTCGTGCCGGGCGACGTGGTCATCGTCAGCGGTGAGATCGGGCTGCACGGCGTCGCCATCATGAGCGTGCGCGAGGGTCTGGAGTTCGGGGTGGACGTGGAGAGCGACTGCGCTCCGCTGGGCGGCCTGGTCCGGAGCATGCTCGCGGTCACCCCCGATCTGCACGTCCTGCGCGACCCCACCCGGGGCGGTCTGGCCGCCGCGCTCAACGAGATCGCCACCGCCTCCGGCACCGGTGTCCTCGTCCACGAGTCCCGGGTGCCGGTGCCCCCGGCCGTCGCGAACGCCTGCTCGATCCTCGGCCTGGACCCGTTCTACGTGGCCAACGAGGGCAAGCTCGTGGCCTTCGTACCGCGCGAGCACGCCGAAGCCGTGCTCGACGCGATGCGGGCGCATCCCCTGGGGCGGGGGGCGACCGTGATCGGCGAGGCCGTGGAGGCCCACCCGGGCATGGTCGTGGCCCGCACCGGGCTGGGCGGCACCCGCGTGGTGGACCTGCCGATCGGGGAGCAGCTGCCGCGGATCTGCTGATCCCGGCCCCGGATCCGCCGCGGCGCCCCGCCGCGGCGGATGCCAGGACCGCGGCCGCGTACGGGGTTAGGCTCGGAGCAGGCCGCGAAAGGGAGGTACGCATGTGCCGCTGGCTCGCCTACTCGGGTTCGCCCATGCTGCTCGACGCCGTGCTCTACCGGCCCGAACACTCGCTGATCAACCAGAGCCTGCACGCCCGGATGGGCGTGGAGACGACGAACGGCGACGGCTTCGGCCTCGGCTGGTACAGCGACAACGGGGACGGCACCCCGGCCGTCTTCCGGGACATCGCCCCGGCCTGGAACAACCGCAACCTGCGCGAGCTCGCCGCGCACGTCCGCTCGCCGCTGTTCTTCGCGCACATCCGCGCCTCGACGGGTTCGGCCGTACAGCAGACCAACTGCCACCCCTTCCGTCACGGCCGGTGGCTGTGGATGCACAACGGGGCCATCGCGGACTTCCCCCGGCTGCAGCGCGACCTCTGCCTGGCCGTCGATCCGGCGCTCTTCCCGGCCATCGAGGGCTCCACCGACTCGGAGGTCATGTTCTACCTGGCGGTGACCTTCGGGCTGGACCAGGACGTCCCGGGGGCCGTGGCCAGGATGACCGGGCTCGTGGAGCGGCTCGGCAAGGAGCACGGCGTCGCCGAACCGGTTCAGATGACCCTGGCCATCAGCGACGGGGAGCGCCTCTGGGCATTCCGCTATTCGAGCGTCGGCGCCTCCCGGTCGCTCTTCTACAGCAGCCGCGCCGATACCGTGCGCCACCTGCACCCCGAGGTGAAGTTCCTCGAAGACATCTCCGACGCATCGCGCCTCGTGGTCTCCGAACCGCTGGGGGACCTGCCCGGCGTGTGGAACGAGCTTCCCGAGGCCAGCTACACCGTGATCCCGTCCGTCGGGGACCAGGACTACCTGCCCTTCTTCCCCTCGCTCGCCTGACGGCCGCGCGGCCGCGCCCGATCCGGCCGCCGTCGCCCGGACCTGCGCGTGAGCGGCGGTCCGACGGGTAGACGCCCTTGACCAGCCGGCCCGGGGCCCGGGGCCCGGGCCCCGATCGACCTTCCCGGGCCGGACGATCCGCCTCGATCCACGGAGGGGGCTTTCGATGTCACTGACCGTATCCAGGGCGACCGCGACGGACGCGGGGCGCGAGGCCGTTCCCGGCCGGGTCCCGATCCTGACGATGGGAGTGGAGGAGGAGTTCCTCCTCGTCGACCGCCGCAGCCGGGCCCCGGTGGGGCGCGGCCCGCGCGTCATAGAAGCCGCCGCGCGCACGCTGGGGCCGCTGGTGCAGCCGGAGTTCTTCACCGCCCAGGTGGAGGTCTGCACGAGCCCCACCACGAACCCCGCCGCGCTCAGATCGGAGCTCTCCCGGATCCGGGCCGAGGTGATCCGCGCCGCGGCCGCCGAGGAGTGCCTGCTGCTGGCCGCGGGAACCTCCGTCGTGCCGCCCGAGCACCCGCTGACCGTCACGCCCGACGAGCGCTACCGCCGGATGGAGTCCCGCTTCGCCCGGATCCTCGGCAACTACGACCAGGCGGTCTGCGGCTGCCACGTCCACATCGGCGTGGACAACCGGGCGGAGGCCCTCGACCTCGCCAACCGGATGCGCCCCTGGCTGCCCGTCCTCCAGGCCCTCGCGGCCAATTCCCCCTTCGACCGGGGCCGGGACTCCGGGTACGCGAGCTGGCGAGCCGTGGAGCACGCCCGCTGGCCGACCGTCGGGCCCGCCCCGGTCCTCGACGAAGCCGCGTACGAACACTGCGCCGAGGAGCTCGTGCGCAGCGGCACGGTGCTGGACCGGCGGATGATCTACTGGTACGCCCGCCCGTCCGAGCACGTGCCGACGCTGGAGATCCGCGTGGCCGACGTGAACGCCCGGATCGGCACGGTCGTCCTCCTGGCCGTTCTCGTACGGGGCCTGGCCGCGACCCTGCGCGCCGAGGCGGCCGACGGGGCGCCGGCCCCCGCACCGCATTCGGCGAGGCTCCGCGAGGCGCACCTGCTCGCGGCCGCCCACGGCCTGTGCGGCGACGGCCTGGACCCGGTCGACGGCGTCGTGGTGCCCGCGTGGACGCTGATCGCCCGGCTACGGGCCCGGGCCGGCCCGGGCCTCGCGGCGTCGGGCGACTCGGAGCTGGTCGACGCCCTGCTGGCGGAGGTCCGGACCGAAGGCGGCGGGGCGGCCCGGCAACGCGCCGCGCACCGGCGTCACGGACGGCTCAGCGGAGTCGTCGACAGCCTCGTCGAGGCCGTGGCCGCGGACTAGGGATTGCCGCCCGGGGGCGCCGCGGGGGCCGGGCCCGTCGGCCGGGCGGGTCATGGCGGTTGTTCGGGCCCTGAACCAGCGCGCCGCGGCGCCCGTGTTCAGACGGCGGGCATAGCGTCCCTAAGCGGAGCACCGCACCACCCCACCGACCCGGACCGGAGGACCCCCGTGCCGACACCTGAAACCACCCCACCGAGCCGACAGGCCCCCGCCGCCCGGACGCCCGGGCACCCGGTGCCCGCGCCGACGGGCAACTGGGCCGTCGGGATGCTCATGGCCACGACCCCCTGCTCGGCCCGCGACGCGCTGCGCATCCTCGCGACGGCCGCGGACCTGGCCGACGTCGCCGTCCGGGACCTCGCGGCCGCGATGACCGCCACCTCGTGCGGCACCGCCCTGCCCGCCCGCCTCGAACGCGCCCTGCGCCGCGCCGTCGAGGCGGCCCGGACCCGCGGCCCGGCGGGCGGTCCGCGCGGCGCCGGGCTCGCGCCGAATCCCGCCCGGACCGAGGAAGTCCTGACCCGGCTGCGCGGCTGCCAGGCCCGCCTCGCGGCCTCCCCCCACGACCCCGGTGCCCTGCGGGCCATGGACGACACCGCGTACACCCTGTGCGTGCTGATGGGCAGGGCCACCGCCCTCGAAGCCATCGCCGCGGCGGAGGCACAGCTCGCCGCGACGGGATAGGCGGCCGTTTCCGAAGGTCAGTGCGTGGCGGTGTAGCGGACCCGTGCCCACAGGGGCAGCACGAACCAGCACAGCACGTACCAGGCGAACACCCCGCCGACGAGCCACGTCGCGAGGCCGTTGTCGGTCGCGACCCTGAGGACGAGGAGCAGGGCCGAGGTGCTGGTGGCGAGGAGCAGCAGGAGGCCCGTGACGGTCAGGCGCGATGCCCATGCGACGGCCTCGGGCTTGATCCTGCGCCCCGAGACGAGTCGGTGTAGGGCCACGGGACCGATCAGGGCGCCGGTCGCCAGGGATCCCAGCACCACCGTCACCACGTAGATCACCTTCTCGCTCTGCGCGAGCCCCGCGAACACGGGGGTGAAGGCCACGGTGAGCAGGAATCCGAACAAGATCTGGACACCCGTCTGGGCGACCCGTATCTCCTGGATGAGTTCCTGCCACTGCCGGTCGGCGCGCTCCTCCGGCGACTCGTCGCGTCCCTGCTGGTCCGTCCCGTTCGTCATCGGTTTCCTCTCTGAAGGCCTATGCATGGCAGTGGCCGCCGACCGTCTCTCCGGGGGCGGGCGGCGCCGGCGCGGTGCCGTCGCCGAAGGGGCGCTCCGGTCCGAGGAGGCGCCGTACGATGACCGCCCGGCTCGCCCACGGACAGGCCCCGCTGACCACCAGGCGGTAGCGGCCGGGCCGGGTGTATTCCCTGCCAGGGCTCACGTAGCTCACGACCGGCGCCTACCCGCGATCGGCCGGACGACGCGTCCCGAGCCGGCACGGCGAGGCGTGGCGCGACGGCAGGCGGAGAAGATCCAGAATTCTGATGATTGCGCCTTGCCGCACGGCTTCGATGATCGCTCCCTGACCCGCGACGGCCTCGCGGCCCGGCGGGTCTCGGACACGGATCACCGCTGTGCGGCCGCCGCCGCACGGGCTCCCGGGAGCCGCGGCCGGAACCGGTGTCGGAGGCAGTGCCGGAGGCGCTGGGCGCGTCGCGGAGTTCGTCGCGGGTCATGCCGGAGCGCTCTGGGATCCCCGCCGCCGCGGCCGGCGCTTCCACTGCCACGCGTGGACCCTGACGCCCCGCTCCCGTGCGGTCCGCACGAAGTCGAGCAGGTGGTGCGGTCCGGCCGCGTCCGTGAACGGCACCGTGCGCACAGATGACCACCCCGATGGCCGCGCCGAGCGCGGGGCGCAGGCGGTCGAAGACGGCGGCAACCTCCTCGTCCAGCTCGCCTTGGGGTATCAGGTGCACGGTCCGGCCGTGGGAGGCAGTCGCAACACCCGAGGCGTTCCCCTGACGCTCACCTCGCCTCGCCTCGCCCCGCCCCGCCCCGCCCCGCCGGGATCGGTTCCCGCCGAACGCAAGCGGGCAAGCGCCCGTGCGGACCGCTCACCGGTGGCCGGGCGTACCCGGGTCCACCGCTTCGGCGGCGGCCCGGTCGACGCGTTCCTGGTCGGAGGGCGGCGAGCCGGAGCCGGTGCCCGTCCGCGACGGGACGCCGGGCGGGCGCCCGTGCTCGTCGACCATGGCGCCCTCGTCGGGCAGCAGCACCGGCTGCCGGGCTCCCCCGGGCCGGCCCCCCTGAGGGCGATGCGGGCGTACCTGCTCCTCGCGCCCCATCCCCGGACGCCGGCGCTTCGCGGCGTCCCCGCCGGTGCCGCCTTCCGCGGGCTCGGTCCCCGCGGGCTCGTCCGTCGCGGATCGGCTCTGCTCGGACGCGCTCTCTGCCCCGTCCCGTCCGTTCCCGCTCATGGCCGCCTCCTCCGTCGTGTCCCTCCCACCTGGTCCCTGGTCGCCTACCCCGCCCGACCGCTACCAGACAGTGCCGCCGCCCCGCCGGGGATCGGCGGCGTCAGGGACGGGTGCGCCGCCGGCGCGGAGGGCCTGAGTCTCGCGAGTTCCTCGAGCGGTGCGCGCTGGACGGCTTCGACCAGGCGGCGGCTGTGGGCCCAGACGGCCGCCCGTGCGCGCACCGGGGAGCAGCCGCTGCGCTGCGCGAGCACGGCGCCGAGGACCAGCCTGCGGCTGCCGTCGACGTCCTTGTACGCGGCCCACAGGACGTTGCCCCCGGCCGGCGTGCTGGTGCCCGTCTTCAACCCGGCGACACCGTGCCGGCCGAGCAGCCGGTTGGTGGTGCGCGCCTCGCCCCGGTCTCCCGGGAGGCGGACCGACGGGGTGGCGACGATGGTCCGGAACACCTCGTCTCGCATGACCGTGCGGGCCAGGACGAGCAGGTCGACGGCCGTGCTGGTGTTCCCGGTGTCCATGCCGCAGGAGCTGGTGAACCGTGTACGGGCCATGCCGAGTTCCGCGGCCGCCTCGTTCATCCGGCGCACGAAGGACGCTTCGCAGCCGGCGGTCCAGCGGGCGAGGAGCCTGGCGATGTTGTTTCCCGAGGGGATCAGCAGGTACGCGAGCAGCTGCCGCAGGGAGAATTCCTGCCCTTCCCCGACGGGCACCACCGATTCGATCGTGGAGCCGGACTCGCGGGCGGCGGCCCCGTCCACGCGGACCACGGGCCCGGACTCGCCCGGGCCGAGCGGGTGCTCGCGCAGGACGACGTAAGCGGTCATCACCTTGGTGAGGCTGGCGATCGGCACCGGCCGCTGCTCGCCGACCGTGCCGAGGCAGCCGATCCCCTCCACCTCCACGCTCGCCTGACCCTCATGGGGCCAGGGCAGCGGCGCCGCCGACACCGCGCGGCGGACGGCGGCGACGGCCGCGTCACCGGCGCGGCAGGCCGCGAGCCGGGCCCGCCCGGGCAGTTCGGCGGAGCGGCGGAGGACGGCGTGGACGGACATGACACTCCCGGGATCGGGTTCGCGGTGGGGGCGGGTGCCCTGCCGCGCCCGAACGCTCCGGGCCCGGGTCGTCCGGAGGCGGAGGGCGCACACCGAGGATGGCCGCCCGACCCATCGGAATCCCGGCCGCTGTCCATCGGCGGGCGCTCCACCGTGTACCGGTTCCGCAGCGGGCCGCCACCTCGGCGGCGCACCGCACCGGCTGCGTGCGGCTGCGCCGCCCCGGTCCGGGTACGAGGTCCCGTAGCGAAGTGTCCTTGGCCTCTACGCTGCTTCCTCCCCGGGATTCCTACAGGGACGGGGTCACGCCTTCACTTGGTGTGCGTCCGGCCCGCCGCGCGGTGGGCACCTGGGGGCCTCACGCCCTGGAACTTCCCGCTGCGGATGTTCGCCGAGTTCGCCGCCCGCGGCCTGGCCACCGGCGACGCCCTGATCGCAAGCCCCTGGCCGATACCCCGCTGACCGTGCGGAAGGCGATGGAGGCGCTCGCCGCGGCCGGGGTCCCGGACGTCCTCGTCAACATCCTCACCGGCGGTAGGCACCGCGCCGGGATGCCCGCCGAGGTCGACGACGTCCCCGTCGACAGCCTGTTTTCGAAGGAACATCGAGGGGATCGCCACCATGGAGTCCTTCTTCGTGCTCGAACTCCACAAGCTTGCCTACGGCTGGGGCGTCGGCCAGGTCGAGACCCTCGCACTGGACACCCAGGACGGGTCCGCGGCCGACGTCGACCGCGGCAGGCTCAGGGACCTGGCGCACGCGTACGGCCACGGCCTCCGTCGCCCGTCCGGGGGAAGGAGGCCGTGGCCGCTCATGCCTTGGCTTCGGCTTCTGTTTCTGTTTCTGCTTCGGTGAAGTCGGTCTGCCGCGGTGAAGTCGGTCTGCCGCGCTAGTCCTTGAGGACGTCCTTGGCCTTCTCCTTGGCCTGGCGGGCATCGCCCTTCATCTGCTCCGCGCGCCCCTCGGCGGTGAGGCGCTCGTTGCCGACGGTGCGGCCCATCGCTTCCTTGGCCTTGCCCTTGGCCTGTTCCTTCTTGGCCTTCATCTTCTGCTCACCCGACACGGCTCTCACTCCGATCGTTGGCGATCATCTGACGTGGTGCGTCTGTCCCGATGCCCGTCCGGTAAACCTGCCCGCCCGGCTCCGCGCGTTAGCCGCGAGCGGCTCGGGGCAGGCGCCGGGGGAACGGCAACGAAGCGGAGGCAGCGGTGGAGACCTCGAAGATCGCCTACAAGCCCGTGGGTCTGGCGCTCGGCGCCACAGGGGGTCTGCTGGCCGGTTTGGCCTTCAAGCAGATCTGGAAAAGGCTCGGCCACCAGGACGACGCGCCGAGCGCCACCGACGAGGACCGTACGTGGCGGGAGATCCTCATCGCCGCGGCCCTCCAGGGCGCTGTGTTCGCCGCGGTCAAGGCCGCGATCGACCGCGGCGGCGCGGTGGCCGCCAAGCGCCTGACCGGCACCTGGCCCGCCTGAGGCGGCGGCCGGCCGGTTCAGGCGGCGCCGGCCGGTTCAGGTGGCGTGGTGCCGGCGAAGCCGCGGCCTCACGCGAGCGGGTCCGCTCGGACGGGTGACGTGGGTGCGCTTGCGGCGGGTCGTGGGCCGGGACGGGCCGGGGGCGTCAAGCTGTCCCCGGTCGGCGGGTAGCGCCCGCCCTGTGAGAAGGAGCAGTACGTGCTGGAGCGCAAGCGCCGCAAACACACGACCGACGTCACCTTCGTCCTTCCCGGGGACCTCCCGCCCGGGCCGGTGAGCGTCGTCGGCACGTTCAACGACTGGCATCCCGGCACGCACGTCCTCGCACCCCGGACCGACGGAACGCGCGCCGTGACCGTCGCCCTCCCCGCCAAGACCACCCACAGCTTCCGCTACCTCGCGGCCGGCGACTACTGGTTCGACGAGCCCACCGCCGACGGGCACGAAGAGGGCAACAGCCGCCTGCACACGTAGGCGCGCAGCTGGTTCACGTGCCGGCACAGAACCTCCGGCTCCGGCGGCGACCACGCCCCGGCGGGAGGGCCCGGCAGGGTGCGGGTCCGGGCGAGCACATCGCGCAGGGCGTCCTCGACGGCGGGTGCGAGGGGTTCGCCGGCCTGCGCGTCCGTGGGGTTCTGCTGTGGAACAGACGGCGCGCCGCACCTGCTCGCGCACACGCGCACGGCACGGCATGGCACGGCACGGCGACAACCGCCCGATCCGGCTCTGTGGAGCGGTTTCGGCTGACGCCTCGTGTTGTCTTCCCTTCAGCCCGGCGGGGGCCCCGTGTCCTGGACGGCGCCGGCGGGGTGGGCCCGTAGGTGGGTGATCACCGTATTCGCCACGGCGACGAGCGGGACCGCTACGACGGCCCCGCCGATCCCGGCGATGGTGCCGCCCGTGGCGACGGCCAGGACGACGGCGAGCGGGTGGACCCGGACCGCCCGGCCCAGGATGAACGGTTGGAGCACGTGCCCTTCGATCTGCTGCACCACGAGGACGACCATCAGCGCCATCAGGGCGGTGAAGACCCCATCGGTGACGAGGGCGACCACGACCGCGAGTGCTCCGGAGACGACGGCGCCCACGAGGGGCACGAAGGAGGACAGGAAGATCACCACGCCGATCGGAACCGCGAGCGGTACGCCCAGGAAGTAGATGCCCACGCCGATGAAGACCGCGTCGATCATCGCGACGATCATGGTGCCGCGCACGTAGGCGGTGAGGGTCCGCCAGGCGGGCGGGCCGGCGCCGGCGACCCTCGGACGGGCCGCGGCGGGGACGAGCCGCAGCGTCCACCGCCAGATGCGCTTGCCGTCGTACAGGAGGAACAGGGTCGCGAACATGGCCAGCAGCAGCCCGGTGATCACCTCGACCAGGACGGTCACGCCCTGAAGGCCTGTGGAGGTGATGTCGCTGGTGCTGGTGCCGACGCTGTCGCTCAGGCTGTCGGCGATGTCGTTGATCTGTTGTTCCGTGACGTGCAGGGGACTGTCGATCAGCCACTGTTTGAGCTCGCCGATGCCCTCCTGAACCCGGTCCGAGAGGTTGTCGAGGTTGTCGAGCACCTGCCAGACGACGAACCAGCCGACCAGTCCGAGCATCACGAATCCGCAGGTCGCGGTCAGGGCCGTGGCCGCGCCCCGGGACAGTCCGCGCCGGTGCAGCCGGGCGACGGTCGGCTGGAGCAGTGCGGTGACCAGGAGCGCGACCACAAAGGCGAGGGCGACGAGCCGCACCGCGCCGATGACCCTCATCAGCACCCAGACGGTGGCGGCGAGCACCAGGAACCGCCAGCCGGCCTCGGCGGCCACCCGTACCCCCCAGGGCACGGCGGCCGCGGGATCCCGCGCTCCGGTGCCGGCCGGCCCGTGCGGCGCCTGCGGCGGACCGCCTTCCTCCCACGCTTCGGCGGCCTCGGCCTCGGCCTCGCGCTGCGCACGGAACCGGGCCCGGCGCTCGCCGAGTCCGGCGGCGCCCTTCTTCACGTGCCCGAGCCATCCGCGCACGCCGGGCAGAGATCGGTCCACGGTCTGATCCCTCCGGGTCGTCGCTTGGGTTGCGTGGGAGGACTCCCTCCAGGCTGGACCGTGCGTGGCCCACCGGCACCTCGGCACCCGGGCCGGCGGGGGTTCGGGCCTGGTCTCCGGGGTCGATCGCCCTCACGTCGGCTCCGCGAGGTCGGTTTCCGGGTCCCCCTCCGTCACGACATCTCCTTCCATCTCCTTCCGCGGCGTGCGGATCCCCGTCCCTGGTGCCAGGGTGGGAAGCGGGTAACCGCGCGAGTGGAGGCTTCACGATGCCCATCTCGGACTGGCTCCTGGCACCCGGAGAACGCGGCAACACGGCCACCCGGCTGGAACATCGCCGGGCGGGCGGGGCGGCATGGTCCGAGGGCAACGAGGCCCGTCCGCTCGTCCACGGCGCCACGTACTTCGCCGAGCTCCTCGAACGCGTCCGGGCGATGCGCGCCGGCGACCTGCTCCTGTTCACCGACTGGCGCGGCGATCCCGACGAGCGGCTCCGCGGACCCGGTACGGAGATCGCGGCCGTGCTGGGCGCGGCGGCCCGGCGCGGTGTCATCGTCAAAGGGCTGCTGTGGCGCTCCCACCTGGACGGCTTCCGGTTCAGCGAGGAGGAGAACCGGTCCCTCAGCAAGGACGTCGAAGCGGCCGGCGGCGAGTGCCTGCTCGACCTGCGCGTGCGGCCCGGCGGCTCGCACCACCAGAAGATGGTGGTGCTGCGGCACCCCGGCAGCCCGGAGCGCGATGTCGCGTACGTCGGCGGCATCGACCTCTGCCGCAACCGCAACGACGACGCCGACCACCGCGGCGACCGCCAATCGCTGCCCCTGGCTCCCGGGTACGGCCCGCACCCCCCGTGGCACGACGTCCAGCTCGCCCTGAGCGGCCCGGTCGTCGGCGACGTCGAAGCCGTCTTCCGCGAGCGCTGGGAGGATCCCGCACCGCTCAGCCGCAGTCCGCTGATGCGCCTGCGCGAGCTGCTGGACCGGGAGGACACCCGGGCGGACCCGCTGCCGCCGCAGGAGCCCGATCCGGCGCCGTGCGGCACGCACGCCGTCCAGGTGCTGCGCACGTACCCGAACCGGCTGCTGCGCGGCTATCCCTTCGCCCCTGATGGCGAGCGGAGCATCGCCCGGGCCTACCTCAAGGCGCTGCGGCGGGCCCGGACGCTGATCTACGTGGAGGACCAGTACCTGTGGTCCCCACGGGTCGTGGACTGCTTCGCTCAGGCCCTGCGCGCGCGTCCCCGGCTGCGGCTGGCCGCCGTCATCCCTTCCGTTCCGGAACAGGACGGCCTGCTCACGGGGCCCATGAACCTGATCGGACGGGTCAACGCCCTGGAGGAGCTGCGCCGTGCCGGAGGCGACCGGGTCGCGGTGTACGGCCTGGAGAACCATGCCGGCACCCCTGTATACGTACACGCCAAGGTGTGCGTGATCGACGACATCTGGGCCTCCATCGGCTCCGACAACGTCAACCTGCGTTCATGGACGCACGACTCCGAGCTGAGCTGCTCCGTCCTGGACCGGGCCGCCGATCCGAGGCCGCCGGTCGACCCCGGCGGCCTCGGGGACGGGGCCCGCCCGTTCGCGCGGGAGTTGCGCCTGGAGCTGATGCGCGAGCACCTCGACGCCGGCGACGGGGAGGCGGCGCTGCCGACGGACCCGCTGTGCGATCCGTCGGCCGCCTTCGACCGGCTCCGCGAAGCCGCCGCGGTGCTGGACGCCTGGCACGCGGCCGGGCGCCACGGCCCGCGCCCCGCGGGGCGGCTGCGCCGCTATGCCGCTCCGCGGCTGCCCACCGTCCGGCGCCTGCTCGCGACCCCGCTGCACCACGCTCTGGTGGACCCCGACGGCCGCCCCGTCGGCATGCGGCTCCGCGGTGGCTTCTGACACCGCGGTCCGCCACGCTCAGGTCTTGAGCAGGCGGTTGAAGAAGGAGCGGTAGTGCTGCAACGCCTGCCGCAGGTCCTCCGTCTCCACTTCCTCGCCCCGGCCCCACTGCGCCTCCAGCTCCTGCTTGTGCGCTGCGAAGGTGCCGGCCAGGGTCTGCATGACCTCGGCCACCAGGGTGTCCGCGGACCTGACCGCGTCCTGGGGGTCGTCGACGAAGCGGCCCTGGATGTCGGTCCACGACTGTCGGAACTCCTGGGTGTCCGAGGTGCCGAGAAGCGGCTCGGAGTCACCCTCGGGAACTCCGCCGGGCGACGCGTCCCCTCCGGCGGGGGCGACCGTACGGTCCTCCTCCGGGGGCGGGGTGGCCTCGTCGCGCATCTCGCGGTTCCCGTAGCCCTCGCGGGCCTCGAAGCCCTCCCGGTTCCCGTAGCCCTCCCGGTTCCCGTAGCCCTCGCGGGTCTCGAAGTCCTCGTGGGCTTGCGGGTCCTCGCGGGTCCCCGGGGTCTCACGGACCGCTCGGTCCCGGGTGGCCACACCCGGGTACACCGGGGCCCCCGCCCCGTCGTCCGTCACGGGGTGTGCCAGGTCTTCGGTGGTCGGGCCGGTTTCGGTGGTCCGGCCCTCGGTGTCCGCACGGTTCTCCATGTCACCGGTTCCTTTCGTCAGTGAGCAGCTCCGTGAAGAGGGCGCGGTAGTGCACCATCGCTCCCCGGAGTTCCTCGGTGGTCGCCCGCCCGTCAGCGCTCCGTACCTTGACGTCGTGGGCGGAGCGGTAGTGGTCCAGGGTGCCCGCGTGTTCGACGGACAGGTGGCTCAGTTGCCGGCCGTACCCGTCGGTCGGGTATCCGCGCTCGCTCATCAAGCGGGACACCAGCTCGTCCGCCTCGGCGACGGAGCCGTCCGGCCGGTCCACGAAATTCTCCTGGACGGTGGTCCATTCGTCCGTGTACTGGCGGCGTCGCTCGGCGGGGAGTTCCTTGATGTCCAGCCGGTCGTGCCGCTGCTCGCGGGCGCGCAGTTCGCGCTCCGCGGCCAGCGCGCCGCCCTTCTCCTCGACGGTCCGCTCATACTCCGGCCCGAAGCGGTCGCGCAGGTGGCGCCGGCGCGCCAGCAGGGTCAGGGTCAGGGACAGCGCCACGACCACGACTACGGCCGCGACGATGATCGCTATGAGTGTGCTGGTGGACATGTGCCGCCTCCATCGAGCGGTTCCCAGTGGTCTTCGCCCCTCGGCTACCCGCTGAGGGAAGGGGAAACCTCTCCTCGTCGCATATGCCGTACTCGGCTCCGCCCGCCGGCCGGCCGGTCGCCGGGCGGAGGGTTCGACCCGGCGTAGCCGGGCACACGCCGGGCATGACCTTGGAGCATCCGGCTGAAAAGGGCAGAGCGGGGCGGCTCGGCCGCTTCGAGAAGCTGGCGGAACTCGCGTCCAATTTCACGAGTTCGGCACTCTTCTCCCTCCTGTGCGTCCTCTTGGTGGCGGGCTTCATCACCGTCCACCTCCTCCACCTGCCGATGGAATGGCAGCACCTCGCCGGTGATGCCATGGCCTCGGTGTCCTTGCTGCTGCTCGCCCTCCTCAAGAACTCCGAACGCCGGGCCGAGCACGCGATCCAGCGCAAGCTGGACGCCATTGCCAACGCCCTGCTGGACCAGCAGGAGGGACCGAAGAGCAAGGCTCACCGGGACCTGGAAGAAGCCGTCGGGATCGAGGAGCAGGAGTAGACGAGGCGTGGCCCGACCGGCGGGGTGGACCACAGCTGTCAGAGGTTGTCCCAGAGCCGGCGCCAGAAGTTGGCGCGCACGTCGCTGATCCAGTGCCCGGTGTTGCAGTGGAGTTTGCGCACCACCGGGAAGCGCTGCGGTACAGGGCGCCCGCACCACTGGCACGGCTTCGTGCGCGGCGCCGAAGAGCCCTGCGCGGCCGCGGGGTTGGTCTCGGTCATGGCCCCAGGGGACAAGGCCCGGTCGCGCAGTACCACGGCGCCCCTCCTCAGATCCCCTGCGCGTGATACTCACGGCGCGGGCCGCGCGGGGGCGGTCCGCCCCACCCGCCGTGCCCACCCGGTTCGGCGATTCGGCGCGCGTGCGGTGTGGCGCCACGGACGGCGTGGAAGACATTCCGCCGAATCCTTCCTGTCGAACTGCCGAAGCTGCCGAAGCTGCCGAAGCTGCCGAACCGTCGAACCGTCGAACCGTCGAAAGGTCACCCCATGCACTTCACCCTCCGCAAGGACCTCGGACTGCTTTCCCTGCGCCTGGCGGCAGGCGGCGTCCTGATGGCACACGGCACGCAGAAGCTCTTCGGCTGGTTCGGCGGCGGCGGCATCGAGGGCACGGCCCGGGCGATGGAGCACATGGGCTTCACTCCGGGCAGGCGCAGCGCCATCGCCGCGGGGCTCGGCGAGGCGGGTGGCGGTGCGCTGCTCGCCCTGGGGCTCGCCACGCCCGCGGCGGGCGCCGCCGCGGCGGGCGCCATGGCCGGGGCCGTCTCGGTGCACGCCCCCGCCGGCTTCTTCGCGCAGGAAGGCGGCTTCGAGTACCCGGCCCTGCTCGGTGCGGTCGCGGCCGGTCTCGGTGTCACCGGGCCGGGGCGCATCTCCCTCGACCACATCAGCCGGCACCGGCTCGACCGGCCCGCCGTCATCGTGGCCGCGTTCGCCCTCAGCGCGGTCGCGGCGACCCTCGTCGTCGGCCGGCGCGTCGTCGCGATGGAGTCACCGGCCGGAGCCGACGAGGTGCCGGAATCGAACTGATCGAACCAAGGAGAGGAAACCCCTGTCTGACTCAGGCTCCGGATGGCAGGCTCTACTCCTCGACGCACGTCCTGGGGGGCACACGTGAGAGAGCCGGGTACGGGCATGGGCCTGCGGGGGCGCAGCGGCATCCTGTCGCTGGTCGACTCGTGCCTGCAGGAGAGCCCGGAGGCCGAGCGGCCCCTGACCATGCTCCTCGGTCCGGCCGGCAGCGGAGCCAGCGAGGCGCACAGCGCGCTCATGGAGCGCTTCGGGCCCGACTACCCCTTCGCCTTCGTCAACTTCGGCGGGGCCCAGTCCCTGCTGCCGCGCTACGCCCTCGGACTCCTGGCCCGCCAACTCGAACGCAAGCTGCCCCGCTACGGCCGCTCCCACTTCCCGCTGCTCAGCCTCGGCCTGCTCGCCTCCGACCAGGAACTGCGCATGCGCAACCTCGCGGAGGGCCGGCGCGCGGTACAGCGCCAGCTGGACCGCTTCCAGGAGGAGAACGAGGCCCGCCACGGCGACTACCTGGCGGCCTTCTTCGAAGTGGGAATGGGCGCGGTCGGCATGCCCGAGGGCGCCTCCACGGCCGCACTCGCCCTCTTCCAGGACGCGCTGCGGCGCGGCCGCCGCACCGTGCCCCGCCTGCTCGCCGGCGGACTGGGCAGCCGGCTGACGGCGGGCGCCCACTGGTACGGACGCCACCCCATGACCCGTAGCGCGGACCCCATGGAAGCCCTGGTGGAGCTCAACCTGTGGCGCCACGAGGGCGACGAGAACGAACAGGAGCGGCTCGACCTCGTCCTCTTCTCGGCCTTCCTGGAAGACCTCAGGCGCAATACCGCCCGCAACTTCATGCCCCGCTCCTACCTGCTGCTCCTGGACAACTCCCACACCGAGTACGGACGCCACTTCCTCGACCTGTTACTCCGGTCCCGGCACGACCAGACCGTCGTGGCGGGGCACGCCAGTGATCCGCTGACCGTCGTCGCCAGCTCCAACCGCTGGCTGCCCCGCTGGGGTCCGGCCACCGGGGACTCCTGGCCCTGGCAGCTGCGCGGACCCGACCGGGCCTCGCTGGCCGACTGGCACGCCCACCGGCCTCCCCGCGACAGCGAGGACAGCTGGTGGTACCCGCTGCGCCTGCGCGACCTGAATCTGGACGAGGTGCGGATCCGGATAGAGCTCCAGCTCGGCCCGAACAGCGGCCTGGCCCCGCTGACCCGCCTCACCCCCTTCGTGCACCGGCTCACCGGCGGGCTGCCGCGCGCCGTCCACCAGGTGCTCGACGTACTGCGCCAGGCCGGGCCGCTGCCGGACTCCGGCCCCCAGCAGGACCGTTGGCTGCGCGTCCTGCCCGACCGGCCGCTGCGCACCGGGGAGCGCTCCGCCACGCTGGCCGACACCGCCCTCGGGCACCTCCTGCGCGACTTCGACGGCGCCCAGCAAGCGGCCCTGGCGGAATGCGCCGCCGCCCGGGACTTCTCCGTGGGCACGCAGCTGCTCAGCCCCGACGACTCCCTGTTCGGCGACATACGGGCCCGCTGGCTGCTGACCGGGCCCGTCGCCGTGGTGCCCGTACTCCACCCGTGGCTGCGCCGGCTGCTCCTGTGGCGGCTGGCCGCGCGCCCCGACGGGTGGGAGGCCGCGCACGAACTGCTCGCGGAGCACTACCGCGGGGAGGGCAGGCCGGTGCAGGAGATGTACCACCAGCTCGCCCGTGGGCGGACCGAGGAGGTCACCGCCCATCTGACCAGGCGCTTCACCGCCGTACCGGCCGCGCAGTGGATCTCCGAGTTCGACGCGATCACCTCCGCTCCGAACCGGCTCCCCTCCGGCAGCGGGCCGCTCGAGCTCCTCTCCGGGCTCGTCCCGCGCCGGGCGGGGCGCGTGGTGGACACCGAGTCCGTGATCCACACCCTGGTGACCACCCGCTGGGTGTGGAGCGATCCGCTCGCCGACCCCGCCATGCGGCTGGGGAACCTGATCGCCGACGGCTACACCCAGCTGTCCCAACTCCGCAGGAGCGACATCGTGGCGCTGTTCAACGAAGCCGAGCGGTACCGCAATTGGCTCGATCCCCAGACTCCGGGCTGGGAGGGCTGAGCGCGTGCCCAGACTCGAATGGCCCCTGCACGTCGTCCGCCGCGTCGCGCTGGCCACCGCGGCGGCCGTCACGCTCGTCGGGGCGCTCTGGCTGGGTGTGGGCTGGCTCCAGGAACGCCAGGCCAGATGCGCGGACGGGGTCGTCGAACGGGGGCCGGACGACGAGTGCGTGGGCGTGAGCGACGGCTCCTACGTCTTCGCGCCGCACCTCGACGCCGTCAGCGCGAAGATCGAGGAGGAGAACCGCCGGGTCGTCGCCAACGCGGACAAGGAACCGTACGTCAGCGTCGCCTACTTCACCTCGTTCACCACCACCGCGTCCGACAGCAACTCCGCCGAGGGCGTCCGGCACGAACTCCAGGGCGCCTATCTCGCCCAGTACCGGCACAACCAGGGCGACTTGGCCGCCGCGCCCAAGATCCGGCTGCTCATAGCCAACCCGGGCAGCAAGTCCACGCAGTGGAAGCACACCGTCGACGAACTGATCGCCCGCAAGGACTCCCCGGACCGGCTCGTCGCGGTGGCCGGCCTCGGCCCCAGCACCAAGGCGAACCTCGATGCCATACGGCGCTTCTCCGAGAACGGGATCGCCATGGTCGGCGCCACCATGACCGGCTCGGCCATCCAGGACATCAGCGGCTTCGTGCGGATCGCCCCCACCAACGAGGACGAGGCGTACGCGGGGGCCGCGTACCTCAAACGGCGCGGGGTCACCACCGCCATCGTCATCCAGGACGTGGCGGAGGGAGACCTCTACTCCGCCACCCTCGGCACCGCCTTCACCAAGGCATTCAAGGACGACACGCACAAGATCGTCGCCGAGCACATGACCTACGACTCCTCCATCAGCAGCGCCTGGCAGAACGAACTGCAGTTCATGCCGCCCCAGTTGTGTCAGCAGCGCCCACAACTCGTCTACTTCGCGGGCCGCGGCCTGCACCTCACCCGGTTCCTCGACGCGCTCGCCAACCGCAGCTGCACCGATCAGAAGTTCACCGTGTTCACCGGGGACGACACCACCAACCTGAACGCCGCACAGCTCGCCCTCGCCGCCGAGACGGGCATCGAGGTGCTGTACACCGGCCTCGCCCACCCCGACATGTACCGCGCGGCGCCGCAAGCGGTGTCCGCGCCCTCCGCGAAGAACTTCCAGCCGGGTGGGCTGACGGACCAGTGGTTCCCGCACGACACCCGTGAGGACGGCGGGGCCCTGATGGGCCACGACGCGGTGCTGACCGCGGCCCACGGCATCCGGATGGCCGCCCACTGGCAGGGCAAGGTCGTCGGCGAGGCCGTGGGCCGGATGTTCCACCAGATGGACGGCGCGCAACAGGTGGCCGGGGCCAGCGGTTTCATCTCCTTCCAGAACAACGGCAATCCGCGCAACAAGGCCGTCCCCGTGCTGCGCCTGAGCGGCAAGGGACAGGTGGAGTTCGTGGAAGTCTCCGCGGCGGAGGGCAGACCGCCGCAGCAGCAATGACGCGTCGGGGCGCGAAGGGCGCGGCATCGGGCTGATGACCGCCGGGGTCGGGAAGTCCGCTGGCTCTGGGCGATAACTCGCCATATTCGCACGGAATTTCGTCAGGGGCCGCGGACGTCCCGCTTCCGCGCAGACCATGTCCGCACAGTGCGAGGACGTCTCGGGAACCAGGAATGAGGGAACGGGTGGTCGACCCAGGAGCGGTGGCGCAAGCCGCCGGGGCCGCGCTGGTCGCCGCGGCCGGTACGGATGCGTGGACGGCCTTGCGGCAAGGCCTCGTACGGTTCTTCAGCCGGTCCGAACCGGAGGCCCAGGCCGTCCTGTTGCGGCTTGAGGGCGCTCCCGCCGAAGTGGCCGGCGCCGACCCGGAGCGGCTCGACCGTGTCACGGCGGTGTGGCGGACGCGGTTCGAAGCCTTCCTCGGCTCCCTCCCGGAGGAGGAGCGGGCCGTGGTCGAACAGCAGCTGCGTGACCTCCTGCCTCCCCTGGCCGGGGAGGATCCGGCGCGGGAGGCGCTCCGGGTGGTTTCGGGCCGCGACACCAGCGTCCGGGCCGAGGACGGATCCGTGGCCGCGGTCTCCCTGACCGTCAACGGAGGGCTGACGATCGGGCACCGCCCTCCGGCGCCGGGCCAGGCTCAGGGCTGACCTCGCCCGGCGCACCCGCGGCCCCGCGCACCCCTCCCGAATCCACGACCGCACCCGGTGCCGCCGTGTCCGTGACCGTCACCGCGACCGGCGGAGGCGTCGCCGCGCACACGCTGGTCGTCCACGAGGCTCCGGCGGCGCCCGCTCCCCCGCCCTTCACCCTGGAGCGGGCCTCCGAGCACTTCCTGGGGCGCCAGGACCACACGGACCGGCTGCGGCGGATCCTCACCGATCCGGACCGCGGCGCCCGGCTCGTCCTCATCTGCGCGGTCGACGGCATGGCCGGGATCGGGAAGTCGGCGCTCGCCTCGCACGCCGCCCACGCGGTCTCCGCCTCCTTCCCCGACGGGTGCCTCTGGATCGACCTGCACGGCTACACGGCCGGCGTCGAGGCGCTGACGCCCGGGGCCGCGCTGCGTTCGCTCCTCTTCCAGTGGGGCGTGGACTCCGAGCGGGTGCCCGAGGGCACGGACGATCGGATGGTCATGTGGCGGCGGGAGCTCGCCCACAAGCGCGTCCTCCTCGTACTCGACAACGCGCGGGACGCGGCGCAGGTCGGGCCGCTGCTCCCGGGTACGCCCGGGAGCGCGGTCCTGATCACCAGCCGGAGCCGGATCTCCTCGCTCGCGGACACCGAGCGGCTGCCGCTGGACGAGTTGTCGCACGAGGATGCCCTGGACCTCTTCAGGGCCGTCGCCGGAGCGGAGCTGGTCTCGACGCACCTGCCCGCGGTTGAGATGATCGCGCGGCAGTGCGGTTACCTGCCCCTCGCGATCCGGCTCATCGCCCCCGCGTTGCGGGACACGGCCTGGCCCGCCGAGCTGCTGACCGATCTGAGCAAGGAGTACACGCGGCTGATGGAGCTCGAGGACGACCGGCACCCCGGCATCGGTACCGCTCTGCGGGTCTCTGACGAAGCACTCACGGAGGCCCAGCGGCGGATGTTCCGGATGCTGGGCCTGATCCCGGGCCCGGACTTCGAACTGCACGCCGCGGCGGCCGTGTCCGGCACGAGCCCCTCCGAAGCGCGCCGGCTCCTCGATGCCCTGGCCGGCGCCAGCCTGCTGCTGGGCGGCGGCGGGCGGATGCACTTCCACGACCTCGTGCGCGAGTACGCCCGCCGGCTGGCCGGGGACGAGATCGCACCGCGGGAGCGTGCCGACGCGCTGAGCCGGCTGCTGTACGCGAGCCTGGCCACCGCGTACGCGTCGGGGCTGCTGCTGCCCGCCCACGAGATGCACGTCGGGGACCGGCCCGCCGGAGTGCCCGCGTCGACCTGGGAGCCGTCCACCGAGGAGCAGGCCCGGACCTGGCTGGAGGCCGAGCAGGCCAATCTGCTCCAGCTGGTCACCACCACGGGCGGCCGGGAGTCGGCGAGGCTCGGCTTCATCGTGGGCCACGGGCTCTTCGAACTCGGCGTCAGCGAATCGGCGCACACCTGCTACGCCCATGCCGCCGCGCAGTTCGCCGCGCTCGACCGCGACGAGGACCGCCAGGGCCGCGCCGAATCCGAAGCGGGGCTGGGTCTCTGCGCGATGCGGTCCGGCCGGTACGACGACGCGCGGCGCCACTACCTCGCCGCCGGGGAGCTCTCCGGGTCGATCGGGGACACGGTCGGCCGGGCGCACGCGCAGCGGCTGCTCGGCCACATGGAACTGCGCCTCGGCCACCACACCGAGGCCGAGGCCGCGTTCACGGCGGCCGACGCCACCTTCGCCAGGCTGGACCAGCCGGTGGGTCACGCCCAGACCCAGCGCGGGCTCGGTCACATCGCGAGGCACCGGGGGCGCCATGCCGAGGCCAAGGAGCACTACCGTGCGGCGGACCGGATCTTCCTGGCGACCGGCGACCGGATAGGGCACGCCCACACGCTGCGCGCGCTCGCCGGGATCGCCCTGCACGAGGGCGACCACGAGGCGGCCGAGCGGCTCTACGGCGAAGCCGACCGGATCTACCTGGACGCCCGGCTCGACGTCAGCCACGGGGCAGCGGTCTGGGGCATGGGCCGGGTCGCCCTGGCCGCCGGCCGCCACGAGGACGCCGCACGGCGCTTCACGGAGGCCCGCGACGTGTACCGCCAGGTGGGAGACCGCGCCTACGAGGCCACGGCGGAACGGGACCTGGGGGAGACGGCCCTGCGCTCCGGCGACCACGACGCGGCCGCCGCCCACTTCGGGCGGTCGCTGCGCATCCGACACCATCGTCGCCCTGGTCCTCGACGACACCCCGCCTGACGGGACCCCGGCCGGCGAGGGGCACGACACGCCACCCGCCTGACGGCACTCTCTGACCGCGCAGCCTCGTACGCGAAGGAGTTCCTCCTTGACGCACGGACCGAGCCACCACCTCTCCGGCAGGCTGCCCCGCTGGGCCCTCGCCGGCGTGATCGCCGCGGCACTGACGCTGTCGGGCTGCACCCGCGGCGGCGACCGGAGCCCGGAGGGACGCACGGTGTCCACGCCGGTGCCCGAGGGCGACGCGTTCTACGACCCGCCGCACCCGCTGCCCCCCGGCAAGCCCGGCACGGTGATCCGCCAACGCCCCTACGCGCCGCCGGAGGCGGCACTGACGACGCCCTCGCACACCGTCCTGGTGATGTACCTGAGCACCGGGACCGACGGCAAGCCGGTGGCCGCGAGCGGGCTGGTGACCGTTCCGGACGGCCCGGCGCCCGCCGGTGGGCGGCCCGTCGCCGCCGTGGACCACGGCACGATGGGCATCGGGTCGGCGTGCGCCCCCTCCCGCATTCCGGCCTTCGCCGGCCTCCAGGACTCCAGCCCGGTCGGCAAACTGCTCGCGCGCGGGTTCCTCGTCGTACAGCCCGACTACATCGGCTTGGGCGTGACCGGGGTCAGACACCCGTACCTCGACGGGGAGTCCGCCGCGCACGCCACCCTCGACATCGTCCGCGCCGCTCGCGCGATCGACCCCGGCTCGGGCCCGGCCACGCTCCTCTACGGCGGATCACAGGGCGGGCACGCCGCCCTGTGGAGCGCGCACCACGCCGCCGCCTACGCCCCCGACGTCGACCTCAAGGGCGTGGTCGCCAACGCGCCGGCGGTCGGATTCGAGTGGATGCCCGCCCTGTTCGCCCAGCAGGACGCGATGGCCACCACGTACACCGGGATCCTCCTGCTGCTCGTCAACGGGGCCGCGGCGGCCGACCCGGCGGTCCGCCCCGCCGAACTCCTCACCCCCGCCGGCCTCGCCGCCGCGGACCGTGTCTGGACTCTGCCCTGCATGGCGGCCGACCCCGAGCTTCCGCCGGCCTCGGACATCCTGCGGCCCGGCGCCGATCTGGGGCCGCTCAACACCGCTCTCAAGAGGAGCGCCACCGGCGAGGTCGCCATCACGGTTCCGGTGCTGTTGCCGCAGGGCGGGAACGACGTGCTGAGCAACCTCAACCAGACGCTCGCCCGGGAGCTGTGCGACAAGGGCGTGAACCTGGAGTTCGCGTACTACGCCGACCAGGGCCACACCATCGGCGACGGTCCCCTGGACGATGCCATCGCCTGGATGGACGCACGGCGCCTCGGCACTCCGATGGCGCCGAGCTGCCGGTTCTGAGCGAATCCGTCCGGCAAACGGGTGAGTTAGCGCCACGTGCGTCCCGCTCGGGCGTTGCCAGGGCGAACCACCCGACGGGTTCCCACCCGCTCCAGCGAAGGATTTCCAGCTCATGCTGAAGAAGATGATGGTCACCGCTGTCACCACTGCCGCCGCCATCGGCGCCGGCGCCGCCATGGCCGCTCCGGCCATGGCGATCGGCAACGACAACGGGATCAACACCGTCAACGGCAACGGTGCCGTGCAGGCCTACGGCAACCAGAAGACCCACGGCGAGAAGAGCCCGCAGCTTTCCGTGATCCAGGGCACGGCCAACAAGCCCTGCATCGGCCTGCCGGTCAAGGTCAACGCGCAGTCGCTCGTCGCCATCCTCGCGAACGTGGGCGTCCAGGACGTCAACGTCCTGTCCAACCCGCAGAACCAGCAGTGCACCGAGAACTCCACCCAGGCCAAGGGCGACGAGGCCCTCTCCCACATCCTGGACAACATCCCGGTCCTGTCGGGCAACGTCTCCGCCGGAAGCTGACGCCCGGGTGCTCCGCGGCCGCGGTCCCCGGCCGCGGAGCACCGGCCGCGGAACACCGGCTTCGATCAGTTGCCCGGTGCCATGTCGTGAGTGACCCACATCGTACGCGTGGCCACTTGGTCGTACTTGGACCGCGTCCTGGGGCCGTGACGGCGACCGGTCAGGGGCAGCCGTCGGCCAGGCCGTTGGTCAGCCGTCGGCCAGGCAGTCGGCGACGAGTTCCGCGAAGGCCTCCGGGGTGAGGACCGTGACGCCCAGCTCCGTGGCCCTGACGGCCTTGGAGCTCGGCTTCCCGCTCGCGGAAGGCGCGCAGACCAGGTAGGTGGTCCTGGAGTTGACGCTGCTGCCCGCGGTGCCGCCGGCCTTCTCGATCAGGGCGTTCATCTCCGAGCGGCCCGCGCCGGCCAGCGGGCCGCTCATCTTTCCGGTGACGACGACGGTCTTGCCGGCGAGCGGGCCCTCAGCCGTCGCCTCCGGCTGCCGCGGCTCCCGCATGTTCACCCCGGCGGCGATCAGCTTGTCGATGACCGCGGCCAGGGAGGCGACCTGTTCGACGATGACCGGAGCCTTCTCCCCGCCGATGCCGTCGACCTCCTGCATCTGTGCGGCGTCGGCCTGACGGATGGCATCCATGGTTCCGAAGTACGCGGCGATGCGCCGGGACATGCTGCGCCCGGTGCCGAGGACGCCCAGCGCGCAGAAGACGCGGCTGAGCGGCCTGGCCTTGGCGGCCGCGATCTGCTCGGCCAGCTTCGCCCCGCGCTTGGCGCTCCCGGCGGCGGCGGTGAGCTGGCCCTCGGTGAGGGTGAACAGGTCGGCGACGTCGGTGACGTCACCGGCCTCGATCAGGGCCCTGACGTACGTCCTGCCCAGGCCGTCGATGTCGAGCATGTCGCGGCCGGCGGCGTACTCGATCAGCGCGGGCAGCGCGCACGCGGTTCCCTTCGCGCAGCGCCAGCGCTCCTGGTCCTTGTTGATCTCTCCGCCGCACTGGGGGCAGGCCGTGGGCAGCGGCACCTCGCGCGCGCCGTCCGGACGCAGGCTCGCGACGGCGGCCTGGACGCGCGGGATGATGTCGCCCGCCTTGTACACCGTCACCGTGTCGCCGAGGTGGAGGTCGCGGCGGCGGATGTCCGCGGGGTTGTGGAGGGTGGCCCGCGTGACCGTGGTTCCGTCGAGGTCCACCGGGTCGAGGATCGCCGTGGGGGCGAGTACGCCGGTGCGGCCCACCTCCCAGACCACGTCCCTGAGCAGCGTCCGCCGCTCGACGGCCGGCAGCTTGAAGGCGATCGCCCAGTACGGGAACCTGCTCCCGTACCCGGCCGCGGCCTGCTCGGCCGCGTCGTTCGCCTTGATCACGACCCCGTCGATGCCGAACGGCAGTCCCGGGCGCAGCGCGGCGATCGCGTCGACCTTCTGCTGCGCCTCGGCGAGGGTGGCGACCACGTGGAGGCCGGCGGGCGTGTCGGCCGTGGTCCGTACTCCCGCCCGGGCCACGGCGGCGAGGGCCTCGGCGTGGCCGGCTCCGGAGGGCGCGAGGGCGACGCCGTCGAGCTCGACCGCTCCGTAGGCCCAGAACGTCATCGCCAGCCGGTAGGGCCGGTCCTTCGCCCGCAGGGTGCCCGCGGTGCCGTTGCGCGGGTTCGCGAAGACCTGCGCGCCGTGCGCGGTGCGGACCTCGTTGGCGGTCTCGAACTGCTCCTGGGTGAAGAGGACTTCGCCGCGCACCTCGAAGGTGGCGGGTACGGGCAGGTGCTCGGGCAGGCCCTCTATGGTGCCGATGACGTGGCTGACGTCCTCGCCGTGCGTGCCGTCGCCGCGGGTGATGACCTGTTCGAGGCGCCCGTCGCGGTAGCGTGCGGCGATGGCCGCGCCGTCCATCTTCGGCTCGACGGTGAACCCGCCCGCGGGCTCGTGGCCCAGGCGGCGCTGGAGCGAAGCTCCCCAGGCGACCAGGCCGTCCGGATCGAAGACGTTGTCGAGGCTCAGCAGCCGCGTGGTGTGCGCGATGTCGCCGACGGGAGCGGCCCCGTCCCCGACCAGGCCGGTCGGGGAATCCCGGGCGACCTCGTCCGGGTGCTCCGCCTCCCAGGCGAGCACCGACAGCCGCAGCCCGTCGTACGCGGCGTCGTCGAGCAGCCCGCTCTCGCCCCCGTAGTACGCCCGGGAGGCCTCGCGCAGCCGCTGGAGCGCGGCGGTGTAGTCGAGGTGGGTGGACAGGCCGAACGACGCCTCAGCGGCGGAAAAAATCGTCATGGAAGGATCTTCTCCCGGGGCACTGACAACGGGGCCGCGGTGATCCCTGTGACGATCCTTGACACCTGTTGATTAATTCGGCTTCTATTCAAATTAATTGACGCCCTGTTGTGAGCCGGTGGATCTTCACCCTCAACGGCGACGGCCCCTACCGCATCTCCAACGCCGCCACCCGTCAACTCCTCGGCGTGGACTCGAAGGCGAACGCGGGACGCGCCTGGGCGGCCAAGCCCACCGCGACCAAGGCACCAAGGAGCGGGCCTTCCGTCGGACAGCAGTGGTTCGTCATCCCGAACTTCACGGCCGACGGCCGGCCCACCGGCACCCATCGGCTCGTGAACCGCTACAGCGGACTCGTGCTCGGCCTCTCCGACGCATCCGGCCGCCTCGCCCGAGACCACTCCCACCCGCGCGTGGACCGACACCACCGGCAGCCCGGTCGGCGGCGCCCGGACCTCCGCGGAACAGACCCTCACCCTGTCCGCGGCGGCCTTTTAACCCCGCAGCCGCGAACGAAACCCCGGTCCGCCGAGGAAGACGTCACATTCAAGGGGCATATATGAGACACGGCAAAGAAGTTATCCGCTCGTTATAAACCTGAGGGTGGGGTGGGAATGTCGGCATTTAAGGCGTAAAGCCAGGCGCTTGATCGATAGCTTCGTCACCCCGGGGAGGCGTTTCCATATATCACGGGCAACATCCTCCCCGTAACCCCTGAGGGCCGTGCAATCCAATCAAACCCTCGGTAGCTTCGGCCCGCATGACTGCTCATGCAGAACTGGCCCATTACCGGAAGACACCGCCGACCACCCCGACTACATCGTCCACCCCGTCCACGCCGTCCACGCCGACGACGCGCATCGACCGCCCCCGCCCGGGTGACGGCCGGCTGCTGTGGCGCCTCGCCCGCGACTCCGGGACGCTGGACCTCAACTCGGCCTACAGCTATCTCCTCTGGTGCCGTGACTTCGCCGGCACCTCCGCGGTGGCCCGCGACGCGTCCGGGCGTGCCGTCGGATTCGTCAGCGGATACCTGCGGCCCGACAGCCCCGGCACCCTGCTCGTCTGGCAGATCGCAGTCGACGAATCTGTCCGGGGTCTGGGGATCGCCCGGGCCCTGCTCGACGGACTCTCCGCCCGCGTGGCGGCGGAGCACGGACTGAGTTCCCTCGAAACCACCATCTCTCCCGGAAACCTCGCGTCGGAGCGACTGTTCGCCTCGTACGCCGCGCGGCACGGCGCCACGCTCACGCGCGAAGTGCTGTTCGCCCCGGAGGAGTTCCCGGACCGCGGATACGCCCCGGAGGTCCTGCACCGCATCGGGCCGCTCTCCTTCTGAGCGCGCAGCCCGAACACGCCGGGGGCCGGGCCCCCGTAGGCACCCTTTTACAACGAACACCCCTACTTTCATTGGAGAGTTCCCTTGACCATGACCGAGCCGGTCCTGTCCGTCTTCGAGACCCTGGAGTCCGAGGTGCGCAGCTACTGCCGCGCCTGGCCCGTCGTCTTCGAGCGCGCCACGGGAAGCCGGCTGTACGACGAACACGGCTCCGCCTACCTGGACTTCTTCGCGGGCGCCGGGTCCCTGAACTACGGGCACAACAACCCCGTTCTGAAGCGGGCCCTGCTCGACTACCTGGAGCGGGACGGGATCACGCACGGGCTCGACATGTCGACGACGGCCAAGCGGTCCTTCCTCGAGGCCTTCCGGTCCCACGTCCTCGAACCCCGCGCGCTGAACTACAAGGTGATGTTCCCGGGCCCCACCGGGACCAATGCCGTCGAAGCGGCGCTCAAGCTGGCACGGAAGGCCAAGGGCCGCGAGTCGGTCGTCTCCTTCACCAACGCCTTCCACGGCATGTCGCTCGGCTCCCTCGCCGTCACGGGCAACGCCTTCAAACGGGCCGGCGCCGGCGTCCCCCTGGTGCACGGCACCCCGATGCCCTTCGACAATTACCTCGGGGGCAGGGTCCCCGACTTCCTCTGGTTCGAGCGCCTGCTGGAGGACCAGGGATCCGGCCTCAACCACCCGGCGGCGGTCATCGTCGAGACGATCCAGGGCGAAGGCGGGATCAACGTGGCGCGCGCGGAGTGGCTCCGCGCCCTCGCGGACCTGTGCCGGCGCCGCGACATGCTGCTGATCGTCGACGACATCCAGATGGGCTGCGGCCGGACCGGCGAGTTCTTCTCCTTCGAGGAGGCGGGCATCACGCCCGACATCGTGACGCTGTCGAAGTCCATCAGCGGGTACGGACTCCCCATGTCCCTGTGCCTGTTCAAGCCCGAACTCGACCTGTGGGAGCCGGGCGAGCACAACGGCACCTTCCGCGGCAACAATCCGGCCTTCGTCACCGCGACGGCGGCGCTGGAGACCTACTGGGCCGACGGCGTCCTGCGCGAGCGGACCCTCGCCCAGGGCAAGCACATTGAGGGCGCGCTGCGCGAACTGTGTGCCGAACACGCCCGGCTGGGGGCCGCGTACCGCGGCCGCGGACTGGTCTGGGGAATCGAGTTCGCCCACAAGGAGCGCGCGGCGGCGGTGTGCCGGAAGGCTTTCGAGCACGGTCTCCTCGTGGAGACCTCGGGCCCCGAGGGCGAGGTCGTCAAGCTCCTGCCGCCGCTCACCGTCACCGCGGACGAACTCGACGAGGGCCTCGACATCCTCGCCCGCTCCGTCCGCGAAACCGCCTGACCACCGGCACCGCGCCACACACCACGAAGGGCACACCACCATGATCGTCCGCTCGTTCCGGGACCTCGAGGGAACCGACCGCCACGTCAGGGCGGCATCCGGCACCTGGGAGAGCAAGCGCATCGTCCTGGCCAAGGAACGCGTCGGCTTCTCCCTGCACGAGACCGTCCTGTACGCCGGCACCGAGACGTCCATGTGGTACGCGAACCACGTGGAGGCCGTGGTCTGCACGGAGGGAGAGGCCGAACTCACGGACGAGGAGACGGGCCTGACCCACACGATCACTCCGGGAACCATGTACCTCCTGGACGGCCACGAGCGGCACACCCTGCGCGTGAGGCGGGAGTTCCGCTGCCTGTGCGTCTTCAACCCGCCGGTCACCGGCCGGGAGGACCACGACGAGAACGGCGTGTACCCGCTGCTCACCGAGCCCGGCCGGGGCTGAGTCGGGCGAACGCACGCGGAACAGAGCCGAACAGAGCAGAACAGAGTGGAGAGGCAGGCACCACCATGACCTACGCATCCACACGCACGGCGAAGGACCTGTATCCGACCCGGGGCTCCGAAGAGGTGCTCACCGGCCGCGCGGACCCCGTCGTCTGGTCCGAGCCCGGCACGCCGGGCCCCATCTGGGCCCACGAGCTGGAGAGCTTCGAGCGCGACGGCTTCCTGTCCGTGGACGAACTGATCACGCCCGAGGAGACGGACGTCTACCGGGCCGAGATGGACCGGCTGCTCCGTGACCCCTCGACGCTGGCCGACGACCGGTCCATCGTGGAGCCGAAGTCCCGGGAAGTGCGCTCCGTGTTCGAGGTCCACCGGATCAGCGAGGTGTTCGCGGCCCTCGCCTCGGATCCGCGCGTCGTGGGGCGCGCGCGGCAGATCCTGGGCTCCGAGGTGTACGTGCACCAGTCCCGGATCAACGTCAAGCCCGGTTTCGGTGCCAGCGGCTTCTACTGGCACTCCGACTTCGAGACCTGGCACGCCGAGGACGGCCTGCCGCACATGCGCACCGTGTCGGTGTCCATCGCGCTGACGCCGAACTACACCAGCAACGGCGGCCTGATGATCATGCCCGGCTCCCACCGGAGTTTCCTGGGCTGTGCCGGTGCGACGCCGAAGGACAACTACAAGAAGTCCCTCCAGATGCAGGACGCGGGCACCCCTTCGGATGAGGCGCTGACCAAGTTCGCCTCGGCCTGCGGCATCAAGGTCTTCACCGGCAAGGCGGGCTCGGCCACCTGGTTCGACTGCAACGCGATGCACGGCTCGGGTGACAACATCACGCCCTACCCGCGCAGCAACGTGTTCCTCGTCTTCAACAGCGTCGAGAACCGCCCCGTGAAGCCCTTCGCCGCCCCGGTGCGCCGCCCCGGGTACATCGCCGCGCAGGACTTCACTCCGGTGCGCTGACGGACCCCTCCGCTGCGCGGCCGGGCCGGCGGCCGGGTGTGCGGTGCCCCGTTCCGAGCGGGGGCCGCTGAACGCCGCCCCCGCTCGGAACGGGGACGGCCGGCCCGGGTCTCAGGCGTGAGACCCGGGCCTGTTGCCTAGCGGTTGGGCTCCTGCATCGTGACGCAGTGCGCGCCACCGCCGCCGTTGCCGTAGAGGTTGTCCAGGTTGAGCTGGACGACGGGCCTGCCGTAGGCCGCCGCGATGGCCGTCTTGGCCGCCGCGTCCTTCGCGGTGTCGCCGAACTGCGTGGTGATGATCGCCTGGTTGGTCACCGTCCAGTTCATGTAGGAGCTGAGGAACGCCGCCTGCTTGCCCCGCGAGATCCGCGGCAGGGTGTCCGGGCCCTCGATGGTGAGGACTTGGAGTCGGCGCCCCCTGGCGTCGGTCGCGTTCGCCAGCACGTTGCGGATGGCGCTGGCGTTGGCGGTCCAGACGGCCGGCCGCACCGCACCGGCCAACTGCACCATCACCACACCGGGCTTGATGTAGCGGGCGGTGCCGTCGATGTGGCCGTCGGTGACGTCCTCTCCGGTGACGCCGGGCAGCCAGATCATCTTCGTGGCGCCGAATCGGGTGAGCAGTTCCGCCTCGATCTGGCTTCGCGTCTTGCCGGGGTTCCGGTTGGAGTTCACCCAGCAGCTCTCCGTCGCCATCAGCGTGCCGTCGCCGTCGTACTCCACACCGCCGCCCTCGCCGACCACGGAAGTCCTGGCGAACGGGGTCCCGTTGTAGGCGGCGAGGTTCTGCTCGAGCACGCGGTCCTTGTTGTAGGCGGACGCGGGGATGCCGTAGAAGCTCGTGGCGTTCTCGCCCCAGGCGTTGAAGTTCAGGCCGATGGCGTCCAGGCCGCCGGCACCGTCCACGCGGAACAGCGGGCCGGTGTCCCGCATCCAGCAGTCCGAGACGGGAACCGAGCTGATCACCGTGACGGTGGACCCGCACATGCTCCTGGCCGTCGACGCGGCCGACGAGCCGTCCGCACACATGATGACCGGCTCGTACTTGGCGATCTCCTTGGCGAGCTTGGCGATGTCGGTCTGGATCTTGGACAGCACACTGCCCCAGATCGTGGAGCTGGACGGCCAGGCCATCCAGGTCCGCTTGTGCGACGCCTCTTCCCCGGGTACGCGCCAGGACGCCGCCATGGCGGGCTGGATGCCGCCGAGGACCGGACCCACCGCCAGCGCGGCCGCGGCCGCTCCGGTGCGGGCGAGGAGGCTTCGGCGGCTCATGGCCGGCTTCTGGCCGTCGTTCTCTGTCTTCACGTGGTGCTCCCTTTCGTGGCAGTTCTGTGCGTGCGGGCACGGTGTTGCCCAGTGGATTTGGTCAGTGGAGTTGGTCAGTGGAGTTCGTCGAGCAGGCCCTCCTCCCGGACCATCCGGCGTTCGGTGTCCAGGTCGAGGCTTCGGGCGAAGAACCAGTAGAGGGCGCCGGACACCGGCAGGCCGACGAAGATCGAGTAGTCGACGCCACCGAGGGATTCCGCGACGGGGCCGACGTAGAGGCCGGTGATGACCATGAACGGCGCCATGAAGGCCAGGCCGATCACGTACGCGAGGTTCCCCCGCCATCCCCATCGGCCGTAGATGCCGTGCGGGTTGAAGATCTCCTTGACGACGTACTGGCCGCGCCGGACGAAGAAGAAGTCGACCAGGTTGACGGCCGTCCAGGGAATGAACAGGTACGTCAGCACCACGACCACGTTGGCGAAGAACCAGTTGAACTGATCGATTCCGACGAGGATGGAGACCGTCCCGACGGCCACCATCATGATCCCGATCGTCGCGATCCTGATGATCCGCGTCGGCTTGACCGGCCGGAAGGAGTCCACGATCGAGATCATGGTGAGACTGCCGCCGTACTGGTTGATCGCCATGATGGACAGCAGGCCGACCAGCAGCACGACGACGGCGATCGTGCCGAACCCGCTGAACAGCCGGTCCGCCGCAAGCTTCAGGGCGGTCACCGGGTCGGTGCCCTCGGGGGCACCGGCCGAGACGACGGCGCCG
This sequence comes from Streptomyces sp. NPDC099050, assembly GCF_044759865.1. Taxonomy (NCBI): domain Bacteria; kingdom Bacillati; phylum Actinomycetota; class Actinomycetes; order Kitasatosporales; family Streptomycetaceae; genus Streptomyces; species Streptomyces sp. NPDC099050. The sequence continues at coordinate 400,018 of NZ_JBIWAE010000001.1, read as the reverse complement.
AGGACGAACACCCAGATGCCGGAGACCGCACTGGGGAGGTAGGTCCACCAGAAGGTGCTGCGCACGGGGACGTCGGGCCGGAGGTAGCGCGAGTAGTCCGAGACGTACGGCGCCCAGCCCAGCTGGAAGCCCGCGACGAAAACGAAGACGAGCATGAACGGGGCGAGTTCGAACGGACCGGCGTCCCAGACACCCTCCGGCAGCCCTCCGCCGAACAGGGCGGCCCCGGTGATCGCCGCGGTGATCACGACGAAGGGCCAGGTGAGCCACTTGTTCAGCCGGTGGATCCATTCGTATCCGAACAGGGCGATGACGGCCGCCACCACGGCGGCCAGTGCGTAGCCGATGCCGTTCGGTATGCCGGTGAGCGTGTTCAGCGCCTGCCCGGACAGCAGGGCGTCGGACGTATTGAAGGCCACGTAGTTGACCAGGGCGAAGACCCACACAGTGAAAGCGGCGCCCAGATATCCGAACTGGGGCCGCGACTGCACCAGTTGGGGCAGGCCCAGTTGAGGCCCCTGGGCCGAGTGGAATGCCATGAAGAACGTTCCGAAGAGCGAACCAAGAACCGTGGCGACCACCGTCCAGAGGAGCGAGGCCCCCATGGAGAGCGTCACGACGCCGGTCGCCAGACCCGTGAGGTTGAGGCTGCCGACGAACCAGATGGCCCCGACGCTCGAAGGTTTGCCGTGCCGTTCCTCGAGGGGCACCCAGTCGATCGAGTGCACCTCGATGCCCGCAGGAGGTGTCGAGTCCGATACCTCTGAGGCGATTGTTCCCATTTGATCTCCCATATGCGGGCATGCCCACGGCCGTTGAGCCGCCTCGCCCCTCCAGAGCCGATCAGGCTGCGCTCACCGTAGGGACTGACTGAAATTCCAGTCAATGGGCAAGTCGCATGTTCCTTACAAACAAGGCGACACTGGTGGCGGCGGACGCGACTGACGATGCCTATGTCTTGATCTCGATCACCGGGCCTGCGATGTAGGGCCTCAGATGGCTTGGGGCCTCACACCACCCCTACTGACGGAATTTTCAGCAGGGGGAGTCTCGGGACCAGGGCGCGGGGCCGGCCCGTCCGGGTCGCGCGGGAGGGGCGGGGGCGCCGGGGGTGGGACGCGGTTCGCCGCAGCGCCCTTTCGCGCCGTCTCGAAAGCAAATGACGAGCCGTCGGTGCGGCCCGGCCGCAGTGCACCGTCACACCGCCGGGACCGGATGGGCTCCCGTACGGCCGCGGCCCACTCCCCCGTGGACCACGACGACGACATCCAGCCAACCAACAGGGGATGACGAACCGTCAAACGTGTTCACTCGGGAGGATGTTTGGGAGGACTCCGGTACAGATCGACCGCACATGGCAGCCGAATCCGGGCAATGGACGCCCCTTGACGCTCCATGGGCGTTGTGCGAATCTCTCGACAGGTCTGGACCAATTGTCTTCATCGGGCGGGGGCCCGAGCCGAGGCACCGGACGTCCCGGGAGACCCCTGGACGCCCGGCGGCCCTGACCGTTCACGGCCGTCGGCCGGCCCCCGGGGGAGGGCCGGACGCCAACCGTTGCCGATCCCGTCACCGAACCCGCTTGCTGCAGCCTGCCGTTGGTGCCCCGGGCCCCACCGTGCGGCAGCCCGCGCCCCATGACGCGTCCGCACGTTCACCCGTGCTGCTCCGCCACCCTGCTCCGACGTCCTAAGTGAGCCGCCGATGTCCGAAGTACTCCCCCTGCCCGACCGCACGCCGGCCTCGCCGGCCCAGCAGGGCGTCTGGCTCACCGAACGGCTGGGAGTGGCCCGCGAGGCCTTCCACATGCCGGTGCGGATCTCCTTCGACCGGATCGACCCGGCGGCGCTGGCCCATGCGGTGGACGCGGTGATCGGGCGCCATCCGGCCCTGGCCGCCCGGCTGGTGGAGCGCGACGGCCGGGTCTGGCAGGAGCCCGCGGCGCAGCGGCCCGTACTGGTGCGGCTCGAAGCACCCGCGGACGAGGCCGATGTGGAGAAGCGGCTGGAGGAGGAGGCCGCCCGCCCGTTCGCCCTGGAGTCCGGACCCCTCAGTCGCTTCACCCTGCTCCGGCGCGCCGACGGCAGCGCCGAACTGCTGGTCACCGCCCATCACGCGGTCTTCGACGGCAACTCCAAGGACGTCCTGACCCAGGACCTCGCGGCCGCGTACGGTTCGGCGGCCCTGTCCCCGACCGAGGATCCGGCCTGCGCGCCGGGCGGCGCGCGGACGGCGGTGGTCGCACCGTCCACACCGGCCGCCCCTGCCGCACCGGCCGCGGATCCGGGTGCCGTACGCAGCGCCGCCGAGTGGTACGGCCCGCGCTGGGCCGCCGCCACCGATCCGGTACTGCCCGGTGCGGTGCGCAGCCCGATCGTCGCCGGGGCCGGTGAGGCGGTCGAGTGGCGCCTCGACGGCGCCGGGGCCGACGAGCTGGCCGCCGCGGCCGGCCTCGTCGGCACCACCGTCTTCGAGTTCCTACTCGCGGCCCTGCACGGGCTGCTGCGCCGGTACGGCGGCGAAGCGGTGCCGGTGTCCGTCCCGTTCTCCACGCGCACGCCCGAACTGGCCCGGGAAGTAGGCCTGTTCGTCAATGAGCTGCCCGTGCACGCGCCCGCGGTCGAGGCGTCGCGGATCTTCACCGACTTCGCCGGCGCCGTCCGGGCAGAGTTGCGGGCCGGTTACCCGTACCGCGGCGTACCCTTCGGTACCGCCGTTCCCGGGCTGAGCCCCCGGGTCGGCCTGACCGCGGTCTCGTTCGGCTACCGCCGGCGTGGCACGGAACCGGAATTCGCCGGCACCGGCGCCCGGGTCTCCTGGGCCGTGCACAACCGCACCGCCCGCAACACCCTCCACCTCCAGGCCGTCGAAGCCCCCGGCACGGACGGCGCCCCGGGCGGCGGCATCGACTTCAGCCTCCAGTACGACCCGACCGTGCTCGCCCCGGACACCGCCCGCCGGATCGCCGGTCACTTCCGCACGCTGCTCGCCGGCGCGGTCGCCGCCCCCGGCGCCCGGCTGGTGGACCTTCCGCTGCTGGACGCCGCGGAGCTACGTGCCGTCACCACCGCGCCGAACGCCACCGACCGGCCCTATCCAGCCGACCGGACCGTCCTCGACCTGATCCGCGCCCAGGCCGCCGCCACCCCCGAGGCCATCGCGGTCAGCGCTTCCGGCCGCCATCTGTCCTACCGCGAACTGATGCTCCGTAGCGCACAGTTGGCCGAGGCCTTGGACGCCGGAGGCGTTCGTCCCGGTGATCTGGTCGCCCTCCACCTGGACCGCACCCCGGACCTGCCCGCCGCGCTGCTCGCGGTCCTCGCCACCGGCGCGGCGTACCTGCCGCTGGATCCCGGCTATCCGGCCGAGCGCCTGGCTCTCGTCCTGCGCGACTCCGGGGCCGTCGTGGTGCTCGCCGACCGTGAGCCCTCGCCCGTGGTGGCCGCCGCGGCCCCCGTGGTCCTACGGGTCCTCGCCCGGTCGGCGCAGGACCCGGCCGGGTCCGTCCCCGGGTCCGTCCCCGGGTCCGCCCCCGAGTCCACCCCCGGGGTCGCCCCCGGCCCGGAGGACGTGGCGTACGTCCTGTACACCTCAGGCTCCACGGGCCGCCCCAAGGGTGTCGCGGTCGGCCACCGGGCGCTGGTCAACCTGCTCACCTCCTTCGCCGACCGGCTCGGCTCCGGCCCCGAGCACGCCTGGCTCGGGTTGACCTCGCTCTCGTTCGACATCTCCGCGCTGGAGCTCTATCTGCCGCTGATCACCGGCGGCCGCCTGGTCCTGGCTCCGGACGGGCTGTCCGTCGACGGCCCCGGCCTGCTCTCGCTGATCGCCGCCGAGGGCGTCACCCACGTCCAGGCCACCCCGTCCGGCTGGCGGGTGATGCTGACGGCGGTGAGCGGGGCCGGCGCGCCGCCCGCCGACGCGCTGGCCGCCGTCACCGGCCTGGCCGGCGGCGAGGCGCTGCCGCTGCCGCTCGCCCGCGAACTGCGCGCACGCACCGCCCGGTTGTTCAATGTGTACGGGCCCACCGAGACCACCATCTGGTCCACCTGCGCCGAACTCCCCGCCGATCCGCGGCAGGTCAGGATCGGCCGCCCGATCGCCAACACCCGGACCTACGTGGTCGACGAGCAGCTGAGCCCGACCCCGCTCGGCATCCCCGGAGAGCTGCTGATCGGCGGGGACGGCGTCGCCCACGGCTACCTCGGCCGACCCGAACTCACCGCCGAGCGGTTCGTGCAGAGCCCCTTCGGCCCGCCCGGCGCCCGGCTCTACCGCACCGGGGACCGCGCCGTCTGGACGGCCGACGGCGAGCTCGACTTCCTCGGCCGCATCGACGATCAGGTCAAGATCCGCGGCCACCGGATCGAACTCGGCGAGATCGAGTCCGCCCTGCTGGAGCACCCGGCCCTCGCCCAGGCCGCCGTCGCCGTCCGCACCGAGGCGGACGGCGAACCCTTCCTGACCGGCTACCTGGTCCCGGTCACCGGCGGCCCGTCGCCCGCCTCCGCCGACCTGCGCGAGCACCTGACGCGCACGCTGCCGGCCGCGATGGTGCCGCAGCGCTGGCTCATCGTGGAGCGCCTGCCGCTCACCCCGAACGGCAAGCTGGACCGGCGGGCCCTGCCCGTACCCCCGCCGCGCGAGGCTCCGGCACCGCGGGCCACCGAAGTGTCCGCCGCCGCAGACGAGACGGCCTCGACGGTCTGCCTGATCTGGGCCGAGGTGCTCAACCTGCCCGAAGTCGCCCCCGAGGACGACCTGTTCGACCTCGGCGGGCATTCGCTGACGGTGATCCAGATCGCCGCCCGGATCCGCGACGCGCTCGGCGTGGAACTCGACTTCGACGTCTTCTTCGACATCCCGACCCCGGCCGGCATCGCTGCCGCCGTCCGGGAACTCCAGTAGGACGTCGTCCTCGGCCCGACCCTGCGTCCGGTACGCCGGGCGCAGGGCGCCGGGCCGCCTCCTGCGGGCCTTGCCCGGCCCCGCCGGGTCCGCACCCTCCGACTCCCCCGCCGCACGTCCGAACAGGAACTCGATGACGGATACCCAGGACCTGCCCACCGACTGGTCCGCAGCCAAGCGCGCCCTCCTCAGCCAGCGGCTGCGCGGCGCCTCGGCCCCCGCCCGGGTGGTGGACCCCCGCCCGGCTGACACCGCACCACCGCTCTCCAGCGGCCAGGAACGGCTCTGGTTCATGGACCAGTTCTCTCCCGGCTCCACGGCCTACACCCTGGCGCCGGCCCGCCGGCTCCGGGGCCCCTTCGACCGCACCGCGCTGGACTCCGCACTGACCGACCTGGCGGCCCGGCACGAGAGCCTGCGGATGACCTTCCGCACCACCGAGGCCGGCACCGCCGAGGTCCGGGTCTCCGAACCCGCGCCGTTCGCGGCCCGGCACCTCGACGCCAGTGCGGACCCGGACCCGCGGGCGCGCGCCGCCGCCGAACTCGGCGCGCTGATCGCCGAACCCTTCGACCTCCAGACCGGCCCGCTGGTGCGCGCCCTCGTGGTCCGGATCGCGGAGGAGGACCACGTCCTGGCCCTGGTGATGCACCACATCATCTGCGACGGCTGGTCGATCGACCTCCTCAACCGCGAGCTCGACCTCCGCTACGCCCACCACGCCCACGGCACTCCGGGTGAACTCCCGCCACTGGCTGTCCAGTTCGGCGACTACGCGGCCTGGCAGCGGGACCGCCTGGAGAACGGGCAGCTCGCCGCCTCCCGTGAGCACTGGCGCAATGAGCTCGACGGCGTCCCGGCGCTGGAACTGCCCTCGGACCGGCCCCGCCCGCCGCTGTTCACCTTCGACGGCGCCGCGGCCGAGTTCCGCTGGAGCCCCGAGCTCTCCCGCCAGGTCGCCGAGGTCGCGCGGTCCTTCGGCGCCTCCACGTACATGGTGCTGATGGCCGCGTTCCAGGCCCTCCTCGGCCGGCACTCCGGCCAGCGCGACTTCGCGGTCGGCTCCGCCGTCGCCGGCCGTCTCCACCATGAACTCGAAGGCGTGGTCGGCGCGTTCGTGAACATGCTGCCGATCCGCGCCCGGCTCTCCGCCGATCTCGACTTCGGCCGGCTGATCAGCCGGGTCCGCGAGACCACGCTCGAGGCGTACGCGCACCAGGAGGTGCCGTTCGAGCAGATGGTCAGCGATCTCGCGGTCGAACGCGACGTGAGCCGTGCGGCCGTCTTCCAGACCACCTTCGCGTTCCAGAACTACGGCGACCGCGCCGGCGCCCCCACGGCGGGCCTGGACACCGAGGGCTTCGGCTACGAAGCCACCACCACCCACGCCGACCTCGCCCTCTACATGCGCGAGGAGCCGGGCGGCGGCCTCTACGGCCTGCTCACGTACCGCACCGACCTCTTCGACGCCGGCACCGTCGACCGCCTCGTCGAGCGCTTCGAGCTGCTGACCGCCGCCGGGGTCGCCGACCCCGCGCTTCCGGTCGACCGGCTCCCGCTACTGAGCGCGTCCGAGCGGTCGTCCGTACTGGGGGCCTGGGCCACCGGTCCCGCGCTGCCGGACGGCGGTCCCGCGACGCTCACCCGGGCACTGGCCGAGGCGGCGGCCCGGACGCCGCAGGCGCCCGCGCTGGTCTTCGAGGACCGCACGCTGACCTACGCCGACCTCGACCGGCGAGCGAACGCCATGGCCCGGCGCCTTCGGGCCCTGGGCGTGGGCGCGGACGACCGGGTCGCCGTCTGCCTGGAGCAGTCCGCCGAACTGGCCGTCGCCCTCGTCGCCGTACTCAAGGCCGGCGGCGGCTATCTGCCGCTCGACCCGGAACAGCCCCCCGCCCGGCTCGCCCACCTGGTCGCCGACGCCGGCGCCAAGGTCCTGATCACCGACACCGTGCTGCGCGCGCGGTTCGGCGACCACCCGGCGGCCGACCTGCTGACGGACGATGACGGCGACGCCCCGGACATGGACGCTCCGGAAGGCGACGGGACCCCGCTGGAGGAGGTCTCCGGCGCCGACCACCTGGCGTACGTGATCTACACCTCGGGCTCCACCGGCACGCCCAAGGGCGTCGCGGTGCAGCACCGCCAGATCCTCAACTACCTCGCGGGAGCGCGCGAGCGGCTGCGGATCGAGCCCGGGGGCTCCTACGGGCTGCTCCAGTCGCTCTCCTTCGACTTCAGCATGACCATGCTCTACCTGGCGCTCACCACCGGCGGCCGGGTCCATCTGCTGCCGCGCCGGATCGCGGGCGTGGAACTGGCCGCCGAGATCGAGCGGGCGGGCATCGACCACCTGAAGATGACGCCCTCCCACCTGGCCGCGCTCACCGCCGACGCGCCGATCGAGCGGCTGCTGCCGCGCCGCACCCTGGTCCTCGGCGGCGAGGCCAGCAGCTGGTCCTGGGCCGCGGGCATCGCCGCACTGGGCCGGTGCGCGGTGTTCAACCACTACGGGCCGACCGAGGCTACGGTGGGGATCACCGTCCACGAGGTCACCGCCGACGGCCTGGAGGCTCCGGGCAACACCCCGATCGGCAGTCCGCTGGCCGGCGGGCGCTGCTACGTGCTGGACGAGGCACGCAACCCCGTTCCGCCGGGCGTCACCGGCGAGTTGTACCTGGGCGGGGACCGGCTGGCCCGGGGATACCTCGGCCGGCCGGACCTGACCGACGAGCGGTTCCTGCCCGACCCGTACGCGGACGCGTACGCCGACACGTCCGGCGACACGCCCGGGGACGGCCCGTACGCCCACCCGTCCGGCGGAGGCCCGGGCGCCCACGCGACCGGCGGCCCCCGGATGTACCGCACCGGCGACCTGGCGCGCTGGCGCACCGACGGGACCCTGGACTACCTCGGCCGCGGCGACGACCAGATCAAGGTCCGCGGCTACCGGGTCGAGCCCGGGGAGATCGAGGCCGCGCTGACCGCCCTGCCCGGCATCACCCAGGCGGTGGTCCTGGCGCGCGGTGAGGGGGTCAAGCAGAACCTCGTCGCCTACCTGGAACGCCCCGCCGGCGGCGAACCGCCGACCGCCGCCGAACTGCGCGCCACTCTCGGCGAGGTCCTCCCGGACTACATGGTTCCGGCCCGGTACGTGGTGCTGGAGCGGCTGCCCCTGCTCGCCCACGGCAAGGTCGACCGCAAGGCGCTGCCCGCGCCCGCCGACGGCCCGGCCGCCGGTACCCACGTCGACCCCGAGGACGGCGCCGAGCAGGTGATCGCCGCCATGTGGGCGGACCTGCTGGAGCTCCCCCGGGTCGGCGCGCTGGACGACTTCTTCGAGCTCGGGGGCCACTCCCTGCTCGCCACCCAGGTGGTCGCCCGGATGCGCCGGGCCTTCCCCGACCTGGCCACACCGGTCGGCGTGATGGACCTCTTCAAGCACCCGACGGTACGCCGGCTCGCCGCGCTGGTGGCCACGCCGGAGGCCGACCGCGGCCCGCGCCGGCTGCTGCACCTGCTCACCCCCGAGCGCCGCGAGACGGTCGCCAGTGTGGTCTGCGCCCCCTACGGCGGCGGCAGCGCACTGATCTACAAGCCGCTCGCCGACGCCATGCCCACGGACTGGGCCCTGCACTCCATCGCCGTCCCCGGCCACGAACTGGGCGAGGAGGCCATGGACATCGACGAGGTCGCCCGGCTCTGCGCCGAGGAGATCGTCGCCACCGTCCCGGGACCCCTGGTGCTCTACGGGCACTGCGGGGTCGGCGTCCGGCTGACCGTGGAGATCGCCCGCCGGGTGGAGGCCGCCGGCCGGGAGATCGACGCCGTCCACCTCGGAGGCATCTTCCCCTTCGCCCGCCCGAGGGGCCGCGGTGCGGCGCTGGCCGAGCGGTTCGCCGAGCTGGCCGCGCGGCTGCGCAGCGACCAGGGCATGATCAACGCCCTGGCCGCGGCGGGCCTGGACGTGGACGAGGTCGACGAGGAGCAGCTGCGGCTGATCGTGCACAACCGCCGGGTCGGCACCAAGGGCGCCGAGCGCTACTTCGGCGAGCTGTACGAGAGCGAGGGCGGCACCATCACGGCGCCGGTGATCGCCGTGTGCGGGGACCGCGATCCGGCGACCGAGTTCTACGAGGAACGCTTCCGCGAGTGGCACCGGATCACCGGTACCGCCGCCGTGGTGGTCCTGGACGAGGCCGGGCACTTCTACCTCAAGTACCGCGCCGAGGAACTGGCCGGCATCGTGACCGGGGTGCACCGCTCGATCGCCGCCGGCGAGGAGGCGCGCCACGAACGCACCGCCGACGCCACCTGGTGGCTGGCCGGGCTGTCCCGGGACGCGGCGGGGGCGGAACCCGCCCCCGCGACGGAGCCGCACCCCGGGCGGGAACTCGGGCCGGAACTCGGGCCGGAACCCGGGCAGCCGGAGGAGCCGGAGCGGTCCGGGAGCCCGGGGAAGTCCCGCGGGACCCGCCCGCGCCGGCCCGTCCGGCCGACCATGGGCCGCTTCCTGGCCATCGCCACCGGCCAGCAGCTCTCGATGATCGGCTCGGCGCTCACCGAGTTCGCCCTGCCGATCTGGATCTACCTGCAGACCGGGTCGCTGTTCCAGCTCGGCCTGCTCGCCGCCTTCGGCCTGGTGCCCGGCATCGTGGCCGCCCCGCTCGCCGGCGCCATCGTCGACCGCGGCGACCGCCGCCGGGTGATGCTGTGGGGCGACGTCGCGGCCGGCCTGACGCAGGCCGCGCTGCTGGCGCTGTACCTCAGCGACTCACTGGAGATCTGGCACTGCTACGTGATGATCTCCCTGCTCTCCGCCGCGCTCGCCTTCCAGCGCGTCGCCTGGGGCTCGGCGGTGCCGCAGCTGGTGCCCAAGCGGTTCCTCGGCCGCGCCAACGGTGTGGTCCAGATGGCCCTCGGCCTCGCCCAGTTCCTCGTTCCGCTGATCGCGGTCGGCATCCTGCACGTGATCGGCCTCGGCGGCATCCTGATCTTCGACGTCGTCAGCTACCTGATCGCCACCGGCGTCACCCTGGCCGTGCGCTTCCCCGACGTGATGGCCGCCACCCGACGCGAGAGCGTCGCCGCGGAGATCCGCGCGGGCTTCCAACGGGCTCTGGGCAGCCGCCACTTCAGGGCCATGCTGTTCTGGTTCGCGGCGCTGAACATCTTCCTCTCCCCACTGTTCCTGCTCGTCACCCCGCTCGTGCTCTCCTTCTCCTCGACCGCCGCGGCCGGCTGGGTGTCCACCGCGGCCGGTCTGGGCGCCGTCCTCGGTGGCCTCACCCTGCTGGTCTGGGGAGGCCCGCGCCGGATGCGCCTGCGCGGCGTCCTGTTCGCCACGCTCGGTGTCGCCGCGGCCTGTTTCGTCACCGGCCTGCGGCCCTCGGTGACCGTGGTCGCCGTCGGTGCGTTCGGCATGACCTACGGGCTGGCCCTGCTCAACGGCATCTACGCGACGGTCATCCAGACCAAGGTGCCGATGCGCTTCCACGGCCGGGTGATCGCGGTGAACACCCTGGTCGCCTGGTCCACCCTGCCCATCGGCTTCGCCCTGGTCGCCCCGGCCGGGCCCGAACTGCTCCAGCCCTTGATGGACGAGGGCGGCGCGCTGGCCTCGAGCGTCGGCGCGCTGATCGGCACCGGCGACGGGCGCGGCATCGGCCTGCTCTACCTGGTGTTCGGCCTCGCCATGGCCGCGCTGGTCCTGATCAGCCTCTGCATTCCCGTCCTGGCCCGCTTCGACCGGGAAGTCCCGGACGCCGAGTCCGACGACCTGATCGGCCTGGAAACCCTGCAGGCCCGCACGAAGAGCGAGACGAACAGATGACTTCACTGACCTCTCCTGTCTCTCCGAACTCCCCGGCCTCCCCGGCCTCCCCAGCCTCCCCGACCCCGATCTCCCGTCACCCGCTGACCGATGAACAGCGCCGCCTCTGGTTCCTCCAGCAACTGGGGCCGAAGGACGCCGGGTTCAACATGTACCTGAACCGGCGCTGGAGCGGTCCGATCGATCCGCGCGCGCTGGGTGCGGCGCTCACCCGGCTCACCGCGCGGCACCGGGTGCTGCGCACCCGGTTCGCCCTGGACGGCGAGCAGCCCGTCCAGCTCGTGGAACCCGTACGGGACGTCGAGCTCACCCTGGTCCCGATACCGGATGCCGCGGAGGAGTCCTTCACCGCGGCCTGCGCCCCCTTCGTCAACGCCCCCTTCGACCTGAGCGAGCGCCCGCCGCTGCGGGCCGTCCTGGTCAGCGCGGGCGACAACGAGCACGCGCTGAGCGTGGTGGTCCACCACATCGTCTCCGACGGCTGGTCGTTCACCGTGCTGTGGCGCGAGCTGCTCGCGCTGTACCGCGAGGAGACCGGTGAAGGTCCGGCCGAACTGCCGGAGCTCAAGCTCCAGTTCGGCGACTTCGCGCTCGCCGAACGGACCAGGCTGGACGGCGGAGCGGCCGAGGAGGCGGTCCGCTACTGGACCGGACGCCTGGCCGGCGTCGGCGCCCTGCGGATGCCGCTGGACCACCCCCGGCCCGCCGAGCCCGCCCATCCGGCCGGCTTCGCCGAGCTCGCCCTCGGTTCCGAGCTGGTCTCCGGACTCGACGCCCTGGCCCGCGAGCAGCGCTGCACCCCCTTCATGGTGCTGCTCGCCGCCTACCAGTGCGTACTGGCCCGCTGGAGCGGCACCTACGACTTCGCCGTCGGCACCCCGCTGGCCGGCCGCAACGAGACCGCCCACGAAGCCCTCCTCGGCTACTTCTCCCGCACCGGGGTGATCCGCGCGGACCTCACCGGTGACCCCGGCTTCCACACCGTGCTGCGCCGGGTCCGCTCCGCCACGATGGCCGCGCTGAGCCATCAGGACGTCCCGGTCGAGCGGGTGGCCGCCGAACTGGGCCTGCCCGTACGGCCCGGCGTCGGCCCGCTCTACCAGGCGGTGTTCGTCCACCAGAGCCAGTACGAGCTGGCCGGCGCCGGCGAGCGGACCTCGCTGCCCGCGGGTGTCCGTACGGCGGACATGGACTCCGGCTTCGACCGGGCCAAGACCGATCTGCTGCTGGACAGCTGGCGGACCCCGGACGGCGGGATGACGCTGTCGTTCTGCTTCGACCGGGAGCTCTTCGAACGCGCCACCGTCGAGGCCCTGGCCCGCCGGGTCCGCGACCTGCTCGGCCGGGCGATCGCGGACGTGGAGGTCCCGCTGCACGGCGACTGGCTGCCGTCCGGCGAGGAACGCGCCGCGCTGCTCGCCCTCGGCGCCGGGCCCGCCGTCCCCGTCGCCCCCGCCGCCAGGGACGGCGCCGGCACGATCCTGCGCGGCTTCGCCGACCAGGTCGCCGCCCGCCCCGACGCACCGGCTCTCGAATGTGCCGGCACCATCCTGACCTACGCCGAACTCGACCGCGCCTCGGATGAGTTGGCCCGCAGGCTGGGCCCGCTGGCCGGTCGCGCGGTGGGCGTCCGGATCGAGCCGTCCTTGGAACTGGTCACCGCCCTGCTGGCGATCTGGAAGGCCGGCGCCGGCTACCTGCCGCTCGACCCCGCGCACCCGGCCGAGCGGCAGCGGCTGATGCTCGGGGAGGCGGACGCCGCCCTCCTGCTCACCGGAGGCGAGCGCCCGGACCTCGGAGTCCCGGTGCTGGCCGTCGGCGGACCGGACCCCGAAGGCGGGCATTCGGCGCACACCGGCATCGGGGCGGGAAGTACGGGGCCCGCGCTGCCCGGGACCGACCCGCGCGGCCTCGCGTACGTCCTCTACACCTCGGGCTCCACCGGCGCCCCCAAGGGCGTCGCCGTCGAACACGCCGCGCTGGCCGGGCGCGTCCGGTGGATGGCCGGACCGGAGGGCTACGGGCTCCGGCCGGGCGACCGGATCGTACAGTTCGCCTCCATCGGCTTCGACACCCACGCCGAGGAGATCTGGCCCGCCCTCACCGCGGGCGCCTGTGTCGTCCTGCTGCCCGGCGGCGGCCGGATGCTGCCCGACCTGCTGCGCGGCGGGGCCGGACGGACCGTCACCGTACTGGACCTGCCCACCGCGTACTGGGAGGAGCTGGTCTCGCTCGGAGACCAGGCCCCGTGGCCGCCGGCGCTGCGCCTGGTGGTCCTCGGCGGTTCCGAGGCGCGGGCCGCCACGCTCGCCCGGTGGCGGGAGCGGCACGGCGACACCGTCCGGCTGGTCAACACGTACGGCCCGACGGAGGCCACCGTCATCGTCACCGCGGGCGAGCTCGCCGGCGAGCGGTCCGGCGAGCGCGGCAACGGCTCCGGCGATGCCGCCGGTACCGGGCCCGGCGGCCGTCCCACCGCCGAGCAGCGCCCTCCGCTCGGCCGTCCGCTGCCGGGGGTGCGGCTCTACCTCCTGGACGAACGCGGCAGCCTGCTGCCCGCCGGATCCGAGGGCGAGCTGTACATCGGCGGCGCCGGCCTCGCGCGCGGCTACGTGGCCCGGCCCGATCTGACCGCGGAGGCCTTCCTCCCCGATCCGTTCACCGACGCCCCGTACGGCCGGATGTACCGCACCGGTGACCGCGCCCGGTGGCGCACCGACGGACAGCTGGAGTTCCTCGGCCGCGCCGACGGCCAGGTGAAGATCCGCGGATACCGGATCGAGCCCGCCGAGATCGAGGCCGCCCTCACCGCCCATCCGGCCGTCGGCCTGGCGGCCGTACTGGTCCGGGACGGCCGCCGGCTGATCGCGTACGCCGTCCTGCGACCGGCCGCCGGACAGGGGTCCCCGGCAGCCGCGCCGCGGCCGGGCGAGCTGCGCGAGCACCTGGCGCTGCGGCTGCCGGCCTTCATGGTGCCCGACAGCGTGGTGCTGCTCGACGCCCTCCCGCTCACCGCCAACGGCAAGCTCGACGCGGCGGCGCTGCCCGACCCGGTTCCGGCGGGGGCCGGCGCCGGCTACCTGGCGCCCCGTACCGATGCCGAGGCCCTGGTGGTGGACCTCTGGCAGGAGGTGCTCGGCGTACCGAAGGTCGGCGTACTGGACGACTTCCTCACCCTCGGCGGTGACTCGCTGCTGGTCACCAGGGTCGCCGCCCGCATCCGGGCGGGGGTCGGACTCGACGTGTCGATCCGCGACGTCTTCGAGAGCCCCACCCCTGCGGCCCTGGCGGCCCGGATCGAGGCACTGCTGATCGCGGAGATCGACGCCCTCAGCGAGGAGGAGGCGGCCGGCCGGCTGGACTGACCCGGCGCCGACGCCTCGATCCAGACCGGTCCGCCCTGTCCGCCCGGACCGCCCGGACCGTCGCTCCAGCGGACCGTCGGTCCAGCGGGCCGTCGCTCCACCGGACCGCCATCAGACGCACTGCCGGGCAGCAGGCTCGGTCCTGCTGCCCGGACCTCCCACCGAATCGCACCGGAGACCGCCATCGCCACCACCGTGCCGCCCACCGCGACGACCGTCCCGGAGCTCCTCGACGCCCGGGCCACCGAACACCCTGACCACGTGGCGCTGCAGGTCGTCGGCGGCGGGGAACTGACGTACCGCCGCTGGCGCGAGGAGGCGCTGCGCGCCGCAGCCGGGCTGGCCGCGGCCGGGATCGGACCGGGCGACCGGGTGCTGCTCCGGTTCGCCAACGCGCGCTGGGAGCGGTACGCCGTGGGCTTCCTCGCCGTCCAGTACGCGGGCGGGGTGCCCGTACCGGTCCGCGAGGACCTGTCCGGGGCCGATGCCGCCGCCCTGGCCGAGCTGGCCGGAGCCCGTACGGTCCTGCGGGACGGTGAACCGACCGCCGTACCGGGGCCTGCGGAGCTGGACCTGGACACCCTGCTGGCGGCGCACCCCGAGCCGCCGGCCGGGCCGCCGCACCGGGTCGGCCCGGCCGACCCGGCCCAGGTGATCGGCACCTCCGGCACCACCGGCGCGCCCAAGGGCGTCCTCGCCGCACACGGAAACCTGACCGCCGGTCTGGCCACCCGGCCCCGCCGCCGCGCCTACGCGCACTCGCGGCACGCCCTGCACGCCTTCCCGATCGGGACCAACGCGGGCCAGGTGATGCTGCTGGGCGCGCTGACGGCCGCGCCCACCACGCTCAGCCTGCCGCGCTTCGACGCGGACCAGTTCGGCATCGCGGTCGAGAAGTTCGGGGTCGGCACCGCCTTCCTGGTGCCCTCGATGGCGATCGAACTGGTCAACGCGGGCACCGCCGGGCGGTACGACCTGAGCAGTCTGCGCCTGGTCAACTCCTCCGCCGCCGCGCTGCCCGTGCCGGTGGCGGCCGCGCTGGCCGCGGCGCTGCCGGGCGCGACGCTGGTCAACACCTACACCTCCGCCGAGGCCTCGCCCGCGCAGATCTCCACCGTCGTCGACACCCGCCGCCCCGGTTCGCTGGGCCGCCCCTCCGACCCCCGGGACCTGCGGATCCTCGACGCGGACGGGCACGCGCTGCCCGCCGGGCAGGTGGGCGAGGTCTGGCTGCGCCAGCCCGGACCGCCCCGCGGCTACCTCGGCGCCGACGGGGAGAGCGCGAGGGTGTTCCGGGACGGCTGGGTACGGATGGGCGACGTCGGACGCCTCGACGCGGACGGCTACCTGTACTTGGTCGACCGGGAGAGCGACGTCATCAAGAGCGGCGCGCTGAAGGTCTCCACCCTGCGGATCGAGGAGGTGCTGCACGAGCACCCAGCGGTCGCGGACGCCGCCGCGCTCGGCCTGCCGCACCCCGTGATGGGCTCCGTGCCGGTGGCGGTCGTGGTGGCCGGGCCCGGCGGGCTGGACCTGGACGAGCTGCGGCTGTTCCTGAGCGCCCGGCTCGGCAGGCCCGAACTGCCGGTACGGATCCTGCTCGCCGCCGGCCTGCCCAGGAATCCGAGCGGCAAGGTGGTCAAGCACCTGCTCCGCCCCCTCTTCGACGCGCCCCCGGAGCCCACCGGTCCGGCGGTCGCCCCGGCCACCCCGACGGAACTGCGCCTGGCGGGGCTCTGGCGGCGTCTCCTCGGACGGCCGGTCACCGACGTGGCCGCCGAGTTCTTCGCGCTCGGCGGCGACTCGTTCCGGGCGGTCCAGCTCGCCGCCGGCATCAGCGGCGAGTTCGGGGTCCCGACGGGCACCGCCGTGGTCTTCGAGCGGCCCTCGCTGCGCTCCCAGGCCGCTTGGGTGGACCACCCCGACCGGCGTGCGACCACTTCCGGCGGCGCGTCCGCCGGGACGGAGACGATGACACCGGACACGGTGGTACGGGACACCGTGGCACGAGACACCGCGGCACGGGACACGGTGGCACGAGAGACGGTGACGCCCTATCTGGCCGCGCTCCGCGCGCAGCCGCACGCGATCGCGCTCACCTCGCAGCAGGAGAACTTCTTCCGCTGGATGGCCGAGGCCCCCGGGCGGGACGCCGGCGCGGTGACGGCGCTCTTCCGGGTGACCGACCGGCTGGAGCCGGAAACGCTCGGCCTGGCGCTCACCGAGGCGGTCAGGCGCCATCCGGCGCTGCGGACCCGGTTCGAGGCGGCGGTCGACGGGGTCGTGCGGGCGGTGCTGGACGAGGAGCCCCGGGTGCGGATCACGCTGACCCGCGCCCCCGGGGCCACGGACGCGGAGGTGGACGCCCTGCTGCTGGCCGAACGCGACCGCCTCACCGACCTGGCCGCCGACCCGATGGCACGGCTCCTGGTGGTGAGCCGTTCGGAGACCGACCACGTGGTGCTGGTCGCGGTGCACCACATGGTCTCCGACGGCTGGTCGGTCGGTGTGCTGCTGGCCGACCTCGGGGTGTCCTACTCCGCACTGCGGCGCGGCCGGTCGGCCCCGCCGGCCCGCTCGGGCCCGGGCTACGAGGAGTTGGTGGAGTGGGCGAACGCGCACTGGCCGGCCTCCCGGGCCCACTTCGCGGCCGCGCTGGCCGGAGCCCCGCAGGCCCTGGAGCAGTTCGCCGGCCGCCGGGCGGTGGAGGAAGTCCTCACGCAGGGGCACGAGTTCGAGGTGCCGGCGTCGTTGGCCGAAGCCCTGCGGGCCAGGGCGGCCGAGCTGGGCGCGACCCCCTTCCTGGCCGTGACGGCGGCCTGGACCGGACTGCTGGCGCGCCGCAGCGGCCGTCCCGACCTGGTGGTGATGACCCCGGTGCCCGGCCGCCCGTGTCCGGACTCCGAGCGGACGGTCGGCTGCTTCGTACAGTCCCTGCTGCTCCGGGTGGACGCGAGCGGGGAACCCGGCTTCGCCGAACTCGTGGACCGCCTGCGGACCACGTACAGCGAGGCGCTGGACCACCAGCTGTACCCGTTCGCCGAGTTCAGCCCGTCCGTACCGTTCGCGGCCTGGCTGCGCTACGAGGCCTGGGCCGCGCCCGCCCAGCTGCCCGGCCTGACCTGCGCGCCCTGGGAGCTGCCCCGCGGAAGCACCGTGCCCTGGCCACTGCCGGGCGGGGACCGGGGCGTGCCCGAGCTGACCGTGGTCGAGCAGCCGGACGGCGGGCTGCGGTGCTGGCTGCAGTACAACGCGCTGGCCTTCGACCTCCCCGTGATCACCGAACTCGCCGGGGAGTTCACCGCCGCGCTGACGGCCGCGTGCGGCTGACGGGGTGCGGGCCCGGCCGACGGTGCGGGCCCGGCCGACGGGGTGCGGGCGGGGCGCCCCTACCGCGCCCCGCCCGCACCCCCGAAGCCGGGCCTCGCCCGGCGGTGCGTCCCGTCTGCTTCAGCCCCGTGTCAGCCGCACTGCAGGCTGCTCTGGGCGCTCGCGACGGCCGTGTCGAGCTTCTGCAGGTCCGGGGTGAGCTTGGTGAGGGCCTCGGCACCGGTGGTGTCGCCGGGCAGGTCCTCGTACGTCTTCTTCACGTCGTTGGTCGCGTTCTTGACCGCGTCCTTCTGGGCGGCGTTGAACTGCGCGGTGGACTCGGCGACGGTCTTCCAGTCGTCCTGGACGGCCTTGTGGGCGTCCTTGATCTGGTCCTTGGTGGCTGTCGCCGGGTCGAGCGCACGCAACTTCGCGTTGTCGGCCTTGAGTTCGGTCAGACTGCTGCACAGCTGCGTGGTCGCGTCGTCGGTGGGCCCCGCGGCGAAGGCCGAGGCGGCCCCGCCGGCCACGAGAAGCGCTGCGGCGGCCGTGCTCACGGCCGTGGCGAGAAGTCGATTCATCTGTGATGCACCCCTTCGGGGAAGACGCCCCCCGCGGTCCAGCCCCCACTCGTACCAAGCTGACACAGGGCCCCGGGGCCCGCATCCGCACGGCATACCCCCACCCCGTTCCCGTTCGGGATGAAGCCGCAGGTCAGACAGCGTGTACGGCCCCGCCGGAACGGGGGCCGCACTCAGCCGTGGGGTGGCCTGAACGTCCGGCGCCGGCGAGCGGGCACGCGTACTCCCATCGGGCCGTCCGGCAACGCCGCGCCCGCCCCCGACCGTCTCGCCTGCCTCGTCCGCCTCGCCGGACTCATCCAGACCGCGGCGCGCGCGGTCACCGGCAGGCGAGGGAGGCGTCCCCCTCCACATGCCGTACGTGTTGATCGGCAGCGGGCGGCGGCGCGGGAAGTTCATCGCGCCCGGCCTTCGGGGGCGCCCCCTGCGCATCGCCCCAACAGGGCTGTGGAGCAGCCCTGTTGGGGCATTCCCCTCAGCTACGGCGTGCGCAGGTCCAGGCCCCCATTCCCTGGATCCTGGCGAGCCTCCTCGCCGTGGCGATCTGCTCCGACTTCGTGGCGAGGTCGGCCCGTGGTGCGTACTTGCGGCCTCCGGCCGCCTTCCAGCTCGACTGGGTGAACTGCAGTCCGCCGTAATGGCCGTTGCCGGTGTTCGCCCGCCAGTTCCCGCCGGATTCACAGCGGGCGATGGCATCCCAGTCGGGGCCCTGTTTGGAGTGGACCGCGGCGGCGTGAGCCCCGGAGACGTCCAGGAGCGGAACCGCCAACACCATGACCAGGAAGAGCAGTTGACCGATCCTGCTCCGCCTTCGCCGGTCCTTCGAGTAGCGCGACATCAGTCCTCCTTCGCTGTTGGGGCCGTACCTGCCGCGAACAGCGGGCGGGCCCGCGTACGACCGTGCTCGGGTCGTGGCCACAGCACAGCACGGACCTGCCGACTTCCAGGCGCACTTACCACCCGCAAAGGGACAACGCCACCCGAACGGACGCTCTACGCCCCTCGCGCGGCCGCGTCCACCCTCGGACCGCCGCTCATCCGCGGCCCAGTGCGGAGCGGCCCGCGTAGCGTGCCGAGTCGCCCAGTTCCTCTTCAATCCGGATCAGCTGGTTGTACTTCGCCGTGCGGTCGGAGCGGGAGAGCGAGCCGGTCTTGATCTGACCGCAGCCGGTCGCGACCGCCAGGTCCGCGATGGTCGTGTCCTCCGTCTCACCCGAACGGTGGGACATGACGGCCGTCCAGCCCGCCCGGTGGGCCGTGGCCACCGCGGCCAGCGCCTCGGTCAGCGTGCCGATCTGATTGACCTTGATCAGGATCGAGTTGCCGGCGCCGGTGGCGATGCCTTCGCGCAGCAGCGTCTCGTTGGTGCAGAACAGGTCGTCGCCGGTCAGCTGGCAGCGGTCGCCGACGCGGGCGGTCAGCTCGCGCCAGCCGTCCCAGTCATTCTCCGCCATCGGGTCCTCGATGGAGAGGATCGGGTAGGCGTCGATGAGCTTGACCAGGTAGTCGACGTTCTCGGAGGGGGTGCGGCGCACCCCCTCGCCCGCGTAGTCGTAGACCCCGTCGCGGAAGAACTCCGACGACGCCGGGTCCATGATCAGGCCGATGTCCGTGCCGGGGCGGTAGCCGGTGCGCTCGATGGCGGCCATCACGAAGTCCAGCGCTTCCTCGGCGGAACGCAGCGCGGGCGCGAACCCGCCCTCGTCTCCGACTCCGGTGGAGTGACCGGCGGCCAGCAGATCCCGGCGCAGGGTGTGGAAGACCTCGCTGCCCATGCGGACGGCTTCGGCGAAGGTGTCCGCGCCCACGGGCGCGATCATGAACTCCTGGAAGTCCAGCGGGTTGTCGGCGTGGGCTCCGCCGTTGACGATGTTCATCATCGGCAGCGGCAGGAGGCGCGCGTCGGCTCCGCCGAGGTGGCGATAGAGGGGCAGGCGGCGGGCCGCCGCGGCGGCCTTCGCGGCGGCGAGGGAGACGCCGAGGATGGCATTGGCTCCGAGCCGGGACTTGGTGGCGGTGCCGTCGAGGGCGACCAGGGCGGCGTCGAGGCCGGCCTGGTCCGCCGCGTCCCGGCCGCGCACGGACGCCGCGATCTCCCCGTTGACGTGAGCCACCGCCTGATCGACACCCTTGCCGTGCCAGCGCGCGGAGTCTCCGTCGCGCAGCTCCACGGCCTCCCGGGCGCCGGTGGAGGCGCCGGAGGGGACGGCCGCGCGTCCCAGGGATCCGTCCGCCAGGACGACGTCGACCTCGACCGTGGGGTTGCCCCGGCTGTCGATGATCCGGCGAGCGGTCACGGTCTCGATGGCGGCGGCGATTTCGGTGGTTCCGACTGCCTGTGCGGACATGGGAGTCCCTCCCCGTTGTCGTGTTGCCGTGGCCCCGGCTGCGACAACGCTGGCGCTGAGCCCGACAAGCCAAACCATACAGCAAGACTGCACAGTTGTGCTGTACAGCCAGCCTGTACAGCATTACTGCGCAGATCAGGTGCACAGCTTTGCTGACCAACGGGGTAAAGTGCCCTATGCCCACCCCGGAAGCCGCCGCCATCGCCGCCGAACTACGCACCGCGATGGGCAAGCTCACCCGACGCGTCAAACACGAGGACCACATCCCGCTGGGCCAGATCGCCGTGCTCGGCGCACTCGACCGCGACGGCGCCATGACCACCAGCGATCTCGCCGCCGATCAGCGCGTACGCCCCCAGTCGATGGCCCGCGCCGTGGGACTCCTCCTGGAGCAGAACCTGATCACGCGCCGCGCGCACCCCACGGACGGCCGCAAGTCGCTGGTCGAGCTCTCAGACGCGGGGCGGGCCGCACTCGAAGCGGAGCGCGGCCGCAGGGCCGGCTGGCTCGCCCAGGCCATCGAGGCCGAACTCACAGATGAGGAAAGGGAGTTGCTGGCACGGAGCGCCGCCCTGCTGGAGCGGCTCGCCACCCGCTAGCGCCACCCTCGCGGCCTTCGCGGCCTTCGCGACCACCGGCGCCGTCCTCGCCGTCGACGAGAACGGAATCCGGCGATTTTCACCCTATTGCTGCATGTGGGCGACTGGTGATCTTGCTCGGGTTTTTCCGTGCTTATGATTCCCGCGCTATGACAGAAAGTCAGAATTGTCGAGGCTTACGCGCCTCGGCCGACGTGGTCGTGCTCGGTGCCGGCCCCGCCGGCCTGGTGCTCGCCAACCTCCTCCTCGCCGCCGGGATCGACTGCGTCGTTCTCGAACGCGCCGACCGCTCGCACGTCCAGACCCGGGCCCGGGCCGGCTTCCTCGCGCCGAACACCGTACGGATCCTGGACCGCCACGGCCTCGCCGACGGACTGCACCGGCACGGGCGTACGCACGGCACGTGCGAGTTCCGCACCGGGGACGGCAGCTTCCGGCTCGACTACGGCTCCTTGGGCCGGGGCGAGCAGCACACCGTCTACCCGCAGCAGAACCTGGTCACGGACCTCCTGGCGCACTATCTCGACGCCGGGGGCAGGATCCACTTCGCGACCGAGGCGCTGGCGGTCCACGACGCCGACGGCGCCCGGCCGTACGTCACCGCCCGGGAGCCGGACGGCCGCCCCGCGCGGTGGGACGCCCGGTACGTCGCCGGCTGCGACGGCCGCCACGGAGCCTCCCGCCGCTCGTTGCCGCCCGAGGCGGTCCGCCACCACCACGACCACGGAGTGAGCTGGCTCGGCCTGCTCGCCGAAGCTCCGCCCAGCCTCGACGCCGTCGGGTACGCCGTCCACGACCGCGGCTTCGCCGGCCACATGGCCCGTAGCCCGCAGGTCACGCGGTACTACCTCCAGTACCGGCGCGGCGTCCCAGCCGACGCCTGGTCCGAGGAGCGGATCTGGGACGAACTCGACCTGCGGATGCGCGCAGCGGAGCACGGTCCGCTGCACAGGGGGCCGATCATCGAGCGCGGCGTCGTCGACCTCGCCTGCGATGTGGTCGAACCGCTGCGCCACGGCTCGCTCCTGCTCGCCGGCGACGCCGCGAGCCTGACGGCGCCGGCCGCCGCGAAGGGCGCGAACCTCGCCGCACTGGAGGCGGAGATCTTGGGCGGAGCCCTCGCCGAGACCCTCGCCGGAGGGGACGGCGCAGCCCTCGACCGCTACTCGGCGCACTGCCTGGCGCACATCTGGCGCGCCCAGGAGTTCACCCAGTGGATGACCGGCCTGCTGCACGCGATCCCGGGCCCGGGCCCAGAGCGATCGGGCGGATCGTTCTTCCAGGCATCCCTGCGGCGTGCCCGCCTCGACTCCTTGCGCACCTCCCGCGCCCACCAGGACTGGTTCGCCGAGAACTACGTCGGCGTGTGACCGCCGCCCTCCCCCGCACCCTCCCCCTCCTCCCATCCTCTTCCCCTTGCCTCACCCTCCCCGTTCCCCGTGCCCTCCCCCTCCCCCCTTCCCCTTGCCGCACCCTCCCCATTCCCGGTGCCCTCCCGCCCGCGCCGCACCCCCGCACAGCCAGTCCGTCCACCGTGCCCGCTCCACCGGAGCACCCGCCCCCGCACCGCCCGAGGAACTCCGCGATGACGACGACCCTCCCCGCCGAAGCGACGCTCCCCGCCGGATCGCCGCCTCGTGGCGAAACGATGCTTCCCCTCGACACCATGCTCCCCGACGACACGGCCCGCCTGCGCGCGGCCGTCGCCTTCGTACGGGACCACGAGACCGCCACCCTGTTGCCCCTCCTGCTGCCCGGTCTGCGCGGCCCCGAACTGCGGTCCCTGGCCCCGCACTGCCGCTTCGCCCACGCCGGCCTGCTGCTCTTCCCCACCGACCCGCAGGACCTGCGCCGCCACCTCGCCGACTGCGGGCTCGCCGTCGACACCCCGTCCCAACCCAGCGTCGTCGTACGGGAACGGCTCGCCCGGCGCCACCGCCGTGACCTGGTGGAGCTCGACGTCCGCATCCTGCGACCCCGCGTCCACGGCCCGGCCGGAGAGCACCGCGCGGTGGAAGTGTTCGCCCTCACAGTGCCCGCGCACTCGGACCTGGAAGCGCTCGCCGCGCACGAACGCGCCCGGGGCCACGAGGCCCACCTGGCCCTCGAACTGGAGCATCCCGACCCGCTGGTCCTGCGCGGCCTGTGCGCGGTGCTCGGCCGACACGGCGCCCGCCCCGACGGCGGCGGCTACAACCCGCACGAGGACGGCACCGTCCTCTACTTCACCACCCCCGCGGCCGGAGCGTGCGGGTACCGCCGCCTGGAGCTCTACACGCCCGGCGACCACCGGGACGCCCTGGAGGACCACCTCCGCGCAGACCCGCGGGGGCGTACCGACGCGGGCCGGCCCGCCGAGGCGCTCCTGCGCCTCCTCACCGGAGCATGGACCACCCAGGCACTCGCCGCGTTCGCGCGCCTGGGTCTCCCCGACGCCATGGACCCGGACGCGGCCACCAGCACCCGGGAACTCGCCCGGCGCACCGCCACCCGCCCCGAGAACCTCGCCACGCTCCTGCGCTACCTCACGATGCTCGGCGCCGTGGCCGCGGAGCACACCGGGAACACCCGGCACACCGACCAGACCCGGCGCTCCGACGAAGAGGAAGGCTTCCGCCTCACCCCCCTCGGAGCCCTGCTCCGCGCGGACTCCCCGGACTCGATGCGCCCGCTGGCCCTGATGTACGCCGGCCCCTTCTACCGCTCCTTCGCCGCCCTCGACCACACCGTACGGACCGGGCTGCCCGCCTTCGACCACCTCTTCGGCGAGAACCACTTCGACCACTTCGCACGCGACCCCGAACTCGCCGACCTCTTCGACCGTTCCATGGGGGCCAGTTCGCGCATGTTCGAACCGCTCCCCGCCCACCCCGTGATCACCGCCGCGGCCCGGGCGTCCACCCCGCGGACCGTCGTCGACGTCGCCGGCGGCAACGGCGAACTCCTCGGGCGCGTCCTGACCGCGCACCCGACGCTGCGGGGCATGCTCTTGGAGCGCCCGCACGCCGTCGAGGCCGCTCGCCGCTCGCTCGACGCCGCCGGCTGCGGCGCGCGGTGCGGCTACCGCAGCGGCGACTTCGCCGACGTACCGCACGGCGGCGACGTGTACGTCCTCTCCCGCATCCTGCACGACTGGGACGACGACCGGTGCCGGGAGATCCTGAGCCACTGCGCCCGCGCGATGCCCGCCCACGCCGACCTGCTGGTCGTCGAGCGGCTGCTGCCCGCCGACGGTTCCCCCTCGCTGGCCACGGCCTGGGACCTCCACATGATGTGCAACGTCGGCGGTCGCGAACGCCGCCGCGAGCACTACGCCCGGCTCCTCGCCGACGCCGGACTGGAGCTGGTCGACCACACCCCCCTCCCCCTGGAGGCGTACGTCCTGCACGCCCGCAAGTCCGGTAGCCGAGGCCCGTCCGCCATTTCGCCGCGAAGTCCATCAGGCCATTCGGAGAATCGCGCCCTGCGTGTTCTCACACCGCTCCGGCTCACGGTGCGAAACCATACGGACGCCGAGACCCGTTCCGCGTACGGAAGCGGGCACGGTACTCGATCGAACCGAATCGAATCGGAAAAGCAGCGACAGGAAGAAGGACGGACGTGTCCGGCAGCGACAGCGAAAACCCAGCCATCCCCTCCCCCACCCCCGCGCCGGCCCGGCCCCGCGCGAACCGGGACTGGTGGCCGAACCAGCTGGACCTCCAGGTTCTCCTCCAGCCGTCCCCCGGCGCCAATCCGCTCGGTGCGGGCTTCGACTACGCGAAGGCGTTCTCCGCCCTGGACGTCGACGCGCTGAAGCGGGACGTCTTCGAAGTGATGACGACCTCGCAGGACTGGTGGCCCGCCGACTACGGCCACTACGGTCCGCTCTTCATCCGGATGAGCTGGCACGCCGCGGGCACGTACCGCATCGCCGACGGCCGGGGCGGTGGCGGATCGGGCGCCCAGCGTTTCGCCCCGCTCAACAGCTGGCCGGACAACGCCAGTCTCGACAAGGCGCGCCGGTTGCTCTGGCCGGTGAAACAGAAGTACGGCCGTAAGGTCTCATGGGCCGATCTTCTGGTTTTCGCCGGAAATTGCGCGATGGAATCCATGGGATTCGAAACGTTCGGATTCGGATTCGGGCGCGAGGACATCTGGGAGCCGGAGGAAATCTTCTGGGGGTCCGAAGACACCTGGCTCGGAGACGAGCGCTACAGCGGCGACAGGGAACTCACCGGTCCCTTCGGCGCCGTGCAGATGGGACTCATCTACGTCAACCCGGAAGGCCCCAACGGAAACCCGGATCCGATCGCGGCCGCCAAGGACATCCGTGAAACGTTCGCGCGCATGGCGATGAACGACGAGGAGACCGTCGCGCTCATCGTCGGCGGCCACACCTTCGGCAAGTGTCACGGCGCAGTCAGCCCCGAGTACATCGGTCCGGAACCGGAGGCCGCACCGATCGAGCAGCAGGGCTGCGGATGGAAGAACGCGGCCGGGAGCGGCGCGGGCCCCGACACGATCACGAGCGGCCTCGAAGGGGCGTGGACCTCCGAGCCGACGCGATGGGACAACGGCTACCTGGACAACCTGTTCCGGTACGACTGGGAGCTGACGACGAGCCCGGCCGGCGCGCAGCAGTGGGCTCCGACGGACCCCTCGGCCCGGGGCACCGTGCCCGACGCCCACGATCCGTCGAAGCGGCACGCTCCCATGATGCTGACCACGGACCTTTCCCTGAAGCTCGATCCGGTCTACGGGCCGATCGCGAAGAGCTTCCACGAGAACCCCGGCAAGCTCGCGGAGGCCTTCGCCAAGGCCTGGTACAAGCTGCTGCACCGTGACATGGGGCCCCTCTCCCGCTACCTCGGGCCGTGGATCCCGGCGCCTCAGCTGTGGCAGGACCCCGTGCCCGCGGTGGATCACGCCCTCGTCGGGAGCGCGGAGATCGCCGACCTCAAGGGCCGGATCCTCACCTCGGGGCTGTCCGTCCCCCAACTGGTCACCACCGCCTGGGCGTCGGCGGCCAGCTTCCGCGGCACCGACAAGCGGGGCGGGGCAAACGGGGCCCGGATCCGGCTCGCTCCGCAGAAGGACTGGGTGGTCAACGACCTGCCCGAGGTGGCGGAGGCCGTACGGACCCTCGACCGGATCCGGCAGGATTTCAATGCCTCCGCGGGCGGTGGGGTTCAGGTCTCCCTCGCCGACCTGATCGTGCTGGGCGGATGCGCGGCCGTCGAGCGGGCCGCCGGGAACGCCGGGCACCCCGTCACGGTCCCCTTCGCGCCGGGTCGCACGGACGCCTCGCAGGATCAGACCGACGTGGAGTCCTTCGCCGTGCTCGAACCCTCGGCCGACGGGTTCCGCAACTACCTGCGGCCCGGCGAGAAGCTGTCGCCGGAGACCCTCCTCCTGGACCGCGCCTTCATGCTGAACCTGACCGCGCCGGAGCTGACGGTTCTGGTGGGCGGGATGCGCGCGCTCGACACCGGCTTCCGTGGGGCCGCACACGGACTCCTGACCGACCGGCCGGGGACCCTGACCAACGACTTCTTCGTCAACCTGCTCGACATGGGGACGGAGTGGAAGGCTTCGGCCACGGCCGAGAACGTCTTCGAGGGCCGGAACCGCTCCACCGGCGAGGTCAGGTGGACCGCTACCGCGGTCGACCTCGTCTTCGGTTCGAACTCCCAGCTCCGAGCCGTCGCGGAGGTGTACGCGTCCGAGGACGGCGGGGAGGAGCTCGTACGCGATTTCGTGGCGGCGTGGGACAAGGTGATGAACCTCGACCGGTTCGACCTCGCCTGAGGACGTGTCCCGGCGGGCCGGGGGCCGGGGGCGGGGGCCGGGGGCGCTCAGGCCCCGTTCCCTCCCCGCGGCGCCGCGCTCGGCGCGCCGCCCGGGGAGGGCCCTTACCGGAATGGCGTAGCGCCTCTGGACCTCGTTCCGGACATCGACCAGCATGGACAAGAGGGACCGGCGGACGGGATGGGCACGCATGCGCGCCACTGAGGGCAACCAGGAGCATCCCTTCGCTGTCACGAACACGGCCGCGGCGCTGCTGGACGACGCCGGGACGATCGTCGCCTGGACTCCGGCCGCCGAAGCCCTCCTGGACCGCCCGTCCACGGACGTGTGCGGCCGGCCGGCGCGGGACCTCCTGGCGGACCCGGGCAGCTGGGAAGCGGTTCTGGCCCAGGGCGGGCGGGGAGAGCAGGAGGGACGGGAGGGGTGGCAGGGGTGGGAGGGACGCGCCACCCTGCGGCACGGCTCCGGGCGCACCCTGGAGATCGAGTTTCGCGTCGTCCCGCTGGACGGCGGGGAGGGAAGGGAGCGCGGGAAGGGCGGTGACACGGCCCGCCGGCTCGTGCTCGCCTCGCCCCTGGAGCAGGTCTCCCGATGGCGGCAGGACCACGCCTTCACGCACGAACTGTTCCTCCAGGGCCGAGTGGGCCTCGCCCTCTTCGACGCGGACCTGCGCCTGCTCCGGACGAACACGCACCTGCTGCCCTACACCGGGGTGCCCGTCGACCTGAAAGGCCTGCGCCTGGGCGACTTCCTGCGGGCCGAGGACGCGGGGATCATCGAGGACCGGCTGCGCGGGGTCCTGCGCAGCGGAAACCCCCTGACCGGTTTCAGCACGACCGCCCGCACCCTGCAGGACTCCCGGGGTGGCCGGGTCGTGACCATCCAGGCGTTCCGGCTGCAGGAACCCGACGGACATCCGATGGGCGTGGCGGCGGTGTTCACCGACGTCACCGACCACGAGCGGTCGCGCGGGCGACTGGACCTGCTGTACCGCGCGACCGGAGCACTGGGCGGTTCGCTGTCCGTCCCGCGCACCGTCGAGGACTTGGTCGGCATCCTGGCGCCGGGGCTCGGAGACTGCGCCGCGGTGGATCTCTCGGAGACCGTTCTGACGGGCGGTGAACCGGCCGCCGACGGGCATCCCGCGCAGCCGCTGATCCGGATGGCCGCGGCCGGAGCGGAATCGGACGTGCCGCGTACGGCTACGGTCCATTTCGCGGCTCCTCGCGCCGCACCCGACCCGACCGCGCCCGCGGCGCGGGAGTGCCGGGGGGAACTGATCACCGGCCTCGGGACCCGCTCCACCGGGCCCGGGAACGAGGGCGAGGGCGGGGATGAGGGCGGGGACGAGGACGACGCCGCGCCGGAGTGGGCCACTGCCGTCCCGGGTGCGCATTCGGCGATGACGGCGCCGCTGAGCGCACGGGGCATCGTGTTCGGAAGGATCACGATCTGGCGCACGGGGGACGCTCCCCCGCTGGACGAGGACGACCTCGCGCTCCTGGAGGAGATCGCGGCCCGTGCGGCCGTGGCCGTGGACAACGCGCGGCGGTACACCAAGGAGCGCCGTACCGCCGTGGGCCTGCAGCGCAGCCTGCTGCCCCCGGCCACCGCGGAGACGCCCGCGCTGGAGGCCGCCGGTCTCTACCTGCCCGCCGACGCGGACAGTGGAGTGGGTGGCGACTGGTTCGACGTCATCCCCCTGTCGTCGGCCCGCGTCGCCCTGGTCGTCGGGGACGTCACCGGTCACGGGCTGCACGCCACGGCCATGATGGGGCGCCTGCGCAGCGCCGTACGCGCGATGGCGGACCTGGAGCTGGAACCCGAGGAACTGCTGGCGCACGTGGACGACATGGTCCTGCAGGTCGTCGCCGAGGGCGACAGCGAGGACTCGGACGAGGGCGACGCGGGCACGCTGCTGCGCATCGGACCGGCCGGCGCCACCTGCCTGTACGCCGTCTACGACCCGGTGACCGGAAAGTGCGTCATGGCGAGCGCCGGGCACCCGCCGCCGGCCGTGGTCAGCCCGGACGGAACCGTGGAGTACGTCGAGCTGAGCCCCGGCCCGCCCCTGGGGGTCGGTGGCTGGCCCTTCGAGCCGGTCGAACGCGATCTGCCGCCGGGGAGCGTCCTCGCCCTGTACACCGACGGCCTGATCGAACGCGGAGAGGGCGACATCGACGAGGGGATGCGCGACCTGGCGGACCGCCTGTTGCGTACGGACGTACTCGGCCGGCCGCTGCGCCGGGCCCGGCACGACATCGTGGAGGGGCTGCCGCCGGGCCGGCTGAGGGACGACGTCACGCTCCTGCTGGCCCGTACCCGCATGGTCGATGCCGACTCCCTCGCGACCTGGTGGCTCGACGCCGACCCGGCGATCGTCGCAGAGGCCCGCCGTCTCGTCCTGGATCAGCTGACCGCCTGGGAACTCGACGAGCTCGCCTTCAGCACGGAGCTCATCGCCAGCGAGCTCGTCACCAACGCCATTCGTCACGCCGGCGGCCCGGTCCGGCTCCGGCTGATCCGGGCGGACACCCTGACCTGCGAGGTCTCGGACTCCAGCAACACGCAGCCGAGGATGCGGCGCGCGCGGAACCACGAGGAGGGCGGCCGCGGCCTGTACATCGTCGCCCAGCTCTCGCACCGCTGGGGCAGCCGCTACACCGTGGAGGGAAAGACCGTCTGGTCCGAGCAGAGCCTGCCCCCACCTTGACGGTTCCGCCGGGTACGGGGGCCGCCGGGTAGGGGCCGCCGGCCGGACCGTGGCTTGCGGGGTGGTGGCCGCTGCCCCATAGTCCGGAGTATGGACGCGCGCGAGGCAGCGCTCCGCCAGGCACACGGCCATGCCGTCCGCTGGCTCGCGAGCCTGAACGACCGCCCGGTTCCCGCCCGCGCCTCGGTCGAGGAGATCGTGCGCGCGCTCGGCACCGACCTGCCCGAGGCCCCCAGCCCGCCCGCCGAGGTCGTCGACCTGCTCGCCACGGCGTGCGAGCCGGGACTCACCGCGTTCCCCAGTGGCCGCTTCTACGGGTTCGTGGTCGGTGGCACCGAACCGGCCGCGCTCGCCACGGACTGGCTCGTCAGCGCCTGGGACCAGAACTGCGTGATGCGCGCCGCCTCACCCGCGTACGCGGCGGTGGAGGAGGTCGCCGGTGCGTGGCTGCTGGATCTCCTCGGCCTGCCGGACACCAGCGCCGTCGGCTTCACCACGGGAGCCACGATGGCCAATTTCACCTGCCTCGCCGCCGGGCGCGACGCGGTGCTGCGGCGCGCGGGCTGGAACGTGGCCCGCGACGGGCTCACGGGCGGGCCGGCCGTACGCGTCCTCGCGGGCGAGGACCGCCACATGGCCGTCGACCTGGCGCTTCGCTACCTGGGACTCGGCCGGCCCGAACTGGTGTCGGCGGACCGGCAGGGACGCATCGAGCCCGCGGCCCTGCGACGAGCCCTGGCATCCGGCGGGCGGCGCCCCACGATCGTGGTCCTGCAGGCCGGAGACATCCACTCCGGGGCCTTCGACCCCTTCGCCGAGGCGATCGGCGCCGCTCGCGAGGCGGACGCGTGGGTGCACGTCGACGGCGCCTTCGGACTGTGGGCGGCCGCGTCCCCCCGGTACGCGCACCTGACGGCGGACTGCGCGGACGCCGACTCCTGGGCGACGGACGCCCACAAGACCTTGAACGTTCCCTACGACTGCGGCCTGGCCGTCGTGCGCGACCCGTCGGCGGTCCGGTCGGCGATGGGTCTGCGCGGCGACTACCTCATCCAGGACGAGCAGGGCGACCCCATCGACAAGGTCCCCGAACTCTCCCGCCGCGGGCGGGCCTTTACCGTGTGGGCGGCCCTCAGGTCCCTCGGCCGGTCGGGCGTGGCCGACCTCGTCGACCGGCTGTGCCGGCACGCTTCGGCGTTCGCCACCGGGATCGCCGGGACGGACGGCGCGACCGTCCTCAACGATGTGGTGTTCACCCAGGTCTGCGCCGGGTTCGGCGACGACGAGCGCACGGAACGGGTGCTCACCCGGCTGCTCGACGACGGCACGGCGTGGATCAGCGGCTCCACCTGGCGCGGGCGGCGCGTCATGCGCATCTCGGTGAGCAACTGGTTGACGACCGACGACGACGTGAGGCGCGCGCTCGACGCGATCCGGCGCGCGGCCGCCGGCGCCTGACGCGGATCCCGTGACCAGGGCCGGGTGCGGCGGGGCCAGGCAGGCTAGGCAGGACGGGCAGGCCAGGCAGGACGGGCAGGACGGGCGGTCGAATCGGTCCGCCAGCGCGCCGCGCCTCCGTTCGGTGGATACCCTGACAAATGTGATCGAGTCTGGACCACCGCGGCGCCGTAGGCGCCCAGGCCCGGGAAGGCTTGTGCGGCTGTCGCCGGTCGTCCTGACCGTCGTCATCGCCGCCCTGGCCTACACGACTCCGCCGGACATGGCCTTCAGTCGCCTCCTCCCCGCGGCGCCGGCCCTGGCCGCCGCCATGTGGCCGGTCCTCCCCACGGTCCTGCTCGGGACGGTCTGTCTCCTTCTGATGATCGGCCTCAGCCTCGTCTTCCCCGATCTGGGAACGTGGTGGACGGCCTCGGGAATCATCGCGGTCACCGTGGCCGCCGCGTACGGAAGCCACGTCCGGCTCCAGCGGGAGCGCACCCTCTTCCAGGTACGGCTGGTCGCCGACGCCGCGCAGCAGGTGGTGCTGAGCCCCATGCCGCACCGCCTGGGCACCATCGAGATCGAGTCCCTGTACCTCGCGGCCGCGGCGGAGGCCCGCATCGGCGGGGATTTCTACGAGGTGGTCGACACGCCGTACGGGATCAGACTGCTCATCGGTGACGTGCGGGGCAAGGGCCTGCCGGCCGTGGGGGCGGCCGCGACGATCGTCAACGCCTTCCGGGAGGCGGCGTACGGCGAGAGCGACCTGGTCGACGTCGCCCGCAGGCTGGACGCCAGCAGCACCCGTTACAACGCCGCCTTTCCCCCGGAGGGGGCGATGGAGCGCTTCGCCACGGCCCTTCTCGTCCAGATCCCGCACGAGGGCGGACGCATCGGCATCCTCAACTGCGGGCACCCCCCGCCGATGCTCCTGCACCGCGGACGGCTTCGCGTACTGGAGTCCGCGGATCCCTCGCCGCTGATCAGCCTCGCGGAGCTCGTCGGCGACCACTACACCGTGGACGCCTACGATTTCGCACCCGGCGACCTGCTGCTGCTCTATACCGACGGGATCGCCGAGGCCCGCGCCCGCGACGGCGAGTTCTTCCCCCTGGCGGCCTGGATGCTCCGGCAGCCGACGACACCGCCCCGCGAGCTGCTCACGGCCCTTCACCGCGATCTTCTGCGTTACAGGCGGGGGCGCCTCGACGACGACGTCGCCGCCCTCGCCGTACGCCGGAGCGAGCTCTGAGCCCGCCCGCTCAGTGGTCCGGCAGCGGCTGCTCCGACCAGATGATCTTCCCGGTGGGCGTGTAACGGGTGCCCCATCGGCCGCCGATCTGGGCCACCAGGAAGAGCCCGCGCCCCCCTTCGTCGGTGGTCGCGGCGTACCGCAGGTGGGGTGCGGTACTGCTTCCGTCGGAGACTTCGCAGGTCAGCAGCCTGCCGTCGTTCAGCAGCCGGACACGGACCGGTGCGCTGCCGTGCCGGATGGCGTTGGTGACGAGCTCGCTCAGTACGAGTTCCGTACCGAAGGCGAGCTCGGACAGGCCCCATTCGTCGAGCTTCTCCACGGCGCGGGCCCGCACGCCCCCCACCGCCGTCGGCTCGAACGGCACCTCCCAGTCGGCGATGCGGTCCGCGCCCAGCGCGTGCGTCTGCGCGATGAGGACGGCCACGTCGTCCCGCGGGCGCACCGGCATCAGCTCCTTCAGGACCGCGCGGCAGGTCTCGTGGGGCCCCGGGCCGGCGTGGGAGAGTGCCGAGCGGAGCAGCTCCAGGCCCTCGTCGATGTCGCGCCCCGGGTCCTCGATCAGGCCGTCGGTGTAGAGCACCAGCTGCGAGCCCTCGCTCAGGTCCAGCTCCGCCGACTCGAAGGGGAACCCGCCCAGCCCCAGCGGGGCGCCCGGGGGCAGGTCGGGCATCTCCGCCGATCCGTCGGGACGCACCACGAACGGTGGCACGTGCCCCGCGCGGGCCATCGTGCACCGCTGGGTCACCGCGTCGTACACGGCGTACAGGCAGGTCGCCCCGATCAGTTCGCCGTCGTTGACGCCGCCCTCCCCGCTCTGGTCGATGTACTGGACGAGGTCGTCGAGGCGCGCCAGCAGTTCGTCGGGGGGAAGGTCCAGGGACGAGAAGTTGAGTACGGCCGTCCGCAGCTGGCCCATGGTCGCCGCGGCGCGCAGTCCGTGGCCGACGACGTCGCCCACGACCAGGGCGACCCGGCTGCCGGGCAGCGGGATCACGTCGAACCAGTCGCCGCCGACCCCGGAGTGGGCGGGCAGGTAGTAGTGCGCCACCTCCACGGCGCTCTGTTCGGGCAGCTCGCGCGGCAGCAGGCTGTGCTGGAGCGTCACGGCCAGTGCGTGCTCGCGGGTGTAGCGGCGGGCGTTGTCGATGGTGACGCCCGCCCGTGCCACGAGCTCCTCGGCGAGCGAGAGGTCGTCTTCGTTGAAGGGTTCGGGCTTGCGCGAGCGCCAGAAATTGGCCACGCCGAGCGTGACCCCGCGGGCCGTGAGGGGGGCGGTGATCAGGGAGTGGATCCCGAAGTCGACGATCTCCCGGGCCCGGCGTGGGTCCTGGGCGTGCCAGCCGGGCGCGTCGGCGAGGTCGGCCACCACCTCGGCCCGGCCGCTGGCGAAGCCGCGGGCCTGTGGTGTGGAGGGCAGGAAGTCGATCAGCCTGCCGCGCGGGTAGAGGGGCGAGTCGTCGCGGATGCCGCTGACCCCGGTACGGCGCAGGTCCGAGTCCGGGGCGGGCTCGTCCCCGTGGAGCACGGTCTCGGCCAGGTCCACGGTGGCGAAGTCCGCGAAGCGCGGTACGGCGACGTCGGCGAGCTCTTGGGCCGTCCGCTCCACGTCGAGGGTCGTGCCGATGCCGGTGCCGGCGTCGTACAGCAGCTTCAGCCGTCTGTGGGCCGCGTCGGCCCGTGCGCTGAGCACGCGCAATTCGGTGGAGTCACGGATGGTGACGGCCGCGCCCTCGGGTCCGCCGCCGGGCCGGGTCGGCCGCTGGCTGATCACCAGCAGCCGGTCCCCGGCCTCGTGCACCTCGTCGGTGGCTTCCCGACCGGACAGCAGGAGCTCGGACACCTGCCGGTCGAGGCCGGGCAGGTCGCGGATGAGGGCCCCTTCCGCACCGGGGGAAAGCCGCAGGAGCCGCTTCGCCTCGTCGTTCGCGAGCAGCAGCCGCCCCGCGCCGTCGGTGATCAGCACTCCCTCGCGGACGGAGTGCAGCACCGCGTCGTGGTGCTCGTACATCCGGGTCATCTCCAGGGGGCCCAGGCCGTGGGTCTGGCGCCGGAGGCGTCTGCTGATCAGTGCCGCGCCCCCGGTGGCCAGGGCGAGGCCGGTCGCGGCGAGACCGAGGATCACGGGGAGTTGCCGGTCGACCGCTCCGGTGAGGTTCTTGACGGTGAGACCGGCCGATACCAGTGCCACGACCCGGCCGTCGTCGGAGAACACCGGCACCACGGCCTGGATCTCGTTGCCCAGCGGACCATCGACGCTCTCGATGTACACCTGACCTGCGAGCGAGGGCGCGATCGTCCCCACGAACCGCTTGCCGATGCGGTCCGGCAGGGGGTGGGTGTAGCGGATCCCCTCGGTGTCCATCACGACGATGAAGTCCACCCCCGTGGCCTTGCGCGTGGACTCGGCGAGGGGCTGGAGGATCGCGGAGGGGTCGGGTGAGCGCAGGGCCTCCTGCAGCCCGAGCGAGCGGGCGAAGGTCTCGGCGACCGCCACGGACCGGCTGCGGGCCTCGCGGTCGATGTCGTGGCGCGACTGGAGCACCAGGGCCAGCACCGCACCGGCTGCGAGCAGCACCACGACCGCCACCTGCAGGACGAACACCTGGCGGGCGACGCTTCGCGGGCGATTGGCGCTCAGTGACCGCACCGACGTCCCCGGTACGGGTTACAAGGAGAGGTCACAAACCAGTTGTAGCACTGCCGACCGCCCGTCGTGGGGTAGGAAGGCCGTGCCGGGCGAGGTACCTGCCCGGCACGTGATGCCGAGCGGGAGGTCACCGCCCCGTGCCGCCGCGAGCGGGCCGCCGTCGGGAACCGGAACCGCCGTCCGGCGGCCGCCGTCAGGAACCGGAACCGCCGTCCGGCCCGGGCGGCAGCACCGCGTCCAGCCTGCGCCGCAGGTGGGCGCGTTCCGGCTCGGTGCCGGCCAGGTCGAGTGCTTCCCGGTAGGCCGCCGCGGCCTCCGGCAGCCGGCCGAGCCGGTGCAGGAGGTCCCCCCGGGCGGCCGGGTAGGGGTGGTGGCCGCGCAGCTGCTGCTCGCCGGCGAGGTCGTCGAGCAGGGTCAGGCCGGCTTGCGGGCCGTCGCGCATGGCCACCGCCACCGCCCGGTTCAGCGCCACGACGGGGGACGCGGTGAGCGCGAGCAAGACGTCGTAGAGCGCGACGACCTGCGGCCAGTCGGTGGTGTCGAGATCGGCGGCCTCGTCGTGCAGGGCGGCGATGGCGGCCTGCACCCCGTACGGACCGGGTGGACCCCCGGTCAGGGCGCGGACCACCAGGCCCTGGCCCTCCTCGATCATCGACCGGTCCCAGCGGCCGCGGTCCTGGTCGTCGAGCAGCACGAGCTCGCCGTCCGGTCCGGTGCGGGCATCGCGTCTGGCGTGGATCAGGAGCATCAGCGCGAGCAGGCCGGCGACCTCCCGCTCGGCGGGCAGCAGCCGGCGCAGGATCCGCGCCAGCCCAATGGCCTCCTCGGCCAGGTCGAGCCGTTGCAGCCGCGGGCCCGAACTGGCCGCGTACCCCTCGGTGAAGACCGAGTAGACGACCTGGAGCACTCCGGGCAGTCGCTCGGGCAGCTCGTCGGCGCCGGGTACCCGGAAGGGGATGCGCGCCTCGCGGATCTTCCTCTTGGCCCGCACGATCCGCTGCGCCATCGTCGCGGGCGGCACCAGGAAGGCACGCGCCACCTCGGGCGTCGTCAGACCGGCCAGGCAGCGCAGGGTCAGGGCCGTGCGGTCCTCGGCCGCGAGCGCGGGGTGGGCGCACGTGAAGAACATCTGCAAGCGCTCGTCCGGCAGCCCGCCGTCGGCGTCCGCGGGCGGGGCCGGGTCGGCCCGCTCCGCCTCCACCTGAAGGACGGCTAGCCGGGCGGCGTACGCCTGGTCCCGACGCAGGCGGTCGACGGCCTTGCGCCGGGCCGTGGTCAGCAGCCAGGCCCCGGGTCTGGCCGGAACACCCTCGACGGGCCAGTGCACCAGAGCCGCCTCGACCGCCTCCGAGGTGACCTCTTCGGCCAGGTCGAGGTCGCCGAAGCGGCGGACGAGGGAGGCGAGGAGCCGGCCGCGCTCCTCCCGGAACACCGCCTCCACGGACGATCTGGCGGAAGACCGGTGGACGGACCCGACGGACCCGACGGACCCGACGGACCCGACGGGCCCGTCGGACGGGTCGCACCCGGCGGTTCCCTCGTCTCCGATGCCCTCGTCCCTGAGGCCCTCGTCCACGATTCCCTCGTCCCCCACCGTCAGGCCCCGAAATCGGCGATCGGGCGGACCACGACCGACCCGCTGCCGCGCGCGCCGGGGCAGCGGGCGGCCCAGTCGAGCGCCACGTCCAGGTCCGGTACGTCGATGACGTAGAACCCGCCGAGCACCTCGCGGGTCTCGGCGAACGGCCCGTCGGTGACGGCCCGCCTGCCGTCCTGGCCGACCCGCACCGTCGTGGCGGTGACCAGGTCCGCGAGCGATTCCCCGGACACCCAGATCCCGGCCTCCCTGACCTCCTTGTCGTAGACCATCCAGTCCTCGACGGTGCACTCGGCGGCGCCGCCGTCCTCGGCGATCGCACCAGCGTTGATCAGCAGCATGTACTTCATGGTCCGGCTCCTATCAGGCCCTGTCGGGCCTGTCGTTTCCTGGTGCGGCGGGTGGCCGCACACCATGACGACGAACGGGGCGGGGCCGGATCGACACCGCTCCCGAGATTCTTTTCCGAGACGCACCCCTCGGCCGTGCCGCCGCTCCGGCGATCGGCCTGACGGCGGCACGACCGTCCTGCCCTGGGTCCGCCGGCGAGGCTCAGCCCGGCCCGGATGCGGGGCGGCGGCGGCGGCACCGGCCGGAGGAGCCCACGCTCCACCCCACGTCAGGTAGCGGAACCGGCCCCCGCGCCGCCCGTGGACGTGATCCCACCCCGCCACGTACCTGCCACCCACCCGCCACCCGCCCTGCGACCTGAGAGGGAGTCCCGGAACACCCGCGAGGAGCGCGGGTTCTGCCCGCACTGCCACACGCCATGCGGGCAGAAGTCCGTGATGCTGTGGTAGAGCGGCCTGGTTTCCTCGATCCATTCCAGCATGCGCCGCACGTACTCGGGGTTGTCGCCGTGCCGGAACAGCCCCCACTCGGGGTACGAGGTGTCCTTGCCGTGCGCCCTGGCGAAATCGACCTGGTGCCGCAGTCCGTAGGGCTGGGACACCTGCTCGTCGAAGGTCCGGCCGGGTTCCTGGTCGTACGAGTCCATCCCGACGACATCGACCACGTCGTCACCCGGGTAGCACCGGGTCCACGCGATCGCGTCACCGCCGCGGTTGGGGGCGAAGTCGAAACGGAAGTCCTGCCCCGCGACGGAGCGCATGGCGGCCACGATGCGCCGCCAGTACTTCTTCCAGTTCTCGGGGTCGGGCCGGCACCGGTGGGTGTAGTCGAAGCCGTTCATCTCCCAGCCGAGCACGATCACGGTGTCCGGCACGCCGAGGTCGACCAGGCGCTCGGCCAGCCGCCGGAAGTGGTGGTCGTACGTGCCCCGCGCACCGCTGCGGATCAGCTCGGCGACCCGGGCGTCGGTCAAGCGGGCCTCGTTGCGCTCCTGCATGGGCACGTTCAGGACGAACAGCCGGTCGGCTCTCGCGTTGCGCCACCGCGCCCAGGTGCGCAGGGAATCGGGCGCCCCCTCGATGTTCGCCCAGGTGTCCCCCGGCAGATAGGTGTGCCCGGCACGCAGCTCCGTACCCCCGAGCCAGCGCGAGAGCTCCTGCATCCGCTCGACGCCCGGCGATCCGTAGTGCAGGTAGGCACCCACCGCGACCTCGCTCCCGGCCCGCGTGCCGGGGTCCTGGCGCGGCGGCGTCGGGCCGCCCCGGGCGCCCCCGGTCAGGAGCAGGCCGACGGCGACCGTGGTCGCGCAGACACCCGCCAGCAAGCCGCCTCGACGGGACATGACACCTCCACGAGCCGCACGCACCGATGTCTCTGCCAGCGACGTTAGGCATCTCATCCGATGTACGGCCTGTCCGGTGTCCCGATGCTGGGCCATTCGCGGCAGCCACCCGCCCCCGCTTGACCCGACCAGGTGAAACCTCACCATGCGCCCGGCCCGGGCCGTCGGCGGCGGCACCGGCACTGCGCCAACCCGGCGACGTGTCACGGCCGCACACCGACGGACACCACCTCATGCCAGAGTCCGGCATACGGTCGAGTGACCGGCCGACCCCCGCCGCCGGCGCCGGAACAGGAGCAGCCCATGCCCGTGCGTCTCTACGCCCAGACCCCGGCACGGCGGAACCGACAGATCCTCGCGGACCTGTTCGCCGTCCTGCTGATCGCCGCCGCGGTGACGTTCGCCCTGACCGTCCACGGCGCGATCATGCGGCTGGCCGAACCCGGACGCAAGGTCGAGCGCTCCGGCGAAGGCCTCGCCGACGCCCTCACCGAAGCCGGCGACACCGCCTCCGGCGTGCCGCTCGTCGGCGACCTCCTGAGGAAACCGTTCCGGTCCGCGGCGGACGCCGGCACCGGACTCGCCGACGCGGGACAGTCGCTGCAGGACGTCGTCAGCCAGGTGGCCACCCTGGCCACGCTCGCCCTGATCGTTCTCCCCGTGGCCTTCGTCCTGCTGCTGTGGCTGCCCCTGCGCGTGCGCTGGATGCGCCGCAGCGCGGCCATCCGGGACCTCCTCGACGCACCCGGAGGCGCCGACCTGCTCGCCCTGCGCGCCCTCACCGGACCGCCGCGCGCCCTCTCCGCGGTCCCCACCCCCGCGGGCGGACTCGCCGACGCCTGGCGCCGCGGCGACCCGCACGTCATCGCCGATCTGTCCGAGATCGCCCTCAGGCGGGCGGGCCTGAAGCCCTGAGGGGCGCGGCAGGCGCGCGGGGTCGAACCGGAAGGAGCGGAGCGGTCACCTGGACATCCTGCGCGAGATGCCCGACGGCACGGCCGGCCCCTGGATACGGGGGCCGGCCGTTCGGGCGGCGTCCGGCTTCGGGCTATCGGCTGAGCGACTTCAGGGCCGCCGCGTCGTACGGCTTGAGCTCGTCGAAGCGGTTGCCCAGGACCTTCGCCGCCCAGTGCGGGTCCTGGAGCAGCGCCCGGCCGACGGCGACCATGTCGAACTCCTCCCGCTCCATGCGGTCCAGGAGGTTGTCGATGTCGCCGAGCGCCGCGCCTTCGCCGGCGAAGGCGCGGAGGAAGTCGCCGTCGAGGCCGACCGAGCCGACGGTGATGGCCGGCCGGCCGGTGAGCTTCTTGGTCCAGCCCGCCAGGTTCAGGTCCGAGCCCTCGAACTCCGGGATCCAGTAGCGCCGGGTGGAGGCGTGGAACGCGTCCACCCCGGCCGCCGTCAGCGGTGCCAGGATCGCTTCCAGCTCCTCCGGGGTCCGCGCGAGCCGCCCGTCGTAGGCCTCCTGCTTCCACTGGGAGAAGCGGAAGATCACCGGGAACTCGGCCGCGACGCGCTCGCGCACCGCGGCGACGACCTCCGCGGCGAACTTCGTGCGGGCCACCGCGTCGCCGCCGTAGGCGTCGGTGCGGCGGTTGGTCCGCTCCCACAGGAACTGGTCGATCAGGTAGCCGTGGGCGCCGTGCAGTTCGACACCGTCGAAGCCGATCCGCTCCGCCGCCGCCGCCGCGTCCGCGAACGCGCCGATGACTTCGTCGAGGTCGGCGCGGGTCATCGCCTTGCCCGTCCCCTCGGTGCCGTCGACGCGGATGCCGGAGGGCCCCACGGCGGGGGCCTCGGCGTACGGTGCCTCGCCCTGGTTGCGCACCATGCCTATGTGCCACAGCTGGGGCACGATGGTGCCGCCCGACTCGTGCACGGCCGCGGCGACCTTCGCCCACCCCGCCAGCTGGTCCTCGCCGTGGAACCGCGGGACCCGGTCGCTCTGCCCGGCGGAGTCGTGACCGACGTAGGTGCCCTCGGTGACGATCAGGCCGACACCCGCCGCGGCCCGGCTGGCGTAGTACGCCCGCACGTCCTCACCGGGCACGCCGCCGGGGGAGAACATCCGCGTCATCGGCGCCATCGCGATGCGGTTGGGGACGGTCAGGCCGTTCAGTTCGACGGGCCGGGACAGGATCTCGGCCGCGCGGGAGGCAGGGGACGTGGTGACGGTCATGCGGGTCCTCCGGGTTGAGCTGCGGCTCGCCGGATGACGACGAGAAGTGCATAGTACACACGCTATGTATCATGCATATTGCAGCCCGGCCCCGGGCGGCGGCGCCGCACCCGGGCCGGTCCGTGGGGGCCGCCGACCCCCGCGTTCACACGTCCGCGACAATGGGACATCGCAAGGAGCGGGGAGGCGCAGTGCTGGAAAAACTGGAGCGGGAGCTGATGCTGCTCGCTCGGCACCAGGTGCCGGCCCGGCGCGAGCGCGACACCGAACGCCTGGAGCGGTCGGCATACCTGCTGCTCAGCCGGATCGACACACAAGGCCCCATGTCCATCGGGCAGTTGTCGGAGGCGTTCGGGCTCGACACGTCGACCGTGAACCGCCAGACGGCCGCGCTGCTACGCTGCGGGCTGGCCGAACGCGTTCCGGACCCGGAAGGCGGCATGGCCCGCAAGCTGTGCATCACGGACGAAGGCGGTCGCCGGCTCGCCGAGGACCGCGAGATCAACCGGTCCTGCCTGGCCCGGGTGGTCGCCGGCTGGTCCCCCGAGGAAGTGCGGCAGCTGGAGGACTCCCTCGTCCGCCTCAACCGCAGCGCCGAGGCCCTCGAAGGACGGCACTGGCCGCGCCTCGAGGAGAACGGCCCCCGACGTCTCAGCCCATGAAGCCGCCGTAGTAGCCACCGATCCGGCTGTAGTAGTCCGTGTCACCGGCGTGCTTCTCGCTGAAGAATTCGGGAGCGGCCTTGATCTGGTCCTTGGTGCGGTCGACGTGGATCTTCTCGCCCTCCACGTCGACATGGATGACCGTGCCCGCCGGCAGGAGCACCTCTCGGCCGAAGATCCAGGGCCCGGTGTCCACGACGATGTACGAGGTGCCGACCTCGTCGGAGTGCTTGCTCACCTTGCCGATGCTCCCGTCGGCCGCCTCGACCTCGAACCCGCGCAGGTCGACCGCCTCCAGACGGCCCGAAGTCTCGCGGTAGCTCCACACGTTCACGTTCACGGGTATCTCCTTCTCCTCCGGGTCTGCGCACCCGCTCCCCCGTCGTCCGACGCGGGAGCGAGTGCCTCGGCCAGGCGACTGCCCCGAGACCCGGGTCTCACACGTCGTCTCGCCAGCAGGCCATGGCCCAGGAGAACAACCCGAACAGCACGAGCCCGACGGCGACCACCACGAGGAGCCACGGGCCCGCAGGGGTCTGGGTGAACGCACGGAGGGTGTCGTCGACCCCCTTCGCCTTGGCCGGGTCGTAGCTCAGGGCGGCGTGCAGGGCGAAGCCGCCGGCCGCGGCGAAGACGGTGCCGCGCGCCACACCGCCCACCACGCCGAGGAACTCGACCGCCTTGCGGACCCCCTCGGGCTGCCGGTTCATCGCCAGGTGCTTGCGGAATTTGCGCCGCGCGGCCTGTACGGCGATCACGACACCGCCGATGGCTATCCCCACTCCCACGACCGCCACCCACCACGGACCCCCGGGTACATCGAGCACCCGGGCCGTCACGTCACGCGACTGCTCGTCGCCGGACTGGCCGCCGCCACCACCACCGCCACCACCGCCGGTGCCGGCGGCGAAGGAGAGTACGGAGAACGCGGCGACCCCGTAGAACACGGCCCGGGCCGCCGCGGCCAGTCGTTTGCCGGGCTTGTGTCCGTCGGGGCCGGACGCACCCAGCGCCGCCTCCGAAAGCCGCCACAGCGTCATGCAGACCAGGCCGATGCCGACGGCCCATACGAGGAAACCACCGAAGGGCTTCTCCGCGAGCTCCTCCATCGCGCCCGTCCGGTCCGCTTCCCCACTGCTCACGCCGAAGGCGACGCGCACCGCGAGTACACCAACGAGCACGTACAGCAGCCCCCGCGTCACCAGGCCGCACCGCGCGAGCAGGCCTCGCGCCTTGCCACCGCGCGAGGCGGTCTCCAAACCTTCTCGTACCGCTCCGCCAGCCGTCATGCTCCGCGAATACCCTGCATTCCCCGCTCCATGCCCGGCCCGCCGGGGTCACGGGCGCGGTGCGGGGTCCGGAATGTCCGGGCCCCCTGGAGCGGTCGCCCGCGGGGAAGATCGAAGCCACAGGAGCGGCGCGGGAGTTGCCGAGTCCCGCCCTCTCC
The DNA here is from genome assembly GCF_044759865.1 of Streptomyces sp. NPDC099050. Lineage (NCBI taxonomy): Bacteria > Bacillati > Actinomycetota > Actinomycetes > Kitasatosporales > Streptomycetaceae > Streptomyces > Streptomyces sp. NPDC099050. The sequence continues at coordinate 357,652 of NZ_JBIWAE010000001.1, read as the reverse complement.
CACCTTCGCGATCCGTACCCACCGGGGCGGGGGCCGTCGGCGTCGTGGCGCTCCATAGGGTGAGCCCATGCCTGACACGCTGAGTTCGAGAAAGACCGCGTCCGCGCTGCGGACGTCCGCGCGGGTTTCCGCCGAGTTGCTCCTGGTCCTCGTCATGACCGCCGTGACGTTGTGGCTCCTGGGGCGGATGTGGCCGGTGGTCTGGCCACTGGTCGTGGCCCTGCTGCTCACCACGCTGACGTGGCCCCTGGTCGCGTTCCTGCGCCGGCGCGGCTGGCCTCCCGCTGTGGCCGCGTCCTTGGTGACCGTACTGTTCCTCGTGGTCGCCGCGGGCGTCGTGGCGCTGATCGCCGTGCCGGTGGCGTCGCAGGCCGGCGAGCTGGGCGACGGCGTGGTCAAGGGGATCCAGCAGCTGCGCGGGTGGGCTGCCGGGCCGCCGCTGAACATTGGCGACGCCCAGATCACGGCGGCCTTCGACAAGGCGGTCGACCGGGTCCAGAACAGCGTCGGCACCACGGTGTCGACGGTCGCCACCGGCGTGAGCACCGTCTTCAGCGGTCTGGTCACCGCCGTCCTGGCGCTCTTCCTGATGTTCTTCTTCCTCAAGGACGGCCCGCGGTTCCTGCCGTGGCTCACCCGGCAGCTCCCCGGCCGACTCGCCACCGACGTCCCCGTGGTCGCCGAGCGCGGCTGGGAGACCCTCGGTTCGTTCGTGCGCTCGCAGGCGTTCGTCGGGCTGCTCGACGCCGTGTTCATCGGGCTGGGGCTGTGGATCGTCGGTGTGCCCCTGGTGTTGCCGCTGGCGGTACTGACCTTCGTGTCCGCGTTCGTGCCGATCGTGGGTGCCCTGTTCGCCGGCCTGGTCGCGGTGCTCATCGCGCTGGTCTCGAACGGCCTGACGGACGCGCTGATCGTGCTGGCGATCATCATCGTGGTGCAGCAGCTGGAGGGCAACGTCTTCCAGCCGATGATCCAGAGCCGCGGTCTCGGGCTCCACGCGGCGGTGGTCCTGTTGGCGGTGACGCTGGGGGGCAGTCTGGCCGGAGTGGTCGGCAGCCTGCTGGCGGTTCCGGCCGCGGCGCTGATCGCGATCGTGTGGAGGTACCTGCGCGAGCAGCTCGCCGAGCCCGCGGCCGACCCGGAATCCGGCACGCGACCCGACACGGGCTGAACGGGGCCCCGGCTGTGAAGCGGGGGGCGGACGGATGCCGACCGCCCCCCGCCCTCACTCGTCGTACGCCGGCTGCCGACGCGGGCGGATCAGCGGCCGGATCAGCGGCGGGATCAGCGGCCGGCGCCGAAGTCCTGAGTCCAGTACTGACCGGGCTGCGCCAGGCCGATGCCGATCTCGTTGACGCCGCAGTCGAGGATGTTCCGCTTGTGGCCCGGGCTGTTCATCCAGCCCTCCATGACCTTGGCGGCGGTGTCGTAGCCGTACGCGACGTTCTCGGCGTACGTACTCCACTGGTAGCCGGCACGGGTGATCCGCTGCCCCGGGTCGGATCCGTCGGAGCCCGTGTGGGACATGTGGGAGTGGGCCGCCATGTCCTCACTGTGGGCCTGCGCGGCCTTCGTCAGCTTCGCGTTGACGGTCACCGCGGGGCACCCGACGGCGGCGCGCTCCTTGTTGACGAGCGCGAGGACCTCGGCCGGCGCTCCGGAGGGTGCCGCCGAGTCCGAGGGCGCGGGGGTCCCGGCCGGCGCGGCGGGCGGCTGGTCGACCGGCTGCTCGGCGGTCTCGGCGGGGCCGCCGACCTGAACCGGGATCTCCGCGGGCTGCCGCGCGCCGGGGTCCCCGTACGGCTCGCCGTAGGGCTCGCCCTGGGAGTCGGCGTACCAGGGGCGGCTCTCCTGCCCGGCGGCGACAAGCCGCATCGGCCCGGCCTCCTGCGGGTCGAGGCAGGCCATGGCCGTGGTGGGTACGGCCACGAGCGCGAGCGCCCCGATGGCGATGGATATCTTCCTGTGGTGCGTCTTCCTACGGTGCTTCTTCATGCGGGACCTCACTCGGTGATCGCGAAGCTCCCGGCGCCGGACCGCGAAGGCGCCGGAGGAATCGCCATTCTTAGAAGCCCGCCGGCGACCTGGCAAGCCGTCGCCGCTCAGCCGCGCAGGACGTGCGGGAGGCGGCTTGAAACGGCCGCAAGATCGTGCATCCACCCGTCGCGGCCGGTGCCGCACCCGCCTGGCCCGCCGACAGAACCCACCCCCGTCAGCCGTGTTGAAGACGAGGAAACAGGAGCGGCAGCTTCCGTTTCCGGCGGAGTACGGCATGTCATAGCCAAACAAGTACATACGGCGAAATGTCCAAGGCCGAGGATCGCCGAGGACGGCGCCACGGCGGCCTGCGGACCGTGACGCATGTCACGAGCCGGAGGGGGAACCGGGCGACGCTTCGGGGTCGGGTCCGGTGAGTTCCGGCTCAAGGCCCTCGGCCACCGCGCTGCGGCGCCGTCCGGTGTCGGACCGCCAGGCCTCGAAGACCAGCGCCGTCGCGGTGACCACCCCGAGCCCCAGCAACCAGCCGCCCACGACGTCGCTGACCCAGTGGACCCCGAGCGCGACCCGCGTGTAGCCGACGCCCACCACGGTGACCAGCGCTGCCGCCCAGGGCAGCGGACGCCAGGCCCGCGGAACCAGGGGCAGCAGGACCAGCAGCAGGACGGCACACGAGGTGGTCGCCGTCATCGCGTGGCCGGAGGGGAAGGAGAAGCCGGGCGCGTGGGCGACGGGATCCGGCAGGTGCGGCCGCGCCCGCTCCACCGCACTCTTGGCCAGGAGCCCGATCAGACCGCCCGCGATCGCCGTGACGCCGGCCCAGGCCGCCAGCCGCCAGGCGCGCCGGCTCACGAGCCAGGCCACGAGCACGGCGACCATAAGGCGCATGGTGACCGGGTCCCACACCCAGTCCGAGAGCACGCGCAGGAAACCCACCCGGTCCGGGTGGGCGAGCGCGTCGGCATGGAGGCTTTCGGCCGTGCCCTGGTCCAGGCGGCGCAGTGGCGCCCACTGGGACTCCACCAGCACCAGGGCGAGGGCGAACGGTACGGCTGCCACGGCCGTCGCGGCCGCGGCGAGCAGGAGTCTCGCGCCGAAGGTGGCGTCGGGCCCGGCGTGCCGCGCGAGCAGGCTGCGTAGCGGACCTCGCGGATGACGCGGTCCGCGCGGATGTCCGGCTCCTTCCGAATGCCCGGCTCCTACCGGATGCCCGGCTCCTTCCGGATCTCGCTGAACGTGTCGGGCACCCTTCGTGCGCCGTGCCATGGTTGCGGCTTCCTCTCGTGTGCGTGCGGTGGCGGCCTCCGGCCGCCGGTGGCCGGGGTGGTCAGACCCCGGGATCGTTCTTGACCGGTCCCTTGACCCCCGCCCGTACGGCTTCCAGCTGGGCGGCGAAGGAGAGGCCGAGGAAGAGCGCCATCGAGGTCAGGTAGGACCAGAGCACCAGGGCCACGATGGCGCTGAGGGGTCCGTACACGCTGGTGAAGGAGCTGCTCTCGCCGATGTAGAGGCTCAGCGCCCAGGTCGCGAGGTTCCACAGCACCAGGTGGACGACGGCCCCGAAGGCCAGCCAGGTGTAGCCGGGTTGGCGCCGGCGCGGGGAGAGCCGGAAGATCGCGCTGGTGGCGATGACGGCGAGCAGGATGCCCAGCGGCCAGCGCAGGAGTTCCCAGGCCCGCACGGTGTCGGGAGAGAGCCGGTACACCTCGGCCAGCGCACGGGTCAGGTGGGTGCCCAGCACCGTGAGGATGAAACTGAGCCCCAGCGGGAGTCCCGCGAGGGCCGCCATCGCCAGGCCCCGGCCGTACTTGGCGAGGAAGGGCCGGTCCCGCTCGTTGCCGTAGATGCGGTTCGCGCCCCGTTCGACCTGGCAGAGGGCGGTGGTGACGTTGGACAGGGAGAACAGCAGGCCCAGCCACAGCGCGGCCTGGCCGCCGTCGCCGGCGTGGCGTCTGCTCTCGCTGAGCGCTTCGTCCACGACGGCCTGGCCCGGGCCGCTGGTGAGCCCGCGGATGGTGAGCTCGGCGACCCGGCCCACGTCCTCGGTGTGCAGCACCCCGGACAGGCCGACGGCGGCGATGGCCAGCGGGACTATCGACAGGACGGTCTGCAGGGCGAGCGCGCGGGCGTGGCTGAAGCCGTCCGCGTAGCGGAAGCGCACGAAGGAGTCGCGCGCCAGGCTCCAGCCGCCGTAGCGGCGCAGTGCGGTCCACGCCTCGTCGGCGGAGAGTTCCTCGCCGCTCACGTCGTGGCGTTGCGGTACCCGTGTCGCGGTGCCCATCGTGTTCCTGCCTTCTGGTGTCTCGTGGAGCCCGCGGACCTACGGGGCTTGCGGTCGGCCGGTGGTGTGGGGGCGCCGCAGGACTTCAGGACGGTGCGCCGGGGGCCGCCGCCGGAAGCCGCTCGGCGGGCGGGTCCTGCGGCGCCCCGGGAGCGCGGGGCAGGTACAGGAGCAGGGCGCCCGGTTCGATCTCGGCGGTGAGGCGGACACCCTCGCTCACGGCATCACCGTCGAGCTCGCGCGGCTGCGGTACGGCGCAGCGGACGTCGATCCGGGTGGCACTGAAGTACTCCAGCGCTCCCCCGGCCTCGCTCCGCCCGTCCGGGGCGGCCGGGCCGGCGACCGCCGGCGGGCGCCGGCGCAGCGGGCGGGTCGCGAGGTGCCCGGCCGCGGTGAGCCATCCGAAGGGACCGCGCGGGTCGAAGAGCACCACTTCCAGGCGTCCGCTGTCCGCTCTGGCCGCCGGGAGGAGCGGCAGGCCGCCCTGCAGGGTGCCGACGTTGCCGATGACGACCATGCGGGCCCGGCGCCGCAGCCGGCGGCCCCCGTCGATGCGGACCGTGAGGCGGACGCCGGGATCGCCCAGGTGCCGCAGGGCCGACAGGACGTACGCGGCCCAGCCCATCCGTGACTTGAGCCGCGGGGAGGCGTCCCGGACCATCGCGGCGTCGAATCCGGCCCCGGCCATGACGGTGAACCGCATCGGCTCGAGCCCGTCGCCCCGGACCCGGCCGAGGTCGATGCCGAAGCTCTCTCCGGACAGGGACCCGGCCAGGGCGGCGACCGGATCCATCGGGAGGCCGACGTTGCGGGCCAGGAGGTTTCCGGTGCCGCAGGGTGCGACGGCCAGTGGGATCCGCGTGCCCGCCAGGATCTCGGCGCAGGCACGCAGGGTGCCGTCGCCTCCGCAGACCACCACGAGGGCGGGGCGCACGGTACGGAGCTCCTCGGCCAGGGTGCCGCAGGGGAGCTCGGCGGAGGTCAGGATCCACCGGAGGTCCCGGTGGCCGTGCTCGCGCAGGACGGCGGCCAGCCGGTCCGCGAGCTCGTCCGGGCAGCCGTACGGGTGGCGCACGACGAGGACCGGACCACCCGCGGCGCGCGGGGCGGGCACGTCCCGGTCGGATCGCTCCGTCGCGTCGGGCTCCGCGGCGGGCCGTCGCGCGTACAGCAGCGCGAACCCGGTGATCAGCAGGGTCAAGGTGCCGTTGAGCAGGCCGCCCGCCACATCGCTGGGGTAGTGCATGCCGCGGTACATCCGCGACATTCCGACGGCCGGCGGGATCAGCAGCAAGGTGCCCGTCACCACGTAGCGCCACGGGCCGCGCATGCGCAGCGCGGCGATGACGGCCAGTCCCCCGTAGAGCGCGAGGGAGGCGCCGACGTGCCCGGAGGGGAAGCTCGACGTGGGCGGCGCGGCGTCCTCGTGGGGAACCGCGGGCCGCGGGCGGTCCACCAAGGCCGTCACCACCACGAACACCGCCGACTGCGCGGCCACCGAGATGCTGAGGAACAGCGCCTCGCTCCGCAGCGCGACGCGCGGGAGGACGAGCAGGGCGACGACGCAGACCAGGGTCGTGCCGATGACTGCCTGGGTGTCGGCGAGTTCGGAGAACAACCGCGTGACTCCGGTCGTCGCCGGATCCCGGCCCGCTGCCAGCTCCCTGCCGATCGAGGCCTCCGCCGACAGCGGCCAGTAGCCGGCGCCCGGTCCGGTGACCAGCCGTCCCAGCCCGACCATCAGGGCCAGCTGCACCGGAAGGAGCAGGAACGGTCTGGCACCGCGCACGGCGGCGCCGCAGCTTCTCTTCATGGATGCCTTCTGGCCCGCGACCACCGAAAGATGCACGACCCCGGCCCCTGGGCCGGCGGCCCCGCCCCGCAAACGGCGTTGTTGCGGGTTGTTCAGGCTTGTTCAGCCTTGTTCAAGGGGGTAACCCGCCGAACGGAAGCGGAATCCAGTGGGCATCTCGGCCAAGGTTGTCCTTACGCCCCTGCGCGCCCCCGCAGTGACGTTCCATCGTCCCCGTACGGGGGCACCCGCGTGGTGTCGTTGGTTCGTCTACCGAGGAGAGCACACGATGACGACCGTCCTCGTCCTGCACAGCGTCAGCCTCGTCAGGTCGGCTCTCGCCGCCCTGCTGAGATCGGAGGGGCCCTTCGACGTCACGTCGGCGGGCTGGCGGACCGCCTCGCGCCGCGCCGAGTCCTTACGACCAGACGTGACCGTGGTCGACGTCGACTGTCCCGGGGCGGCGGCCGCACTGGCTTCCGGTGGGAACGCCGACCGCCAGGGCCTCCCCTCCACCTCCCGGGTCCTGATGCTCGCCTCGGCCGGGACGCCCGGCACGTTGCACCGGGCCTTCCGGGCCGAGGCCCGCGGATACGTCGACAAGGGCGGTTCGCCCGGGCGGCTCGTCCGGGCGGTCAGCCAGGTCGCCGCGGGAGAGAGGTTCATCGACGCCTCGCTGGCCTCCGCCTTCATGGAGGCGGACCCCGCACCGCTGAGCCGGCGGGAGCTCAGCGTGCTGGCGCGGGCCGCGGAAGGCGATTCCATAGCCGAGATCGCCGGCACGCTGCACCTGGCCACGGGCACGGTGCGCAACTACATGGCCGCGGCGACCCGCAAGACGGGCGCCCGCAACCTCATCGACGCGATCCGGATATCCCGGCGGGAGGGCTGGGTCTGACCGGATCGGAGGCCGCCGCGGGCGGGTACGCAGTACTGTCATGCGTCCGCGGCACGGTTCCACATTCCCACCAGATCCCGGTACAGCGGCGATCTGGCCGGGAGTTCCGCGTGCGTGCCGGAGACGACGCGCGTTCCGTCGAGGACGAGGACCCGGTCGGCGCGGGCCGCGGACGTGATGCGGTGGGCCACGACGACGAGGGTGCCGGGGCGGTCCGCGAGGACCCGTTCGGCGCGCTCCTCGGTACGCGCGTCCAGGTGGCAGGTGGCCTCGTCGAGGAGGAGCAGCGGCGCCGGTGAGAGGTAGGCGGCGGCGAGGGCGAGGTGCTGGCTCTCGCCCCGCGACAGCAGCCGGGGGGACACTTCGCCGTCCAGGCCGCCCAGCCGCTCCACCAGTGCGTCCAGCCCCAGTCGGGCGACGGCGCTTCGTACCTGTGCGTCCCCGGGCAGGTGGCCGTCCGGGGTCGCGGCCAGGTGGGTGAGGTTCTCGCGCACGGTGCCGGTGAACACGTACGCCTGCTGCGGCAGCAGGGTGCGCCGCGGGTCGGGACCCCCGGCTCCGGGTTCCCGCCGGGCGGACTCGCCCGCGACGAGGACCGTTCCCGCGCCGGGGGACAGCATTCCGGCGAGCAGGGCGGTGAGCGTGGACTTCCCGATGCCGCTCGGTCCGACGACGGCGAGGTGCTCGCCGGGCCGCACCACCAGGTCGAGGGCGTCGAGCACGGGCGCCGCACCCGGGCCGTAGGCGAAGGTGACGCCGCGGAGTTCGGCCGCCGCCGTGGACTGGGCGCCGGCCCGCGGACCGGCGTGGCCGTGCGCCCGCGGCTGCGTCGTGCCGCCGCCGTCCCCGGTCGGCGGCGCCGGGGCGCAGAAGCGTTCGAGGACCACCAGCAGGCGGGTGCCGGCCGTGCCCAAGGCGGCCATGAGCGTGTCGAGGGCGGGCAGCAGGGCCTGCACCAGGTAGGTGAGGGCGCCGGCCAGCGTGCCGGCGGTGATGCCGCGCGCGAGGAGCCAGGGCGTCGCGACGAGCAGTGCGACCACCGGCAGCCGGCCTGCGATACCCAGGGCCAGCGTGCGCAGGGCCGACCAGTGCGCGAGGCGGCTCGCGAGCCGTTCCTGGGTCGCGATGAGGGGCTCCACCCCGGCTTCGGCCGCGGACGCCGCGCCGCAGGCCACGATGTCGCGCAGCCCTTCCGCCACCGCTCCCACCCGGTCCGACAGCGCCTCATCGGTGTCGAGCCACCGGCGTTGTACGGATGCCATGGGCCGGAGCGTGGCCAGGAAGGCGGCCGCTCCCAGCAGCAGCGGGGGCAGCACGATCAACAGCAGGACGGGGGCCAGGGCCGCCATGCCCGCGATGGCCCCCACGGCGGTGAACACGAAGGAACGTGCCGTGAGGACGAGTCCCGCGAAGGAGTCCCGGGCCATCTCGGTCTGCTGGGTCAGCCGGGACACGGATCCGGTGTCGGGCGCGCGCGCCGGGTCGCCGACCGCCCGGTCCAGCGCCTGCCGCACCGCCCGCCTGACCAGGCCGTCGCGCAACGGCTCCACGAGGTCAGCGAGTTCGGCGAAGACGCCCCGGAGCGCGAACCCGCCGAGCAGTGCGCCGGCTCCGGCCGCGGCCAGCCAGGCGAGGCCGACGGATACGTGGCCGGCCAGGAAGCCGTCGTCGAGTGCGCGGGCCACGCCGTAGCCGCCGAGGAACGTGTGCGCGGACTCCAGGAGCGACCACGCCGCCAGTCGTACCACGGTGCCCTTGCGGCCCCGTAGGAAGCGGCGGCCCTCGGGGGCCACCCGCCGCCAGGTTTCGGCCTCGGTCACCGCGCCGCCCCTTCCTTCTCCGGGGGTGCCGACCGCTCGTCCGCCTCCGCGAGCCCTTCCGCTCCGGGAGCCGCTTCCGCCTCTGGCGTCCCTTCCGCTTCCGGGAACCCTTCCGCTTCCGGGGCCCCTTCGGCTTCCGGAGGCCCTTCCGCTTCCGGGGACCCTTCGGCGAACACCGCGCGGTAGGCCTGCTCGTGCCGCCACAGCTCGTCGTGGCTGCCGGTCCCCCGTACCCGACCGTCCTCGAGCCATACGACGAGGTCGGCGCGGACCGCGGACGAGAGGCGGTGCGCCACCACGATGCGGGTGCCCGGCCGCACTTCGTGGGCGAGGGCCCGCTCGACCTCGCGGGCGGTGACGGTGTCGAGGCTCGAGGTGGCGTCGTCCAGCACGAGGAGCCGGCCCGCTCGGCAGAAGGCCCGTGCCAGCCCCAGGCGTTGGACCTCGCCGCCGGACATCGGGGCGTCGGCGAGTCGCGTGTCGTACCCCTGCGGGAGGCGCGCCACGAACGCCTCGGCGCCCGCCGCGCGGGCCGCGGCGCGGACTGCTTCGCGGCCGGGGTCCGGACCCGGCCCGAAGCCGATCGCGCCGCCGACCGTGCCGCCGAGCAGCGCCGGCCGGTCGAAGGCGTACCCGACCTCGCGGCGCAGCGCCTCGGCGGTCACCTCGCGCAGGGGTACGCCGTCCAGCAGGACCTCGCCCGCGTCGGGGTCGGTGAGCCGGCCGGCCACGGCGGCGAACAGCGTCTTGCCGGCCCCCGACCTGCCCACCACGGCCACCGTGGCGCCTCCGGGGACGACCAGGTCGATGTCGTGCAGGACCGTCGATCCGCCGCGCACGACCCGGACTCCGCGCAGTTCCAGGGTGCCGGGGCCGCCGTCCGGCAGCTCGGCCCGGCCGTGGTCGAGTACGGGAAGGGAGAACAGCACGGCGGTCCGCCGGGCTCCGGCCCGGCCGCGGACGACGGCCGCGAGGCCTCCGGTCACGGCGCCGACTCCGGCGGCGAGGCCCGCGTACCGCGCCGCGGCGAGGAGTTCGCCGACGCCCAGGGCGCCGGCCGACAGGCGGATGCCGCCGACGGCGAGAACCGCGTAGAGGAGCATCGGCATGAGGGCGGTCGAGCGGGCCGTGGTGCCGCCGTAGACCTGCCACATGCGTCGGCCCTCGGTGCCGAGTTCGGGCAACTGGGCAAGGATGCGGGCGCGTTCGCGATCCGCGGTACCGGCGGCGGCGATCGTGCGGGCCCCGGCGAGCGCCTCGACGAGCCGGCCGGCGGTCGCGAGCTGCACCTGCTGGTAGCGGGCGACGCTCGTGCGGGTGTCCCGGGCGAAGGCGCGCAGCAGGAGCACCAGGAGCGGAACGCCCGCGAGGAAGGCGAGCGCGGTCCACAGGTCGATGAGGAGGAGCGCGGCGATCGCGCCGAGCGGCGGCAGCAGGGCGGCGACGGCGTGGGCGACGGCGGTCGGTACCTTCCCGGCCTCTACGGCGTTCGCGGTCAGCCGCGCGGCGGTTTCGCCGGGTGCGTGGCGGGCCGCGTGGTGCGGGGCCGTCCGCAGCAGCCGGGCGAGCCCCAGCCTGCGCAGTCGGGCGGTGGAGCGGCCGTCCACATCTCCGGACAGCCGTGCGGCGGCGGCGTCCAGTACCACTTCGGCCGCGATGACCGCGGCGCACAGCAGCGTCCAGGCCCGGCCCGCGGGATCCCGGCGGAGCAGCAGGTCGAGGGTGTGGCCGAGGACCACCGGTTCGGCGAGCGCCGCCGCGGCGGCGGCCACCGTGCATGCCAGCAAGGCGACGGTGCGCCCACCGCTGTGCCGTGCCGCCGCCACGAGCGCCCGGTCGGCGGCGCGTGCGAGGGCCTGCTCCTGCGCGGTGTCGGCCTCCGGACCGGGGGCTTTCATCGGCGGATGCCTCCAGGGGTGTGGTGCGGGCCCGGGCGGCGAACCGCCCGGGCCCCAAGTGACCTGGTCAGTTACAGGTCGTGATGCTCAGGCTGCTGTCGCCGCAGAGCAGCAGGCTGGCCCGGCTTCCGCCGCCCGTCATGCCGACCTCCGCGGTCTCTTCCTTCGGGGTCTCCATCGACTGCAGGTCAAGAAGCGTCATGTCAGATTCCTCTTCATCGGTCGAGTGGTGCGATGGGTCACGGCCCCGGACGGGGCCGGCTCTGGGGCCGCCGCGCGCTCGCGCAGCGGCGGGAGGAACGGCAGGTGTGCGCGCCCGCCGGGCGCGGCGCTGCCGAGGGCGAGGAGTGCGCCGGCCGTGCCCGTGGTGAGATCCATGGACAGGCGCATCATCTGCTCGCCGGGGAAGGCCAGGTGGCCCTGGTACGGGACCGCGTGCCGGGCCAGCGCGTCGATCTGGCGGGCGACGGCCGCGGTGTCGGTACCGGGGCCCGGGGTGGTGGTCCGGGCCAGGTGGAGGATCATTCCGGCGGCGCCGCGCATCAGCCCGGGCTGGGCGTAGAAGGTCGCCTGGGCCGCCCGTACGATCTCCGGCCGGGCCTGTTCGAAACGCTCGTCCGGGCCGTGTTCCAGCCAGTCGTCGAGCACCATGCCGATGCCGACGCTGCCTTCGCCGAGGTACGGCATCGTGCGCCAGCCCTCGTTCACCTGGAGGGTGCCGAAGGCACTGGTGACGCAGCGGTCCAGGTCGCGGTGGAGCGCCTGGGAGGCCTGGAGCAGCAGGTCCTTGTCACCGGTGCGTTCGTACAGCCGTACGAGGAGCAGGGCGGGGCCGGAGTTGCCGTACAGCAGGCCCGCGCGGGCGGGTCGGTGCTCGGGCCGGGCGATCAGTTCGGCGCAGTGCAGGGCCGCGGCGTGCAGTTCGCCCTCGCCCGAGGCGGCGCCGAGCGCGTCCAGGGCCAGGCCGATGCCGGCGAGTCCGCCGTACAGGTCGGGTCCCGCACTCTGCCAGGGCTGGTGCAGCAGTTGGTCGACGAGGTCGAGGGCGCGGCCCGCGTGTCCGAGCCGGTGCAGCGTCCAGGCCGTGCCGGCGAGACCGTCGTAGAAGCCGAGCGGAGTGCCGGACGTGGTCTTCGCGGTCCGGTCGAGCAGCCACTCCTCGGCCTCGGGCCAGGCCTCGGCCCCGGTCTCGGCGAGGGCGTACAGCACCCCCGCGATGCCGACGCCGAAGCCGAAGCCTCCGCCGGCGGTCGCGAACTGGGCGATGTCACCGGGGACGAGACGGTCCTCTCGGTCCGGGGTGGCGCTCGCGCGCAGCGCCGCGGCCATCGACGTGCGGGCGGCGGGCCATTGCCCCGGCCCGACGGTCAGGTACGGGCCGGACGGCGCGGGACGGCGCCCGCCGTTCGGGGCTCCGACCGGGACTCCGACCGGGGCTCCGGTCAGGGCTTCGTTCGGGGCTTCGTTCGGGGCTCCGGTCAGGATTTCTTCGACGGCCTCGTCCAGGAACTGCCGCGGTACGGGGAACTGTTCGGCGATGACGGTGGCCAGGTGGGTGGCCTTGGCCCGGTCCAGCACGAGCAGGCTGGTCAGCGGGAGGAACAGGGCGAGCCGCAGGCAGGCGAGGGCGTAGCGGTCGACGGAGAATCCGCGCCGTTCGGCCGGGGCGACGAAGGCGGGGTTCGCCACGGTCTGCCGCAGGCCCTCGTCGACGTGCGCGGCGGCTTCGAAGTCCAGGAGCGAGACGGTGGGTTCCCCGGCCTCGTCCTCCGCGACCATGATGTTGAAGAGGTGGAGGTCGTTGAAGACCACCCCGCGGGCGTGCACGGCGTCGACGGCCTCCGTCACGCGCCGGTGGATGGCGAGGGCCCACTCGGTGTACGCGGCGAGCTCGGCGGCGTCGGGATCGGCTTCGATCAGCGGGTGGCGGCGGGCGAAGTAGGTGTTGAGCGGTTGGCCCGCGAGATGCTCCAGGACCAGGAAATGATGGTCGCCGAGCGTGAAGGTGCCGCGGACCGCGGGGACGCAGTCGAGGCCCGCCAGCCTGTCCAGCGCGGCCCGTTCGCGGTGCAGCCGGGCCACGGCGTCGGCCCCGTCGGCGGCGAGGCCCGCGTGCGGCCGGGCCTCCTTGAGGACGACGGACTCGCCGGTGCGGGTGTCCTTGCCGACGTAGACTCCGCCGCCGTTGGAGAAGTGCAGCGCCCGCTCCACCGTGAACGGGATCCCGGTCAGGGTGACCGCGGAGCGCGCTGCGAGGTGGGGCTTGAGGAAATCGGGCAGTTCGAGCCACTCGGGCGGCTGGAAGACGGGCCCCCTGAGGTCCGGCACGAGCTGCCCGTCGGGGGTCTCGATCGCCGGGACCAGCTCGCCGTGCTCGTCGTAGCAGTGCCGCAGGGTGAAGCTGCCGTAGCGGAGGTGGACCGGTCCGGCGCCCCACCGCAGGTCGCTCAGGATGTACGGGCCGGCCGCACCGTCGAGGGCGGCGTCGAGGTCCTGGGCGATCCGGCGGCACTGCTCCTCGTCGGCCGGGTACACGGTGATGAACTTTCCGCTGGCCGCACGATCGGCGTACTTGGCATTGCGCAGGTGCAACAGGTACTGGCTGGGGACGAACTTGAAGGCGATGCGCCGGGCGGTGCAGTACTCGTACACCGTCGTCAGCAGCGATTCGGCGTTGCCGAGCGTGGCCGAGACGTGGATCTTCCAGCCCTGGGCGGGGAGTTCCGCGTCCACGGGGCGCAGCGCCAGCCAGTCGCCGCTCCGGTGCGAGCGCCATCCGGCCGGGACTGGGGCGAGGGCGGCCCGGTAGCTCTCGCCGGCGCGCCGGTACGGCGCGTCGTAGAACCAGCGGTCTGCGTCGCAGAAGGCGGCGTACCCCTTGTTCACACCTGCTCCCTCGGTCGGTTGCTGACCCGACCGTGTCACGTCCGGCGATGGCGCCGACAGTCACCGCTGTCACCGCCGGATGTGCAGTACTCACGAGTCACATGCCGCGGGTCTCCTCGCGCCCCCGTGGGCGCGATCTTCCCCGCGGGCGCATGCGACGGGCCCCGTAGGGCACCTGCGGGGCATGACCGGCATCCCCCGCAGCGCAGCATTCAGTGGACAACGTCCCACCCTCGCCCTCGTGATGCGCACCCGCGGCGAGCTGCGGCGTACCGCCGTCCGCGTCTGGACCGACAACGTCGCCGATCACGCGGCCGCCCTCACCTACTACGCCGTACTGGCGCTCCTGCCCGCGCTCGTCATCGCGGTGTCCCTGGTGGGGTTCGTGGGCGGGGCGACGAGGGAGCGGTTGATCACCGACCTCACCTCGTACGCACCGCCCCAGTCCGCACAGGTGCTGCGCGACGCGCTCGGCGGCCTCGCCGCCGGGCACGCTTCGATCTGGGCCCTGATGATCAGCGGCGGAGTGAGCGCCCTGTGGTCGGCGTGCAGTTACCTCGCGGTGTTCCGCCGCGCCCTGCACGCGATGCACCAGGTGCCGGACACCCGGCCCCCGCTCCGAGCCGCCCACACGCTGATCACCAATGCCGTGCTGCTGCTCGTCCTGCTCGTGGTCGGCGCCGCGGGGCTGGTGGTGTCCGGGCCGCTGGCCCGCTGGCTCGCGCACACCACGGGCGGGGCGAGCGCCGAGGGGATCGCGCTCCTGCGCTGGCCCGTGCTCCTGTCCGTCGTCACCCTGCTGGTACTGATGCTCTTCCGGACCGGACCGGCCCAGAGCCGGGGCACCCGCCGGGGCCTGCCCGGCGGCGTACTGGCCGCCCTGCTCTGGCTGGCCGCCTCGGCGCTCTTCACGCTGTACACGGAGCTGGACACGTACGGCCGGGTCTACGGGTCGCTGGCCGGCATCGTGGTCTTCGTCATCTGGCTCTGGTTCGCGAACCTGGCCCTGCTCACGGGAGCACAGTTCAACGCCGAGCGCGCACGGGAGGACCATGCCCCAGGGCCATCGGAAACCCCCCGGGCCGTCGGATAGGGTCCGCAGCGCCAACGGTCCGATCGAGAAGTCACGGCCCGGGGGCGACCCCGAACCGAGGCGCGTGGAGAGTCGGGTTCGCTAAGCGGCCGGAACGCCGAGGGGAAGGTAGGCGGTGATCGTCTTTCCGTCGCGGCCGGACCGGATCTGCGTACGGTCCGCGAGCTTGTTGACCAGGAGCCAGCCGAACCCGCCCGGCACCGAAGCCGCTGTCCCCGGCGAACGGGGCAGGACCGGTGACGCGTCCGAAACCTCGACCGCAACGGCGTCCGGGAGGCGCAGGACGCGGAAGCCGGTGACGCCGCCCGCGTGACGGATCGCGTTGGTCACCAGCTCGGCCACCACCGTGAGCACGTCGTCCAGGACCCGCTCCGCCACACCCTGGGCGGAAAGAACCTCCCGGGCGACCTTCCGGGCATCCGCAGGTCTGAGGCCCGTCACGGGACCCGATGGTCCTGACATCACAGCTCCTCTCTCCCCCCTTCCGTCTTCCCCGGCAGCGCCCCGAATCCCACCGCGGCCGCCGGTTCGCGCCTCAGCTGCGGGGACGCGTCGCGGTATCGAGGTAGAAGGCGTCGATGCTCTGGACCGCCTTCTCGAACTCATCCAGGTTGACCGGCTTGGTGACATACGCGTTGGCGTGCCCGCTGTAGGCGCCGACGACGTCGTCGGGTGCGGAGGAGGTGGTGAGGACGACCACGGGGATGGTCTGGAACGCCTCGTCGTTCTTCAGGATGCGGAGCAGGTCCCGGCCGTTCATGCGGGGCATGTTGAGGTCGAGGACGATGAGATCGGGGCGGACGCTGCCGGGGGCACGCAGGTGTTCCAGGGCGGCGACGCCGTCGGTGACCTGGACCAGGTTGCGGGCTCCCCGCTCGGAAAGGGCTTCCTCGATGAGTAGGGCGTCGGCCATGTCGTCCTCGACCAGGAGGACGTCGAAGGGCCGGGCGGGGGTGGTCATCATCGGATGCTCCATGGGTGCTTCGTCGGTGTGGTGGAAGAGTCCCGGCCAGCGGCGCCGTGCACCCTGCCGGGTCAGGCCGCATGCGGAGCCCAATTGCGGGTATCCGGCTCCCGCGCGGGCCGCCGCGCCGGCCGTCTCCTGTTGGAGTCGTTCCGTTGCCTTCTGCAGGTGCTCCAGCAGGTGCAGAAGGGCCAGCGCCCGCGCCGGCCCTTGCCGCGACGGCTCTTGCGGTACCGGACTGTCCGGGGTTTGGAGCAGTTGGAGGGCAAGACGTCTGGCAAGGTCGCCGACTGCCGCGTCCACGACGGCGGCGGTCTCCTGCGGGTCAGTCCGCAAAACGAAATTCTTGCCAGGCATACCGGGCACCTTAGGCCCAAGATCTACCCGCGACAACATGAGTTGTCGCCCTCCCTCTAGAGTGTGCGGGCCGCGCTCCTTCTTGGGCGGCTTTTCGTGGAGGGATTTACAGCATGAGCGGCGATCCAGAACTTCCGCGCGCGCGGAAGTTCGCCACGTGGACGACCCGGCGCTGGCTGCGCGCGGGAGTGGCGGCCGCCTCGTCGGTACTCGTCCTGCTCGGGGTGACCGGAGCGTGGGTGCTCGGACGTACGGCCTCGCTGACCGAGGATCTCGTGGACACCCGCTCCCCCGCGCTGACGATCTCGTTCCGGCTTGAATCCGCCCTGCTCAACCAGGAGACCGGAGTCCGCGGCTACGGCCTCACCGGCGCCCCCGACTTCCTCGATCCGTACCGCGAGGGGATCGCCGAGGAGCAGGAGTACTCCGCGCGGCTGCGGGAGCTGCTGCGCGGAGACCGCGCAGGCCTCGACGACCTGGATGCGGTCCAGAGCGCGGTGAGGACGTGGCAGGAGCGGATCGCCCGGCCGATCGCCGCCTCACCGGCCGGCTCGGCTTCCCCGCTGATCGCGGAACGCGCCGCGGAGGGCAAGACGACCTTCGACGCGGTGCGCGCGACGATGGCCGCCCAGCAGGAGCGACTGCGGGCCTCGCGGGAGCGGGCGAGGGACGACCTGATGGCCACGATGGCCCTACGGAACTGGCTTTTCTTCACGATCGCCGGAGTGATCGCCCTTCTGGCGATCCTGGTCTTCGAGGGGCTGCGCAGGGGCATCACGACACCGCTGGGACAGCTCGGGTCGGACGCGCGGGCCATCGCCGGCGGTGATTTCGACCATCCCATCGCCTCGATGGGCCCCGCCGACCTGCGGCGCCTCAGTGCGGAGATCGACTTCATGCGCCGGCGTCTCGTCCGGGAACTCGCCTTCACCGAGGAATCCCGTCAGCGTCTCGACGCCCAGGCCGCCGACCTCCAGCGGTCCAACGCCGAGCTGGAACAGTTCGCCTACGTCGCCTCCCACGACCTGCAGGAACCTCTCCGAAAGGTCTCCAGTTTCACCCAGCTCCTCCAACGACGCTACGGCGGGCAGCTCGACGCCAAAGCCGACCAGTACATCGAGTACGCCGTCGACGGTGCCAACCGCATGCAGACCCTGATCAACGACCTCCTCGACTTCTCCCGCGTCGGCCGGGTCCATCACGACCACCAGGACGTGGACCTGAACAAGGTGCTCGCGCGGACACGGTCGTCGCTGGAGGTGAGCATCGAGGAGTCCGGTGCCACGATCACCTCGGACCCCCTGCCGACGATCGCCGCCGACCCCACCCAGATGGGCATGCTCTGGCAGAACCTGATCGGCAACGCCGTCAAGTTCCGCCGCCCCGGGCATGCCCCCGAGATCCGCGTCACCGCCGCCCGGGAGGACGATCTGTGGCGGTTCACCGTGACCGACAACGGGATCGGCATCGCCCCCGAGTACGCCGAGAAGGTCTTCGTGATCTTCCAGCGGCTCCACACCAAGGACGTCTACAGCGGCAGCGGCATCGGCCTGGCCATGTGCAAGAAGATCGTCGAGTTCCAGGGCGGCACCATCGCCGTGGACCCCGAGCACCGCGACGGCACCCGCGTCACCTTCACCCTCGCCCCCCAACCCCCGCAGAACCCCGGCCCGTCCAGCATGCCGGAGGCCACTCGCGCCGGCACGGAGCCGCAGCCATGACCGAACCACTTGCCGACTCCGTCGCGACCACCTACCGCATCCTCCTCGTCGAGGACGACGCGGGTGACGCCCTCATCGTCGAGGAGCTCCTGGAGGACACCGGGCTCCGGTTCGAGCTGATCACGCGAACGACTTTGGACGAAGCCCGCACCGAACTGACCCGCGGACCCGTCGACTGCATCCTCCTCGACCTGCACCTGCCGGACACGTCCGGGACCAAAGCGGTCACCACCGTGCGGGACCTGGCCCCGCATACAGCGGTCATCGTCCTGACCGGACTGTCCGAAGCACAGGCGGGCACGGACGCCATGGCCGCCGGAGCCCAGGACTACCTCGTGAAGGGCAAGGTCGACGCGGACCTGCTGCACCGCACCGTCCGCTACGCCGTCTACCGCAGCGAAACCGAACGCGTCAGCGCCGAAGC
Organism: Streptomyces sp. NPDC099050; assembly: GCF_044759865.1. NCBI lineage: Bacteria > Bacillati > Actinomycetota > Actinomycetes > Kitasatosporales > Streptomycetaceae > Streptomyces > Streptomyces sp. NPDC099050. Next base: position 339,520 of record NZ_JBIWAE010000001.1, on the reverse strand, counting down.
CCAGGCCGTTCGCCTCCGCGCGGAGGAGAACGCCCGCCTCGAACGCGGCCTGCTGCCACAGCCGCTTCTGGGCACGTCCGCCATAGCCGTCACCACCCGCTATCTGCCCGGCGCCAAAAGCGCCCTCCTCGGAGGCGATTTCCTCGACGTGGTGGAGGAAGACGACGGGCTGCTGCACGCTGTGGTCGGCGACGTCAGCGGACACGGCCCCGACGCGGCGGCCCTCGGCGTGTGCCTGCGCATCGCCTGGCGCTCCCTCGTCCTCGGCGGCCACCGCGGCCCCGAACTCCTCCACCTCATGGAGCGGCTCCTCGTCGCCGAACGCGGCAACCTCCCGCTGTTCGCGACCTGCGCCCTCCTCACCCTCGACCAGAGCACCCGCACCGCCACCCTCCACCTCGCCGGCCACCACGAGCCCCTCCTCACCACCAGCCAGGGAACCCGCGAACTCCGCGCCACCCACGGCATCGCCCTGGGCGTCGCTCCGCAACTCGGCAACTGGCAGCCCACCGTCATCCCGCTCCCGCACTCCGGCGCACTCACCCTCTACACCGATGGGCTCACCGAGGGACACAACGGCGCCGCTCCCGGCAGACTCGAAGTCGACGGACTGCTCACCCTCATCGACAGCCTGCCCCCGGCCGATCCCGCCACTTTCCTCGACCGCCTCATCAAGGAGGCCCAGACCCTCAACGCGGGCCGGCACACCGATGACCTCGCCGTCCTGCGCCTCGACTGGGACGGTCCGTAGCGCCGTGACCACCGGATCCGCGGAACCGGCGGCATCCATGAGAGAGATCGTTTCACGCGCGACAGCGGCTGGATCCCGACCGTGATCCGCGAGGACGGCTGCTCGCCGCGCCCAACGGAACACGAGCTCAGGTGGACCACGCGGACCGCCGCCGCGCCGAGCGCGGAGCGGTACTCGCTCCGCTCGACGCCGCGGTTCTGAGGTACACGGGCCAGTATCCGCACGGCTCGGCGCGACGGGCATCGGATGGAGACGGCGGTCCAGGAGCCCGCGCACACGCCGCCGGCCGCTCCGGCGAGGGATCCGCGGCTACGGCGCCTCGGGGATGAGCCCGAATTCGGTCAGCAGTTCGCCGATCTCCGTCTCCTGCAGTTTGCCCAGCAGTCGCTTGCGCAGGATTTCGGGGCCGGGCAGGCCGATCGCCTTCCCGTCGCGCAAGTGACCCGCCGCGTCCAGCAGGGCGCGGATGTCGTAGGTGGAGTTGACCACCTCGGGTACGCCGCGTTCGATGCCGAGCAGCCGGTAGGCGGCTTCCATTCCGGTCCGCACGGAGTACTCGGTGGTGAAGATCGTGTCCCGCGTCGTCTCGGCGAACTGGCCGATGAACCCGAAGTTGACCGCGCCCTCGGGAACCACGTCGGGGCGGTCGCCGGCCCGGCGGGGCAGGAAGAAGGAGGTGACGTACGGCATCATCACCGGGACGCACAGGGCGCCGGAGGCCGCGAGCTCCGCGATGTCCTCGACGGGAGCGCCGAGGTGGTAGAGCCACTCCTGGGTGATCTCCTCGCCCGTGCAGTCCTGCATCGGCTTGGCCACGTAGTCGCCGGGACGGTCGGTGAACAGGCCGTACAGCCAAACCACGATCTGGTCCGCGGGCTGCTGTGTGAAGTGGGGCTGCCGGTTGACCGTCCAGCTCATGAGCCAGCCGGAGTCCCGGGCCGTGACGATTCCGCCGGTGACGACCTTGCCGCTGAAGGGATCCCGCTTGGCGATCTTCTCGATCAGCTTCGGGATGCGCGCGTCGAGGGTGGTGACGGTGGCCGACTCCCACTTGCTCTCGGGAATGTTGCCGCAGAACACCTCCGGCCGGCCGAACGCCTCGTCGTGGCGGGCGATCTTCCGCCACAGGTCCCACGCGGGCGCCGGGCCTTCGTCGAGGCGGGCCGCGGTGTGGTGGTCGCCGTTGTCGGAGTTCTCGGTGAGGGAGCCGATCGTCGTGAAGAGCAGGTCGTCCGCGCCGAGGTCCGTACCGCCCGGCTCACCGCCGCTGAGCCACTCGATGCGGGTCGCCTGCTTGCGGCCGGGGGTGATCTCGAAGCCGATGTCGGTGACCTCGGTGTCGAAGCGGAAGGTGACTCCCTGCCCGATCAGCCACCGGGTCAGGGGCAGCACGAGCGACTCGTACTGGTTGTACTTGGTGAACTTCAGCGCCGACAGGTCCGGCAGTCCGCCCACGTGGTGGATGAAACGGTGCAGGTAGAGCTTCATCTCCAGCGCGCTGTGCCATTCCTCGAAGGCGAACATGGTGCGCCAGTACAGCCAGAAGTTGCTGTCGAGGAAGGAGCGTCCGAAGACCTCGCTGATGCGCTTGCCCTCCATCTCCTCGCGGGTCGCGAGGAAGACCTTGACGATGTCCTTCTGCGCGCGGTCGTCGAGGGTGAACAGCCCGTCGGTTCCCGCGTCCTGGCCCTGCCGCTCGGTGACGCGCTGGAGGGAGGAGTTCGGGTCGTCCTTGTTCAGCCAGTAGAACTCGTCGAGGACCGACGCACCCTCGATCTCCAGGGAGGGGACCGACCGGAAGAGGTCCCACAGGCACTCCATCCGGTTCTCCAGCTCACGGCCGCCGCGGATGACGAAGCCCTTCTTCGGCTCCTTGATCCCGTCGAGCGCGCCCCCCGGCAGCTTCAGCCGTTCCAGGACGGTGATGCGGCCCCCGGACAATAGACGCAAAGCAAACGGAAATGCGATGCGCAATACGACTGTGCGAATCAGTTGGAATGTACAGCCGCTTGCTCAGCGGCGGCCGGGGCGACACGGCCCCGGCCTCGGCCGCGCCCCCGGTTCCTCACTTACGCGGCCCAGGGCGGCCCCGCGCGGTCCAGGCGTCAGCCGCCCAGAGCTGCCAGTACCACGGACCTGGCTTCCTCCTGGACCCGGCCAAGATGGTCCTGCCCGAGGAAGGACTCCCCGTAGATCTTGTACACGTCCTCGGTGCCCGAAGGTCTGGCCGCGAACCAGGCGTTGGCGGTGGTGACCTTGATGCCGCCGAGGGCGGCGCCGTTGCCGGGCGCCTCGGTGAGGACCGAGGTGACCGGGTCTCCCGCGAGGGTGTCGGCGGTGATCTGGTGCGGGGACAGCTTGGCGAGCAGCGCCTTCTCCTCTCGGGAGGCCGGGGCGTCGACACGCGCGTAGGCCGGGGCGCCGAAGCGGTCGGTGAGCCGGACATAGTGCTGCGAGGGGGTCTTGCCCGTCACCGCCGTGATCTCCGAGGCGAGCAGGGCCAGGACGATGCCGTCCTTGTCGGTCGTCCACACCGAGCCGTCGCGGCGCAGGAAGGACGCCCCCGCGGACTCCTCGCCGCCGAAGCCGAGCGTCCCGTCGGACAGACCCTCCACGAACCACTTGAATCCGACGGGGACTTCGACCAACGGTCGGCCCACGTCCTTCGCGACCCGGTCGATCATGCTCGACGACACGAGGGTCTTGCCGATCCCGGCGCCCGCGGGCCACTGCTCCCGGTGCGGGAACAGGTACGAAATGGCCACGGCCAGATAGTGGTTGGGGTTCATCAGGCCCGCGTCCGGCGTGACGATGCCGTGCCGGTCCGCGTCGGCGTCGTTCCCGGTGGCGATGTCGTAGCGGTCGCGCTGCTCGATGAGCGAGGCCATGGCGTGGGGCGAGGAGCAGTCCATGCGGATCTTGCCGTCCCAGTCGAGCGTCATGAAGCGCCAGGTGGGATCGGTCAGCGGGTTGACCACCGTCAGGTCGAGCGCGTGCTGTTCGGCGATGCGGCCCCAGTAGGCGACCGAGGCTCCGCCCAGCGGATCGGCGCCGATGCGCACGCCGGCGGCCCGGATCGCCTCCAGGTTCAGCACGTTCGGCAGGTCGGCGACGTAGGTGCCGAGGAAGTCGTACCGGCCGGTGCCGGGTGCGGTCAGCGCGCGGCCGTACGGGATGCGCCGTACGGCCTTCAGCCCGTCGGCGATGATCTCGTTGGCCCGGTCCTGGATCCAGGAGGTCGCCTCGGAGCCGGCCGGGCCGCCGCTCGGCGGGTTGTACTTGAAGCCGCCGTCGGCGGGCGGGTTGTGCGAGGGGGTGACCACCACGCCGTCGGCGAGGCCGGAGGTGCGGTTCCGGTTGTGGGTGAGGATGGCGAGCGACACCGCCGGGGTGGGCGTGTAGCCATCGGCCTGGTCGATGAGGACGGTCACGTCGTTGGCCGCGAACACCTCCAGCGCCGTGACGCGGGCGGGCTCGGACAGGGCGTGGGTGTCGGCGCCGAGGAAAAGGGGGCCGTCGGTGCCCCGCGCGGCGCGGTACTCGCAGATGGCCTGGCTGGTGGCGGCGATGTGGTCCTCGTTGAACGCCGCCGCGAGGGAGGAGCCGCGGTGTCCCGAGGTGCCGAACGCCACCCGTTGCCCCGGCTCGGCCGGGTCGGGGTGCAGTGCGTAGTACGCCGTGACCAGGCGGGCCACGTCAACGAGGTCCTCCGGCCCGGCGATCTGCCCCGCTCGCACATCGTGCATCTTCCCGCTCCTCCGCAAGGTCGACCGTTGTGAACGGCCCCATTCTGCCCAGCCGGGCCCGCCCGGGCCGTCTCTTTCGGGTCTTGCCGGGCCCCGCGTCGGCGGGAGCGGCGACGGCCCGTGCGGTTGGGGCGTGCCCGGCCGGGCCCCACGGCGGCGACAACCCCGCCGTCTGTTGCTCCGATGCTGCGGGAGCGTGAACTACGTGAACAAGCCGTGGCCGGCGGCCACGGAAAGATCCGGATCGCACGGGCACCGGCTAGCGTCCCTGACAGAGCCGTTCCGAGGAGCAACCTCCCCCCGGAACCAAGGGCCCGGAACCGCACCATCGGCTCCGCACCATCGGCTCCGCACCATCGGCTTCCGCCGCGTCGGCCGGCACCACCGCGTCGGGCCGGCGCCGCAGCGTCTCGCACGGCCATGGTGACCGCCGGCCCCTCGCAGCACACCTCGTTGTCCGCAGCGCTTCCCGGCTGCTCCCTCCCCCTCCAGTTCCGAGGACCCCTGATGCCGTTCTCCCTGCCCTCGGGCGGGCGCCTCGCCGTGCTCGCCCTCTCCCTCGCCGTGGCCCTCAGCGCCGCGGGCCTCGGCGGAGCGCCCGCCTCCGCCGCCGACCCGGCTTTCCCGTACGGCCCGCAGCCGCCGCAGAACCCGGTCACCGCGGCCAACGGCGCCGCGACCATGCACGGCGACAGTGCCTCCAGTGGCACCACGCCCTACCCGGGGCCCGGAACGGCCGGCATCAACTACAGCCGCACGGCGCTGGCTTCGGCCTGCCCCACCGTGGTCGTGGGCAGTGACGGCTACGTGCTCGCCCTGTGCACCAGCATTTTCGGCCAGACCCCGACCGTCCACCTCCTCGACCCCGCCACCGGCGCCGACCTCGCTTCGCTCGCCCTGCCCAAGGGCAGTCTCTTCGGCGGCGTCTACGCCTACCTCGACAACGGCGACCGTGTGGTCGTCGTCGACGGAAACAACAACCTCGTCCGCATCGGCCACCACCGCGCCGGATCCGGATGGACGCTCCGGATCGACCAGTCCACCCCCCTCGGCAACGCCGTCCCCGCCGGGGACAACATCGTCGGCCTGACCCCCGCCTGGGACGGCAAGGTCTGGTTCGCCACCAGCGGCGGCGTCATCGGTACCGCCGACACGGGCACCGGGGCGGTGCGCAGCATCAGCACCGGCGAGGGCGTCCAGAACAGCATCTCCACCGTCCCCGGCCGCACGGCCGTCGCCACCGACCACGCCCTCTACCTCCTGTCGGCCGCCCCCGACGGCACCCCCGTCGTGGACTGGCGGGCGCCGTACGACCGGGGACCGGCCCGCAAGCCCGGCCAGCTCAGCTGGGGCACCGGTACCACGCCGAGCTTCTTCGGACCGGGCGACGGCACCGAGTACGTCACCATCGTCGACAACGCCGCCCCGCACCCGAACCTGCTCGTCTACCGGGCGGCAGGCGGACCCGACCCGGTCTGCCGGATCCCCGTACTCACCCAGCACGCCCGCAGCGGCACCGAGGACGCCGTCATCGCCTCCGGCCGCAGCGTCTTCGTCACCAACACCTACGGCTACCCCTACCCGGCCCTGCCCGAGGGCGCTCCGGCGAGCAGCCCCGCGTCCGCGGACTTCGACGGCGGTCTCAGCCGGGTCGACGTCAACGCCCAGGGGACCGGCTGCGACGTGGTGTGGAACAGCCCGGTGAAGTCCGCCGCGCTCCCCCGGCTCTCCCTGGCCGACGGGAAGATCTACACCATCTCCGTGAGCGGCCCGACCGGCAGTGCCGGGCTGAACACCTTCGCCCAGTACCACCACTCCGTCATCGACCCGGCCACCGGCGCCCAGCTCACCAGCTCCTACCTGGGCATCGGACTGGTCTACAACCCGCTCCAGATGCGCGGGACGGCCGCCCCGGACGGCACCCTCTACCAGGGCACCACCACCGGAGTGGTCCGGATCTCCAAGCGCTGACCAGGACGCCCCGCGCATGCCGATGCTCAACGGCACGGACTCCCAGCCCCAGACCTCGGCCCCCGAGGTCTGGGGCCGAGGAGTAGGCCGCGGCACCTGCGGACGCGAGCCCGGACGCTCCGTCAGTGGGCGGTGGAGCAGACCTCCGTGCTCCGCCGAGCCGACCGGGCAGCGCCTTCCTCACGGGTCGTGACGGACGCAGACGGCGTGAACACCGGCGCAAGCCGCGGCGGTTGATGTTCCTCACCGCCGCCATGGCCTCGGCGGCGGTGATCGCCGCCGGCATCGCCTACTCCGGACTGGGCGATGATGCCCGGGCCGTGTCCGTACGAGCCGGTACGGAGGCCGCCGCACCGGCCGCCGCGCCCGCCCGGGACCAGGAGCCCGAACCCCTCGCGGCCGCGCCCGCCAACGAGACCGCGCGCGGCATGGTCTACGACGGTCTCGCCCCCGCCCCGAAGGGCGATCGGTGTGCCGGCGTCTACCGGACCCGCGCGGGTCTGTGTACCCACGGCCCGGACGCCCCGCCCAAGGGCGTCGACATCACGAAGGACATCGCGCCCGCGGTCAAGGCCTCGGCACCGGCGGCCGACCCGGCTCGCCCCGCCGCCGACGACCCGGCCGGCGGCGCGGGCGGCGGGCGTCCTCAGGACGCGCCCGCGGCCGACGCCGACCGCGCGGCCGACAAGTCCGCGGCGCCCGCACCCTCCGCCAGCGGCCAGTCCGTCGCCGCGGTGGCCGCCGGCCCCGCGGGCCAGACCGTCCAGTGCGACGGAGACGGCAGCACGGGCAACCGCGTCCAGGTCGTGTACGTCCACGGCCCCGGCCGTGACCGCTACTCCCAGTACGTGGCCTCGTTCCGCAAATGGGCGGCCGACGCCGACCTCATCTACTCCGCCAGCGCCCAGGAGACCGGAGGCGTCCGGCACCCGGTCCAGGGGCTGTCCGGGGACGGCCGGAGTCACCGGGCTGACCGACATCACGGGCGGGAATCGTACGGTCGGCGTCCCGGCCGCGTAGTGGCAGGGGGGGAGGCCACTACGCGGCTCGGGCCGCTCGGGAGCCCTGCGCGCTCACCGCCGCGGACTCCCCTGTCCACGCTTGTGGCCCGTTTTCCGGGGCCCAAACCGAATGCCGGGTCTTGATTCCAGTTGGCACCGCCGCACCTCCGGCGGTTGCGAGGCCTGCTCGGGAGTGATTCCCGTCGCACAGCCCGGGTGGCCGCCCGTGCGGACCGTGTCCGCGCGGACCGCGTTCGCGGCATCGGGACGGCGGGCGCGTGATCAAGGCGTGGCGGGGTAGTCGCCGGACGTGATCACGGTAGGCGTCGAAGAAGAGTACGTGCTGGTGGACCCGGTGACCGGGCTGCCGGTGTCCCGGGTGGAGGATGTCCGCCGCACAGCGGGCCTCGGGCCGCTCACCGAACGGGGAGAGGTCCAGGACGAGCTGCTCCAGGCCCAGATCGAGGTGGCCACTCCCGTCTGTTCGAGCCTGGACGAGGTGGGCGGACACCTGCTGCGCTTGCGCCATGCGGTGGCCTCCGCCGCGGAAGCGAACGGCTGCCGGATCGCCGCCACGGGTACGGCACCCTTCCGGGGGGCCCTGCCCGTGCCCGTGACCCCCACCCCGCGCTACCTGCGGATGGAGGGGGAAGCACGGCAGCTGGTCGACGAGCACCTGATCTCCGGGATGCACGTCCACGTGGCCGTCCCCGACCCCGAAACGGGCGTCGCTGTGCTGAACCGGATACGTGGCTGGCTGCCCGCGCTGCTCGCCATGTCCGGTAACTCACCCCTGTGGGAAGGGCGGGACACCGGATTCGCCAGCTGGCGAACCATCATCTTCGGACGCTGGCCGGTGAGCGGCCCGCCGCCGGTCTTCGGCGGCTTCACCGACTACGAACGGCGTCTGGACGCCCTGGTGGAGTCGGGGATGATCGCCGACCGCGGTCAGGTGTACTGGCAGGCCCGCCTCTCCGACCGCTATCCCACCATCGAGGTGCGCTGCCTGGACGTCCAGCTCCGGCCCGAGGACGCCGTCATGCTCGCCGGCATCGTACGGGCGCTGGTCGCCACGTCGATCGCGGAGGAGAAGGCGGGCGCACCCCTGGCCATGAGCGACCAGGAGCTCCTGCAGGCCGGAAACTGGCACGCGGCCCGGCACGGACTGAACCGCACCCTGCTGGATCCGTACGGCCACCCGCACTCCAGCGGCGACGTGCTCTGCTCCCTCCTGCAGCACATCACCCCGGCCCTGGAGGAAGCCGGTGACCTCCGGGAGGTCAGCGCCCTCATCCACCGGCTCCTGCGGGAAGGCACCCCCGCAGACCGCCAACGCCGCGCCTGGGCCGAAGGGGGACTGCCCGGACTGCTCGCCCTGATCACCGGTGCGGCATCCGTGGCCTGACTCCCCACCGGCACCGGCACCCGTGCCGGTGCCGGTGCCGGTGCCGGCCACGTTCCGCTTCTACCGGGCCAGGAACTCGTCGAGGAGTCTGTCGAGGTCCAGGAACTCTTCCCCCGCGCCGATGACCGTGTAGGTCTGCTCCAGGAAGACCGCGAGCGGGTCGGCATCCACGAAGAGGACGGCTTCCTCTTCCCGCTCACCCCCCTGGCCGCGCAGGTCGATCCGAAGTTCACCGATGCCGGCCCGCGCGTGGGGACGGAAGGCGACGTCGCCCTCACCCACCGGGCGGTGGAGCCCCTCGGCGAGCATCTGCCGGTCGAAGCGCCAACGTGCCAGGAGGCAGGGGCCGTCGAAGAACGCCGCCTGCACCGCGAACGGGTCACGGTCGTTGTACGAGAAACGGACGAGGAGGAGCACACCGCCCGTCGACGCATCAAGACGCACAGGGACCGGAGCGGACTCGCAGAACATCGACAGGCCTCCTGGGTGGGCTGGTGCACGGCTCCCTTCGTCTGCCCTGCCTCGCCGCCTGCCACACTGCCCCACAGAAATCCGCGCGCAGGGGGCCGCATCTCCCCTATGCGGTGGTGTCGTGGCTGGGCAGAGGCGTGCGCAGGGCGCTGGCTCCCTGCGTCCACGCCGTACGGATGTGGGTCGCGAGGCGGTCTTCCAGGAAGACGGTCGCCGTGCAGCCGAAGGCCACATCGGGTTCCAGCCCCGGCTCGTCGGTCAGCAGTCCTGCGATGACCTCGTGGCGCACGACCTGCTCGTGGACGGCGTCGGCCTCGACGTGCTCGGCGTAGAAGTGCTCGGCGGCCGGGCCGGCCCCGCAGCGCCGCATGGCGTTGGCCAGGCGTCGGGAGCCGGGGGAAGAGGTGACTTCGACGCACGCGAAATGACCGACGAGCGCGCCGCGCAGGGCCCGGTGCAGACCGAAGAGGGACATCAGGTTCACGGTCGCGAGCAGGGGCGCCGGCGCCTGTTCCACGTAGTGGCCGTAGGCGGGTTCGAGGCCGAGGTCGCTCATGAGGTCCGCGAAGAGCCGCGCGTGGATGCGGTCGGCATGCCCGGCTCCGAACTCGTCGTACTCGATGGCCGCCATCGCGGCCTTCGCACGGCCGGTCAGCCTGGGGATCACCCACACGTGCGGGTCGGCCTCTTTGAGGTGGTAGAGGGAGCGCAGGGCCGCGTACTCGCGCAGTTGCCAGAGCTCACCCTCGGTTTCGAGATGGTGGCTGAGGCTGTCGGAGAGGTCCACGGGTTCCACCAGGAGCGGGGCGAAGGCCTCCTCCACCGATCTGGGCCCGTCGGAGAGTTCCGTGCGCAGGGCGTGCAGGAAGCGGTCCTCCAGAGCCCGGCGCAGCCGCAGCAGGTCCGGGTCCCACTCCCGGGCATCGTCCACTCCCTCGAAGCCCCGGTAGTGCGGTTCGTACAGCAGGTAGAGGGCGAGCTGCAGGTCCTCGCCCCACGGATCCGCCTTCAGCACCGTGCCGAGGGCGTACACCGGTGGGGCCCCCGATGTCAGGGCCTCGATCACGGCGTCGGAGAGTTCGCCCCGCCCGTCCGCGAGGTGGGGACCGGGGGCGATGGCCGCGGCACTCGTGCCGGGCGTGATCGTGGGCTTCAGGGTCATCGAGGGCTCCTGACGTCGGGCGTCGCCGGGCGTTCACGGCGACGGTGGCTGGTGTCGCACCAGGGCTGGGTGCGGCTCCGGCGGCAGGTGCACAACGCGACGACGAACCGGTCGGACCGGGCCACCGTCCCGTCTTCGAGGGCGATCTCCACGGGGCCCTCCACCAGTACCGGGCCACCGGGCTCGACCGACACCCGGCGTGCGTCCGCCTCCCCGAGCGCGGCGGGGCGCGGGCAGTCGGGGCGCGGGCAGTCGACGGCGATGTCGTCAGTGGAGTCGGGCACGGATGACCACCAATTCTTCCCATTGCTCCGCCGCGTCCACCAGACCCCTCTGCTCCAGCCAGGCCCGGCGTGAGCGCAGGACGGGCCCCCAGGGCACCGCCGCCTTCGCGGTGATCTCCGCGGTCATCCCCGCGCCGGTCAGCCGGGCGAGGGTCTTTCCCGCCCCGCACAGGCCCGAGTGGACCATGAGCAGGACCCCGCCGGGCCGCAGCAGGGCCGGGGCGCCCGCACAGATGCGGTCGATCACCGCCCGTCCGTCGGTTCCCGCGTCCCAGGCCCGCGCGGGCCCGTGTGTGGGCAGGCGGCTCTCCGGGGCCGGGACGTAAGGGGGGTTCGAGACGACCATGTCGTACCGGTGTCCCGCCGTGCGTGCCTCGAAGTCCCCGTGGAGCACCCTGAGGGGAAGCCGGAGCTTCCGGGCGTTCAGCCGGGCCGTGGCCACCGCCCGCCAGGACACGTCGACCGCCGTGACACGGGCACCCCTCTTCGCGGCGTGCAGGGCCAGTGCGCCCGTACCCGTTCCGATCTCCAGGAGCTCCGTCCGGGGGCCGATGTCCTCGAGCGCGAGGGCATCGGCAAGGAGCCGGGTATCGGCCTGTGGCCGGTAGACGCCTTGCAGGGCCAAGAGGCTGCCGGGCAATGCAGCCGAGGTCAGAGCTGGATTGGACACCGTACCTCCGCTTGAGCCGTGGCCCTCGAAGTGGCCGCCGGAACTTGATCGGGTACTGCGCCTGCCCGGTCCGGAGCACCTCATCCGGACCGGCGCGGATCTTCGGAGGTTCAGACGGAGTCGATCTTCGGAGGTTCACACGGAAAGGGCCCCCCTCCTCGCCGGAGGCTACCGTGGAGAGATCCCCCTGCGAGGTGAGCGCCATGATGCGGCCCGGAGCTGCGACCACGTCAAGTCATGAGGTACTCGGCGCTCCCTGCTGGGTGAGCCTGATGACCCGCGATCTCGATTCCGCCCGGAGGTTCTACGGCTCAGTACTGGGGTGGACCTTCCGCGGCACCCACTTCGGCGAGCGGTTCGCGCTCGCCCACCGTGACGGCGCTCCGGTCGCCGGCTTCGGGATGCTCGCCGACGATCTGACACTGCCCGCCGCTTGGACTCCGTACTTCGCCGCCGACGACGCCGACCTCGCCGCCGCCCGCATCCGCGAGCGCGGTGCGACCGTGGCCGTCGGCCCCCTGGCCTTCGGCGCCGGCCGGGCCGTACTGGCCGCTGACCCCGCCGGGGCGGTGTTCGGGCTCTGGCAGGGCGCCGTCCTGCGGGACTGGCGCGTGGGCCACGGCCCCGCTCCGGCCTGGCTGGAGCTCCGTACGCGTGACGCCTTCGCGGCCGCCATCTTCTACGGGGAGGTCCTGGACTGGGCCGGCGAGGGACCCGGAGCCTGCGCGGCGGCCTACGAACACGACCACGTCGTCCTGCGCCACGGCAACGACACGGTCGCACGGATCAGCGGCGGAGCGGTGGACGAGGACCCCGACCCGCACGTCCGGCCCCGGTGGCACGTCCATTTCCGGGTGCCCGACCTGGAGGCCGCCGTCACGGCCGCGACCAGCGCGGGCGGGCGGCCCGTCTCCCCCGTGGAAACCTCCGCGGCCGACCGGTGGATCACCCTCCGGGATCCCGAGGGGGGCCTGTTCACCATCCTGGCACCGCGGGGGTGAAGGCCTCGTCGCCCGTCCGCCTGGTCTGGTCGGCGGTCCGTTAAACGAAGAAGGTGTTCTCGTCGTTTACGGGGCTGTCGGTTCCGCCTGCCGCGGCTACGGTCGAACCACGCAGACGAGCGAAGCCCGACCGGTCGCACCCGCTGCCGCGGACGGTTCCACGACCGCATCCGAAGGAAGGAGTGGCGTGAACCCGACCGACCCCCCAGGTCCGCAGGACGTCACGGTCCGCACTCGCCCCGATGCCACCGTCATCACGCTCACCGGTGTCATGGACCTCGACCACGTCGACGCCTTCCGCACCGTTCTGTCGGCCGCCTGTACCGGCGTCAACGCCCCCGCGCGCGTCGTCATCGCTCTCGCCGGGCTCACCTTCTGCGACTCCACCGGGCTCAACGCGCTGCTGCAGGCACGATTGATGTGCACGCAGAGCGGGCGCACGCTGACCCTCGCGGGCCCGAGCCCGCAGTTGTCGCGCCTGCTGAGCATCACGGGCGCCGACACCCTCTTCGACATCACCGACTCGGTCGGCGACGGCACGGACCGGTCCGCGACCGCGTGGTGACACCGCCCGTCGGGATCACCTCGTACCGAGGGTGACCGACGGTGCCACCTCGTAGACCTTCCGGTACGCGGCGGCGAAACGGCCCTGGTGGGCGAAGCCCCAGCGGGCGGCCACACCGGACACGGTCGCCCCGGACGCCGGGTCCGCCGCGCCGAGTTCCGCATGCGCGCGGGCCAGCCGGACGCGGCGCAGATGACCGAGCGGCGTGGTGCCGGCGTGGCGGGTGAAGGCGTACTGGACCGCGCGCGGCGTGACGGGAATCGATGCCGCAATGTCGGCGAGGGTGATGTCGCGGTGTGCGTTGGCCTCGATGAACTCGACGGCGCGGCGCAGAGTGCCGCTGCCGGCGTCGCGGCTGTCCCTCGGGTCCCTTCGCTGCGCGTACGTGGTGTTCGGCAGGGTCGCCAGGACCGTCGCCGCCAGGTGCTGGGCAGCCGTGGAGACCACCAGTCGGTTGCCTTCGCCGGACGCGGAGGCCTCGTCCAGAACGTGGTCGCGCAGATAGGCGACGGCCGCGCCCAGCTGCCGGTTCGCGGCCGGTGCGATCGGCCGGGCTCCGGTGATCCGCACCTCTCGGCCCGCCTGCGTCGAGGAGACCCGGTCCAGTAGCCGGGGATCGAACATCGTGATCGTGTACCGGGCCTCGCGGACCCGTCCCGCGTACGGCCGGTCGTGGGGGGCCAGGAGGAAGGTCTCGCCCGGGCCGAACACCTCCTCCCGGCCGCCGGTGGTGTCCACGATCGTCCCGGCGTGCATCGTCACCAGGCAGACCTTGCCGAGGCAGCCCGCGTCGTAGGCCAAGGTGTATCCGAACTCCAGCCGGTCCACGCTCAGCCCGCCCACCGCCCTACGGGAGATCCGCGCCCGCGTCTCCGCGGGGCGGCCGCCGATCCGCATGGGGGTGTAGGCCGAGGACAGGAACTCCTGCGTGGCCTCCAGGTCTCCGCTGTCGAAAAGCAGGCTCTCCACCGACTGCTCCCCCTCCCCGACGACTCGGCGCCCTCCCCCGGGATGTCGCGCCCATGATGACGCCGTCCCCAGACCCGAGGGACAGGGTTTGCGGCCACTCCCGCCATTCTCGCATCGGCCGTCGCCACCGCCCGACCGCCCGTTCAGCCCTGGCGGTGTCGCTGCGCTGCAGCCGCCACCGGGCCCGGATCGTGCCGGGCGGGGCCGTGGGAGTCGACACGCGGGCCAAGGTCCGCGTCGTTGCGGCGATCCCGCGTCAGTTGCGGCACTCTCCCGTCCTCGTCTTCAGTGACCGAGGGCGCGCTTGAGTTCGGCCTTGTCCATCGTGGAGCGGCCCTTGACGTTGCGCTGCTTCGCCTCGTTGTACAGCTGCTCCTTCGTGGGGCCTTGCGCGCCGCTGTGCGAGCGCTGCCCGCCCCGCTTCGAGGAAGACATGTCTTCCGTCGAGGACCGGCTTGCGGTCTTCGACTCGCCGGCGCGCGCCCGCTCCTTGTTGACGGTGCGGGCCGCGATCTCCTTCGCCCGCTTGGTGCTCTCGCCGCGTGCCTCGGCGCTCTCCTTGATGTGCTCGTACTGCCGCTCCCGCTTGGGACTGGAACCGCGAGGCATGGCCACTCCTCGAGTCGTCACGTGCCGGCCCGGTGGCGGATCCCCCGGACCCGCCTTGCGCCTGCCCACACGAACGCGGCTCACACGGGGCACAGGAACGCGAGCTACCGCAGCGGAGGAGTGGGCAGCGGCGCGACGGATGAATCAGGCCGCGACGAGCTCCTGCTCGCGGTCCGGCGTCTTGACCTTGGGCTTCTTGTTCGGCAGCGAGAGCCGGAAGACCTTGTGCCAGGCGGAGAACACCTGCTTGGGCAGCGGGCCGGTGACGTACTCCAGCTCGTACTTTTCGAACAGCGCGCGCACCTTCACCGCGACCTCGGCGTACCGGTTGCTCGGCAGGTCCGGGAACAGGTGGTGCTCGATCTGGTGCGACAGGTTGCCGGTCATGAAGTGCATGGCCTTGCTGCCGCTGATGTTCGCCGAGCCCATCATCTGGCGCAGGTACCACTGGCCGCGCGTCTCGCCCCTGATCGAACGGCGCTCGAAGACCTGTACGCCCTCGGGGAAGTGCCCGCACATGATCACCGAGTGGGTCCAGATGTTGCGGACCAGGTTCGCGGTGAACGTGGCGGCGAGCGTGGGCAGGAACGACGGGCCCGACAGCAGCGGGTGGATCACGTAGTCCTTGAGCACCTGCTTGCGGATCTTGCGCCCCACGGCCTTGGCCCGCGCACGGAACTCCGGGTTCTTGCGGCGGCGCTTGTGCAGGTTCTTGCCGAGCTCCAGGTCGTACGCGGCGATGCCGTACTCGAAGAAGCAGGCGTTGAGGAAGTTCCACAGCGGCTGGCCGAGGTGGAACGGGTGCCACCTCTGGTCCTCGTCGACGCGCATGATGCCGTAGCCGAGGTCGTTGTCCTTGCCGATCACGTTGGTGTACGTGTGGTGCAGCTCGTTGTGCGAGTGCTTCCACTGCTCGGACGGAGACACGTGGTCCCACTCCCAGGTGGTGGAGTGGATCTTCGGGTCCCGCATCCAGTCCCACTGGCCGTGCAAGATGTTGTGGCCGATCTCCATGTTGTCCATGATCTTCGCCACGGACAGCCCGGCGGTGCCGATCAGCCAGGCGGGCGGGAAGATCGAGAACAGCAGCACGCCCCTGCTGACCAGCTCGAGCTTGCGCTGCGCCGAGATGACCTTACGGATGTAGGCGGCGTCCTTCTCTCCGCGGTCGGCGATCACCTCGTCGCGGATCGCGTCCAGCTCGCGGCCGAGCTCCTCGATCTGCTCCGCGGTCAGGTGGGCGGTGGGGTCGATGGCGGTCAAGGTGTTCCTACCGTTCGATGTCGCAGGGGCCCGCGGCGGCGGACACGCAGGTCTGGATGAGGACGCCCGGCTCGGCCTCGGTGATCGCGCCGGTGCGCAGGTCGCGGACGGCGCCCGACTTGAGCGGCGTGACGCAGCCGAAGCAGATGCCCATGCGGCACCCGGAGGGCATGAGCACGCCGGCCTCCTCGCCGATGTCCAGCAACGGCGTGGCGCCGTCCGCGTCGACGGTCTTGCCGGTGGCGCTGAACGTGACCTCGCCGCCGTCGCCGGCGACGACGATGCCGGGGCGGAAGCGTTCGGTGTGCAGGCGCTCTTGGACGCCGTGCTCGGTCCAGTGCTTTTCGGCGGCGTCGAGCAGGCCGGCCGGTCCGCAGGCCCAGGTCTCGCGCTCGGCCCAGTCGGGCACGAGTTCGTCGAGACGGGCGATGTCGAGCATGCCGTCCGTGTCGGTGTGCAGCTCGGTGAGACGCAGCTTCTCGTCCGCGACCAGCTCGTGCAGCTCGCCGCGGAAGATCACGTCTTGCGGCCGTGGCGCGGAGTGGACCATGACGACATCGTCGAACTCGGTGTCGCGCAGCATGCCCATCACGGGCGTGATGCCGCTGCCGGCCGTCAGGTAGAGCACTTTGGCGGGCTTGGCCCGCGGCAGCACGAAATCACCGGTCGACTGGTCGAGCTGGATCAGCGTGCCCGGTTTCGCCTTGCGGACCAGGTGGTTGCTGACCTTGCCGTCCGGGATCGCCTTCACGGTGATCGTGAAGCGGCCGTCCCGGCGGTTCGTCGGCGAGGTGATCGAGTAGGCACGCCACAGGCGCACCCCGTCGACGTCTACCCCGATCCGCACGTACTGACCGGCCGTGTGGCCGCGCCAGCCCCGTCCCGGCCTGATCACGACGGTCGCGGCGTCATCCGTCTCGGGGTGCACGGCCTCGATGCGCCCACGCAGGTCGGCGCCCGCACGCAGCGGGCTGACCAGGTCGAGGTAGTCCGACGGCAGCAGCGGCGTCGTGACCATCTCCAGCAGTTTCCAGGCCCTGCTGCGGAGGGCTGTGCTCGTCATGACCCCAGCTTGCTGCGCCTCAGGGCGTAAAGTCCTGTCCGTAGGACGTGAATCTGATCGGCTGGATTGTTCGTAGGGAACAAAAAATGGGGCATGCGGTCCGGAGAGCCAGCGAGCTGGCTCTGGATGAGACGACGGTCACAGCAGTTCGGGCCGCGCTGAAGAGCACCGCCGACGAGGTCGTCCAGGCGATCATCGACGAGGTCCCGTCCTACGCCAACGCCCTTTCGGGCCGCATGGGCGGCACCATCCGCCGATCCGTCCGCACCGCCCTGGGGCACTACCTGGACCTCGCGAGCGGCAACGCCACGGGCGGTGACGCCGGTGACGCGGCCTACGAGCTGGGCCGCGGCGAGGTGCGCGACGGCCGCTCGATGGACGCCCTGCTCAGCGCCTACCGCGTCGGCGCCCGCGTGGCCTGGCGATGCCTGGCAGCGGGCGCCGTACCCGCGGGTCTGCCCGCCGCCGAGGTCGCCAAGTTCGCCGAGCTGACCTTCGCCTACATCGACGAGCTCTCCGCCGCGAGCGCCGCGGGCCACGCCGACGAACTGGCCGCCCGGGGCAGGGCTCACGAGCGCCACCTGGAACACCTGGCCCGCGATCTCCTCGCCGACGCGAGCCCGGACGTGCTGCTCGCCTCTGTTCAACGGGCCGGGTGGCAGCCTCCGGTCTCACTGACCGTGGTCCTGCTGCCCGCCGCCCAGGCCCGGCCCGCCTACCGCGCGCTCGACCCGAGCACCCTCGTCCTCGATGATCTGCCGGACGCCACCGGTGTGCTGCTCGTACCCGACGCCGACCGGCCACATCTCTTGCGGCAGCTGACCGACCGCACCGTCGTGGTCGGCCCGGCCCGGCCGTGGACCCGCGCGTCCGCCTCGTACGCACGAGCCGTACGCGCGCGCTCCCTCTCCTCTGACATTCGCGACACCGAGGACCACCTGCCCGAGCTGGTGCTGAGCGCCGACGCGGACGCGTTCGCGGACCTGCGCGCTCGAGCCCTCGCGCCGCTCCGGACCGTGCCTGCCGCGACCGCGCGGCGGCTGGAGGAGACGTTGCGGGCGTGGCTGCTGCACCAGGGCAGGCGGGACGAGGTGGCGGCGGCGCTGTTCGTCCATCCCCAGACGGTCCGGTACCGGATGGCACAGGTGCGGGAGCTGTTCCCGGACCTCGCATCTCCACAGCGGGTCCTCGAACTGACGCTGGCGGTCGGCCCCCGGGTGCGAGCGGGGGGTGGCCGGCCCAGTAGGGCGCCGGGATGAGGATCTCGTGCGCCGCTCCGCGAGAGCGGAGCTCCGGCTCCTGGGTGGGCGGCTACCGCTCGCGACCGGAGAACGCGGCGTCGAAGGAGGCGCTCGGCGGGTCGAAGTCGAACCGCTTGAGGTGGGCGAGCGCCTCGGGGGCTCCGGTCAGGCGGTCCATCCCCGCGTCCTCCCACTCCACCGAGATCGGGCCGCCGTAGCCGATGGAGCGCAGCATCCGGAAGACGTCCTCCCAGGGGACGTCACCGTGTCCGGCCGAGACGAAGTCCCATCCGCGCCTCGGGTCGCCCCACGGCAGGTGGGAGCCGAGCCTGCCGTTGCGTCCGTCGAGGCGTTTGCGGGCCTCCTTGCAGTCGACGTGGTAGATCCGGTCCCGGAAGTCGTAGAGGAAGCCGACCGGGTCGAGGTCCTGCCAGACGAAGTGGCTCGGGTCGAAGTTCAGCCCGAACGCGGGCCGGTTCCCGACGGCTTCCAGGGCCCTTTGGGTGGTCCAGTAGTCGTACGCGATCTCGCTGGGGTGCACCTCGTGGGCGAAGCGGACTCCCTCGGTGTCGAACACGTCGAGGACGGGGTTCCAGCGCTCGGCGAAGTCCTCGTAGCCGCGCTCGATCATGCGCTCGGGGACGGGCGGGAACATGGCGACCAGGTGCCAGATCGAGGACCCGGTGAAGCCGACGACGGTGTCCACGCCGAAGGCCGCGGCTGCCCGCGCGGTGTCCTGGATCTCGGCCGCGGCCCGCCTCCGGACCCCCTCCGGCTCGCCGTCCCCCCAGATCCTGCCGGGCAGGATGCCCCGGTGGCGTTCGTCTATGGGGTCGTCACAGACGGCCTGGCCCACCAGGTGGTTGGAGATCGCCCAGCACCGGAGTCCGTACTTCTCCAGCAGGGCCCGCCGGCCGTCTAGGTAGGAGGGGTCGGACAGTGCCTTGTCGACCTCGAAGTGGTCACCCCAGCAGGCGAGTTCGAGGCCGTCGAAGCCGTTGTCGCGGGCGAACGCGCAGACTTGCTCGAGCGGCAGGTCGGCCCACTGTCCGGTGAACAGCGTGAAGGAACGGGGCATCGGCTCTTCTCCTCGGTCAGAGCTGTGCTCGCGCGCGCCCGGCGCCGGGCGCCGGGGCGAGCACGGGGACGGGCGTGTACACGGCGTTCTTCGCGGCGCTCTCCTCCACGGCGGCCAGCACGCGCTGGACCTGGAGGCCGTCCGCGAACGACGGCGCGGGGTCGGTTCCCGCCGCGATGGACATCACCAGGTCGCGCGCCTGGTGGGCGAAGGTGTGCTCGTACCCCAGCACGTGGCCCGGCGGCCACCACGCCTCCAGGTAGGGGTGGTCCGGCTCCGTGACCAGGATGCGCCGGAAGCCGGCGACGGCGGCCGGTTCCCGGTGGTCGTGGTAGAGCAGCTCGTTGAGTCTCTCCAAGTCGAAGGCGAGGGAGCCGAGTTCACCGCTGATCTCCAGGCGCAGGGAGTTCTTGCGGCCCGGCGCCATCCGGCTCGCCTCGAAGGTCGCGAGCGCACCGGACGCGAGGCGACCGGTGAACACGGCCGCGTCGTCGACGGTGACGGGTCCCCGTCCGGTGCCGCCGGATGCGCTCGGCCCGGCCGACACCCCCGCGAGCAGGGGCCGCTCCCTGACGAACGTCTCCAGCTGCGCCGAGACCCCGACCAGCGGCTCCCCGGCCAGGAACTGCGCGAGGTCGACGATGTGCGCCCCGAGGTCTCCGAGTGCGCCGGAACCGGCGCGCCGGCGCTCCAGCCGCCAGGTCAGGGGGAACTCGGGATCGACGAGCCAGTCCTGGAGGTAGGTCAGCCGTACGTGGCGCAGGGCGCCGATCCGGCGCTCCGCGATGAGCCGGCGGGCGTGGGCGATGGCGGGGACCCGGCGGTAGTTGAAGCCGACCATGGCGACCTGGCCGCGCGCCCCGGCCCGCTCGGCGGCCTCCGTCATGGCCTCGGCCTCGGCGACCGAGTTGGCCAGCGGCTTCTCGCACAGCACGTGCTTGCCCGCGTCGAGCGCGGCGATCGCGATCTCCGCGTGCCGGTCGCCCGGGACGCAGATGTCGACGAGTTGCACGTCGTCGCGGGCCACCAGCGCCCGCCAGTCGGTCTCCGCGGCGGCCCAGCCGTGCCTGTCGGCCGCCGCGCGCACGGCCGCTCGGTCCCGGCCGGCCATGGCGGCGAGTACCGGGCGCAGCGGCAGGTCGAACACGCGGGTCGCGGTGCGCCACCCCTGGGAGTGCGCGGCGCCCATGAACGCGTATCCGATCAGACCGACGCCGAGCGTCGGCGGCGGCGCCGTCTCGCTGTGCCTGTCCTGCATGGGTCTCCTCTCGCGGGCACCGGACGCGGCCGGTGCGGATGGCGGTTCGGTGGAGCGCTACGGGGCCGGGGCCCGCCCGGGTGGGGGCTTCCGGGAGCCCGCCCGGGCAGCGCTCGCGCCGTCAGTTGAAGCCGACGGGCAGGTAGTCGTCGACGTTGTCCTTGGTCACCACGGCCGAGTAGAGGGTCACGGAGGACGGGATCTCCAGCTCGGCCATGCCGGTGAGTCCCCGGCCCTGTCCCAGGGCGCGGGCCAGGTCGATGGCGGAGGCGGCCATCGTCGGCGGGTAGAGGACGGTCGCCTTCAGCACGCTGTCGTCGGCCTTGATGGCGTCCATCGCGGATCGGGCGCCGGCGCCGCCCACCATCAGGAAGTCCTTCCGGCCGGCCTGGGCGATGGCCCGCAGGGCACCGATCCCTTGGTCGTCGTCGTGGTTCCACAGTGCGTCGAACTTGGGCTGGGCCTGCAGCAATTGGGCCATCTTGGCCTGACCGGACTCGACGGTGAACTCGGCTGCCTGGCGGGCGACTTTGGTGATGTTGGGGTAGTTCTTCAGTGCGTCGTCGAAGCCCTGAGTCCGCTGCTTGGTGAGTTCCAGGTTGTCCAGGCCCGCCAGTTCCACGACCTTGGCGCCGGGCTTGTCCTTGAGCTTCTCGCCGATGTAGCGCCCGGCGTTGAGTCCCATTCCGTAGTTGTCGCCGCCGATCCAGCAGCGGTAGGACTGCGGGGAGGCGAACACGCGGTCCAGGTTGACGACGGGGATCCCGGCGGCCATGGCCTGAAGTCCGAGCTGGGTGAGCGCCTTGCCATCGGCGGGCAGGATCACCAGGACGTCGACCTTCTTGTTGATCAGCGTCTGGATCTGGCCGATCTGGGCGGCCGTGTCGTTCGAGCCCTCGGTGATCTCCAACGTGACGTCGGGGTACGTCTTCGCTCTGTCCCTGGCGTTCTGGTTGATGGCGTTGAGCCAGCCGTGGTCGGCCTGCGGTCCCGCGAAGCCGATCGTGATGGCCTTGCCCGGCGCGTCGGTGGCGACGGGGGCGCCCTGGGGCGCGGCGGCCTTGCTCTTGGGTTCGTTGCTGGTGCAGGCGGTCAGGAGCGTTCCGGCGGAGACGGCGGCGGTGCCGAGGAGCAGTCCTCTGCGGGTGGGGGTACGGGTTTCGGGCATGGCGGATCCACCTCTTCGGTCGGGTCGGTCCGGGCGCGGGAGGTGCCGGACCGGGCGGGGGGCGAGGAACGGGCGGGGGGGAAGAGGAACGGGCGGGCGGAGGGGAGGAGCAGGGGGATCGGGCGCGGTCAGCCGTCGCGGAGGGTGCGGCGCTGGATGAGGACGGCGGCGACGATGATCGCGCCCTTGGCGATCTGCTGGACGGCGCTCTCCAGGTTGTTCAGGGCGAAGATGTTGGTGATCGTCGTGAAGACCAGGACACCGAGCACCGAGCCGACGATGGTGCCGCGGCCGCCGCTGAGCAGGGTGCCGCCGATGATGGCCGCGGCGATGGCGTCGAGTTCGTAGAGGTTGCCGTTGGTGTTCTGCCCGGAGCCGGCCAGGACGATCAGCATGAACGCGGCGATGCCGCAGCACAGACCGGACAGGAGGTAGAGGTGGAGGCGCTGGCGGCGCACGTCGATGCCCGCCAGCCGCGCGGCCTCCGCGTTGCCGCCCACGGCCACCGTCCGGCGCCCGAAGGTGGTGCGGTTGAACAGGACCCAGCCGACGAGGGTGACGGCCGCGAAGACCAGGGCGAGCGGTGGAACGCCGAGGAGGTAGGCGTCCTTCACACCGAGGTCGAGCACGGTGTCGACGGTGACGATCTGGGTCTTGCCGTCGGTGAGCTGGAGGGCGAGACCCCGCGCGGAGGCGAACATCGCGAGGGTCGCGATGAAGGGGACCATGCCGCCGTACGCGACGAGGACTCCGTTCACCAGTCCGCAGCCCACCCCTACGGCCAGGGCCGTGAAGAGGATCCCGGCGAATCCGTACTCCTGGGTGGCCACCGTGGTGGCCCAGACGGAGGCCAGGGCGACGATGGCCCCCACCGACAGGTCGATGCCGCCACCGGTGATGACGAACGTCATGCCGACGGTGACCACACCGATGATGGACGCCTGTGTCAGGACGAGTTGCAGGTTGCTCGTGGCGAGGAAGGAATCGGGCCGGGTGATGCCTCCGACCGCGACGAGCACGGCGAGGACGCCGAGTAGGGACAGGTTGCGCACGTCCGGTCGGAAGCCGAGCGGCCGGTGCGCCGCG
Organism: Streptomyces sp. NPDC099050; assembly: GCF_044759865.1. Lineage (NCBI taxonomy): Bacteria > Bacillati > Actinomycetota > Actinomycetes > Kitasatosporales > Streptomycetaceae > Streptomyces > Streptomyces sp. NPDC099050. Next base: position 316,758 of record NZ_JBIWAE010000001.1, on the reverse strand, counting down.
GGCTTCCCGTCCGGCGCGAACGGGGCGGGTGCGACCGGCGCGTCCTGCCCCGCCGGAGTGGCTGACTGCGTCATGCCGTCGGGCTCCCTTCCATCACGAGATCGAGTACGCGGTGCTCGTCGAGCTCCCGGGCGTCGCAGGTGTGGACGACGGTGCCCTCGCGCAGCACCAGCACGCGGTCGGCGAGGCCGAGGACTTCGGGTACCTCGCTGGACACGAGAAGGACGGCGAGGCCGTCGTCGGCCAGCCGTCTGATCACGGCGTACAGCTCGGCGCGGGCGCCGATGTCCACGCCTCGGGTCGGCTCGTCGAGCAGCAGGATGCGGCAGCCGCGCAGCAGCCAGCGGGCGAGCACCGCCTTCTGCTGGTTCCCGCCCGACAGGTTCCGGACGGGGGTGTCGGGGTTGTCGGGGCGCAGGGACAGTTCACGGGTCGCCAATTGGGCTGCGGCCCGCTCCCGCCGGCGGTCGAGCCAGCCGCCGCGGGAGAAGCGGGAGAGCGTGGCGACGGTGACGTTGCGGGTGACGGACTCCATCATCAGCAGGCCCTGGGCCTTGCGTTCCTCGGGGGCGAGGCCGATGCCGGCGCGGACGGCGGAGCGGACGCTGCCGGGCCGCAGGGGCACGCCGTCGACGAGGACCCGCCCGGCGGTGGGCCTGCGCGCCCCGTAGACGGTCTCCAGGATCTCGCTGCGTCCCGATCCGACGAGCCCGGCGAGTCCCACGATCTCGCCGGGCCGCACCTCCAGGTCCACGGGGGCGAACTCGCCCTGCCGGCACAGTCCTTCGACGCGCAGTACGGGTTCTGTCGTGGCGGCTCCCGCTCGGTGGGCGCGCGGCTGGAAGACGTGCTCGACGTCGCGGCCGGTCATCAGCGTCACGACCGCGTCGGTCGAGGTGGACTTGGCGGGCAGCCCGCACGCGACGGTCCGGCCGTCCTTGAGGACCGTGACGCGGTCCCCGATCCGTCGGATCTCCTCGAGCCGGTGGGAGATGTAGATGACGGCGACGCCCTCGGCGGTCAGGTCGCGGACGGTCCTGAACAGGTTGTCGACCTCCTCCGGGTCGAGGGCCGCGGACGGCTCGTCCATGACGATGAGCCGTACTTCGTGGGAGAGCGCGCGGGCCATGGAGACGATCTGCTGCTGGGCCGCGGAGAGCTCACCGACTTGGCGGGCGGGGTCGATCTCACCGTGGCCGAGACGTTTCAGCAGGGCGGCAGCCTCGGTCCGGGTGGTGCGGGCACGGACGAAGAAGCGTGCGGAGGTGGGTTCGTGGCCGAGGAAGACGTTCTCCGCGACGGACAGTCCCTCGACCAGGTCGAGTTCCTGGTAGATGGTGGCGATGCCCAGGCGCATGGCCACGATCGGGGAGCCCAGCGACACCTTCTCGCCGCGCCAGGTGATCCGTCCCCCGTCCGGCTGATGCGCGCCGGCGAGGATCTTTATCAGGGTGGATTTGCCGGCACCGTTCTGGCCCAGGACGCAGTGGACGTCTCCGGCGCGGACCTCCAGGTCCACGCCGTCGAGGGCCCGGACGCCGGGGAAGGATTTGGTGATGCCCGACATGGTGAGCAGGGGTGGTTCGGGTGCCATGACGATTCCTCGGCTGGGTGCGGGAGGGCCGTGAGCGGGCGGTACGCGGCGCGGGGCTGGAGCGAGCGGTGGCGGCGGGGGCGGTGGCGGCGGTGGCGGCGGGCCTGGCATGCCAGGACGAACGCCGGCGGGTGCGTACGGGGTCGGCCTCGTGCGTGCCGGACTCGGCGGGTGCATGCCGGGATCGGCGGGAGCCTGCCGGGATCCGGCGGGTGCGTGCCGGCCGGCTCGGGGCCGGGTCGGTCTGCTCGGGGTCAGGCCGGGGAGAACAAGTGGTCGCTGATGAGGCGGGCGGCGCCGATCACGCCGGCGGTCGAGCCCAGTTCACCGAGGACGATCGGCAGGTTCCTGGTCGCCAGGGGGAGGGAGCGCCGGTACACCTGGGTGCGCACGCTCGCCAGGAGCGTGTGCCCGAGCCCCGTCACCCCTCCCCCGATCACGACCATCCCCGGGTTGAAGAAGCTGACGAGGCCCGCGATGACCTGACCGACCCGGTCACCGCCCGCCCTGATCAGGTCCAGGGCCGCCGCGTCACCCGCGACGGCCGCCGCGGAGACGTCCTGCGCCGTCAGCTTCCCGGCCGCCTCCAGCCGCGCGGCGAGTTCGGGCGAGCGACCGCCGCGCGCCGCGTCCTCGGCGTCGCGGGCCAGCGCCGCTCCGCTGAAGTGGGCTTCCAGGCAACCCCTGTTGCCGCATCCGCACACCCGCCCCTCCGGGTCGACCTGGATGTGCCCGATGTCGCCGGCGCTGCCCGTCGGGCCGCGGTGGACGTTGCCCCCCGCGATGATGCCGCAGCCGATTCCGGTGCCGATCTTGACGTAGAGGAAATCGCTCACGGACCGGGCCACACCCGCGTGCTGCTCCCCCATGGCCATCAGGTTCGCGTCGTTGTCGACCATCACGGGGCAGCCCAGTTCCTGGCTGAGCGCTTCCCGGACGGGGAACCCGTCCCATCCGGGCATGATGGGAGGAGCCACCGGGACTCCCTCGGGAAAGCGGACCGGTCCCGGTACGCCGATGCCCGCGCCGTCCAGGCCGTCGGCCAGGCCGGATGCCTTGAGCTTGGCGGTCATCGACAGAACCTGCTCGAAGACCGCGACGGGGCCTTCGCGCACGTCCATGGAATGGTTGAGGTGCCCCAGGATCTCCAACTCGGCGTTGGTCACCGCGACGTCGATCGAGGTGGCGCCGATGTCCACGGCGAGGAAGCGCAGGGTGGGCGCCAGCCGGATGTTGTGCGAGCGGCGGCCGCCACGCGAGGCGGCGAGCCCGTCCGCGACCACGAGTCCGGTCTCCAGGAGGCGTTCCACTTCCACCGCCAGCTTGGATCGCGAGAGGTCGACATGATCGCCCAGCTGTGCGCGGGAGTTGGGGCCGCCGTCCCGCAGCAGACGGAGCAGTCGAGCCTGATGGGCGTTGCCTGGCCGAGCCGTCATGCGTCGCACGTGTCCCTCCTCCACAACCGGTTCCGATCGGTCAACTTCCGCTGACCGTCTGTGCTTTCGACGGAACGTAGCAGCACTCCTCTCAGCACGGAAGAACTTGCGCACGGTTCCCTTCGACTTTCGCCGAGGTGAGGACAAAGGTCGGTGCGACGGCATCCGGCCCGTCTCCGCTGCCGCGTCCACCGCGCACCGAAGGGGGCTTTGTCCCGTCGATGGAGAAAGTTGCGAGAACTCGCGCGCACCGGGTTACGGACTCCGACGAAGCCCGCTAACTTCCGTGAAACACACCGCTGTTGAAGCGAGGTACCGCCCCCGAAGGCACGACGGCACACGCCGGCGGCCACGCACAGCGGTCCGTCGAGGCTTGCCATCACCCCCCTCTTACTTCAGGAGAGCTCTGTGCGCATGAGCCCGCCCGGACACAGACGCGTCCGCTTCCTACTGACCGCTGTGGCGTGCACCCTCGGCTGTCTCCTGCCGGTGCCGCCGGCCGGCGCTGCCCCCAGACAGGAAGGCGGTGCGGCGCACACGTCGGCCGCATACGATTTCCAGCAGGTCACCTTGGCCAAGGGGGTCGCCGAGATGGGCGAGCCCATGACACTGACGGTGCTGCCCGACCGCTCGGTGCTGCACACCTCGCGCGACGGCACCGTCCGCAGGACGGATGCGGCGGGAAACACCGCCGTGGCGGGCAAGGTCGAGGTGTACAGCCACGACGAGGAAGGTCTGCAGGGCGTCGCGGCCGATCCCGGCTTCTCGACGAACCGTCACGTCTACCTCTACTACGCGCCGAAGCTCACCACCCCGGGCGGTGATGCCCCGGCGGACGGCACGGCCGGCGCCTTCACCCCGTTCGATGGGGTCAACCGGCTCTCCCGGTTCGTCCTGAAGACCGACGGGACCCTGGACCTCGGGAGCGAGAAGAAGATCCTCGACGTGCCGGCCTCCCGTGGCATCTGCTGCCACGTCGGGGGCGACATCGACTTCGACGCGGCCGGCAACCTGTACCTGTCCTCGGGCGACGACACCAACCCCTTCGCCTCGGACAGCTACACCCCGATCGACGAGCGCCCCAACCGCAACCCCGCCTACGACGCCCAGCGTTCCGCCGGCAACACCAACGACCTGCGCGGCAAGGTGCTGCGGATCAAGGTCAACGCCGATGGGTCGTACTCGATCCCGACCGGCAACCTCTTCCCGCCCGGCACCGCGAAGACCCGCCCCGAGATCTACGCCATGGGTTTCCGCAATCCCTTCCGGATGAGCGTCGACAAGGCCACGGGAATCGTCTACCTCGGCGACTACGGCCCCGATGCCGGCAGCGCCAGTCCCTCGCGGGGCCCCGCCGGCCAAGTGGAGTTCAACCGCATCACCCAGGCGGGCAACTACGGCTGGCCGTACTGCACCGGCGACAACGACCCTTACGTCGACTACGACTTCGCCACCGGCACCTCGGGCTCCGCCTTCGACTGCGCCGCCCCCAGGAACAGCTCGCCCCGCAACACCGGCCTGACCGATCTGCCGCCGGCCCGGCCCGCCTGGATCCCGTACGACGGCGGCTCCGTGCCGGAGTTCGGCAGCGGCTCGGAGTCCCCGATGGGCGGCCCGGTCTACCGCTACGACGCCGCGTCGACCTCCGGGGTGAAGTTCCCGCAGGAGTACGACGGTGACTACTTCGCGGGCGAGTTCGGCCGCCGCTGGATCAAACGCATCGAGGCGGACGGCGCCGGCACCGTGCAGGCCATCGAGCCGGTCGCCTGGAGCGGCACCCAGGTGATGGACATGGCCTTCGGCCCCGACGGAGCCCTGTACGTCCTCGACTACGGCACCGGCTACTTCAACGGCGACGAGAACTCGGCCCTGTACCGCATCGAACACGTCACCGACGGTCTCGCACCGACCGCGCAGGCCAAGGCCTCGGTCACCTCCGGCAAGGCACCGCTGTCCGTCCCGTTCTCCTCTGCCGGCAGCAGCGACCCGGACGGTGGCGCCCTCGGCTACGCCTGGACCTTCGGTGACGGCACCACCTCCACGGCCGCCAATCCTTCCCACTCCTACACCGCCAACGGCCAGTACACGGCCACGCTGAAGGTCACGGACCCCACCGGAAAGTCCGCGACGGCCTCCGTGCGGATCACCGTCGGGAACACCGCCCCCACGGTGAAGCTGGAGCTGCCCGTGACCGGCGGCATCTACGACTTCGGCGCCGCGATCCCCTTCCAGGTGACGGTCACCGACCCGGAGGACGGCGCCATCGACTGCTCCAAGGTGAAGGTCAACTTCATCGTCGGGCACGACAGCCACGGCCATCCGCAGACCTCGGCCACGGGCTGCTCCGGCACCCTCCAGACCCTGGCGGACGGCGAGCACGACCCCAACGCCAACATCTTCGGCGTCGTCGACGCCGAGTACACGGACAAGGGCGCGAACGGCCAGCCCGCACTGACCACGCACGACCAGCACCTCACCCAGCCGACCCACCGGCAGGCCGAGCACTACGGCGCCTCCGCCGGTGTCCAGGTGGTCAGCCACGCCCCGGCGCACGGCGGCAAGACCGTCGGCTACATCGAGAGCGGCGACTGGATCTCCTTCACCCCGTACGCGCTGGACAGGGTGACGCGGTTCACCGCGCGGGTCTCCTCGGCGGGCACGGGCGGCACCATCGAGGTGCGTGCCGGGTCCCCGGCCGGCACGCTGCTCGGCACGGCGACCGTGCCGGTGACGGGCGGCTGGGAGACCTTCCAGGACGTCACGACCACCCTCGTCAACCAGCCGGCCGGCTCGACGACGCTCCACCTCGTCTTCAAGGGGGGCAGTGGTTCCCTGTTCGACATCGACGAGTTCTCCTTCACCACCTCCGCCGTCGGATCCGGCCCGGGCGAGGTGAAGGGCGTCAACGGGAAGTGCCTGGACATCGACGGCGCCGGCACGGCCGACGGTACGCGGGCGCAGATCTGGACGTGCAACGGATCCGCTGCCCAGGCGTGGACGGTTCCCGCGGACGGCACGCTGCGGGCGCTCGGCAAGTGCCTGGACGTGTCGGGCGGCGCCGGCGCCAACGGCACGAAGGTCCAGCTGTGGACCTGCAACGGTACGGAGGCCCAGAAGTGGGCGGCCCAGGCCGACGGCACGGTCCGCAACCCGCAGTCCGGCAAGTGCCTGGACGCCTCGGGCGGCACCTGGAACGACGGAACCCCGGTCCACCTGTGGACCTGCCACACCGGCCCCAACCAGAAGTGGACCCTGCCGTAGGAAGGAGGCGTCCGTTCATGCGTACCCATCTCAGAGCACTCATCGGCCTGTTCGCCGGCGCGGTGCTCGGTCTGGCCCCCCAGGCCACGGCCCTGCCCGCCCCCGTGAGCCACTCCCCCGCCGCGCAAGAGCGCGCGGCCGCCGATCCGGCGTACCGGATCCTCGTGTTCTCCAAGACGGCCGGCTTCCGGCACTCGTCGATCGACGACGGCATCGCGGCCCTCCGCGGCCTCGGCACGGCGAACGGCTTCACCGTCGACAGCACCGAGGACGCCCAGAGCTTCACCACCACGAACCTCGTTACGTACCGGACTGTCGTCTTCCTGTCGACCACGGGCGACGTGCTGAACGCCGCCCAGCAGACCGCCTTCGAGCAGTACGTCCAGGGCGGCGGCGGATACGTCGGCATCCACGCCGCCGCCGACACCGAGTACGACTGGCCCTTCTACGAAGGCCTGGCCGGGGCCCTCTTCCACTCCCACCCGGCCATCCAGTCCGCCGGCGTCCGGGTGGAGGACCGGGCCCACGACGCCACCGCGCATCTGGGATCCACCTGGCAGCGCACCGACGAGTGGTACAACTACCGCACCAACCCGCGCACCAGCGCCCGCGTCCTGGCCTCCCTCGACGAGTCCAGCTACTCGGGCGGGAACATGGCGGGAGACCATCCCATCGCCTGGTGCAAGGATTACCGGGGCGGCCGGGCCTTCTACACCGGCGGCGGACACACCGACGCGTCCTACACCGAGCCCGCCTTCCTGCGGCACCTGCTCGGCGGCATCCGCTGGGCCGCGGGGATGACCGAGGCGGACTGCCGGCCCGAGTCCGGTTACACGGCTCTCTTCGACGGCTCGTCCACCACCGGCTGGAAGCAGGCGGGACCGGGCGGATTCGACCTGGTGGACGGCAGTCTCGTCACCCGGGGCGGGCTGGGCATGCTCTGGTACTCCGCGCGGGAGTTCACCGGCGACTACTCCCTCAAGGTCGACTGGAAGGCGACCGCGGACGACAACTCCGGTGTGCTCGTGGGCTTTCCGGCTTCCGACGACCCGTGGTCCGCGGTGAACAACGGCTACGAGGTCCAGATCGACGCCACCGACTCCGCCGATCGCACCACGGGATCCGTCTACGGCTTCCGGTCCGCCGACATCGCCGCCCGCGACGCCGCGCTGAATCCGCCGGGCGAGTGGAACACGTACGAACTGCGGGTGACCGGCGAACGGCTGGAGGTCTTCCTGAACGGCAGCAAGATCAACGACTTCACCCATGCCGATCCGGCCCGGAGCCTGCGTCAGGGCCACGTCGGCATCCAGAACCACGGGGACGGCGACGAGGTGGCCTTCCGCAACGTCCGGATCAAGCAGGGCGGCGGACAGCAGCCCGGTCCCCGCACGGGTGAGGTGAAGGGCGTCAACGGCAAGTGCCTGGACGTCGACGGCGCCAACAGCGCCGACGGGACGCGGGTACAGATCTGGACGTGCAACGGTTCCGCTGCCCAGAAGTGGACGCCCTCCGACGACGGCACGGTGCGCGCGCTCGGCAAGTGCCTGGACGTGTCGGGCGGCGCCGGCGCCAACGGCACGAGGGTCCAGCTGTGGACCTGCAACGGCACCGGCGCCCAGAAGTGGACCGCCCAGGCCGACGGCACGGTCCGCAACCCGCAGTCCGCCAAATGCCTGGACGCCTCCGGGGGCACCTGGAACGACGGAACCCCGGTCCACCTGTGGACCTGCCACACCGGCCCCAACCAGAAGTGGATCCTGCCCTGACCGTCCCGTCCGACACCTGGCCGTAGGGCCGTTGCGGGTGACCGAAGCGGCCCTACGATCGTCCGGGCGGGAGTCCCGGCCGCTGCGCCGGGCTCCGCCGGGCTCCCACAGCACCTGCGCGATCCCGTGGGAGAACATCGCACTCGTGGGCGCCGTGAACCTGCTCGATCCGCAGGCCGTGGTCCTCGGCGGGTCGCTGTCGCGGCTGGCGCCCTGGTTGCCGCCCTCGCTGGACAGGGAGCTGACGCTCCACACTCCGTCGCACGAGCGGGTCCTGGACGACCCCGCGGCCTACGCGCACGGGTGAGAGGCAGAAAGGACTGACCCGCTCGGCACTCAGGCCGGGGCGTTCCCGCTCCGCGGGCCGCAGGGCGGGGCCACTGCGACCCCCGTTACGCCCCGTCCCGGTGTGGCGCGTGACCCAGAACCGCCGGCGATGGCCGCAGTAGGCCGTGGAAAACATCGTCCGGCACCTGGCGGCGGACCGTGTCCATCGGCAGCAACGTGCCGTCTCGGGCCGGCAAGGGCCGGCAGGGCCGGCAGGGCGATGCTCAGGTTCGACCTGCGACGTACCCGATCAGGACGAACTCGCCCCGTCGTGGCCGAAAGCGCACCCCGTGCGACCCCGATCTCCCGAGCGGTCACGGTCAGGCGGGAACACGCCGAGAGTGCGGACGAGTAGCACCCCGGGCCACCTACGGCGCTGCTCTCGTGACCATGTGTGCCCGTGGACTCCACTGTCGAGCCGTCAGCAACTCCCTGTCGTAAGGTGATACGCCGCTTGATCATGAAATCTCCGGGGGACCAGCGATGCCGTACGACACCGACTCAGGCCCTACCGGCGATCTGGATCTACTCCCCCGTCCATGCCGACATCCCGCAGTGGTGGAGGCGGCAGCGGGGCTACCTCAACACCTTGCTGTGATCCTGGACGGGAACCGTCGCTGGGCGCAGGAGCAGGGCCGAGCCCTGACCGGCGGGTACCAGCTCGGCGGCGAAAAGGTACTCGATTTCCTGACCTGGTGCCGACGTGCGGAGATAGCGTTCGTGACGCTGTGGGCGCTGTCCCTGAACAATTTGAACCGGGCGGCCCACGAGGTCACCCCGATTCTGGACTCCGTCGTGCGTGCGGTGGAGGTCCTTGCCGAACAAGAGCTTTGGCGCATTCGCGTGATCGGCCTCACGGACCTCCTGCCGCCCACCGTCACACGGCGCCTCCAGCAGGCCGTCGAGACCACTGCCGCCGTGACCGGCCCCACGGTGAACATCGCGCTCGCCTACAACGGGCGGCAGGAACTCCTCGACGCGCTCCAGAACCTCCTCTCAACTCCCGAGGGCATGGAACAAGCCCGGGCGGGACTCACGGCGGAGATCCTCGGCAGCCACCTCTACACAGGCGGTCAGCCGGACCCCGAGCTGATCATCCGTACCTCCGGGGAGCAGCGCCTTTCAGGATTCATGCCCTGGCAGTCCGCCCACAGCGAGCTGTACTTCTGCGAGAGGCCCTGGCCCGAGTTCCAGGAATCCGATCTCCTCCGGGCCTTGGCCTTCTTCGCCACCCGTACGCGCCGCTTCGGCCGATGACCAGGAGCGCACTGCGCGCCCTTGATCGACTCCACCCCACCCTTCCCGGCATCCGTGGGCACCACCCGGGCCGGGCCCGGCCCCGGCGTCCATGATGTCGAGCTCGGCGGCGGTGGCCTGGAGCTTCCAATTCGGAGGCGACCGCCGCGTAGGTCGTGACGTCGTGCCTGCACCCCTTGGTGCGGAACAGCTGGCGCAGCGTGGCCTCGGGGCGCAGAGCAGCGGCGTGCATGACCTGGGGCATCTGGCGGTGGTCGCTGCGGTGACCGGCCCAGATCTGGTGCGGGACGAGCCGCCCGAAGCCGGACGCCATCAGCAGGCGTCCGGCTTCGTGTCCGTGGCCCCGTACGGGGCACCGGGGAGCACTGCGAGGCTGGTCAGCATCGCAGTGCTGCCGTAGTCCTCGACGAGCAGCCCCACCGGGCCGATACACACCCGCATCCTGCGGCCGTTTCCGGCTCCGGCTCGGAGCTGGAGGTGATGCGTTGCCGTGAACGCCGCTGCGGCCGGCGGGCGGGGCACGGAGAGCAGCGGGTGGTAAGGAGCGAGGTCGAAGCGGCTCAGAGGAGGCCCGACAATCGCCCGGTGCCGTTCCGCGGCCACGAATCAGTGCTGCGCCGCCTGCCCCAGCGCCAGGAACAGCGGCAGGCCGGCTGTGAGCGTGGCGGCGCACAGGAGCATCCGTTTCGTCTTCATGCCGGGGGCGTTGACCCCCGGCCATCAAGGGGAAACGGCTCCCACCTGGTGACGGCCCCCAACCCTCAAGGCTCGCAGGTTGGCGATCCGGCCGCGCACCACTCTCCGACTGCCGGCAGCTCACTGGTCGATGGGCCGAGTTCGTGGCAGGCGAGCAAGCAGAAGGACGGGTACGAGCAGTGGACCCCCGGTCGGGTTTTGGCGGCAGCTCGACGGGCCTTGGGTCTACTGCTCGAGTTCGAGCGCCAGCCCCACCTGGTGTCCGCCTCGCCTCTCGACCGGGATGAAGACCGGCTCCTCGGGTACCGCACCGGGGAGGCCGGCACCGGCCACGATCGCGTAGGCCTGGGCCAGGTCGACCAATTCCCCCGGTGTCGCCTGGTCGGCCGCTGTCGCGAGCCCGTACGCCAACGGCGGCCGGCTGCTGCGCTCGCTCCCGCTGCCCGGACTGGACGCGTGGGCCGTCCCCGTGGAGAAGCCCGGAAGCACCCTGCACGAGCCGACCCGCGTCCTGGGCCGCTACCTCGCGCAGATCATGAGGGACACAGCCGGACGACGGGACTTCCGGGTCGTCGGGCCCGACGAGACCGCGAGCAACCACCTCGACGACCTGTACGACGTGACGGGCAAGGCCTGGCAGGGCATGACGGAACCCACCGACCGGAACCTGTCCCGGGACGGCCGGGTCATGGAGATCCTCTCCGAGCACGTGTGCCAGGGCTGGCTGGAGGGCTACCTCCTCACCGGCCGCCACGGACTGTTCTCCACGTACGAAGCTTTCGCCCACATCGTCGACTCCATGGTCGGCCAGCACATCAAGTGGCTGAAGACCGCCCGCGAGCTGAGCTGGCGCGCGCCCGTCGCCTCCCTCAACTACCTGCTCACCTCGCACGTCTGGCGCCAGGACAGCAACGGCTTCTCCCACCAGGACCCCGGCTTCGTCGACCACGTCCTCAACAAGAGCCCGGACGTCGTACGCGTCTACCTGCCGCCGGACGCCAACACCCTCCTCGCCGTGGCCGATCACGCACTGCGCAGCCGTGACCAGGTGAACGTGATCGTCGCCGGCAAACAGCCCTGCCGTGACTGGCTGGCCATGGACGATGCGCGGACACACGTCGCGCGGGGCGCCGGAATCTGGGCATGGGCGGGCACGGACGACGGGACGCGCGAGCCCGACGCCGTGCTGGCCTGCGCCGGGGACGTACCCACCATGGAGGTCCTGGCCGCCTCGGCCCTGCTGCGCGAGCACCTCCCCTCGCTGGCCGTCCGGGTCGTCAACGTCGTCGACATCACCCGGTTGATGCCCCACGAGGAACACCCGCACGGCATGACCGACACCGAGTACAACGCCCTCTTCACCACCGACAAACCCGTGATCTTCGCCTATCACGGCTACCCGTGGCTCATCCACCGTCTGGCCTACCGCCGGACCGGCCACGCGCAGCTGCACGTCCGCGGCTACAAGGAGTCCGGCACGACCACTACCCCGTTCGACATGGTCGTGCGCAACGACCTCGACCGGTACCGGCTCGTCATGGACGTCATCGACCGCGTCCCCGGCCTCGCCGGCCGCGCCGAAGGCCTGCGTCAGGCCATGACCGACCACCGCATCCGCCACCATGACTGGATCCACGAGCACGGCACCGACCTGCCGGAGGTAGCCGACTGGTCCTGGCCCTACTGATCGTCCCGCCCGGAACGGTACGGGTGGGCCGTCCGGGCCGGGGAGGGTACCGAACGGCCCTTTCCGGGCACGCCGCCACCGGCGGAGGGTGGGAGGCGCACCCGAACGGAGAACCGCCATGAGCACCTCTTCCTCCCACCGGCTCACCTCCTCCCCCAACCGCTTCGACCACGCCCTCTCCCCGGACCAGCGCGACAGCCTGCTGGCCCTCGCCCACGAGGCGGACTTCCCCGCCGGCGCGCGCATGTTCAACCAAGGCGGGCACACCGGCCACTTCTGGGTCGTCCGGTCGGGGAACGTCGGCATGGACGTGCACGTACCCGGCAGGCAGGCGGCGGTGGTCGAGACGGTCGGTCCCGGCGAGCTCGTCGGGTGGTCCTGGCTGTTCCCTCCCCACACCTGGCACTTCGGCGCCGAGGCCATGACGCCGGTGCGCACGGACGAGTTCGACGCCGCCGCCGTGCGCGAGCTGATGGACTCCGATCCCGCGCTCACCTCCGCGATGTGGCAATGGGTGGGCCAGGTGCTCGCCCACCGGCTCGTCTCCGCCCGGATCCGGCTCCTCGACCTGTACGCACCCCACGGCAGCGGAAGCCGCATCTGAGACAATCGACCCGAGACGTATCCCGACCCGAGGGTGTGGCGTGGATGTCCGATGCACCAGCTGCCGCCCCGGCGCCCATCCGGGTGTTCCTCCTCGACGACCACGAGATCCTCCGGCGCGGACTGCACGACCTGCTGGGCTCCGAGCCGGACATCGAGGTGGTGGGCGAGGCGGGCACGGCCGCACAGGCCCTGGCCCGCGGGCCCGCCCTACGGCCCGACGTAGCCGTACTCGACGTCCGGCTGCCCGACAGCGACGGCATCAGCGTCTGCCGCGAGCTGCGCTCGCGCATGCCGGACCTCGCCTGCCTCATGCTGACGTCCTTCGACGACGAGGACGCCCTGCTCGACGCCATCATGGCGGGCGCGGCCGGGTACGTACTGAAGCAGATCAAGGGCTCGGACCTGGTCGCCGCCATTCGGACGGTGGCGACGGGCCAGTCGATGCTCGACCCCGCGACGACGGCCCGTCTGATGAGTTCGCTCCGGGATCCGACCGCCGGGAAGCCGCCCGGGGACGAGCGGCTGACGGTGCTCTCCGAGCGCGAGCGAGCCGTACTCGAACTGATCGGCGAGGGCCTCACCAACCATCAGATCGGAAAACGGCTCTTCCTGTCCGAGAAGACGGTCAAGAACCACATCTCCCGGCTCCTCGCCAAGCTGGGCGTCGAACGCCGCGTACAGGCCGCCGTCATCGCCGCCGAGGTCCGCGAGCACGATGAAACCGGCCGCTGAGGCCCGCACTCATTGAGTAGGTTTAATCGGGATCCGCCAGCCCAGACGGGTTCCGACACCGGCCGGGCGCGGTGAGACGGACAGCCCTCCCCCGCGGGCCTCAGCGCGCTCCGCGAGGTTGCGCAGACCACTCCGACGGCCACCGTCCGCGACACCCACACCGTCGTCACTCAGCTTGACGTCCGGGTACTCATGCGCCCAGCCGGCGGCCGTCTCGGTCAGCATGCGGCGCTGGGCCCCCACAGCTGCCGTCTCGTTCTGGAACGAGAAGACGGGCGGCTGCCACACCGAGATCGCGTGCAGCTCGCAGCCCCGCAGGCTGGCCTCCTGGAAGGCCAAAGCCATGGCCGTCTTCGACGACTCGCTGCCGTCGACTCCGACGACAAGATGAGGCGGGCTCTGGGCGATGCCCTCGGAACCTTCCACCACGACGACCGGGCAGTGAGCCTGGGCGGTGACGGGCAACACGACGGAGCAGCCGCTGAAGATCTCCTCGGGCCGGGTCAGGTGCCGGGAACCGAGGACGACCATGCGTGCGTGTCTGGACGTCCCGCAGAGCACCGGTGCCGGGTAGCCGTCGCGCAGGACGGTTGCCAGTTCCGTCCCGGGGTGGCGCTCACGCGCCCAGACCGCGGCCTCTTCGAGGGCCTCCGAGCTGGCCTGGCGTAAGGCATTGTGCTGCGCGGTGTCGTCGACGACGTGCTCGGTGTCGTGGGGCGAGGGCACGGCCAGGACGAGACGGAGTCGTACATTGCTGCGGTGTGCCTCGTCGGCAGCCCAGGCCAGGGGCAGGAGCCACCCTCCGGCGGGATCGATCCCCACCGCGATGTCCCGTCCTTCCGTGCCCGTCATGACGCGCCGCTCCCCTGCTCCTCGTCATGCCGCGGAATGAGCTCCACGGGGCAGTGCGAGTGGTGCAGAAGACTGTGTGTCGTACGTCCCAGGGTGGGCCCGAAGTACCCGGGCGATCGCCGTCCTCCCATGACGAGCAGGTCCGCATGGCGCGATGCCTCGACCAGGACCGAAGCCACCGAGACGCTCTTCTCCGCGTCGGTGTTCACCGCCAACGCCGGAAACTCCTCGCGGACGCGGTCGGCGACGGACTTCAGACCGCGGACATGACGGCCGGCGAACTCATCGACGTCATCGAGCATGGTGACGGCGGTTCCGGCGTACTGGAGTACGTTCCACACCGTCAGCAGGCGCAGCGTTGCTTTGCGCAGCTCTGCTTCGCGGGCGGCGCGTCGCGCGCATTCGAGGTCGTACTCGTCCCGAACCGCGGCCAGCACCACGCCGCTCTCGGCAAGGTCCTCGCCGCCGCGCACCACGATGACGGGGGTCGTAGCGGCTGCCGCGATCCTCAGACCGACCGAACCCAGCATCAGCGACTCGAATCCGCCCAGCCCGCGGTGACCGACCACAGTGGTGCTGTGCTTCGCCCCCACTCGGTGCAGACCGGAGACGGGGTCCCGGCGGCTGTACTCCGTGGTGACGTGGAGGCTCGGGAACCGCTCCGAGACCGTAGCGGCTGTGAGCTCCAACAGGTCACGGCCCTCTGTGTGGACGCGTTCGATGATCTCCGCCGACAGGTAGAAGACCCCGTCGGCGGTGTCGGCCGCGTAGAAGATGTGAAGGGTGCTGTTACGTCGGGCCGCCTCGTCGGCAGCCCAGAATGCCGCTGTCAGCGCGGTGTTCGATCCGTCGACACCGACGACGACCGAGCCGAGGTCCGGACGGTGCTGGGTGGAGCCTTCCATGGCTTCCTCCTCTGTCGAACAGCGTCGGGGGTGCCTTCACACTGCCACCCGGGCCCGCGCGAGGAATGGGCCGCAAGGGTCGGGCAAGGGACCGAAGGTCCCTTGCCCGCCACGCACCGCCTCACCGGCCGCGCACCGCAGGGACCGGTCAGGCCTGACAGAGGACCCGTTCGGCCCTCGCACCGCGGGCGGACGCGGCGGATGGTGACTGGTGAGGGCGCTCCGCACGACGCGCTCGCTGACTGAAGCCGACAGGAGGGCCACAGATGAAGCACGCCAAGGTCGGCTTCCTGATGACCGACGAGGTCGTCTCGGTCCTCGGGAGGACTCCGTCCGCGGACGTGGCCGCGCTGCTCGTCGAACACGACATCAGCGGAATGCCCGTCCTGGACGCGGACGAGCGTGTCCTCGGGGTCATCTCGCGGACCGATCTACTCGTCCAAGACCACCTCACCGCTCAAGACTTGATGACCGCGCCGGCCGTCACCATCCATGCCGAACAGACCGTCACCGAGGCCGCCCGCCTCATCACCCGACGCGGGGTGACACGGCTGCCGGTCGTCGACGAGGAGGACCGGCTGGTCGGCATCGTGACCCGACGGGACCTGCTCCGGGTGTTTCTGCGCCCCGACCACGAGATACACCGGGTGCTGGTCGAGGACGTGCTGGCGGACACGATGGGCATCGATGCCGATGCCGTGAGCGTGCGCGTCGTGGACGGGGTCGTCACCTTGGACGGCCGACTGTCCAAGAGCAGCCAGATTCCCGTCGCGCTCCGGCTCGCCGGACAGTTGGACGGCGTGGTCGCGGTCATCAAC
This sequence comes from Streptomyces sp. NPDC099050, assembly GCF_044759865.1. Classification (NCBI taxonomy): domain Bacteria; kingdom Bacillati; phylum Actinomycetota; class Actinomycetes; order Kitasatosporales; family Streptomycetaceae; genus Streptomyces; species Streptomyces sp. NPDC099050. The sequence goes on along the minus strand of NZ_JBIWAE010000001.1, from coordinate 300,818 downwards.
CGGCTCACGGCCCACTCCCACGACACCCACACCCGCACCGCTCCGCCGGACCGCGGCACCGAAGACGCTCCCCGCTGATGCGAGATGTGGACCGTTCGGCCCCTGCCCGCCCCACCCGCGCCGCGCGAGCATGGAAGACAGGCAAGCTGTCCGCACCCGGTCACACCCGTGCGGCGCCCTGCAGACGGACCCGGGCCATCCCCCTTGCTCCGCCACCGCACTTCGTGAGGAGCACCTTCATGGAAGTCCTGATCTTCGCCCTGATCGCCCTGGCCGTGGTCGCCCTGATAGGGCTGACGATGGCCCTGAAGATCGTCAAGCAGTACGAGCAGGGCGTGCTGTTCCGCTTCGGCCGGCTCATCGGGACCCGCGAGCCCGGCCTGCGGGTGATCGTGCCGTTCGCGGACGTCCTGCACCGGGTGTCCCTGCGGATCGTCACCATGCCCATCCAGTCCCAGGGCATCATCACCCGGGACAACGTGAGCGTCGACGTCTCCGCGGTCGCCTACTTCCGCGTCGCCGACGCCACCAAGTCGGTCATCGCGATCGAGAACGTGGGCGCGGCCATCAACCAGATCGCCCAGACCACCCTGCGCAAGGTCGTCGGCCAGCACACCCTCGACGAGACCCTCTCGGAGACCGACCGCATCAACCTCGGTATCCGCGAGATCCTCGATGTCACCACCGCCGAATGGGGCGTGGAGGTCACCCTGGTCGAACTGAAGGACATCCAGCTGCCCGACAGCATGAAGCGCGCGATGGCCCGCCAGGCCGAGGCCGAACGGGAGAAGAGGGCCAAGATCATCAACGCCGAGGGCGAATCGCTGGCCGCCACCGCACTCGGCGACGCCTCCGACACCATGATGGCCCACCCCCTCGCCCTGCAACTGCGCAACCTGCAGAGCCTCGTGGAGATCGGCGTCGACAAGAACACCACCGTGGTCTTCCCCGCACCGCTCATGAGCACCATCGGCGAACTCGGCGCCTTCCTCGCCCGCGAAACCGCGGCCGCGACCCTCCAGACACCGCGCACGCCGGAGATCACCACGCCGCTCCCCAACCCGTCCCCGCCGAACGGAGCGCGAGCGGTCAAGACCATGTGACCGAAAGTCGGCGCCGCCGTGCGGAGGACGTTCTCCGTACGGCGGCGCCGACTGGTGTGCTGGCCGACTGCTGTGCTGTGGGGCGCGTTCAGTGAGTCACCGCGAGTTCGGCGCCGATCCGACGGGCCCAGGCGCGGATCCGCTCAGGATCGCGGAAGTCCCCGGCCCGGCCCTGGCGCACCAGGATCCGTGCGAGCAGACCGGGGGTCGTGTCCGTGATGCTGCCACCGAACGTAACGTGCTCGCGGGCGCCGAGACTCTCCATCGCCCGAGCCGCGTCCCGTACGGGTGTCAGGTTCCGCTGCTCGGCAGAACTGTCCACCGGACCACTGCTGAACAGCCACACCGGGCGGTGGCGCAGGTGCTCGCCGTTTCGTTCGACGCAGCGCCGCGCCCTGTTGTTCCAGCGGCCGGCGTACAGCGAACCGCCCAGGACCACCCCGTCGTAACCGCGGACGTCCTCCACGTCCTGGGCAGGCGCGACGACCACCTCGAAGCCGTCGTCGCGCAGTGACCTGCCGATCTCCTCCGCGATGCCGGCGGTCGCGCCGTGCTTGCTGCCGTAGGCGACCAGTACCCGCTGTGCGTTCATGGGCCCGCCTCCTTCCTGTCTTCTCAGTACGGCAGGACGCGCCCCGACGGCGTGCACAGGTCGAGGGGCGGGGGGCGGTGCGGCCGTGGCCGGGGTACCAGGATCTGGATCCGAGGCATGGTGGATCACCTCTTCGGGAGCAGGACGCGGAACAGGTCCGCACCCCAGAATCGCCCGGTACGACGATCGCTTGTCAGGGCCGGCAGGGACAGAAGAGGGGGCCGACCGGCCCCAGCGTCAGCACCGGGGCCTTCACGTCTTCTGGACGCGCGACGGATTCGACAGGGCCAGGTCGTCGTGGCGCGGCCCGCCCAGCACGACCTTCAGCGCGCCCGTCTCACCGGCACGGGAGAACACCTCGTACGCCTCTTCCATCTGTCCCAGTTCGAAACGATGGGTGATCAGCGACGAGGTCGGCAACCGGCCGGCCGCCAGCATGCGCAGCAGCATCGGCGTGGAGGAGGTGTCCACGAGCCCGGTGGTGATGGTGACGTCCTTGATCCACAGGTCTTCGAGGTGCAGGGTCGCGGGCTTGCCGTGGACGCCGATGTTCGCGACCCGGCCGCCCGGGCGGACCATGCGGGTGCACATCTCGAAGGTCTCCGGCACGCCGACGGCCTCCATGACGACATCCGCGCCGAGACCGTCGGTCAGGTCACCCACGAGCATTTCCGGTTCCTCGGCGGCGTTCACGACCGCGTCCGCCCCCACCTCGCGCGCCGCCGCCAGCCGTGACGGCGCCAGATCGACGGCGATGACGCGGGCCGGCGAGTACAACCGTGCCGTGGCGATGGCCGCGAGTCCTACGGGGCCGGCGCCGACCACGACGACGGTGTCCCCGGGCCGCACGCTGCCGTTCAGCACTCCCACCTCGTAGGCGGTGGGGAAGATGTCCGCGAGCAGGACGGCGTCGGCGCTGTCGACCGTGCTCGGCAGCGGGTGCACGGAAAGGTCGGCAAACGGCACCCGGACGTATTCGGCCTGGGTGCCGTCGATGGTGTGGCCGAGCACCCAGCCACCACCCCCGCGGCATTGCCCGTAGCGGCTCTCACGGCAGAACCGGCACCGGCCGCACGAGGAAATGCACGAGACCAGGACCCGATCGCCGGGCCGCACCGAACGGACGTCACCGCCGCACTCCACCACCGTGCCCACGGCCTCGTGCCCGAGCACCCGGCCGGCAACCACCTCCGGCAGATCACCCTTGACGATGTGCAGATCCGTACCGCAGATGGTCAAGGCATCGACGCGCACGATCACGTCGGACGGATCCTTGATCGCCGGATCCGGCACCTCCTGCCACGCGGTGCGCCCCGGTCCCTGGAAAACGAGTGCCTTCATGACGCCACCTCTCCATGTCTCCCGTGCTCCGTTCGGCAAAGGTCACTTCATGCTGTCCCCGCCGCTCGGTTCCCGGACAGGGCCGGACGGTCCCGAACACGGGCCTGACAGGCCCGTCCGGCCTTGCCGTGGACGTGTGATGGTGGATGGCGGGGTCTCCTTCACCGGAGGACGGCCGCCGTTCTCCGGGGCAACGCGGGGAACCTTTCACCTGCTCATCGAGGACTACGCCATGACCTCCAGTCCGCATCTCGTCCGTGACGTGATGACGAGAATCGTCGTCAGCGTCACGCCCCTCGCCGAATTCAAGGAGATCGTCGCCGTCATGAACCAGTGGCGAGTGACGGCGGTACCGGTCATCGAGAGCGAGGACGCGAGGAGGGTCATCGGTGTGGTCTCGGAAGCCGACCTGCTTCCGAAAGAGGAGTTCCGCGATCACGACCCCGGTCTCATCGAGCAGATGCGGCGGCTCGGTGACACATTGAAGGCTGGCTCGACCCTGGCCAAGGACCTGATGACGACCCCCGCCGTCACCGTTCGGCCCGACACCACCCTGGCCCAGGCGGCGCGGCTCATGGCGGAGCGGCACATCAAACGACTGCTGGTCGTCGACCCGGCCGGCACCCTCCAGGGCATCGTCAGCCGCGCCGATCTACTCAAGGGTGTTCCTGCGCCCGGACAGTGAACTCGCGGACGAGATACGGCGCGAGGTGGTCGGCCGGCCGTTCCCCCTCGCACAGCACAGGGTGCGGGTCGACGTCCACCACGGCGTGGTCACCCCCTCCGGCGGCATCCTCGACGCCTCGCTCATCCCGGTGGCAGCACGTCTCGCACGCGCCGTGGAAGGCGTGGTCGACGTCAACTGCGCGCTGACCACGTCGGTCGCGCGGACGGCCGGAGCGTAGAGCCTCCGCCTCAACGGAAACACCTGGTCAGAACCCCTTTTGATCTCCGCGCCGGAGTAAGATGGAGGTACCGGGAGTATTTCGCGCATCGGATGCAACTCAGGTGTCATTTCCGGCGATCAATACGCCGGACCGTCGAACTGCGGGCGGCCCGGGGACAGGTCTCCACCATGACCGTCATCCTGGAACGCAGCACACCTGCCGCGTCACCCACTGCCGCGCCTCCTCGGGCCGCTCGCCTCGTATTCGCGCCCAAGACCGCCCTGGCCGGGCAGCTGGACGGCGCCTGGTGGCCCCGCTCCCGTGACCTCGAAGCCGAACTCCCCGTTCTCGTAGCCGCCTTGGCCGAGCCATGGGGGCGCATCACCCGCGTCACCGTGAACCCCACCCGATGGCCCGTCATCCCGCACAAGGTCCCCGTCGCCGGACACGCCGTGCACGTAGGCTGGTTCACCGAACAGGATCCCGACAAGCTGATCCTGCTCTCCTACACCGTCGGCCGCTGGGACCTCCTCGTCGTCCCGCCCCAGACCGCACCCGCCGCCGCGGCCCGCCTGATGGCCGCCGCCGCCGTCCCCGGCAGCGTCCTGACCGCCCGCGCACTGATCGCCGCCGAAGCCGTCATCAGCCGAAGGCCCGACCTCCGGAACCGCGAAGACGCCTGGGAGAGCGAAGGCGGGGCGCGCGCATCCGACATCGGCTCCCTCGCCAGGCTGCCGGTCGGACCACTGTCCGCCGGCGCCTGGTGGTGAGCCTCGTCCGCAGGATGCCGCCGTAGCGGCAGGAGGCGAAGCGTCGAGGCCTCGGGCGCCGCCGGCGGTCGGGAGGCGGAGGTGGCCGATCCGCGGACGCTGACGGAGCTTGGGGCACCGACGGCACGCGCGGCGCCGAGGCATCCGGGGGAACGCCGGGGCAGTGATCATCGAGTACTGAGGCCGGGCGTCGGTGCGCCTCCCTCAGGCCGGCGCGGCGGCAACGTCGGCGTTCTGCTCAGGTCCTCCCCCGTACCGGAGGTTTTCAGGACTAGCCTTCGCATCATGCTGAGCATTGCCGACACCCGGACCGGCCGGTGCCAAATTCGAGACGTTCGCCTTCCTCTACCGGATCCTCGGGCTCGACCTCGCGCGGGAGGTGGGGCACCAACACCCTGCGACGCCATGACGCCAGGCAACTCCCGGCGCCTGGTCGTCCTGCGGCACGCCAAGCCCGCCTGGCCGCCGGTGGCCGACCACGAACGGCCGCTCGCCCCGCGCGGCCCCCGCGACGCCCCGACAGTCGGCCTCTGGCTGCGCGAGGCCGGCTGTGTTCCCGACCCCGTCGGAGCTGGTGCTGATGCTCGCCGGTGAGGCCGACGGCTACGCACTGGAGCCGGCCGGTACGAAGTTCCCGACGTCCGCGATCGCCGTTCTGCGCGTGCCAGGGCCCTGGGAGTCCCTCGAACCGGGTGCCGTCCGGCTGACCGAGATGGTCGTACCCCGCGCTGACGAAGCGGGGTCAGCCGCGTTCTTCCTCATCGGCCTCCATGCGCCGGATTCCCCCGTGGTTGCCTTCGATGACTTCATATCAGGATGCGCAGAACCTGTTCGCGGTATGCCTTGCGCTCGCGCAATGCCGCCATGGCCAAGTCCCCCTCGCCGATCCCGGCCTACCCCTGGAGGCGACCTGCGACCGGCTCCTGGCCACACTGCGTCACCCTGATGCCGCCGCCGGCGCCCTCGTCATCGCCCAGGTCCGACCCCACCCGCCCGCAGACGAGGCGCGTGCAATGACGGGTTCAACGTGACGAGCCGTGCCCGGTCATGCCGGGTTGGGCCGATCAGGTGTGCAGGCGGCTGTTGGGGCCGTCCTGGTCGCCCGCGCTCTCGTCGTTGAACCAGTAATCCCCGGCGGCCAGGTACCGGAAGGAATGCGTGCCCTTGCTCGGCAGCTCGACCGTGACGGCCCGCCTCCCGTCTTTGCGGGGCCGCAGGGTGTGGGCACCGGGCTGCCAGTCGTTGAAGTCGCCCACCACGCTGACGGGGCCGGGTGGGGTGTCGGCGGGCAGGACGAAGGTGACCTCCGTGCGGTTCTTGCGCAGCGTGCGCTCCAGCATGGTGCGGGCTCCTTACAGCGGGTGGGGTGGGGATCGTGCCCATCCTCGGACCTGAAGGGACGGCCCGCCTTCCGACCCCGCCACATCGAGGGACGGGCGTCACCCGTGTGCCTCGCTTCGCAGTCGACCTGATGCAGACCGTCACGCTGCGTGTCAGCGTGATCCGAGAGGAATCCGTACCCCACGCATCAAGAGGAGTCGCCGTCATGGGCGGTACGCAGGACAAGCATCAGGAGCCGGGCAAGGGCCGCGAACCGCAGGAGCACCGTCGCCCCGGAGACCCTGCGCAGCCCCAGCCGGGCAAGCCGTCCCGCGAGCAGGGACAGAAGCCGGTCCAGAAGCCGGGCAAGGAAGAGGCTACGCGTCGTCGCGAGGACGACCTGCTGCGCGAAGAGGACCTGCACGACGAGACGCTCTGACCAGAGCACCACTCGTCCCCGCACGCAGAGCCCGGCCGGTCCACAGACACCCCGGCCGGGCTCCGTCACGTCGCGCCCGATGCCGTCCCTGACGCCCGCAGCTCCACACGACGCCGACGCCACGGCAGGCCCGCGCCGTCCGGAAAGCCACCCGCGGAGGGCGGATCTCCCCTGGAATGTGCGACATCGCACTGACCGGCATCACCGCCGCCGTCCGTCGGAGTCATCGCCAGCCTCGGCCTGCACTTCGCTTTCCACCCCTTCTTCAAGGAGGGGACGAGACTGGCTGGGGCCCCCTGCACCACCTCGTCCATGACCTGGCGAGCATCCGCCCGAGCGCGCTGGCCATCGCGGCGGCAGCCCTGCTGATGATCTTCAGGCTACGGTGGAGCGTCCTGCGCGCCCTCGACGTCTGCGCCGCGCTGGGCCCCGGAAGCGCGGCCGTCCAAGCCTTGTGATGACAGTGGCGTCACCTCTTCCGCGCAGCCCTCACCCCTGTCGAGGGGGATGGTGGACAGATGCTCTGACGTGCGAGTTCCCGGCAGCGATAGCTTGGAGCTGTCAGCCCTTCGATCACGGAGAAGTCCTGGTGGCTGCCTACCCGTGCACCGGCCGGGTCGCTAGAGCCATTTGTTTCGGCGTAGCGCGCGGTAGATGACGGTGCACACGACCGCCATGAAGGCCCAGACCGCGGGGTAGCCGTACGGTGATTTGAGTTCGGGCATGTGCTCGAAGTTCATGCCGTAGACGCCGACGATCATGGTGGGGACGGCGATGAGTGCGGCCCAGGCGCTGATCCGGCGCATGTCGGCGTTCTGCTGGACGCCGAGCTGGGCGATGCTCGCGCTGAGCATGCCGGAGACGAGTTCGTCGAAGGACAGGATCTGTTCGCTGACCCGCTGGTGGTGGTCGGCCACGTCCCGGAAGTACGTGGCGACCTTCGACGGGATCCCGGGGACCGCGCCTTCACTGAGGCGCTGCAGGGCGCCGGCGAGCGGCATCACGGCTCGCTTGAATTCGAGGAGCTCGCGCTTGAGCTGGTAGATCCGCCCGGCGTCGACCGGACGGTCGGGGGAGAAGACCTCGGCTTCGAGGGAGTCGACGTCGCCGGCGAAGGCGTCCGCGACCTCGACGTAGCGGTCGACGACCATGTCCGCCACGGCGTGCAGGACGGCCGCGGGTCCGCAGCCCAGCTGCTGCGGATCCTCCTGGAGCCGGCGGCGCACGTCGTCGAGCGGCGGTGCGCTGCCGTGGCGGACGGTGATCGCGAAGCCGGGACCGGCGAAGACCATGATCTCGCCGGTGTCGACGATCTCGCTGGTCGCGGTGACCTTCTCGTGGTCGACGTAGACGATCGTCTTCAGCACGAGGAACAGCATGTCGCCGTAGCGTTCCAGCTTGGGCCGCTGGTGGGCGTGGACGGCGTCCTCCACCGCGAGGGGGTGCAGACCGAAGGCCTCGGCGACCTCCTGGAGCTGCTCCCCGGTGGGCTCGTACAGGCCGATCCACGCGAACCGGCCCTCCTGCGGGTCTATGCGCTTCATGACCGAGTCCAGGCTCACCTGGCCGGGGATGCGGTGCCCGTCCTCGTAGAGCGCGCAGTCCACCACCGCAGACGGCAGGCCCGCACCGCCCTCGCCACCCCGCTCCGCCACCATGCGCTGCCTCTTGTTTCCTTGTCCGATACGTAGGGATGCAACCTACCCGCGACCAGCAGGTGATCACCCGCGCCCCTGACCGCGGCTGGTGCCATCGGGGTGACGGCCCCTTGTCCCCCGCCTGACGCCGTCGCGCTGCTGCCCGCCCCGCCGGGCGCAGGGGTCTGGGATCGGTGAGTGCTGCGGGGAGAAGTCCAGGGCGTTCTTGCGGCGGGTATACCCTGCTCGATGGCCTATGTCCCGCGTACCGAAAGGCAGGTGAGTTCCCCGATGTGTGGTGAACCTCCCAGTCGTGCGCCGCGGGACGCTGCCGTGCCCGGCTCGTAGCCGGCTCTGCAGGCGGCGTCTGCGGCGTGCCCTTTGCGCATCCCCAACGCCTTCTACTTCCCGCCTGCGGAAGGACCCCCTGCCCGTGTCCGAGCGTCGCCTGCGCGCCCTGCGCGCGTTCACCAAGCCCGCCAAGCGCCCCGCCGAGCCCCGCCCCGATGCAGGGCAGCCCGCGCCGACCGTGTCGGCCGGCCAGCAGCCACCGCGCGGGAACAGCGTGGTCACGGCCGCGATCTACCACGACGGAGTCCGCACCAGCACCCATGACTCCCTCGCCGAGACCTTCGGCAAGCTCCGCGAGGCGGAAGGGGGCATGGCATGGATCGGCCTGCACCGGCCGACCGAGGCCGAGCTGCTGTCCGTCGCCGAGGAGTTCGACCTGCACCCCCTCGCCGTTGAGGACGCGCTGGAAGCCCACCAGCGGCCCAAGCTGGAACGCTACGGCGACACCCTCTTCGTCGTGCTCCGCGCCGCCCGCTACCTCGACGCCGCGGAAGAGGTCGACTTCGGCGAACTGCACATCTTCGTCGGACCCGACTTCGTCATCACCGTCCGCCACGGCGCCGCCCCCGACCTGGCAGCGGTCCGGCACCGGATGGAAAGCAGCCCGGATCTCCTCAAGCGCGGCCCCGAAGCCGTCCTGTACGCGATCCTCGACGCGGTCGTCGACGGCTACGCCCCCGTCGTGGCCGGCGTGGAGAACGACGTCGACGAGATCGAAACCGAGGTCTTCAGCGGAGACCCGAAGGTCTCCCGCCGCATCTACGAGCTTTCCCGGGAAGTGGTCGAGTTCGCCCGCGCGACCCGACCCCTGACCCGGATCCTCGAAGGGCTCTCGGCCGGCTTCGAGAAGTACGGCATCGACGAGGAACTCCGCCGCTATCTGCGCGACGTCGCCGACCACGCCACCCACGTGACCGAACGCGTCGACGGCTTCCGCCTCGCGCTCCAGGACATCCTCGCCGTCAACGCAACGCTGGTCAGCCAGCAGCAGAACGAGGAGATGAAGCAGCTGGCCCAAGCCGGCCACGCACAGAACGAGGAGATCAAAAAGATCTCCTCCTGGGCAGCCATCCTCTTCGCCCCGACCCTGGTCGGCACCATCTACGGCATGAACTTCGAGACCATGCCCGAACTCGGCTGGGTCCTCGGCTACCCCTTCGCCGTCGCCCTGATGGCCATCGTCTGCCTCAGCCTGTACGTGATCTTCAAGCGCCGCGACTGGCTCTGAGCCGCAGCCGGTAGGTCGACCGTCGGCCCGCCCGTTCCGAAAGTGATGGCGCGACGGTTCGCCTGATCGGATCTGCCAACGCAACAAGACCGACGACGGCGCGCCCTCGGGAACAAGTCGAGGCATCCGGCTCATGAAAGCTCCGTCGAAGCTGGCGCCCGGAGATGGTCGCGGGGGCCAACACGGGGCGGTAATGACGCGCGGCTCCCCTCCGGTCACCGCGGCGCGTCGGTCAACGCCCAGCGCGAAAAGGGCCCGAGAGCCGGAACTCAGCTTGATTCTCCGCGCTTCCGCTTCGCCCCGCCTCGGCCCCAATCAGGTCGCGCTCAACGCAGCGTAACCAGCACCAAACCAGCACGGGACGGGTCGCGATGGGTGCTGACGTGGGGTTTCGGGTCAGCACCAAACCAGCACGGGAGTCAGCACCGCCTAGCCAAAAGGGGGCTAACTCTGTAATTCCGGCAGTGCCTCACGACCCCGTACCGGAGGGGTTGCAGGGCCGGCGCTCGGTCATGTGGTGCGCGGGCACACCAGTCGTGGCCCGATTGTGATGGCGGGCCACATATGCGGGTGACCTGCAGACTTCTACGTTGTGGCCACACCCGACGTCCCCGCAGACACCCTGGAAGTGGTGCACATGGCCTCCCCCGCAGCCGACCCGCAGGCTCCATCCGGAATCCGGCGCATCGTTGCCGCCAGTCTCATCGGGACCACCATCGAGTGGTACGACTTCTTCCTCTACGGGACCGCCGCCGCCCTGGTCTTCAACAAGCTGTTCTTCCCCACCGCGGATCCGCTCACGGGCACGCTGATCGCTTTCCTCACCTACGCCATCGGGTTCCTCGCCCGGCCGTTGGGCGGGGTCGTCTTCGGGCATTTCGGGGACAAGGTCGGGCGCAAGAAGCTGCTGGTGCTGAGTCTGCTGATGATGGGCGGGGCGACCTTCGCCATGGGGCTGCTGCCCACCCACGCGAGCATCGGAGTCGCAGCTCCGATCCTGCTGACCGTGCTGCGCCTGGTGCAGGGCTTCGCGCTGGGTGGCGAGTGGGGCGGGGCCGTGCTGATCGTGTCCGAGCACGGCGGGGCCGAGCACCGCGGGTTCTGGGCCTCCTGGCCGCAGTCCGGCGCGCCCGGGGGGAACCTGCTCGCGACGGGGGTGCTGGCGCTGCTCGCCGCCGTGCAGTCCGATGCGGCGTTCCTCGCCTGGGGATGGCGGATCCCGTTCCTGCTCTCCGGGGCCCTCGTGGTGGTCGGGCTGTGGATCCGCCTCTCCGTGTCCGAGTCGCCCGTCTTCCTCGCGGCGCAGGCCGCGGCCGCGGCCTCCGGGCGGGCCGAGGAGGAGAAGGCCCCCGTGGTCCAGGTGTTCCGCAAGGACTGGCGGCAGGTGCTGACCGCCATCGGCACCCGCTTCGGCGAGAACATCTCGTACTACGTCCTCACCTCCTTCCTCCTCGTCTACGTCACCACCCACCTCGGGCTCCCCAAGACCACCGCGCTCAACGCGCTCCTGATCGGCTCGGCCGTCCACTTCCTGACCATCCCGGTCTGGGGCGCGCTGTCGGACCGGATCGGTCGCCGGCCGGTGACGCTGATCGGTTCGGTCGGCATGGCGGTGTGGGCGTTCGCGTTCTTCGCGCTGGTGGACTCGAAGTCGTTCGCCGTCATCACCCTCGCCGTCACCGCCGGGCTGCTGCTGCACGGGGCCATGTACGGCCCGCAGGCCGCCTTCATCTCGGAGATGTTCGACACCAAGGTCCGCTACTCGGGAGCCTCCATGGGCTCCCAGCTCGCCTCGATCTTCGCGGGGGCCCTGGCCCCGATCATCGCGGTCGAGCTCCTGAAGGACTACGACTCCTCCGTTCCGGTCTCCGTCTACCTGTCCGGGGCCGCCCTCGTCACCACCCTCACCGTCCTGCTCGCCCGCGAGACCCGGGGCCGCGACCTGTCCGTCCCGAAGGCGGGGGCGGGGCCGGCGGGCGGGGGGTCAACGGCGCCGGCCGCGGGGAACGGGTACGCCGCCGCGGTCTCCGATTCCGCCTGATCCCGACCGACCCGCGGTCCGCCCGCCGTGACCGGTGCCTCGGGTCCGGCGGGCGGACCCGCTCGCCACCCCGGAGCGAAGGGCTGCCAGCATGGCCCCCGTGAACGATCCCACCGCGCCCGCGGCCGCGCTGCGGCAGCTCCTGGACCTGCTCGCCCAGGGCGCGCCCGTCGAGCACTTCGCGCGGCCCGGCGCGCAGGCCCGTACCGCCGGCGCCGGCGCCGCCGATCAGGCCCTCGTCGAGGAGGCCACCCGGGTCGCCCTCGACATCCGGCGCACGCTCGACCAGCACCGCAGGCGCGAGGCGGAACTCACCGCCCTGTTCGACACGGCCGGAGACCTCGCGGCCCTGCGTGATCTCGACGCGGTGCTCCGGGCCATCGTGCGACGGGCCCGGACCCTGCTCGGGACGGACTGCGCCTACCTCACCCTCAACGACCCCGTCGCGGGCGATACCTTCATGCGGGTCACCGACGGCTCCGTCTCCGCCGCCTTCCAGCAGTTGCGCCTCGGCATGGGCGAGGGCCTCGGCGGTCTCGTCGCGCAGACGGCCCGGCCGTACGCCAGCGCCGATTACCGCGCAGACGACCGTTTCCGGCACACCAGCACCATCGACGCCGGCGTGCGCGAGGAGGGGCTGCGGGGCATCCTCGGCGTGCCGCTGCGGGTCGCCTCGCGGGTGATCGGGGTGCTCTACGCGGCCGACCGGTCGGTGCGCGATTTCACCCCCGACGCGGTAGCGCTCCTCTCCTCGCTGGCCGACCACGCCGCCGTCGCCATCGACGGGGCGCGGCTGCTGGAGGAGACCCGTACGGCGCTGGTCGAGTTGAACGCCGCCACCGAGACCGCCCGGGCCCACAGCGAGGCCACGCGGCTGGCCACCGAGACCCACGACCGGCTCACCGATCTGGTCCTGCGCGGCGGGGACGTCACCGATGTGGCCCGGGAGGTGGCCGCGCTGCTGCGGGGCGGGCTGGTGGTGCACGATGCCGAGGGCGCCGAGCTGGCCCGGGTCGCCACCGAACCGATCCGCGCGCCCGCCCAGGGGGTGGCGGCCTCCCGCTCCGGCGGCCGGGCCGTACCGGTCGACGGGGTGTGGGTATGCGCCGTCCTGGCCGGGCACGAACTCCTGGGCAGCATCGCCCTGACGGGCCGGGCGGAGCTGTCGGACAGCGACCGACGGCTGTTCGAACGCACCGGCCTGGTCACCGCGCTCCTCCTGCTGCTGCGCCGCTCGGTGGCCCACACCGAGGACCGGGTGCGCGGCGAGCTCCTCAGCGACCTGCTGACCCCGCGGAGCCCGGGGCACACCCCCGACAGCGGCAGCCGGACGATCCGGGCCCGCAAGCTCGGCGTCGACCTCGCTCGCCCGCACTCCCTCCTGGTGCTCCACTGCGACGCGGCGCAGCGGCCCCGGCTGTCGACGGAGGCCGCGCGCCGCGCCCGCGCCCTCGACGGCCTGGCCGGGCTGCACGAGGGCCACGTGGTACTGCTCGCCCCGGCCGAGCGGCCCGGACACCTCGCGCGGTCCCTCGCGGCGGAGCTGGGGCAGGCGCTGGGCACGCCCGTCACCGTGGGCTCGGCCGGACCGGCCGGCGACCCGGGCGGGCTGCCGGGCGTGTACGCCGAGGCCGTGCGCTGCCTGCGAGCCCTGCACGCGCTGGGCCACTCCGGCCACGGGGCCGCCCTGCCCGACCTGGGCTTCGTCGGCCTGCTGCTCGGGGACCACGGTGACGTCGGCGGGTACGTCGACCAGGTACTCGGCCCCGTCATCGACTACGACGCCCAGCGCGGCACCGAGCTGGTCCGCACCCTCCAGGCGTACTACGTCCACGGGGCGAGCCTCTCCAAGGCCAAGGAGGCGCTGCACATCCACGTGAACACCGTCGTGCAACGCCTCGACCGGATCCGCCGCCTGCTGGGCGAGGACTGGAACACCCCCGCACGCGCCCTGGAACTCCAACTCGCCCTGCGCCTGCACCTCCTGGCACGCTCCGGCCCGCCGACGGACTGAGCCGCGCCACTCAGCCTCCCGACTCAGCCTCCCGACTCAGCCGGAGGACCGAACCGGAGGACCGAACCGGAGGACCGAACCGAAAGGACCCCGCCCTACCCCGTCCCCGGGGTGACCAGGCCCGTCTCGTAGGCCAGGACGACCGCCTGGGCGCGGTCGCGCAGGCTCAGCTTGGCGAAGATCCGGGCCACATGGGTCTTCACGGTGGCCTCGCTGAGCGTGAACTCCCGGGCCAGTTCCGCATTGGAGAGGCCGTGGCCCATCAGGGTGAGCACCTCCCGCTCCCGCGGGGTGAGGGCGTCCAGGTCGGGGTGCGGCGCAGCGGTCGCGCCGCCGCGCGCGGCCGATGCCGAGGCGCAGCGCTCCACCAGTCGTCGGGTGATCGAGGGGGAGAGCAGTGCGTCGCCGGTGTCGACGAGCCGTACGGCGTTGGCGAGGTGCTCGGGCGTGACGTCCTTGAGCAGGAACCCGCTGGCTCCGGCGGCGAGGGCGGCGTAGACGTACTGGTCGAGGTCGAAGGTGGTCAGCATGATCACCCGGCATTCCGGGGCCTCGGCGAGGATCTGCCGGGCGGCCTCCAGTCCGTCCAGGCGGGGCATTCGGATGTCGAGGAGGACGACGTCGGGGCGCAGCCGGCGGACCTCCGTGACGGCCTCCACCCCGTCGGCGGCCACGCCCACCACGTCGATCCCCCGAGCCGTGAGGATCATGCGGAACCCCGCGCGGACGAGTTCCTGGTCGTCGGCGATGACCACCCGGGGCGAGGCGGCCCTCGGCTCCGGCCCGGCGGCCGGGGCGTTCGTGGTCACGGCCGCTCCAGCGGGAGGCGGGCACGCACCCGGTATCCGCCGCCGAGGCGGCGGCGTGCGTCGAAGTCCCCTCCGTACACGGCGACCCGCTCGCGCAGCCCGACCAGCCCGTGCCCCGCACCGTCCGCCTTCGGGCGCGACGGGGCGGACTCCCCCGGGTGCGCCGCGGGTATCCGGTCTCCGGACAGCACGCTCGGTCCGCTGTTGAGCACCTCGACCCTCAGTGCCCGATCCGCGTATCTGACCGTCACCTCGGCCTTCACCCCGTCCCCGTGTTTGAGTGCGTTGGTCAGTGCCTCCTGGATGATCCGGTAGGCGGTGACGTCGATCCCGGCCGGCAGCGGCCGCGGCTCGCCGGATATCCGGACCTCGACCGGCAGCCCGGCGAAGGCTATCCGGTCGATGAGCGGACTGAGCCGGCTCAGGCTCGGCTGCGGCGCCAACTCCACGGCCGGACGCCGTCCTTCGACGGCTCCGCCCCCGTACGGTTCGTCACGGCCGTCCTGCGCCGGTGCGAGCAGTCCCAGCAGGTGACGCAGTTCGGTCATGGTCGTACGCCCGGCCTTCTCCACGGCGGCCATCGCGGCCGCCGCCTCCACCGGCATCGTCGCCAACACCTCGCGCGCGGCGCCGGCTTGGACGATCATCAGGCTGACGTTGTGGCTGACTATGTCGTGGAGCTCCGCCGCTATCCGGGCCCGCTCCGCGTCCACCGCCGCCCGCGCCGCCGCCTCCCGCTCGCGCTCCAGCAGCCACCCCCGCTCCTCGATCGCCGCCCGGTGCGCCGCCCGGGCCCGCAGGAGCGCCGCCGTCAGCCCGCACCCCGCCGCCACCGCGCACACCGTGGCCACCACGGCAGCGACCGCCCATCCCGTCGTCACGACAACTGCCCTCCCCCGCCGGTGGTCGTCACCGTTCTCGATCTTCCAAGATTCTCCTACCCGACCTTCGCAGGCATCCCGCGTAGTCCACATCACCCTCCGGGTGCTGTCCCCGCGTACATCCCCAGGATGACGCGACCTCCCCTTTACATCCGGGGGGTGACGCGGCACGTCCGACGGGCCTTCTAGGTTCGTGCCATGCCCCTTCATCACGACAGCTCCGGCAAGGTCCCCCAGGTCGTCGTCCGCCTGGACCGCGTATCCAAGGAGTACGGCGACACCCTGGCTCTCGACGCGCTGTCCCTGGAGATCCGCCGGGGCGAAGCCGTCGCCGTGATGGGCCCCTCCGGCTGCGGGAAGTCCACCCTCCTCAACATGGTGGCGGGCCTGGACCGGCCGTCCGCCGGGACGATCGACGTGCACGGCCAGGACCTCGGCGGCCTCACCGAGACGGGCCTGGCCCTCTACCGGCGACGCGACGTCGGCATGATCTTCCAGTTCTTCAACCTCATCGACGATCTGCCGGCGCTCGACAACGTCGCGCTGGCGGCCCAGCTCACCGGCACCTCCGCCCGCCAGGCCCGCCGCCGCGCTCTGGAACTGCTCGACGAGCTCGGCGTCGCCGACCGGCGCAACAACTATCCGGCGACCCTGAGCGGCGGCGAACGCCAACGGGTGGGCGTGGCACGGGCACTGATGAACCGTCCGGCCCTGCTCCTGGCGGACGAGCCGACCGGGGCCCTCGACAGCCGCTCGGGCGAGCAGGTGATGGACCTGCTGATCGACCTCAACCAGATAGGCCAAACCCTGCTGATCGTCACCCACGACCCGCACCTGGCCACCCGCTGCGCCAGCCGCCTCGTCGAGATGGCCGACGGCCGCATTGCCCGCGAACGCAGCCTGGACGGCGGAACCTTGAACGGCGATCCCTTGAAGGGCGAGTCCTTGAAGGGCGAGTCCTTGGAAGGCGAGTCCTTGGAAGGCGAGACCCCGAACGGCATGATCCCGCACGGCGAGACCCCGAACGGCAAGCCCCTCGAGCGTTCCGCGTGAGCGCCGTATGGCGCGCCTCCCGGGCCGCCGTGAAGCGCCGCAGGGTCCAGACCTTCGTCATCGGCCTCGTCGTCCTCTGCTCCACCACCACCGTGCTGCTCGCGCTCGGCCTCCTCGCCGCCGCCTCGGCCCCCTTCGACAAGGCGTACACCGCGCAGCGCGGCGCGCACACCGTGGCGACGTACGACCCCGCGAAGGTCTCCGACGCCCAGCTCGCGCAGACGGCGCACCGTCCGGGGGTCGCGGCCGCCGCGGGACCGTTCCCCCAGGCGGTCGTCGACGTGCCCACGGACTGGATCGGGAGTCCGCCGGGCCCCCTCACTGTCGTGGGGCGCGCCGATCCGGCCGGGCCGGTGGACCGCGTCCGGATGCGGCAGGGGCGCTGGGCCGAGGCGCCCGGCGAGATCGTCGTCAACTGGAGCACCAACGGCACGCCGGACGCCGAACTCGTCGGCACAAAACTGGAAGTACCCGGGCTCCCGACGCTCACCGTCGTCGGTTTCGCGACGAGCATGAGCCGGTCGGCCGCCGCCTGGGTGACGCCCGAGCAGGCCGAGGCCCTCCACCCGAAGTCCACGCAGATGCTCTACCGCTTCACCGACCCGTCCACCGGCGCGCAGCTGCGCGACTCACTCGCCCGGGCCACGGACGGACTTCCCGCGGACTCGGTGACGGCCGCGCAGACCCACCTCACCCTCAAGAAGGCCTTCTCCGCCCGCGCGGACGCCTATCTGCCCTTCATCTCCCTCTTCGGCCTCCTCGGCCTGCTCGTCTCCTCCCTGATCGTCGCGAACGTGGTCAGCGGCGCCGTGGTCTCCGGAAGTCGG
The DNA here is from genome assembly GCF_044759865.1 of Streptomyces sp. NPDC099050. NCBI lineage: Bacteria > Bacillati > Actinomycetota > Actinomycetes > Kitasatosporales > Streptomycetaceae > Streptomyces > Streptomyces sp. NPDC099050. Next base: position 283,525 of record NZ_JBIWAE010000001.1, on the reverse strand, counting down.
CACATCGGCGTGCTCAAAGCCATCGGCTTCACGCCGAACCAGGTCGTCGCCGTCTACCTGACGATTGTCTCGGTCCCCGCGGTGGCCGGCTGCCTCTTCGGCACCCTGCTCGGGAACGCGCTGGCCGCGCCCATCCTGCAGATCGCGTTCTCCGGCATCGAGACCGGGATGGCGGGCGTGGGCACCCTCTCGCCCTGGCTCAGCGTCGCCTGCCTGGCCGGGATGCCCGCCTTGGTGCTGCTGACCGCTCTCATACCGGCCCTGCGCGCGCACCGGCTGCCGGCCGCGCGGGCCATCAGCGCGGGCGGCGCGCCCCGCACCGGGCGCGGGCTGCGCGTCCAGCGCGTACTGGCCTCCTCCCGGCTGCCGCGCTCCGTCAGCCTGGGCCTCGGCCACCCGTTCGCCCGCCCGGGCCGGGCCTTCATGACCATGGCCGCCATCGTCCTCGGTGTCGCCACGGTGACCCTGGCGACCGGGCTGACCAGCACGATGGTCTCGTACGCACAGACTGCCCGCGGCCCCGGCGGAACCGTGGTCTACGTCGCGGTCGGCGGCCACGGCGACAACCCCGTCGAACCGCTGCTGACCGACGCGCAGATCGAGGAGCGGCTGCGGTCACTGGGGGCGCAGGAGTTCCGGGCCCGCGCGCTGACCCAGGTCGGGCTGGTCGGGTACGCGCAGCCCGCGTTCGGGAACTTCTACCGGGGGAACCCGTCCCCGCCCGAGTCCTTCGTCGAGGGCCGTCCGCCCAGCGGACCCGGTGAGATCGCGGCGGGTCCCTCGTTCCTCACCGAACGCGGCCTGGCGGTGGGAGACCGGGTCACCCTGGAGGCCAACGGGAGGCGGGCGGTGGCGACCGTCGTCGGCCGGCTGATCGACAGCGACGCGCGCTCCCTGGAATCCACGTGGGAGACCCTCGGCCAACTCGCCCCGGACAGCCGCCCGGTCGAGTACACCGTCCGGCTCGGCCGGGGAGCGGACGACCGCGCCTACGCGGACGCCGTCGCCGCGGCCGACCCCGGACTGCACGCCGAGGTGGTGGACTCCGCCAAGGTCAACGCCGCCACCACCACGGTCGTCGGTTTCTCCTCGGTGTTCTCGGTCGTGCTGGCCCTGGTCGCCTCGCTCGGCGTCTTCAACACCGTGCTGCTGAACACCCGCGACCGCCGCCGCGACCTGGGCATGCTCAAGTCGATCGGCATGACCCCACGCCAGGTGGTCGCGATGACGGTGACCTCGGTGACCGGACTGGGCCTGGTCGGCGGGCTGCTCGGGATCCCCCTCGGGATCGTCGCGCACCGGCTCGTCGTGGACAACGTGGGCATCGTCGCCTTCCCCGAGTCGATGAAGGACGTCTGGCACGCGCCGCAGCTCGCCGGGATGTTGTGCGCGGGGGTCGCGATCGCCGTCCTGGGGGCGCTGGTCCCGGCCCGTTCGGCGGCCCGGATGACCATCGCCGCGGCCCTGCACACCGAGTAGCGCCCGCCGTCCGCCCCGCAGGGCTCGCAGGCGCTCAGCCCTGCGGGTCCCCGTTCCCGTTCCCGTCCCCGTCCCCGTCCCCGGAAGCAGCCTCCACGATGCGCCCGTCGCGCAGCTCCACCACCCGGTCCGCCAGTTCCATCAGCGCCGGGTCGTGCGTGGCCACCAGCGCGGTGACCCCCTCGCTGCGCACCACGGCGCGCAGCAGCCGCATGATCTGCCGGCCCGTGTCGGAGTCGAGCTGGCCGGTCGGCTCGTCGGCGATGATCAGATCGGGCTCGTTGGCGAGGGCCCGGGCGACGGCGACCCGCTGCTGCTGGCCGCCGGAGAGTTCGCCGGGGCGCTGCTCGGTCTGTTCGGAGAGCCCGACGAGGGCGAGCAGGGTGCGGGCCCGTTCCTCGCGCTGCTTCGCCGGTACCTTGCGCAGCCGCATCGGGACCCCGACGTTCTCGGCGGCGGTCAGTGCGGGGATCAGGCCGAAGGACTGGAAGACGAAGCCGATCCGGTCGCGGCGCAGCGCAAGCCGGCCGTCCTCGTCGAGGCCGGCGAGATCGGTGCCGTCGAGGGCGACGCTGCCGCCGGTCGGGGTGTCGAGGCCGCCGACCAGGTTCAGCAGGGTGGTCTTGCCCGAGCCGGACCTCCCCTTGAGCGCGGTGAGTTCGCCGCGGCGGACCTCGAAGGACACTCCGCGCAGGGCGTGCACCGCCTGCTGACCGGTCCCGAAACTGCGCCGCACGTCGTCGACCACCACCATCGGCGCCCCGGCGTCCTGCCGCGGTCCGGGTCCCGGTTCCTGTCGCCGTTCCTGGTCGTGCGTCATGCTGCGGCTCCCCCTCCAAGCTGAATGCGGTGTTCTTGCGGTCCCGCCCCCACGATTTGTTCATCCGTTGCAGTACTCACGCAAGTCCCTTCCGCTCTCTGTTCGAATCTGGCAGCATCGTCCGGTATCCGGGGATACCAGTCCGGTGCGGGGGAGGAACAGGCACATGCTCGGCTTCGTCGTGCGCCGGTTGCGCGGGCGATTGCCGCTCGCAGCCGCCGTACTGCTGACCGTTTTGATCACCACGACCGTGCTCACCGCGCTCTTCGCCTTCACCCGCGGAGTCGGCGACGCCGGACTGCGCCAGGCCCTCGCGGGGCCCGGTCTCGCGCGCGGCACCGTGCTGGTCACGGGTTCCCACGCGGCGGCCGACCGGGCCGAGGACGACGAGGCGGTACGGGACTTCGCGCGCGGGCTGTTCGGCCCCCTCCCGACCGGCGCCGAGAGCGTGGCGCGCAGCCGTTCGTACGGGCTGCCGGGCCCGCACACTCCCGGCAAGGACGCCGATCTGACCTTGCTGGCGGCCTTCGCCAAGGACCGCGTGCGGCTTCTGGCGGGCACCTGGCCGCAACCCGTCGCGGGAGCGCTCTCTGATCGGACCCCCGTTCCCGTGGCTGTGCCGAAGGCGGCGCTGGACCGGCTCGGGCTCGCCGAGGGAGCGCTCCCCGCCCGGGTGCGGCTCGACGACCGGTACGGCGGCTCCCCGCTGACCGTGCTGGTGACCGGCGTCTACCGCGCGGCCGACCCGGACTCCCCGTACTGGCGGCTCGATCCGCTCGGTGCGCGCGGTCTCCAGGTCGCCGGATTCGCCACCTACGGGCCGCTGCTGGTGGACGACTCCGCCTTCACCGCCGGCGGACTGGTCCAGGACAGCCGCGCCGTGCTCCTCACCGCCGACTTCTCCACCGTGGACGCGGCCGGGGCCGAGGCCGTCCGCGGCCGGGCCGCCGCGGCCCTGAAGGAACTCCAGGGCACGTCCGGGCTCGCCCCGGCGACCGAGCTTCCGGCGCTGCTCGGGGAATTGCGGTCGGGCCTGACCGTCGCCCGCTCCACGCTGCTGGTCGGCGCACTGCAACTGGCCGTGCTCGCGGGGGCGGCCCTGCTGCTCGTCTCGCACCTGCTGACGGAGCGCCAGGAGGGGGAGCGCTCCCTGCTCGCCGCGCGCGGCGCCTCCCGCAGCCGGCTCGGTGTCCTCACCGCGGTCCAGTCGCTGCTGCTGGCACTGCCCGCGGCCCTCCTCGCGCCCCTGCTGACCCCGCCGCTGCTGCGCCTCCTCGGCGGCTACGGCTCGCTGGCGCACGTCCCGTTCGCGGTCACGCGGAGCTGGCTGCTCTGGCCCGTCGCCGCGGGCTGCGCCCTCGGCTGCGTCGTGCTGACCACCCTCCCGGTCGTCCTGCGGGGCGTCGCCTCGGCCGCCCTGCACCGGACCGGCCGCCGCCAGGCGCTCGTCGCCGGCGCCGCCCGGTCCGGCGCGGACCTGGCGCTGGTGGCCCTGGCCGTACTCGCCTACGAGCAGCTCTCCCGCTACGGCGCGGGCGGCTCCGGCCCGGCCTCGCGGTCCGACGGACCGTTCGGCGTGGACCCGGTCCTGGTCGCCGCCCCGACGCTGGCCCTGTGCGCGGGCACCCTGCTCGTACTGAGGCTGCTGCCCTTCGTGGCGCGGCTCGGCGCGCGGATCGCCGCCCGGGGCCGGGGGCTGGGTCCGGCGCTCGTCGGCTGGCAGTTGGCGCGCCGGCCCGGACGGGCCACGGGGCCGGTGCTGCTGCTCGTACTCGCCGTCTCCAGCGGGGTCCTCGCGCTCGGCCAGCACACCGCCTGGTCCGCGTCCCAGCGCGACCAGGCCGATTTCACCACCGCCGGGGGCCTGCTGATGTCCGGGAGCGACGTGCCCTCGCTGGGCCGGGGCGGCCGGTACGCGGCGCTGCCCGGCGGGGAGCGCGTCCTGCCGGTGCTCCGTGCCCGGCAGGACCTGCCGGGCGGGCGCACCGGCCAGGTCATGGCACTCGACGCGGCGGCCGCCGCCGACCGGCTCGCGCTCCGGGCCGACCTGCGCGACGGGCGCAGCATGCGGGAGCTGTTCGCCCCGCTGACCCCCGCCCCTGCCCCCGCCGCCTCCCCCGCCTCCGCGCCTGCCACCGGCCTCCCTCTCCCCGGCCGGCCTCAGCGCATCGACCTCTCGGTCTCCGTACGCTCCACCGGCGCGGGCGGCCGCCCCGGCCTCGGGCTGCTGCTGCGCGACCGGTTCGGCATCACCTACCGGGCCGCGATGGTGACGCTCCCGGAGAACGGTGACGCCACCGTGTCGGTGCACATCGGCTCGATGCTCGGCGCCCCCATCGGGTCGGCCGCCACCCCGCTCAGCCTGGCCGGGCTCGTCTTCTCGTACGACCGCGAAGGCCCGCTCCCCGGGACCGATCCGAACGCCGATGCGGGTGCCGGCTCCGGCTCCGGCGAGCCCGCCACCATCAAGATCTTCGACGAGCTGACCGTACGCGGCCTCGCGGTCGCCCAGACCCGGGACGGCGCGGCGGCGCCGGTAGCGATGCCCACACCCGGCTGGAAGCTGTCGGCCCCGCCGCTCAACGACGGCTCCCCGGCCGCCGAACTGCTCCCGGGCTCCGATCCCGCACCGGGCGGCCCGGCCCCGATCAAGCTGCGCTACCGGGACGGTTCCGGCGAACGCGGCGGCGTCCAGGCCAGTCTGACGCCGGGTCCCGCTCCGGCCGCCGAGATTCCGGGGATCGCCACCCGGGCGTACCTGTCCGCGATCGGTGGAGCCGTGGGCGATCTGGTGCCGGTCAAACTGGACGGCGTCACCCTCTCGGTCCGGGTCACCGCCGCGATCGGTTCCCTGCCCGTGGCCGGCGACACCGCGATCGCCATCGACCTGGACACGGCCGCCCGACTGCTCGCGTCGGGCGGCCGTGAGCTGCCGACGCCCGGCGAATGGTGGCTGCCGGCCGCCTCCGCCGACGACCCGGCCCCGGCCCGTGCCGCCGCGGAACTGCGCTCCGGCGCGGGCTCCCAGCAAGTGCGGCTGCGCGAGGAGGTGGCCGCGACCCTGCTGGACGATCCGCTCAGCGCGGGTCCGCAGGGGGCGCTGGCCGCGCTCGCGGCGGCCTGCGCGGTGCTCGCGGCGATCGGCTTCGCCGCCTCCGCCGCGGCCGCCGCCCGGGAGCGCTCCCGCGAGTTCTCGGTGCTGATGGCCCTGGGTGCCCGGCGGCGGGACCTGTCCCGGACGGCCACCGCCGAAAGCTGCCTGCTGGTCGGGCTCGGCACCGCGGTCGGGGTGGGTCTGGGCGTGGTCATCGTCCACCTCGTCGTGCCGCTGACCGTGCTGACCCCGGCGGCCGGCCGGCCGGAGCCCGCGGTGCTGGTGGACCTGCCCGCGGTGCGGATCCTGCTGCTCGCCGCCGCCATCGCCGCCGTACCGCTGCTGTCGGCGGTCTTCGGCGGGCGGCGCAATCAGAACCGCTCGAAGCCGGCCGACCGGCTGCGGCACGTGGAGGACATATGACCGGGCCGGCCGCGACCGACGCCGACCGGCGCGCCCCGGGCGGCGCCGACCCGCAGACACCTCAGCAGTCCGCCCCCCGCCCCGTGCCCCCGCCCGCGCCCTGGGTGCGGACGCGGCTGCGCGCGACCCCGCTGAGCGCCCTGCTCGGTGCGGCCCTGGCCTTCGTCGCCGTCCTGCTCGCCGCGGCCCTGCCGCGTGCCATGGACCGGGGCACCGACCAGGCGCTGCGCTCCTTCCTGGAGTCCCGCGGGCCGGCCCAGACCAGCCTGTACGTCAGCGCGCGCCCCCGCTACGGGGAGGAGAGCGCGCAGAACCTGGACGAGGTACTGGCCACGCTGCTCGCCCGTACCGCCCCGGGGTTCGGGGTCGCCCCCGAGGGCCCGGTCCACGGTTCCACCGCGGGTGCCCGTCCGCTGGCCAACCGCGGCCTGGCCGCCCCCGACGGGGTCCCGCCCCAGTTGGGCCTCCACCACCTGCGCACGGCCTCCGAGCACGTCCGCCTGGTGGAAGGACACTGGCCGGGCGCCCCCGCCCCCGCCCCCGGCAGTCCCGTACCCATCGCCCTGTCGCAGAGCGCCGCGAAAACCATAGGCATCCGGCTCGGCATGGTGCTGGAGACCACCACCGGCCAGGGCTTGACCACGATGAAGGCGGAGGTCGTCGGTCTCTACGCCGCCAACGACGACGCCGAGGGCTACTGGACCGACTTCACCTGCCTCCTCAAGGCCTGCCGCAACATGACCACGACCCAGCCTCCGCAGGCGTTCTGGCGCACCGAGGCACTCGTCGGCGCGGAGGCACTCGGCCGGCTCCCCGACTGGGGCGAGAGGCAAAGCGCAGACTTCTGGCGGATCCCCGTGGACACCAGGACGCTGCGGTCCGACCGGCTCCCGGCCACCGCCAAGGCGGTCGCCTCGTACCTCAGCGGCCCGACCGCGACGCGCCTCACCCGGGAGACCGGGCGGAGCGACCTGAGCTTCACGTCCCGTCTCCCCGAGCAGTTCGCGCTGGCCGAGGCCCGGCGCCAGGCGGCCGCGCCGCTCGGCGCGATGGGCCCGGCCGGGGTGGCCGGAGTGGCGTTCGTGGTGTTCTGCCTGGCGGCCGGGCTCACCGGGGACCGGCGGGAGGCGGAGCTGCGGCTGCTGCTGGCCCGCGGCGGTTCCCGCGCGGGCATCGTGCGCCGGCTGCTCGCGGAGAACGCGGTCACCGTCCTGCCGGCCGCCGCCCTCGCGGCCGTGCTCGCGTTGGTCCTGCTGCCGACCCCCCGCTCGGCGGGGACCGTGCTGGCCGCTTCGGCCGCCACGCTCCTGGCGCTGCTGGCCGTTCCCGTACGGGCCTTCGTGCTGCTGTCGCCGAAGCGCCCGCCGGGTCCTCGGCGGCGGCTGGTCGCCGAGCTGCTCGCCCTGGCTGCCACCGCGGCCGCGGTGTTCGAGGTCCGCTCGCGCGGGGTCGCTCCGGCCGGCGCCGGGGTGGATCCGCTGCTGATCGCCGCTCCGCTGCTGCTCGCCCTCTGTGGCGGCCTGCTGCTGGCCCGGCTCCAGCCCGCCCTGGTCGGGGCGTTGGCCCGGGCGGCCGGGCGGGGCCCGGGGCTGATCGGCTTCCTCGGGCTGGCGCGCGCCGCGCGGGGCACCGGGGGCCGGGCACGTCCGTCCGTACTGCCGCTGATCGCGATGCTGCTGGCCGTCACGACCGGGGGCTTCGGTGCCACGGTACTGACCGCGACGTCCGACGCCCGCTTCGCGGCGGCCCGTGCGGCCGTCGGCGGCGACGCGCAGCTGACGGCGCCGGGCGACACGCTCCCGGACGCCCTGACGTCGGCGGCGGCCGCGCTGCCCGGCGTACGGTCCTCCGTGAAGGTGTGGACGGAGGACAACGTGCACCTCTACGGCACCAAGGCGGGCGGCACTCAGATCTCCGTGGTCGTCGCGGACCCGGTGGAGTACGCGAAACTGTCGGCGGCGGCCGGGAGCGGCCGGTTCGATCCGGCGCTCCTGGCGACCGGCGCCGCCGGCACCTCGGGCGCGACCGTGCCCGCGCTGATCAGCCGGGACCTCTCCGGCGGCGACGCCTCCGGCTACCGGCTGCGGCTGGAGAACGGCGGGGAACTGACGCTCAGGACCGTCGGAGTGATCGACGGCACCCCCGCCCGGCCCGGCGCCAAGCACGCCACCGTGGTCCTGCCCGCGGCCCAAGTGCGGGCCGCCGTACCGCAGATGGGGCTGCCCAACGGCTGGTTCGCGCTCGGCACGGTCGACCGGCACCGGCTGGAGCAGGTGGTCCGCACCGTGGACCCGGCGGCCGGCGAGGAGCGCTACCGCGTCCGCACCAGCTCCGCCCTGGCCGCGGAACTGGGCTCCGATCCGCTCCAGCGCTCCGCCGTGCGGCTGTTCTGGGCCTCGCTGGCCGGAGCCGCGGGCTTCGCGCTGCTGGCGGTCCTGCTGACCCTGGTCCGGGCCGCCCCCGACCGGGCCGCGCTGCTCGCCCGGCTGCGCACGATGGGCCTGCGGCCCCGGCAGGGGGTCCTGCTGATCCTGGTGGAGTCGGTGCCCCTGGCCCTGGCCGCCGCGATCGGCGGCGCACTGCTCGCGGTGGGCGCCGTCGCGCTGCTGGGCCCGGCCGTGGACCTGTCCACGCTGGTCGGCGCCCGGGTGCCGGCCGGTCTGCCGGTCCTCGTCAGGCCCGTACTGACCCAGGCGCTGGGCCTGGCCGTCCTCGTCGCGGGGGCCGTGCTCGCGGAAGCGGCGATCTCCGGCAGGCGACAGATCACGACCGAGTTGAGAGCGGGAGACCAGCGGTGAACAGCGATCAGCCCACCTACGAGGAGCTGCGGCGGCAGGCCCTGGCCGCCGCCGAGCCCCGCCGGCACGCCGCGCACACGGCCATCGCCTGCGACCGCCTGGTCCGGATCTTCAGCACGGACGGGGTCGAGGTACAGGCCCTGCAAGGGCTGGAACTGACCGTGGCGCAGGGCGACCTGATGGCCCTGGTCGGCGCGTCCGGCAGCGGGAAGTCCACGCTCCTGAACATCCTCGCGGGGCTGGACGTGCCCACGGCCGGCACCGCCAGCGTCGGCGGCTACGACCTGCTGGAGATGTCGGCGCGCGACCGGCTGCGCTACCGGCGCGAGGCCGTCGGCTTCGTCTGGCAGCAGACGGCCCGCAACCTGCTGCCCTTCCTGACGACGGCGCAGAACATCGCCCTGCCGATGCAGTTGAAGGGCGGGCGGCGGGCGGCCGCCAAGCGCCACGCGGTCCGGACCGGCGAGCTCCTCGAAGCGCTGGAGATCGGCGAGCTGGCGGACCGCCGCCCCGCCGAGCTCTCCGGCGGCCAGCAGCAGCGCGTGGCGATCGCGGTGGCGATGGCGAACGATCCGGCGGTGCTGCTCGCCGACGAGCCGACGGGCGAACTGGACTCCGAGACGGGCGGGGCGATCTTCGAGGCCTTCCGCACCGTCAACCGGGAACTGGGCGCGACCGTGGTCATCGTGACCCACGACCCGCTCGTCGCGGGCGAGGTGCGGCGTACGGTGGCGATGCGCGACGGCCGCACCAGCAGCGAGGTGCTGCGCCGTACGGTCACCGACGAGCACGGGGCCGAGTCGGTGAGCGAGCGCGAGTACGTGATGCTCGACCGCACGGGGCGCGTACAGCTCCCGCAGAAGTTCCTGGAGGCCCTGGGCATGGAACACCGGGTGGCGGTGGACCTGGCCGCGGACCACATCGAACTCCGCCCGGACGACGCGACCGCCCCGCCGGCGGACGGCATCGGTGCCGGCCCCGGCACACCGGGGGCGGCCGCGGGCTGATCCGAACCTTCCGGCGCGCGTCACTTCCGTGGCCCGGGTGTCGTTAGGCGCTCGGGGTTGACTCGGGGGTCGAAGGGATGACGGAATGCGGCAGTTTCCTCTGGAGATGCACCACATGGCACCCGGCCGGGTCGTCGAGTGGCGGTTGCGGTCCACGGCCGGGGCGCAGTCCCCGGGCTCGGACGGCGCCGACGGCACGGCGGACAGAAGGGCCTCCTTCAACCAGGACAAGCACTTCACCGTCGCCGAGGAGAGCCGCGCGGCCGACGACCCGACCGCGTCCTGGATCGCCGTCACCTTCGAGGTCGCGGGCCCGCTGGACGAAGACGCCCTGACCGGGTCCCTGCTGGCGTTCGTACGCCGCCACGAGGTGCTGCGCTGCGAGTTCCGGCGCCTGGCCGGGGAGTTGGCGTGCGCTCCGATCCCGGCCGCCGAACTGGCTCTGGACACCGTCCGGGTCGCCGAGTTCGACCGCACCGAGGAACTGACCGGCTTCCTCGTGGAGCGGTTCAAGCGGAGCATCGACACGCTGTCCTGGCCACTGTTCACGATGGGCGCCGTCCTGCGCGAGGAATCGGCGACCGTCTACCTGGCCTTCGACCACATCGTCTGCGACGGCATGTCGATGCCGATCGTGGTCCAGGAGGTCGAGAGGGGTTACGAGGCCCTGCGCCGGGGCGAGTTGCCTGATCCGGCGCCCGCACCGAGCTATCTCGACTTCGCCGAGGAGCAGCGCGCGCGCTATCTGTCCATCGACGCGGACGACGAACGGCTGGGCTACTGGAAGAAGTTCATGGCGAGCGGCGGCGGCGAGTTCTTCCCGCGCTTCCCGCTCGAACTGGGCGTGGAGCCCGGCCGGATGTACTCGATCGTGAACGAGGCCTCACCGCTGCTGGACGCCGCGGAGGCGGAGGTCTTCGAGAAGGCCTGTCTGGAGGTGGGCGGCAAGCCGTTCATGGGCGTGCTCGCCGCCGTCGCGGTCTGTCTGCGCGAGGCGGGCGGTCCGGGGGTCTACCGGGGGTTCATGCCGGTGAGCGAGCGCGGCCGGGCCGGGTGGGGCCACTCGGTGGGCTGGTTCGTCAACACCATGCCCATCGAGTTCGACGCCTCGCCGGGCCGGGACTTCGAGCAGGTCATGTCCTCGGTGCGAGCCGGCTTCAACGAGATGATCGGCCACATCGACGTACCCTTCGTGCGCGCCTGGGAACTGCTCGCCCCCCGCGAGTTCGCCGCCCGTTCCTGGCCGTACCCGGTGAACTTCTTCTCGTACATCGACATGCGCAAGGTCCCGGGCGCCGAGCGCCACGAGGACTGGCGGCCCACCTCCCACGTGTGGTCGGCCCAGGCCAACGGCGCCTGCTCCTGGTTCCAGCGGGACGCGGAGGGGCTGCACATGAACTCGATCTACTCGGACACCCCCGCCGCCCGCCGCACCATGGACGGTTTCCTGGAGGCCCTGCGCGAGACGGTGCGGGAGATCGCCCGCCACGGATCGCTGCGCCGGCCCATCGCGCTGACCCCGCCGCGCCGGCCCCAGCGGACCCCGCTCGACGTGGCCGCGTTGGCCCGCCGAGGCTGATCCCGGACCGCGACCACAGACGGCGGGTCTCGACGGCACCTCCCGACAACGGCTCCCGACGGCGCCTCCCGACAGCAGGCCTCAGAGGCGGGCCGCGCGGGCGCGCAGCAGGGCCTGCTCCCGGGCGTTGCGGGTGAGCGAGGCCGCGCGTTCGAACTCCGCGCGGGCCTCCGCCGGGCGGCCGAGCCGCTCCAGCAGGTCTCCCCGTACGCTCGGCAGCAAATGGTAGGAGCGCAGGGCCGGTTCCGCCGTCAGGGCGTCGACCAGGGGGAGTGCCACCGCCGGGCCCTCGGCCATCGAGACGGCGACGGCACGGTTGAGCTCGATCACCGGTGACGGGATCAGCAGGACGAGCCGTCCGTACAGGGCTGCGATCGTGGGCCAGTCGGTGTCCTCGTAGCGGACGGCGTCGGCGTGACAGCCGGCGATGGCGGCCTGGAGGGAGTAGGGGCCGGTGCCCGCCCGGTGCAGGGCCTCGACCCCGCGCCGGATCAGCAGGCGGTTCCACTTGGACCGGTTCTGGTCGGCGAGCAGCACCGGCTCCCCGTCCGGGCCGGTGCGGGTGGCGATGCGCGAGGCCTGGAACTCCAGCAGCGCCGCCAGGCCGTGCACCTCGGGCTCCTTGGGCATCAGCCCGGCCAGGACCCGGGCGAGGCGCAGGGCGTCCTCGCACAGGGCGGGGCGGACGAGGTCGTCTCCGGCGGTCGCGGAATAGCCCTCGTTGAAGACGAGGTAGATGACCTCCAGCACGGAGGCGAGGCGCTCTTCGCGGTCCGCCCCGTACGGGACCTCGAAGGGCACCGCCGCCTTCGCGAGCGCCCGCTTCGCGCGGACGATCCGCTGGGCGACGGTCGGTTCGGGGCAGAGGAAGGCGCGGGCGATCTCCTGGGTCGTCAGGCCGCCCATCAGCCGCAGGGTCAGCGCGATCCGGGCCTCGGTGGCGAGGACCGGGTGGCAGGCGGTGAAGATCAGCCGCAGCAGGTCGTCGTCGATGGATTGGGGATCGGCGAGCGCGGCCTCCTCCTCCGGTGGCGGGACGTCCTCCAGGGTGCGGCCCACTTCGGCGAGCTTGCGCGCGTAGGTCTCCTTGCGGCGTACGAGGTCGATGGCCCGGTACTTGGCGGTGGCCATAAGCCAGGCCCCCGGTTTGTCGGGCACGCCGGAGACCGGCCACTGTTCCAGCGCCGCGACCAGCGCGTCCTGGGTGATCTCCTCGGCGATGCCGACGTCCCGCACGATCCGGGCGACGCCCGCGATGATCCGCGCGGACTCGATCCTGAACACCGCTTCGACCGCTCGGGTCGCACTCACTGCCGTCACGGCCACCCATCAGAGCAGCCGTGACGAGGCAGGGCAAACGGGCGCGGGATGCCGGGCGCGGGATGGCCGGCGCGGCGCCGGGCGGCGCCGCGCCGTCAGCTTCCGTCGAGCTGACGGAGCTCGGCGCCGACCGTCCAGTTCTCCGGGTGGATCTCCAGGAAGCGCTTGGTCCACTCCAGCGCCTCGTCCTTGTCCTTGCACTGCATGAGGGCGTACCCGCCGACGACCTCCTTGGTCTCGGTGAAGGGCCCGTCGGTGTAGCTGAGCTTGCCGCCGGACCAGGTGACCCGGGTCCCTTCGGAGGTGGGGAGCAGACCGGCGGTGTCGAGCATGACCCCGGCCTTGGTGATCTCCTCCATCAGGGCGCCCATGCGGTCGCTGAAGTCGGCCGGGAAGGGGGTGTCGGGGGTGAGGCTCTGCTCGTCGATGCGGATGAGCGAAAGGAAGCGCGGCATGGTGACTCCTCGGTGGTGGAGGACGGGGCCCTTCCCCGCTCTCACCCCTGCGTCGAACGGGAGACGCCGGGATCGACAGCTTCCCGGAAGAATCTTCGGGGACTTTCGGGACGCGCACGGCGGCCCGGATTCCGGTCTCCGCCCCCACCGGAGCTACCGGCGAGTAGGATCGCCGGGCCCAGGCCCCTCCGAGAGGATCCCCCGATGCCGCGCATGCCTTCCTCGCCGCTCCTGCTCGCCGGTCTGCTGGCCGGCGCGGCGGTGGCGCACGCCGTCGCCCCCAAGCAGTTCGACGCGATCGTGCCGCGCTCGCTGCCCGGCAGCCCGCGCCGGTGGACGTACGCGAGCGGCGCGGCCGAACTCGCGCTCGCGGCCGGGGTCGCCCACCCGCGCACGCGCAGGATCGCGGCACTGGCCACGGCGGCGTTCTTCGTCGGCGTGTTCCCCGCGAACGTCAAGATGGCCGTCGACGCCCGCCACCGCTCCCCCGCCCTGCGGGCCGTGGCCCTGGGCCGGCTGCCGCTCCAGGTCCCGCTGGTGCTGTGGGCCCGCAAAGTCGGCCGGAACGCGGCGGGCTGAGGCCACCGACCGCGGACCACCGAGCCACCGCTCCGGCGTCAGCGACTGTCGCCCGTCCAGTCCCAGTGACCGGGATCGGACGCGCGGCGGCGGTAGTGGGCCCGGCCCCCGGGCCCGTAGCGCCCTATCTCCGTCGGGAGCCGGGCCTCCTCGGCGAGCTGCGGACCGCTCCAGCCCGTGATGTCGAGCAGCAGCCCGTCGAGGGGGCCGCCGACGAGCTCTCCGTAGGCGTGCCCCGGGAGCGGGCCCGGGTCGGGGTCGTCGTGGTCGGCGCCGTAGACCCGGCGCCGGAGCATCCTGTCGTCCATACCGGTCAGCTTCACAGACGGCACTGACAACGGCCCCGAGCGGCGATGATGAGAGCCGTTCGGATCGCACGGCACACGAAGCGGAGCACCATCCATGGCACGTCGGGTACACCAGCCACTGGAGGACCAGGAGTTCGAGTTCATCCTCGGCATGACGGACGGGCCGGTGCTCGCCTACTTCTGCGGCAGCTGGCCCAAGGCGCTGGAGCCCTGCCGTGCGATGGACTCGGTCGTCGCCGCACTGGCGCAGGAGTACGGGACCCGGCTGACTGCGGTGCGCGTGGACATCACCCGCTGTCCCGCGCAGACCAAGCGGTACGAGGTGACGGGCGCCCCGACGGCCGTGCTCATCGCGGGCGGCGAGCCGGTGGCGACGCAGGCGGGGCCGGTGACGGCGCAGGAGCTCCGGACGTTCCTCGACGCGCACCTCTGAGGCTTCGGCCGCGGTGCTGCCGGGGCGCACGGACGTGGGCGGCGGCCCCGGCCCCGTCGATGGCCCACCGCGGGTTCGGTGCCGGCGGCGGTTCAGTGGCCGGCGGCGGCGCTGAGCCTCTGGAACATGGCCTCGTCCAGGTCCAGCCCCCGCTGTGCCTGGTTGATGGCCTGCGAGCTGTAGACCCCGGTCGAGCGGGCGGCCAGCACGGCGTCCCGCGAGGCCGCGATCACGCCGAGCCGCAGGTCCACGTACTGCTCACGGGCTCCGTCGATCGCCGGGACGCCGATCGCCTCGTCCTTCCGGTCCAGCCGGGCGTCCTCGCGGACCTTCGCGAGGAGCTCCGGCGCGTACGGACTCCCGTCGCCCCGTACGAGGCCGGGCTCCTCCAGTACGGCCCGGCCGGCCTCGGCGACCTCTTGCAGCAGCCGCCGGTACTCCTCCTGGAAGCGGACCGGGTCGTCGCCGGAGATCTTCACGGACCGGATGACGGCGGGCAGGGTCAGGCCCAGGCTGTCCTTGAGCAGCGCCCGGACCCGGACGTTGACGAGGCCCACGACGAGGCCGACGGCGGTGGCCAGGGCCACGGAGAAGAGGAAGTTCCCGGCGACCCCGGCGAGGGAGACCGTTCCGGCCATGGCCGCGATCGCGGAGCGCAGCAGCACCAGCGCGGAGGCGTCGTTGACGAGGCCTTCGCCCTCCAGCATGGTCAGCAGCCGCGACGGGAGGCCGAGTTGTTTGCCCATGGAGGTCGCGGCGACCGCGTCGGTGGGGCTGATGACGGCGCCGAGGGCGAAGGCGGCGGGCCAGCCGAGGCCGGGCATGAGCCAGTGGAAGAGCCAGCCCGCCCCGAGGGTGGTGACGGCCACGAGCAGCACCGCGAGACCGCTGATCGCCTTGATGTTGCGGCGGAAGTCCGACGCGGGCATGTTCACGGCCGCGGAATAGAGCAGCGGTGGCAGCACGCCCGCGAGCACCCATTCCGGTTCGACGGCGAGCGCCGGCACGCCCGGTACGAAGCTGAGGGCGAGGCCGACGACCACCAGGCTCAGCGGGGCGGCGAGGCCGAGCCGCTTCGAGAAGGCGGCGACGGCGACGATGCTACTGACGCCGACGATCGAGACGAGGGTCATTTCCATGCGCGGTACAGAGCCTCAGGGGTGTTCGGGGACGATTTGTCCACCGCACGCCCCGTGGTTTTACCGCATCAAAAATTGAGCGACTCAACTTTTGACGCGGCCCACGCCGCCGCTACTCGGCGGGCGCCGGCTGCGGCAGCAGAGCGACCGCCCGCCGCTCCAGCGCCAGGGCGCCGTCCACGAGCCCGGCGCAAGCGTCGAAGAGCTCCCGCCGTCCCGCGGAGTCCGCGTCGGGGTCCGCCGTGCGGGCCAGCTCCGCGAGCCGCGACCACTGCCGGCCGGAGTCGCGGAAGAGCGCGGCCGCCTCGCCGTGCCCGGCGAGGTCGAGGAAGTCCGCGTACAGCGGCCGGGTGGCGCCCGGGGCGGTCCACTCCTCCTCCAGGCACGCGTGCAGCCGCCCCGCGCCCACGGCGAAGGCCCCGGGGGTGGCGAAGCGGCGCTCCCAGCCCGTCTTGGTGCTGGTGTCGCGCAGCTGTGCGGCGAACTTCTCCATGCCGGAGAAGCCGAAGTTGACGTCGAAGTGGTTGCCGAGGACCGGTCCGGTGAGGCGGGAGACGGTGGCGGCGATCGCCGCGTCCAGGTCGGGTTCGCCGGCGGGCTTTCCGGTGGTCACCACCATCTGGTGGCGGCCCTTCTTGTGCCCGGACCAGGCCGCGCCGAACTCCTCGCGGCCGATCTCGTACGGGGCTCCGGCGCCGTCCAGACCCGCCGCCGGGTCGTCGACCCGGAAGGTGTCCCCGTCGTAGCCGACCACGGCCACCACGTACGGATCGGCGGCGGTCAGCTCGGCCATCGGAGCGGGGCCGTGCCAGGGCAGGGCGGACCGGTCGACGGTGCAGAACACCGGCGCCCCGGCGTCGAGCGCGGCCTCGACGCGGTGCCAGCGGGGCTTGGCGCTGCGCGTGGCCTCGTACGGGATGCGCAGGCGGCCGAGGGCGACCTGGACCCAGGGGTCGGGGTGGGCCTGGGCGACGATCGTCGGCATCGGCGGCCGGCCCGCGTACTCGAACACGAAGTACATGAAGCCGATACCGCCCGCCAGGCCCGCGACCAGGGCCTCTTCGTGCACGCTGCCGAGCGCGTGCCGGATCAGCGTGGCCTCGCGGTGGTGTCCGGGGGCGAAGTCTTCATATACGAGCGCAGTCATGCGGTCAGCGTAGCCGCGCCGCGGGCCGTCAGCCGCGACCCGACTTCCTGTACAGTTGTCCAGGAAGTCGGCGGGGCCGCCCTCCGCTCACCCCGACCCCCCGGGAGGTGGCCGTGCACACGGTCGCAACGATCCTCATCGGCCTCGTCGCCGCACTGCACGCGTACTTCCTGGTCCTGGAGATGTTCCTGTGGCAGCGGCCGCCCGGCCGCGCCCTCTCGGGCCTCGACGCCGACACGGCCCGCCTCACCGCCCCGCTCGCCGCGAACCAGGGCCTCTACAACGGGTTCCTCGCCGCCGGCCTGGTCTGGTCGCTCGTCACCGACTCGCTCGCCACGCAGATCTTCTTCCTCGTCTGCGTGATCGTCGCCGGGGCGTACGGGGCCGCGACCGCCAACCGCCGCATCCTCATCGCCCAGGCCCTGCCCGGCGCCCTCGCCCTGGGCGCGGCCCTGCTCGCCGGATGACCTCCCGTACGGACCCGCGCACCGCCCGCACCAAGGCCCGGCTGCGCGAGAGCCTCCTCGCGGAGTGCGCGGACGGGCCGCTCGGCGAGGTCAGCGTCTCGGCGGTGGTGCGCCGGGCCGGCGTCGGCCGGGCCACGTTCTACCTGCATTACGAGGACCTGACCGCGCTCGCGGTGGACGCGTGCGCCGACGTCGTGCACGCGGCCGTCGATGCCCTGCACGCCTGGCAGACGGATCCGTCGGCGCTCCCCCCGGCCCGTCCCCCGGCCGCGCTGGCCGCCTTCCTCGGCGGCGCCGCCGAGCGGGCACCGCTCTACCGCGCTCTGCTCCTGCCGGGCGGCGGCGGACCGCTCGGCGAACGCCTGTACCGGGAGCTGCGCGAGCGCAGCCGGGCCGAACGCGCCGCGGTGGGCGCCCCGCGCCCCGAACTGGTGGCTTCGGCCGTGGCCGCCACCTTCACCGCCGTGCTCGCGGACTGGCTGCACGGCGACCTGCGCGGCGACCCGCCCGCCGGCCTGACGGACCCGGCCGGCCCGGCCGACCTGGCGGACCCGGCCGGCCCGGCCGACCTGGCGGACCCGGCCGACCTGGCGGACCGGATCTGGTCGCTCCTCATCGCCCTGCACCGGGCGGGGTGAGCCCCGCCGCGGTTCAGTGCTGCCGCGCCGCCAGTCCGGTCTCGGCCATGACCCGGGTGACGGTGTCCTCCAGCGAGTGCTCCGCCTCGATGACGCTCTCCCAGTCGCCGGGCAGCAGGTCGAGCGGCCGGTACCACTCGCGCATTTCCGCCTCGCCGTAGTCGGCCGCCTGCGGTGTGCCCGCGTGCCGCCGCAGGGTCTCCTCGAACGGCACGTCGAGGTAGTAGAAGTGGGTCGGCCCGCGGTGGGCCCGGCGCAGGGCGTCGAGCATGGGGCCGTAGCGGTCCGCGTAGAGGATCCCCTCGACGATCACGTGGAAGCCGTGGTCCAGCGCGTAGCGCGCCACGCTGCCGATGAGTCCGATGTTCGCCGCGCCGGGCGCGTCCGGCTCGCGCAGGACGACGCGGCGCAGGTTGTCCTGGCCCACGAGCGCGAGGCCCCGGCCGTGGCGGTCTCGGATGCCCTCCGCCACGGAGGACTTGCCCGCGGCGGAGTTGCCGCGCAGCACGATCAGCCGGGTGTCCGGCGTGCCGGTCATCATCCGGCCCACGCTACCCGCCCGCCCGGAACGTGCGTGAGCCCCGCCGGAAGATCAGGCGGGGCTCACGTCACGGGCCGGGCTCGTGAAGTGGTGCTACCCGATGGTGACCACCTGCTCCGCCTGGGGTCCCTTCGGCCCCTGCGTCACGTCGTACTCGACCTTCGCGCCTTCCGCCAGCTCCTTGAAGCCGGTGGTCTGGATTGCGGAGAAGTGCACGAACACGTCGGGGCCACCGTCGTCCTGCTGGATGAAGCCGAACCCCTTCTCCGAGTTGAACCACTTCACGATGCCAGTTGCCATCTGTACTGATCCTTCACAACGTTCCACCGGCCGCACACGCGGCCGGACCCGATCCTGCCCATTGATCGGCCCGAGCACACGCCAAGCGCGGCCGACCGGGGCGCTTCCGGATATTCGAACCTTTCTCCGTCCCGTCCGTGAAACGGGGGAGCAGGCCTTCGCACGGGCCCTTGGGAGGGCTCTCGGCGGGGCGCTCCGAAGGAGTCTTCGAGAGGGGACGGACATGGGCGAGCTCGCGACGTTCCGGGTGCCGGCTCGGATCACGGGAACGACGGCGGACATCATGCTCGGCGGGGCGATGGTCCGCGCCTGGCAGCGCGACGGGATCTTCCAAGTGGCCGCCGACGGACGGCAGGAGGCCCGCACGCGGGCCGCGCTGGCGGCGAGCCGGCGCTTCTTCGCCCGGCCCGCGGCGGAGAAGGCCGCGTACGTCAACGACACCTCGTACAGCGGGTACATCGCCTCGGGCGAGGAGGTGACGGCCGGGCGGCCGGACGCCTCGGAGATCTTCACCATCACCCCCGACATCCCTGCGGCGGCGGCCGCCGGCCTGCCCTGCCACGGTCCGGTCCCCTGGCCCTCCCCCGGCTACCAGGCCGCCATGGAGGCCTACTTGGCGGGCGTCGGCGGGCTCGGCGAGCGGCTGCTGCGGCTCGTGGCCCTCGGGCTCGGACTCGGTCCGGCCGGCATCGACCGGCTCGCGGGCCTGACCCGCGGCGGCTGGCACCACATGCGGGTGCTGCGCTTCCCCGCCGCGCGGCGCACCGCGGAGCGCGGGATCGGCGCCCACACCGACTACGGGCTGCTCGTGATCGCCGCCCAGGACGAGGCGGGCGGTCTCTTCGTACGACCTCCGGTGGCGGGCGAGGACCGCCCGCGCAACTGGCTGCCGGGCGAGAGCACGGCGGGCTTCGCCGAGGACCGGCCCGGCTGGAGCGCCGTACGGCCCGTGGCGCGGGTGCTGACGGTGTTCCCCGGGGACATCCTCCAGTTCATGACCGGCGGCGCGCTGCTGTCGACCCCGCACCGGGTGCGGCCGGCGGACCGGGAGCGGTACGCCCTCGCCTACTTCCACGAGCCGCGCTTCGGCGCCCGGATCCGCCCCCTCGACCCCGTGCGGTCCCAGCTGTCCGGGGAAGGCGGCGCGGAGGCCGCGATGATCCACTACGGGGAGCACTTCACCCGGATGTTCATGCGGTGCTATCCGCAGCGGGCAACAACGCGGCGGATCGAGAGCCAGGGACTGCTGCGGCACCTCGCCGCGACCCGCTGAGCCGGCAGCCCAGGCAGTCGGCGTGGCCGGAGTGCGCGAGGGTGTCGCGGACCCGCCAGTCCCACTGGCTCGCCGGACGGGGACCGCTCGGCTTGCCCCAGCCGGCGAGGTGCAGGAGCCAGGTGGCGAGGCCCGCCGCCACGACGACCCCCAGGCCGATCCAGATGCCGGGGGTCCAAGAGGCGCACAGGGCCGCGCCCGCCGCCGCGCTTCCCACCAGTGCGATCGCGGTGCCGGTCCAGCCCGCCACGGTGTGGCCGAGGTCCACGTGGCCGTGAGCGCTCATGACTCTCCCCTTCGTCCGCTTCGTCTGCTTCGTCGGTTCAGTAGGCTCGAACGGCGTTCTCTCACGGAGAAAGCCATTTATCTCACGAGCTAAGTAACTTAGATGCTAAGGAGTAACTGCGTGCAGGGCAAGCCCCGCCCCGCGGCCACGGTCCAGGAAGCGCTCTCGCGCATGGACCGGTACGTCGCCCTCGGCATCGTCGGCCAGCAGGAGGTGGCGCAGCTCCTGGGGCTGAACGTCACCGACCTGACCTGCCTCGGCCACATCCTGGGCGCCGGGGAGGACCCGCTCGGCGCGGGCGACCTCGCCGAGCTGACCAGCCTCACCACCGGCGCGGTGACCGGGGTGCTCAACCGCCTGGAGCGCGCCGGGTACGCGAGCCGGCAGCCCGATCCCGCCGACCGGCGCCGCGTACGGGTGGTCGCGGAGCCGGCGGCCGCCGCGCGGATCTTCGCCGTCTACGAGCCCTTCTACGCGCGGCTCGGCGCGGTGTTCGCCGAGTACACCCCCGACGAGGTCGCCGTCATCGCCGACTGGTTCGGGCGCGCGACGGCCGAGGTCACCGCCCATCTGGACCGGGTTCGGGCCGGGGAGCTCGGGCCGGTGGCCCCTTAGGCCCGATGGTAAAATTCGCCTTTTGGCGACGTTCGCGTCGTACTCCCGATCATCTTGCCCAAACATTTGAAACACGCCTCACGGAAGGTTCTGCATGAAGAACCCGTCACCTCATGGGCGCTTCGGCATCAAGCCCGGAGCGAAGGCAGGCCCGAAGGGCGGTGCGAAGGGCGGCGGGAAGACCCCGCGGACCCTCGGCCCCCAGGGCGAGTACTCAATGCCCCGGACGACCACGCCGGCGCTGCCGCCGGTGGAGTCCTTCTCGGAGCTCGGCCTGCCCCCTGAGCTGGTGACGACGATGGCCGACCAGGGGGTCGCGGAACCGTTCCCCATCCAGGCGGCGACCCTCCCCAACTCCCTGGCGGGCCGCGACATCCTCGGCCGCGGGCGGACCGGCTCCGGCAAGACGCTGGCCTTCGGCCTGGCCATGCTCGCCCGTACGGCGGGGCAGCAGGCCGATCCCAAGCGGCCGCTCGCGCTGGTCCTCGTACCGACCCGCGAGCTGGCGCAGCAGGTGACCGAGGCCCTGGCCCCGTACGCGCAGGCCCTGAAGCTGCGCGTGGCCACGGTCGTCGGCGGCCTGTCGATCGGCAAGCAGACGGGCGCCCTGCGCACCGGCGCCGAGATCGTGGTGGCCACCCCGGGGCGGCTCAGCGACCTCATCGGCCGGCGCGACGTGCACCTGGAGCGCGTGAAGATCGTGGTCCTCGACGAGGCCGACCAGATGTGCGACATGGGCTTCATGCCGCAGGTCACCGAGATCCTCGACCAGTGTCACCACGCGGGCCAGCGGATGCTGTTCTCGGCGACCCTGGACCGCAACGTCGACCAGCTGGTCCAGCGGTACCTGAAGGACCCGGTCGGGCACTCCGTGGACCCGCAGTCCGCTTCGGTGTCCACGATGGACCACCACGTGCTGCACATCCACGCCGCCGACAAGGTCTCGGCGGCGACCGAGATCGCGGCGCGCGACGGTCGGGTGCTGATGTTCCTGGACACCAAGCACGGGGTCGACCAGTTCGTGAAGCACCTGCGCGCCATGGGCGTACGCGCCGAGGGGCTGCACAGCGGGAAGTCGCAGCCGCAGCGCACCCGGACCCTGGGGCAGTTCAAGGACGGCCTGCTGAACGTCCTGGTCGCGACCAACGTCGCCGCCCGCGGCATCCACATCGAGGACCTCGACCTCGTGGTCAACGTGGACCCGCCGGCCGACAGCAAGGACTACCTGCACCGCGGCGGGCGCACCGCGCGCGCCGGCGAGTCCGGCAAGGTCGTCACCCTGGTCACCCCGAACCAGCGCCGGGACATCGTCCGGCTGATGGCCGACGCCAAGATCCGGCCGACCATCACCCAGGTGCGCTCCGGCGAGGCAGCGCTGAGCCGCATCACCGGCGCGAAGGCCCCCTCCGGCGTGCCCCTGGCCGGCGCCGCGGCCACCGACGCCAAGGGCCGGCCCTCGGGCTCGGACCTCGGCTTCCGCGGCATCGGCACCCGGCCCGGGCGGCCCGGCAAGGGCAAGGAGTCCCGCAAGACCATCGAGGCCCGGCAGGCGGCCGAGGCCCGCGCGGCGGCGCGGGTGCGGCGCGGCACGAAGTAGCGCCGAGCAGCAGCCGACAGCAGCACGGGAGGGCCGGGACCGCGGTGCGGTCGCGGCCCTCCCGTGCGTTCCCGGGACTCACGTCGGATCACCAGCGGCAGGTCACGCGCCGACGGCGGCCCGCCGCAGCAGCCGCTGCGCCGCCGCGTTGCGGACCCGCCGGGTCCGGGCGCCCTCGGCGAGCAGCCGCAGGGCCTCGTCCGCGTGCAGGGACCGGGCCGCCGTGCCCTGACACCAGTCGGAGGCGGCGAGGAGCTCCGCCGCGGACCAGGGCTCGCCCCGCGTGACGGCCTTCAGCAGGGTCCACTCGCGCAGCCGGCGGGCCGGGAAGGTGCGGCCGCCGAGGGCGGCTCCCACGGCCCGCGCCCAGGCCGGGAAGGCCTCGTCGGCCAGCAGCCCGGCCGCCCGCCGGCCGAGGTGCGTGACCACGGCGCTCTCGGCCATCACCAGGTCCGGGTCGCACAGGACGGCGGCCACGGCCTCGGCTTCCGCGGGCAGACCGGAGGCGGCTTCCAGGGACTCCAGGTGCCGGGCGTAACGCCAGTGCTCGGACGGCGTGTTCACCGCCACCGCCACCGCCACCGCGCCCGTCGTCCCGTCGATCCGGGCGGGCCGGCGCTCCGGGCCGCCTTGGCGTATCTGGTACTCGCTTCTCCCCATGCGGCCATTCCACACGACACCGGTGAACGACAGGTTGTCAGGGTGGCATCAAGCCGCCGGACGAGGTGCCGCCGGACGGGCCGCGCACCTGCGAGAGCGACATCCGCGCAGGTCACAGGAGCATTACGTGATCACGGCACGTCTTGTGCCACGTGAGCGGCGGCCTATGGGATGGCCCGAACCAAAAGGACTGAGGGCGGGGGCCGAACATGTCGGATCCGGTGGACTTCATCACGAGGCTGCGAGCGGAGGCGCAGGACCCGAACCGCGAGAAGGCCTTCCTCGCGGACCGGCGCCGGCGGCGCAGGCGGCGCGCGTCCGTCGGTGCCGTCGCCGCCCTCGCGCTGGCCGGCCTCGCCACGTGGCTGGTGACCAGCACCGGGACGCGGCCCGCCGACGAGCCCTACGCCGCCGCCGCGCTCGAAGAGGAGCTGTGGCCCGACGCCTGGCCGGCGACGACCAACCTGCCGCTGCGCGGCTCGCCGGCCCGCGCCTGGGCGACCGGCGCGGAGGACCTCCCGCTGCCCGCTCCCGCGGCGGTCGGTTCCCTGTCCCCGCAGCAGGTCGGGGAAGGACTGAGACGGGCACGGGAGTTCGTGGTCGCGGCCAACCTGGATCCGGCGGTGCTGCGGGGCGGGCAGCCCACCGCGGCCCTGGAGCTGCTCGATCCGCAGGAGCCCGTACGTGCCCGGCTGGCCGAGCACCTGCGCTCGCCCGGCCTCCCGGACGGCGATCCCACCGAGATGTTCACGCGCTTCGACCCCGCCGAGCTCACCGTGGCCGACAAGGGTGTCCGCGTGCGCGGCCGGATGTCCTTCGCGGCGGGCAGCGTCCCCGGACAGCTGCGGATCCGCGCCGACTACACCTTCGTCTACGCCGTGCGTCGCGCGGAACCGCTCTCGGAGCCGGGGCCGGCCCACGACACGGAGGAAGTGGCGCGGGTCGTCGTCCCCAGACAACTGGTCCTGCTCTACGCCCCGGCCGGGTCCGCCGGGGTGACCGCAGGGAAGCTGATCGCGGCCGACTACCGCCGGCAGCTCGGCAACCACGACTGCGGCACGGTCGACGGATTCGTCCACCCCTACTTCTCGAAGGAGGCGAAGACCGCCGACCGGCCGTGGCCGGTGATCGACCCGTACGACGAGAGCACGGAGATCCCCGCCGGCCCGCCGCGCTGCACCGTCCCCTCACGCACCTGACCGGGTCCGGCGGGAGCACCTCCCGCTCGGGCCGGGGAGCGTGCGCTCAGGTCCGGGGAGCGTGCGCTCAGGTCCGGGGAGCGTGGCTCTCGTAGCCGCCGGAACCCTGGTCGTTCGCGTGCCCCTGCTCCGGGAGCGGGGCGCCGGTCTCCAGGAGGGTCTTGAGGCTGGACGCGAGCATCGGCCAGGCGCGGCCGCACATGCCGATGAGGGTGCCGCCCGGTTGGAAGCCCTCGTGGAGGATGGTGAGCCGGGAGAGGGTGTCACCGACCGGCTCGATCTCGTACGTCACCTTCGTGCGCCGCTCGCGGGCCAGTTCGGCGCGCAGCTCCTCGCCGATGCCCGCGGAGTCGGCCCACTGCGGGGTGAAGGTGTGCCAGGTGTAGGAGAGCAGCCGCTCCGGCACGCACTCCAGCACCACCTGCTCCGGATCGCTCGTCCGCGCCCCGCGTTCCACCCAGTCCATCGTCGAGCCCACCCGCCAGTCGGTCTCGAAGTCGAGCCCCCAGTAGCGGCGGGTGAAGGCGGGCTCGGTCAGGGCCTGCCACACGCGCGCGGGGTCGGCCTGGACGTAGACGGTGTAAGTGATCGCAGTCTCGCTCATCCCCTCATGCTGCGGGACCGGGACCCGCGGACCGGGGATTGAGCCGCTCCGCGCTCACCAGTGGCAGCCCTCGGCGGGGAGTTCCGTCGGTGGGGTGCGGGGCGGCACCGGGAGGGAGAGGTGGGCGCGGGCAGCGTGGACGGCGGCGAGTTCCTCGTGACCGGCCAGGCCCCAGTCGCTGAGTTCGCGGACCTGTTCCGGGGTGGCCAGCAGCCGGGCGTACGCCGGGTCCGGGCCCGGGGGCAGCGCCGTGAGCCGGGCTGCGGTGCGCGGGTGGGCGCCCCGGTCGGCGTACCGGTACCCGAGCGGGAGCGCGCCCGTGGTGCGGCCCGGCGCCGGGGGCGGGAGGTGGGCGGCGCCGGTGGCGCGGGCGACGAGCAGCAGCACGCGCCCGTCGGGGGCGAAGAGCCAGCCGGCGGGGTCCCGGGGCGTCAGGTGCGCGGGGGCGGGGCCCGGGTGCCAGGTGCCGTGCAGGGGGACGCGGCGGCTGCGTAGGACGCCGAGCCGGTCCAGGGCGGTGGGGTCGGTGGGGCGGCCGTCCTCCAGCAGGGCGGCGCCGCCTCCGTTGATCCGGGCGCGCAGGGCGGACAGGGTCCGGCGGGCGTCGCCCGCGTCCATCAGGGCGGGCAGTTCGGCCGGTTCGGCGAAGTGGATGCCGGTGATCTCCTGCGCGGGGAGGCGGACGGAATCGATGCGGTCCCGGGTCCAGGTCCCGCCGTCGAAGACGTGCAGGATCTCGCCGGGGAACCGCATCCCGGGCGGCATGCCGGGCGCGTCGGCCGGGATCCAGTCGACGGCGAGGCCGCGCGGGTAGCGGCCTTCGACGCCGAGCTCCTCGTACATCTCGCGGGCGGCCGCCGCGGCCGGTGCCTCGCCGGCGTCCACTGCGCCGCCGGGCAGCAACCGGTCGGGGCGGTAGTCGACGCTCTGGACGAGGACGCGTCCGTCGGCATCGGTGACGAGGACGACGGCGCCGGTCCAGAGGGTGGCGCGGGATGCCCCGTACTCCTCCGGGGTCATCCACGTGCCGGGGCGCGCGGGCGGGGCGGTGCCCGTGTCCTGCGTCACGTCCTCGTCGGTCAGCTGCGGCATCGGACTCCGTTCACCGTAGGGGCAACCATGGGGCGCCGCGGGGGCGTCGCGGGGCGCCGTGCGGCCCGTCACGGGGGCGTCGCGCGGCCATCGCGCGGGCCCCGCCGGGGCGTTGCGGACGGGTGGGGCCCGCGGGCTGTGCAACAGCGCGGACGGCCCCCGGGTTACGGAGATCAACACATTCTCCTTTGCCACCCCTATACCTCCTTATTACCTGGTTACACGGATCTTGCTACGTTCCCGGTGCGGACTGGCGGCATGAAAACCTCCGGTCCGACCACGTCACCGGACCGAGGAGAGACCCGCCCATGCGACGCGCACCCCGTACGGGCACCCGCGCGGCCACCGGAAAGCGGTGGACCGTCCCGGGCGTGGCGGGGGTGGCCGGCGGCGCCGCGGTCCTCGGCTTCGGTGGGCTCTACGCCGCGGGCCTGCTGCTGGCGGGCGACGACGTCGCCGCCGGTACGAAGGTGCGCGGCGTCGACATAGGCGGGATGAGCCGCGCCGAGGCCCGGCAGACCCTGAACCGTGCGCTCGGCCCGTCCGCCTCGGCCCCGCTCGAACTGCGGATCGGGGAGCGGACCGAGCGGGCACAGCCGGCGGCGCTCGGCCTCTCTCTGGACACCGGCGCCACCGTCGACCGGGCGGCCCGCTCCGGTTCCGACCCCGTCAGCGTCATCGGCCGGCTGTTCTCCTCCGGCGATCCCGCGGTGGAGCCCGTGGTCCGCCTCGACGAGAAGGCGGCCCGCTCCGCCCTGGACGGGCTCGCCGCGAAGACGCGGCAGGAAGTCCGGGAGGGCTCCGTCTCCTTCCAGAAGGGCAAGGCCAAGGCGGTGGCCCCGGTCGCCGGCAGCGACCTCGACGTCAACGGCGCCCTCGGCGTGCTCCGCTCCTCCGCCACCCGTCCGGCGGGCGGGGAGCCCGTCGTGCTCCCCGCCAAGAGCACGCAGCCCCGTATCGGGCAGCAGGAGACGGAGCGGGCGCTGAAGGAGTTCGCCGAACCCGCGGTGTCCGCGCCGGTCACCCTGACCGTCCAGGGCAAGCGCATACCCGTCGGCCCGGCCGTCCTCGCCAAGCACCTCACCCTCAAGGACGACGGCCAGGGCCGGCTCGCCCCCGGCCTCGACGCCAAGGCGCTGCTCGCCGACCCGGAGCTGACCGGTCCGCTGCGGCAGGCCACGCCGGGACCCGTCGAGGCGAAGCTGCGTACGGACTCCGCCGGCGCGGTCTCCGTCGCGGAGGAGGGCCGGGCCGGGCGCCGGGTCGCCGAGGAGGGCCTGTCCGCCGCCGTGCTTCCGCTGCTGACGCGGGCGGGCGCGGCGGAGCGTACGGTTGAGGTCGCCACGGAGGAGGTCCAGCCGAAGCTGACCGGGAACACCGTCGGGCAGCTGGGCATCAAGGAGGAGGTGTCCTCCTTCACCGTCGACTTCGAGAAGGCCCCGTACCGCACGACGAACATCGGACGGGCGGCGGAGCTGATCAACGGCTCGCTCGTGCTGCCGGACGAGACGTGGAGCTTCAACCGCCGTGTCGGCGAGCGCACGAAGGAGAACGGCTTCGTCGACGGCCTGATCATCAACAACGGCCAGTACGAGAAGGCCGCGGGCGGCGGCGTCTCGGCGGTGGCCACCACGGTCTTCAACGCGATGTTCTTCTCCGGGGTCAAACCCGTCGAGTACGGCGCGCACTCCTTCTACATCGAGCGCTATCCGGAGGGCCGCGAGGCCACCGTGGCCTGGGGCAGCCTGGACCTGCGCTTCACCAACGACTCGGGCAAGGCCCTCTACATCCAGGCCGAGGCGACCGACACCTCGATCACCATCACCTTCCTGGGCACGAAGAAGTACGACGAGATCCGTGCGGCCAAGGGCACCCGGACGAACGTCAAGCCGCCCGCCACCCGCACGGACACCGGCCCGAAGTGCGAACCGCAGTCCCCGCTGGAGGGCTTCGACGTCGCCGTGGACCGGGTGTTCGTGCAGGGCGGGCAGGAGGTCAAGCGGGAGACGATGAAGACCCGTTACACGCCGAGGGACAGCGTGACCTGCGGCTGATTCATCCCGTCGGGGAATCCGGACCACCCGTGCGAGTGAGCGCGTGCGGGGGTGCGGGCGTTCGTCGGGCAGGGTGGGCGGATGGAGTCGCGCCGGGGACCGTGGGTGCCCCAGATCATCGTCGCGCTGGCCGTGGCGGCCGGGTGTCTGACCGGATGTGTGACCGTGGGTCCGGCCGGGCCGGGGGCCGTTCCCGGGCCGGGACCCGCGGCAGGGCCCGTGCCGACGGAGGTGCGGACCGGACTGCCCGGACTGCCCGGACCGGCGGACGGGGCCCGGCCGCTGGGGGCGCTGCCGGAGGTCCCGCAGGATGCGGCTCCGATGCCGGTTCGGGAACCGGCTGACGCCTCGGCGCCCGCGCCCGGGGCCGTGGTGGCCCGGCAGCCGGACCCGGCCCGGGCGCCCGCCGCCCGGGCGCGGAGCCGGGTGAAGCCCGTTACGCCTCGGCACCGGCCGGAGCGGCCCCGGCGGGCCGCGCCCAAGAAGAAGCCCGCGGCGCCCGCCGCGAAGACGCGGCGCGGCCGGCCCGCGCCGAACCGTACGTACGACATGGCGCCGCTGTGCGCGGCGGCCCGGGGGACGGTGGACCCGGCCATCGCCGCGCTGTGCCATTGACCGCGTGGCGCTGCCGGGTGCGGGAGGCGGGATTCGCTTGGATGGGCCCGGCGGACCCCGACCGGGGCCCCTCCAGCCTCCACCTCCAGGAGTGGCCATGGCGAAGATCGCTCTCTTCGGCGCGACCGGCACCATCGGATCCCGGGTGCTGCACGAAGCACTCGGGCGCGGACACCAGGTCACGGCCGTCGTACGCGATCCCGCGCACTTCGCCGAGTCCGAAGCCAGCTCCGCCGACGTCACCGTCGTACGCGGCGACGTCCTCGACCCCGCGTCCGTGACCCGGGCGACCACCGGCCAGGACGTGGTGGTCAGCGCGTACGGTCCGGGCTCCGGGGATCCCGGCACGCTCGTCGCCGCGGCCAAGGCGCTGATCGGCGGCGTGCAGGCCCTCGGCGAGGACGGGCCCCGGCCGCGCGTGGTCACCGTCGGCGGGGCGGGGTCCCTGCGCACCCCCGGCGGACCGAAGGTCTGGGACCAGGCCGGGATCCCGGAGCCGGTGCTCGCCGTCATGCACGCCCACGGGGACGCCCTCGACTTCCTGCGGACCGTTCCGGTGGACGAGGTCCACTGGACCAACCTCAGTCCGGCCGCCACGATCGAGCCGGGCACCCGAACCGGCACGTACCGGCTGGGGCTCGACGAGCTCGTCGTGGACGACGACGGCAAGAGCCTGATCTCCACGGAGGACTTCGCGGTCGCGCTGCTGGACGAGATCGAGCGCGACGGGCACGCGGGCAAGCGGTTCACCGTCGGGTACTGAGCGCCGTCGGGTACGAGGTCCCGTCGAGGTACGAGGTCCCGTCGAGGTACGAGGTCGCGTCGAGTACGGAGTCCCGCCCCGCCGCCGATATTCGCTGGTCCGGGCGGGTTCCGCCTCCCTAGAGTGGCCGGGCACCAGCCTCGGCCCGCAGGGAGCGGATCATGCGCACGCACTATCCGCGGACCCCGCACCTGCCCTGGTCTCCGGGCGCGACGTCCGACGACGTGCGGACCACCGGGCCCGGCATGCTGGCGGGGTTCGCCGGGCGCGAGGTCGTGGTCACCGAGAAGCTCGACGGCGAGAACACCACCCTCTACGCCGACGGCCTGCACGCGCGGTCGCTCGACTCGGGCCACCATCCCTCGCGGGCCTGGGTGAAGGGCCTGCAGAGCCGTATCGGCCCGGGGATCCCGGCCGGTTGGCGGGTGTGCGGGGAGAACGTCTACGCCCGGCACTCGCTCGCGTACGAGGAACTCGACGCGTATTTCTACGGGTTCTCGGTGTGGGACGGCGACCACTGCCTGGACTGGGACCGGACGGTGCTCTTCCTGCGCGGTCTCGGTGTCCCGGGGCCGCGCGTCCTGTGGCGCGGGGTCTTCGACGAGCGGTCGCTGCGCCGGCTGCGGCTCGACACGGCGCGGCAGGAGGGGTACGTCGTCCGCACGGTGGGCGGCTTCGACCGGGCCGACTTCGGCCGGCGCGTGGCCAAATGGGTGCGGGGCGGGCACGTGCAGACCGACACGCACTGGATGTACGCCCAGGTGGTGCCGAACGGACTCGGTCCGGCCGCCGCCCTGTGGGACGCCCGCTCGGGCGCGGACCCGGACACGGCCGGGCTGCTCCGGGCGGTGGGAGCCGACACGGTGGTCGAGGCGGCGCGATTCGGGACGGCCGGAGTCGAGACGGCCGGAGTCGAGGCGCTGGTCGCCGAAGTGGCCGACCGCATCGACGGGTTGGGCGTGCGCAGGTCCGGTGAGGAGCGGCTGGCCGGGCTCTTGGCGGCGGCCCTGCACGGCGTACCGCGAGCCGCCCTCGCGTCCCGGCTGGCGGCCGGGCCGCTCGGGATGGCCACCGCACGGCGGGTCGCGGACCTGGTCGGGCTCCACCCGGCGCTGCGCAGGCCCTTCCCTTACCCGGACACGGAACGGCGCGCGGGGCTCGTGCGGATGGCGGAGGCGGCCGACCTCGGGGTGCTGCACGCGCTGGCGGGGGCGCTCCGCGAGTGGGGCGACGGGTCCGCCGAGTACGTCGAGTGGTCCGCCCTGCACGCCGAGGAGGCGGGGCTGCTCGGACCCGCGCCCCTGGAGCCGCTGCGGGCCGGGCTCCGGGAAGCCCTGGCAGGGGCCGGCCCCGGCAACGGGGACGCGGGCGGAGACGGGGATGGGGACGCGGACGGACACGGAAACACGGACGGACACCGTGGCGCGGGCGGACACGGCGGCGGCCGTATCGGCGCTGACGCCGCCGACCGCTGCTGGGCCGAGGCGCGCAGGGCCTACGCGCAGGGCAAGCTGACCGGCCCCGAGGAGGCGGTCGCGGCGACCTGGCGGTGGCGGGACGGCGCCTCCTTTCCCCGGCTGGTGCAGCTCTGCGGTCCCTCGGGCAGCGGGAAGAGCACGTACGCCCGCAAGCTGCCCGGGGTGGAGGCCTACATCAGCCTCGACGATCTGCGCGGCGCGCGGGGTTCACGCTCCGACCAGCGGGACAACGCGGACGTGCTCCGTGAGGGCCTCGACCGGCTGGACTCCGCACTCGCCTCGGCCGCGCGGCGCGGGGGCACGGTGGTGTGGGACGCGACCTCCCTCACCGCCCAGCAGCGCGCCCTGGCGGGCAGCGTGGCGCGGCGCCGTGACGCGCTGGTCACCCAGGCCGTGCTGCTGGTCGGGGAGGCGGAGCTGATGCGCCGCAATTCCACGCGCGCGCACCCGGTGCCGGAGCCGGTGCTGATCTCGCAGCTGCGCCGGTTCGCTCCGCCGTATCCCGGTGAGGCGCACCGTACTTGGTACATCGGGGCGGACGGAACCGTCGAGGACACGGCGGGCACGATCGCGGCGCCGGCCCACGCGCCGGCCCGCGCGGCGACCCGCGAGGAGGGCTGATGCGTACCAGCGAGGAGCTCTACCACCAGGTCCGCTGGGACCCCCGCTTCGATCCCGCCCGGTTCACACTGGGCCTGCTGCAGCGCGGAGCCGCGCCGAAGCGGGTGCCCCTTCCTTCCTTCGTGCCCGGGGGCGACATCCCCTGGCACCGGGTGCTCTTCGTGGAGGCCGACGGCGAGCTGGTGTGGGACCGGGCGACGGGCGTCGACGTCATCGACAGCACCGCGGCCGGGCGGGTCCGCGCCCCGAGGCTGCTGCGGGCGCCGTTCTTCACCGCACGGACCCCGTACGCGTGGGACGAGTCCGGCGGCGGCGCCTGGCGGGCGGCTCCGGAGGATGCACCTCGCACCCCACATCCTTTCTCCGTACGGCTTTTGACGTGGAACACGCTCTGGGACCGCTACGACGCCCCGCGCATCGCCACCGAGCGGCGCAGGCCGCTGCTCCTGGCGGATCTGGCGGCGGCCGACGCCGATGTGATCGCGCTCCAGGAGGTGGAGCGCGATCTGCTCCGCATGCTGCTCGCCGAGCCCTGGGTCCGGGCCGGGTACACGGTCGCAGCCGACCCGGGCGGTCGGGACGTCGCGGAGAGCGGACTGCTGGTGCTGAGCCGGCTGCCGGTCCGGGAGGCGGGCGTTCACGCTCTGGGCCCGCACAAGGCGGTCGTCGCCGTGACCATGGACACGGCGGGCGGGCTCTTGGTGGTCGCCGTCACGCACCTGACGAGCGATCACACGGAGCGGGGCGAGGACCGGCGCGCCACGGAACTGATCAGGCTCCGCGCGGGGTTGTCCGGAATCGAGGCGGCCGACGTGGCCCTGCTCGGCGACTTCAACGACGGCCGGTCGGGCGCCGAGGGTCCGGCGGCGGTGCTGGGTCTGCGGGACGCGTGGACCGAGGTGCACGGGTCGCGGGACGAGACCCCGACCTTCGATCCTGTCGCCAATCCCCTGGCGGCGGTGGGGTCGTTGTCGGGCCGGGCCTCTCGCCTGGACCGGATCCTGCTGCGGTCGCGGGGAGTTCGCGTGGTGAGGGCCGCACTGCGCGGCGACTCCCCCGCGCCGGAAGGCCTGTTCATCTCCGACCACTACGGGGTCGAGGCCACACTGGACTTCGACGCGTCGCCCGCCGAAGGCGCGGGCTCCGGACCCGCGGTCCTGGATGTCCCGGCCACCTCACGCACGGCGGTGGCCTGGCTGCCGCCGCCGGACGAGGCGGTGGAGGCCGTGCGCCGCGCACACGATCCGCAGGCGGAGCGCTGGCCCGCGCACGTGAACCTGCTCTTCGGCTTCGTACCGGAGTCCTCCTTCGAGGCGGCCCTGCCCCTACTGGCCGAAGCCGCCGCGGAATCAGCCGTGTTCACGGCGCGACTGGAGGGCGTACACGGCTTCGGTCCGACCCTGTGGCTGGATCCGGCAGCGGCCGGTGACACACCGTGGCAGGAACTGCGCCGGTCCCTGGCGGCGCGCTTCCCGGGCTGCCGGGGCCGCGCCGAGGGGTTCACCCCCCACCTGACACTGGGCCGCAGCGCCGATCCCGTACGCGCGGAACGCGAGTTCACGGCCCGCCTCGGCGGTGCCCGGTCGGCCCGAGTGGACTCCCTCGCCGTGCTCTCCCGACGCGGCGACGGCCCGATGGAGATCCGGGCGACGGTGGAACTCGGCACCGGAACCACCCACTGGATCCCGGAACCGGCACGCCCCGCGACACCCCGCCCGAGCGGCACGGAGTGGTCGGGGGCCGGGGCCGATTCCGAGGCCCGCGCCGCGGACCTCACGGGGCGGATCGCCGCGGCGTTCCCGGAAGGCGTCGTGCATCCGGCCGGCTCGCGCCGGATGGGCTGCGCGCTGCCGGACGCCGACGTGGACCTGGTTGCGGCTCTGCCCGGAGCCTTCGAGGCGGCGGAGGTGCGGGCGCGGATCGCCTCGGCCCTGCCCGAGGCGGAGCGGCTCCGCGAGGTGACCGGCGCGCGGGTGCCGGGCCTGCGGCTCGGCGTCGCCGGGCTGGACGTGGACCTGGTGGCGGTCGCCACCGGACCGGTGCCGCCGGACCGGGCCGTCGCCCGGCGGGTCGAGCTCGGTGAGGCCGCGGCGGTGGCGCTGAGTGCGGTGAGCGATGCCGAGGCGGTACGGGCCTTCGCGGGCCCGGAGCACGCGGCCTTCGCCCGGCTGGCCCGGGAGGTCAAGGCCTGGGCCCGGTCCCGGGGTCTGGACTCGGCACCCTTCGGCGGTCTGCCCGGACTCGCCTGGTCGGTGCTGGCCGCGCACACGGTCCGCTCCGCCCGCGACCTCTCCCCCGGCCCCCTGCTCCGCGAGTTCTTCGCCACCTGGGCCGCCTGGGACTGGCGCACCCCCGTGACCCTCACGGCGCCGCCGGAAAGGATCCCCGCCGGCGTGGACCCGGTGACCGTACTGACGCCCTCCGCCCCGGTCCGCAGCTGCACCGCCCAAGTGACGTCGGGCGTCGCCGACTTGCTGGCGCGGGAGCTGTTCGCCACGTGGGAGGCGCTGGAGCTGAGCCCGGCGGCGCGGCCCGCCCCCGCCGCACCCCCACACCGCTGGCACGCCGCCTGGGCCGTGGTCACCGTGACGGGCTCCCGGCCCCCGGACTTCGAGGACAACCTGGGCCGCGCCCGCGGCCGGCTGCGCGCCCTGCTCGGCGCCCTGGCGGAGACGGGGTGCGTGGAGACCCACGCCTGGCCGAGGCCCTTCGAGCGGACCCCGGCCCTGGCCCGCTACGCGATCGGTCTCGGGCACACGCCGCCGGACGCGAGCACCCTGGCGGCCCTCGCCGCCCCCTGGTCGGCGACGCTCCCCGGCACCGAGGTGACGTGGGCGGACTGCGGCACGGTCCCCGACCTTCCCTGAGCCTGCCGCCCTTCCCTGACGACAAGTAACGAACGCACGACAGCACCGGACCGGCCACGGAAGCCCACTGCCCGAACGCGGTGAAGGCCGCTGGGCCAAGGCTCCGCCCCGCCGTAGCGGGCACGGCGGGACGGAGCGGTCAGAGCATCAGTAGAGTCGTGCAAAGTTTTTTCGTCAATACTTTTCACAAGGATTGAAGAAACTCCAAGTTCACAGGCCTGATGCGTGCTTGACACGTCATTGGATCTTCAGTTCATGAACGCTCAAACCCTTGACGGCCCAGGCGCCGGGCAGTTCACTCACGCTTCGATCCCCCCGGATCCACAACGTCAGGAGTAGCCCCGCATGCCCCTCCTCTCCGCTCACCCGCCCCACCCATCGCGCCATCCGTCGCGCCGCCCCTCGCGTCCGTCCCGCCTGACCGTGGCCTCCCTGGCCGGCGCCCTGGTCGCCGCTCTCCTCGTACTCCTGCCGAGCACCGCAGCGACCGCCGCGCCCACGCTCCTCTCCCAGGGCAAGCCCGTCACCGCCTCCTCCTCGGAGGGCGCCGGCACCCCCGCCTCCGCGGCCGTCGACGGCAACAACGGGACCCGCTGGTCCAGCCAGTTCTCCGATCCGCAGTGGATACAGGTCGACCTCGGCGCGGCCGCCCAGCTGAGCCAGGTGGTCCTGCGCTGGGAGACCGCCGCCGCGAAGGCGTACCGCGTCGAGCTCTCCACGGACGGCGCCAACTGGTCCACGGCGTACTCCACCGCCAACGGAACCGGCGGCGTGCAGACCCACGACATCACCGGCACGGCCCGCTACGTCCGTGTGTACGGCACCCAGCGCACCACCGGATACGGCTACTCCCTCTGGGAGTTCCAGGTCTACGGCACCACCGGGGGCACCGGTCCGACGCTCCCCGGCGGCGGTGACCTCGGCCCCAACGTGATCGTCTTCGATCCCTCGACACCCAACATCCAGGCCAAGCTGGACGAGGTCTTCGCCCAGCAGGAGTCGGCCCAGTTCGGCTCCGGGCGCTATCAGTTCCTCTTCAAGCCGGGTACCTACAACGGTCTCAACGCGCAGATCGGCTTCTACACCTCGATCTCGGGTCTCGGACTGAGCCCCGACGACACCACCATCAACGGTGACGTCACCGTGGACGCGGGCTGGTTCGGCGGCAACGCGACCCAGAACTTCTGGCGTTCGGCCGAGAACCTCGCGCTCAACCCGGTCAACGGCACCAACCGCTGGGCCGTGTCGCAGGCCGCGCCGTTCCGCCGGATGCACGTCAAGGGCGGCCTCAACCTGGCTCCCTCCGGCTACGGTTGGTCCTCGGGCGGCTTCATCGCCGACTCGAAGATCGACGGCCAGGTCGGCAACTACTCCCAGCAGCAGTGGTACACCCGCGACAGCTCCATCGGCAGCTGGTCCAACGGCGTGTGGAACCAGGTCTTCTCCGGCACCCAGGGCGCGCCCGCGCAGAGCTTCCCGGAGCCCCGCTACACCACGCTCGACACCACCCCGATCTCCCGCGAGAAGCCGTTCCTGTACCTGGACGGCTCCGAGTACAAGGTGTTCGTCCCGGCCAAGCGCACCAACGCACGCGGCACTTCCTGGGGCAACGGAGCCCCGCAGGGCTCCTCGATCCCGCTGAGCCAGTTCTACGTGGTCAAGCCCGGCACCACCGCCGCGACGATGAACCAGGCGCTGGCCCAGGGCCTGCACCTGCTCTTCACCCCGGGCGTCTACCACGTCAACCAGACCATCCAGGTCAACCGCGCGGACACGGTCGTCCTGGGCCTCGGCCTCGCCACCATCATCCCGGACAACGGGGTGACGGCGATGAAGGTCGGCGACGTCGACGGCGTGAAGCTGGCCGGTTTCCTGGTCGACGCGGGCCAGGTCAACTCCCCCAGCCTGCTGGAGGTCGGCCCGGCCGGCACCACCACGGACCACGCGGCGAACCCGACCACCGTCCAGGACGTCTTCATCCGCGTCGGCGGCGCGGGCGCGGGCAAGGCCACGGTCGGCATGGTGGTCAACAACCACGACACGATCGTCGACCACACCTGGATCTGGCGCGCCGACCACGGCGAAGGGGTGGGCTGGGAGACCAACCGCTCCGACTACGGGTTCCGCGTCAACGGTGACGACGTCCTGGCCACCGGCCTGTTCGTCGAGCACTTCAACAAGTACGACGTGGAATGGAACGGCGAGCGCGGCCGCACGATCTTCTTCCAGAACGAGAAGGCGTACGACGCGCCCAACCAGGCCGCGATCCAGAACGGTTCGATCAAGGGGTACGCCGCCTACAAGGTCGCCGACTCGGTCAACACCCACGAGGGCTGGGGTCTGGGCAGCTACTGCTACTACAACGTCGACCCGACGATCCGTCAGGACCACGGTTTCCAGGTCCCGGTGAAGCCGGGCGTGAAGTTCCACGACATCCTCGTGGTCTCGCTCGGCGGCAACGGCCAGTACGAGCACGTCATCAACAACACGGGCGCGCCGACCTCCGGCACCTCGACCATCCCCTCCACCGTCGTCTCGTTCCCCTGATCAACCCCTGACGCCCGGCTCGCGGGGCGGCCACCGGCCGCCCCGCGTTTTCCGGGGCAAGTGAGAGAGCGCTCTCCCAACCCGCGCCCTCTCCCCCTCCCTCCAGAAGGAGCTGAACGAACGATGCATCTCCGACCGCGGACCCTGTCCGCGCTCCTGGTCTCGGCGGCCATCGCCGTGACCGCGGCCGCCGGTCTCGGCGCCACCACGCTCACCGCACAGGCCTCGCCCGACTCCGGCGCCGTCCACATGAACATGGACCACTCCGCCGTGGCGGCTGTCGCCGGGGGCGACGACCCCGACGGCGACGGCTACATCCCGGCCGTTCCGCAGGTCACCGGCGTGACCCCGTCCTGGCACAACCCGCCGGACCGCTACTTCCACGAGTTCCAGGCCAACTGCTCGGTCACCAAGACCGCGCCCGACGACCCGATCGTGTACGCGGGCCGGCCCGGCGCCTCGCACGACCACACCTTCATGGGCAACACCGGCACGAACGGCAACAGCACCACCGCCTCCCTGAGCGCCGGCAGCACGGCCTGCACCGCACTCGGCGACCTGTCCGGCTACTGGATGCCGACGCTCCTCAACGGCAGCCAGAAGATCCTGCCCACCGGTCCCCAGGTCATCTACTACAAGACCGGGGTCACCGACTACACGAGCGTGCGCCCCTTCCCCAAGGGGCTGCGCTTCCTCGTCGGCAGCCCGACCCAGACCGCGGCCGAGTTCCGCGCGCACAAGGGCTGGGTCGAGGGCTGGGAGTGCGGTGACAGCTTCAGGAACACCGAGTTCCCGGCCAACTGCCCGGCCGGTTCCCAGCTCAACATCCGCATGCAGTCACCCAGTTGCTGGGACGGCAAGAACCTCGACGTCCCGGACCACAAGGCGCACATGGCCTACCCGGTCACCAAGCCCGGCAACAACGACAACGTCTGCCCCACCTCGCACCCGGTCGCGGTCCCGATGGTCGAGTTCAAGATGGCCTTCCCGGTCAGCGGCGAAATGTCGCAGGTGAGGCTGTCCAGCGGGACCGGCCACTCCTTCCACTACGACTTCTTCAACGCGTGGGACGAGCGCACCCTGAACGCCATGGTCGAGCACTGCATCAAGGGCGGGCTGCAGTGCAACAACCGCGGCTACGACCAGTTCCACCCGGAGGCCGGCACCGTGCTGGGCCCCGACGGCCGCCTCCCGTAGGCGCCCGCACCCCCACACCCTCCCCAGGAGGTTCCCGTCGGCCCGGCCCCGGGCCCGACGCTCCCGTACACCCGCGCGCCGCCCGGATCAGTCCGGGCGGCGCGCGGTCCCCTGCGCGGTCGTCTGCACGGTTGTACGCGCGGTTGCGTGCGCGGTCGTGCACGCGAGCCTCCGGCGGGCTCAGACCTCCAGGACGATCTTCCCGGCGGCGTGGCCCTCCTGGCTGAGCTCGAACGCGGCCGCCAGTTCCGCGAGCGGGAAGGTCTCGGCGACGGTGACCGTGAGCTGCCCGGCGTCGGCCAGCCGGCCCAGCTCGGCGAGGTCGGCGCCGACGGGCCGTACCCACATCCACTGGCCGCCGGAGCCGAGCACGGTGTGGTCGGCGATGGAGGCGTGCCGGCCGCCCTCGGCCAGTACCGCCAGGGTGGTGTCGAGGACTCCCCCGACGAAGTCGGCGACGACGGTGACCCCGTCGGGCGCCAGTTCCCGGACCCGTTCGGCGAGGCCGTCCCCGTACTCGACGGGTTCGCAGCCCAGCTCGCGCAGCCGGTCGTGGTTGCGGGCCGAGGCGGTTCCGATGACACGGGCCCCGAGCGCGCGGGCGATCTGCACGCCCATGGAGCCGACGCCGCCCGCGGCTCCGTGCACGAGGACGGTGTCCTGCTTGCCGGTGTCCAGGCGCGTGAGCAGCTGGTACGCGGTGAGCCCGGCCAGCGGCAGCCCCGCGGCCTGCTGCCAGGTCAGGGAGACGGGCTTGCGCGCGAGGGCCCGTACGGGGACGGTGACGAACTCGGCGAAGGTGCCGCCGTGCACGTAGTCCTTGCGGGCGTAGGCGATGACCTCGTCGCTCGCGGTGAACTCGGGGGTGTCGATGCCCGCGTACTCGACGGTCCCGGCGACGTCCCAGCCGGGGACGACGGGGTAGACGACGTCCATCAGGCCGTCGAGCCCGCCCGCCATGATCTTCCAGTCGACGGGGTTGACGGAGGCGCACCGGACCCGGACGAGGACCTCGCCGGGTCCGACCTTGGGCACCGGAATCCGGGTCTCGGAGAGCACCTCCACTCCGCCGTACGTGTCGTACGTCATGGCCCGCATGGTGCCCTCTTGATCTTCGGACATGCCTTCTCGCCTCTCCTTGAGCCGTGCGCCTGCCCCCGCCCCCCATCCCACCACGAAGAACCGCGCCCACCCCGGGAGGAGGGGTGGTCGCGGCGCGGCGGAGGACCGACGGGGACGGCCGCGCTCCCCCGGGGAATTAATTCACGATGTGAGGTAAGCCTCGGCAAAGGGTCGCCCCCAGGGGCCGCGCAAGGGTATGTTGCGATCGGTGTCAGGGCGGAAGGAGCCACATGACGACAGGGCGCAGTGGACGTACGGTGCGGGACCTGCGAAGGGGCAACCGCAGTGCCGTACTGCAGCAGTTGTACTTCGGCGCGCCCATGAGCCGGCAGGAGCTGGGCCCGGCGACCGGGCTGAGCTCGGGATCCGTCAGCAACGTGGTCGGTGAACTCGTCGCGGACGGCCTGCTGGAGGAGGCGGGCGTCGTCGACTCGGACGGCGGCCGCCCGCGTACGCTGCTGCGGGTGGCGCCCGGCAGCGCGCACCTGATCGGCGTCGACGTCGGCGAAACCCGGGTCAGGGTCGAGCTGTTCGACCTGACCCTGACGGAACTGGCGCGCACCGAGCTTCCGTTGAAGCCACGGGGCTGCTACGACGTCGGTCCGATCGTCGACCACGTCCGGAGCGGGATCGCCACCGTCCTGGAGCGGGCCGGGGTCGGGACGGACCGGCTCCTGGGGGTCGGCATCGGCGTCCCCGGCATCGTCGACCGTGACGCGCCGGGCGGAACCGTCGTCCACGGGCAGACCATCGGCTGGGACGCGGTCCCGCTGGAGGCGCTGCTGCGGGCGACGGGGGCCGTACCGCCCGAGGTCCCGTACCTCATCGACAACGGGGCCCGCACGCTCGGGCAGGCGGAGATGTGGTTCGGCGCGGGTCGCGGGGCCCGGGACGCGGTGGTCGTGCTCTTCGGTTCGGGCATCGGAGCGAGCCTGATCACCGACGGTTCCCCGGACGGCGCGGGCACGGAGGGCGCGCCCCTGGAGTGGGGCCACCTCACGGTGCAGGTCCGCGGGCGGCGCTGCCGCTGCGGGGCGCTGGGCTGCCTCGAGGCGTACACGGGGGCGGAGTCGCTCCTGGCGCGGTGGGCCGAACGGGGCGGCGCCGGGGACGCGGTCGCCCGGGACGCGGTCGCCGGGGACGAGGAGGACGCCCTGACCGCGCTGCTGGCGGCGGCCGGC
Source organism: Streptomyces sp. NPDC099050 (assembly GCF_044759865.1). Classification (NCBI taxonomy): domain Bacteria; kingdom Bacillati; phylum Actinomycetota; class Actinomycetes; order Kitasatosporales; family Streptomycetaceae; genus Streptomyces; species Streptomyces sp. NPDC099050. The sequence goes on along the minus strand of NZ_JBIWAE010000001.1, from coordinate 243,227 downwards.
AGCGGGGACGCGGCGGCGCTGGACGTGCTCGACGAGACCGCGGAGTACCTGGGCGCGGGCCTGTCGGACCTGATCAACCTCTTCCGGCCCGAGCGGATCCTGATCGGCGGCTGGGCGGGCCTGATGCTGGGACCGCACATCCTCCCGGCGGTACGGGAACACGCGACGCGCTACTCGCTGCGCCATCCCGCCGCCCGGGTCACCATCGACATGGGCTCACTGGGCCCGGACGCGGTCACCGTGGGCGCGGCCACCCTCCCCCTGGCGGCCTTCTTCGCCACGGGCGGCCGGCGCACACCGCCGGAGCCCACGACGGAGGCTCCGGGCTGGCAGACGTCCCTGCGGACCCGCGGCGGCGCGGCGGCGGCGGCGGCGGCCGGAGCGCACGGAGAGACGGCCTAGGGTGCCGGGGCCGATGCCAGTACCAGTGCCAGGGCCCGCGCCCGCGCCACCGAGGGAGAGCCGGCGATGATCCTGCCGAAGGACCGCGACCTTCGCTTCGTGACGATCCGCCGCGGCGGAACCCTCACCGACGCGGATCACCACCTCCTGGCCCTGTGGGCGGCGTCCTGCGCCGAGCACGTCCTCGAGCTGTTCGAGTCGGCCCGGCCCGAGGACTCCCGGCCGCGCCGGGCGATCGGGCAGGCCCGTGCGTGGGTGCGCGGCGAGATCACCATGACCGCCTCCCGCACGGCGGGCGGCCACGCGATGGGCGCGGCCCGGGACCTGCGCGGGGCGGCCCGCCATGCCGCGTACGCCGCGGGGCAGGCCGGGGCCGTCGCCCACGTCGCCGCCCACGAACTCGGCGCGGCGGCCTACGCGATCAAGGCCGCGCGCGCGGCGGCGCCGGAGGGCGAGGGCGAGGCGGCGGGGCGACGGGAGTGCCGGTGGCAGCGCGCCCAGCTCCCGGAGGCGATCCGCGCACTCGTGCTGGACGACCAGCGGTTGCGCAACGACATCTGCTGGTCGGCCTTCGACTGCTGAGCACGGCCTTCGGCACCGGCACCGGTGTCGGAGATACCGGGAGGCACCCCGCTGCTCTCATGTCCCGGACGGGACTTGTCCGTTCGGCCGCAGCAGCACGCGGTCGCGGCCGACGTCGAAGCCGTTGAGCGGGCGGGCGCGGTCCTCGGCGCCCTCGGAAACCAGCACCACCGGCCTGCCCAGCCTGCGGCCGACCGCGCCGAGGAGCCCGCACAGCACGTCCACCCTTCGGGTCCGGCCCCCTCGACCCGTCCCTCGAGGATGTGGCTCCCCTCCTTGCCGAAGAGGCCGTTCACTTCGTCCCACAGCAGCTCACCACCCATCCGGGCGAGATCGCCGGGTGCCGGCCGTGCCGCACCCGGATTCACCGACGGCGGCGGCCGTCGCTCACGCCGAGTCGCGGACCACCAGCTCCGGGTCGAAGAGCACCGCCGCCGGTTCCGGCGCGGCCGTGCCGGCCACCCGGTCCAGGAGGAGGCGCACCATCTCCGCCGCCATCTCCTCCACCGGCTGGCGGACCGTCGTCAGCCGGGGCCTCGCCGCGACCGCCGCGCCGGAGTCGTCGAAGCCGACCACCGCCACGTCCTCGGGGATCCGGCGGCCGTGTTCGCGCAGCACCAGGCAGGCGCCCTGGGCCATCAGGTCGTTCGCCGCGAACACACCGTCCAGATCCGGGTGTTCGGCCAGGAGCGCGCGCATCGCCTGCTCGCCGCCGTCCAGGGTGAAGTCCGCTTCGGCCACCCGTACCGCCGTTCCCTCCAGCGCCTCCCGGAAGCCCGCCACCCGGTCCCGGCTCGCCGGCACGTCCGCCGGACCGCCGATCGCGGCGAGCCGCCGGCAGCCCCGGGCGAGGAGGTGCCGCGCGGCGAGCGCTCCGCCCTCGCGGTGGCGCAGGTCCACCCAGTCCAGCGGGATCTCGGGGGCCGGCCGGGCGAAGAGCACCGCGGGCAGACCGGCGCGCGCGAGCAGGCCGGGCAGCGGGTCACGGCCGTCGGTGGTGACGAGCAGTGCTCCGTCCCCACCGCCCTGAGTGAGGTACGAGACCACCTGCGCGCGGTCCGCCTCCCCGTCGGCGAACAGCAGCACCGGATGCACCCCGCGCGGGCGCAGGGCCCGTACGACCCCGCTCACCACCCGCCCGAAGAATGGGTCCTGGAACACCCGGCCGGTGTCCGCGCCCGCGCCGGAGACAACCAGTGCCACCGCACCCGAGCGGCGGGTCACCAGGGAGCGGGCCGCGCGGTTCGGCACGTATCCGGTGGCGGCGACCGCCCGCTGGACCGCCTGCTGGATGGCGGGGTCCACATTGCGGACCCCGTTCACCACGCGGGACACCGTGGCCCGGGACACCCCGGCGGCGCGGGCCACGTCTTCCAGGGTCGGGGCCGTTCCGGTGCCGGTGGCCGTTCCGGTGCCCGTACCGGTGGCCGTGCTCGCTGCGTCCATGTCGGCACTGTATCCGCCCGCGCTCAGCCCCCTCCCGGACCCCGGCCGGACCTCCGTCGCCCCTCGGAGGGGACGCCGGATCAACCGGCGACGGCGGCGGGCGACAGGCCCTAGGGTCTGTGGAGTTCGGCCCGTCGGAGCACGGGGACGGCGAGGCCGAGCCCCGCGGCGAGCAGGCAGATCCCGCCGCAGCCGACGAAGAACGCGCCCGCTCCCCAGAGCGCCACCGTGACGCCGACGGCGGGGAAGAGCACGGGGGCGAGGCCCAGCGTGCACAGGGTCGTCACCGCGGTGACCCGTCCGAGGTAGCGGGGGTCCGTCTCCGTCTGGAGCAGCGCACCGGTCACGGTGGTGGTGAACCCACTGGTCAGTCCGATCAGGCCACCGAGTACGACGGCGAGCGGCAGCGAGGGCACGCGGCCCAGGGCGACCGCTCCCCCGGCGGTGACGAGCAGCGCCGCACACATGACCAGCCCGGCTCTGGGTATCCGGGCGGAGACGGTGAGCAGCAGGGCCGAGGCCGCGGCTCCGGCGCTGAACGCGCTCGCGATCCATCCCATGCCCGCGGCGCCCCAGCCGCGTTCCTCGGCCAGGAGCACCAAGCCGGTGGCCACGGGACCGCTGAAGCACATCTCACCCAGCCCGATGACCGCGACCAGCGGGGCGAGCATCCGGTGGCGGCGGACGTAGCGCAGACCGTCGGCCAGCTCGCGCAGGGCGGAGGCACGCGCGGACACGCGCAGGGGCGGCCGCGCCGAAGAGGCCGCAGAGACCGCAGAGACCGAAGAGGCGGCCCGTACGGTGAGCAGGGTCGCGAGCGAGAGGGCGAAGAGGATGCCCGCGGCGGCGAACGCACCGGCCGGACCGGCCGTCACCAGTACGGCCGCGGCCAGCAGCGGCCCCACCGCGTTGCTCAGCCGGATCGACAGCCCTCGCATCCCCTGGACCCCGGCGAACTGTGCGGGTGCCGCGATGAGCGGCGGGAGCGCGCCCACGGCCGGCATGAACACCGCGTCGACCGCACCGAAGACCAGTGCGACGGTGACCAGCAGCCACACGCCCGGGGAGGCGAGCGTGACCGTCGCGGCGGCCCCGAGGATCACCGCGCAGCGCACCGCGTCGCTGACGAGGGCGACCCGTCGCGGGCCGAACCGGTCGGCCACCACGCCGCCCCCGAGCATGAGCACCGCGCGGGGCAGGGCTCCGGCCGCGACCACGAGGCCCACTTGCGACGGCCCGCCGACGCGTGCGGCGGCCCAGGTCAGGGCGAGGAAGTAGACGACGTCGCCGGTGATCGAAGCCGTGTACGCGACGAGCCAGCGCAGGACGTTGGCGTCCCGGTAGGCGGGCCGCGCGGACACCGGCGTGGGCTTGGACGTCGGCGTGGACCCGGACACCGGCGTGGACCCGGACGTCGGCGTGGACCCGGACGTGGACACCGGCGTGGACGCGGCTTTGCCGTGCGCCTTCACCCGCCACCACCGGCCGGCGGCAGGGCCGTGCCCGGAACCGGAAACGCCTGCACCTGCAGCGCCACCGGGGCTGCCCCCGCGGGGGCTTCGCCCTCGCCGTGCTGATAGCGCGCGATCACCTGGAAGATCTCGGAGCGCATCCGGGCCGCGTCCCCCGGGGTCAGGTACAGGAGGAAGTCGCCGTACGTGGCCGCGTCGAGCCATTCCTCGGGCAGGAGCGGTACCTCGTGGGCGGCCCTGCGCAGGCGGTCCGCCGCGGCCAGGGCGACCGCGCGCGTGTAGGCGCGGCCGGCCTCCCGCTGTTCGGCGGACGCGGAAGCGGGATCGTGCACCGACTGGCGGTGGGCGGACTTCCACCACCGCTCGCGGCCGGTGCCGCGCCCGGGTTCCTCGGCGATGAGCCCACCCGCCCCGAGGCGCCGCAGGTGGTAGCTCGCCGCCCCGGGGTTGATGCCGAGCTCGTCGGCGATCCGGGTGGCGGTGGACGGGCCGCGCTCCCTCAAGAGGGTGAGGACGTTCAGGCGCAACGGGTGGGCGAGTACGCGCAGGGCGGCCGTGTCGAGCTCGACGTCCTGTCCCGACGGCTCGGCGGATGCGGCGGATGCGGCGGAGGGAACGGAGGGAGCGGAGGGAGCGGAGGGAGCGGCCATGTGCCGAGAGTAGACCCACAAGAGTTGTTTCAAAAGAGTTGTTGTGACATCAAGATGCTTTGTTTCAGGCCTGGTTGGCCAACGGGCGGACGGCACAGTGCAGTTCTCCGGCGCCCCGGCAGCGCGCCGTGGAGAGCCTTTTCCCTGGTCCGCCGGGATGTCGCCCTGTTAGCCTGCGGCGATCCCAGGTGTGGGCACGACACGGGTAATGCGTCACACAGGAGGCTCACATGTCACATCGACCGGTCACCATCGTCACCGGAGGCAGTCGCGGTATCGGCGCCGCCACGTGCGTCCGGCTCGCCGCCGACGGGCACGACCTCGTCCTCGGCTACCTCCACGACGACGAGGCCGCCAAGGCCACCGCCGAGCGGGTCCGGGAGGCGGGCGCCCGGTGTGTGACCGTAAGCGGTGACACCTCCGAGGAGTGCGGCGTGGAGCGGCTCTTCGACATCGCCGGCGCCGAGTTCGGTGCGGTGACCGGCCTGGTCAACAACGCCGGAGTCACCGGCACCCCGGGCCGCCTCGCCGACATCCGGGTCGAGGACCTGCGCCGCGTGCTCGACGTGAACCTCCTCGGGTACCTGCTCTGCTGCCGCCGGGCCGCCCGGGACATGGCCGAGTCGGGCGGCGGGGCCATCGTCAACGTCTCCTCCGCGGCCGCCACCCTCGGCAGTCCCGGCCGGTACGTGCACTACGCCGCCACCAAGGCCGCCACCGACACGCTGACCCTGGGCCTCGCCAAGGAGCTGGGCCCGGACGGGATCCGGGTCAACGCGGTGGCCCCCGGCATCATCGACACCGACATGCATGCCGCCATGGGCGACCCCGACCGCCCGGCGCTCGCGGCCGCGGAGATCCCGCTCGGACGGGCCGGGCAGCCGGCGGAGGTCGCCGCGGCCATCGCCTGGCTGCTGTCCGAGGACGCCGCGTACACGACCGGTACGGTCCTGCGCGTCGCCGGCGGGCGCTGAGAGGGCCCCGGACCCGGCCGGATCCCTTACTGGCCGGCCGGGGCGGGGCTGGGCGAGGCGGGGTGGTTCAGTGCGGCACGGGGGGCCTGCCGTGTCAGCCCCCGCTTCCGAAGGCCGCGCGGGTGGCCGGACCGTAGACGCCCGGCGGGTCGCCCTCGATGCTCCTGTTCTGCTGGAGCTGGAAGACACCGCGCCAGGTCTGCTCGTCGTACACGCCGGTGACGGAGACGTACGTGAACCCCTGCCCGTGGAGCCGTTCCTGCAGGGCGCGCACCTCGGCCCCGCGGTCCCCCGGGCTCAGGGTCCCGTCCCCGCCCGGCGCGGGGCGCGTGCCCGTCGGGCCCACGGGCTTGGGGTCCCGGGGCGCACGCGCCGACGGGCCGGTAGAGGGCTGCCCCGTGGCCGGTGGAGCCGTCGCGGACGGGGTCGCGGGCGCGGACGGGGTCGCGGGCGCGGACGGGCCCGCGGTCGGCCCGGTCGGCGGGGGCTCCTCGCCCGCCCCCGGGCTGCGCGCGGGAAGGACCGGCACCGACAGGTCCGGCGGGACCACGGCGCGCGGCGGCTCGCGGTCGGGGCCGCGCAGGAGGAACGCGAGGGCCCCCGCCGCCCCGAGCGCGAGCAGGGCGAGCCCCACGAGCGGGAGCCGGCTGCCCCGCCGCTCGACGGCGGAAGCGGCCGGGGCCTCCGGGGGTTCGGTGCGCTGCGCGGGCGCGTGGTCCGCCGGCCCGGGCACGGGTGAAGGCCCGGGCTCCACGACGGACGGACCGAAGTGCGTCGGTACGAAGATCCGCCCGGACTCGTCGGGCCAGGCGGGCGCGGGCGGGCCGGGCAACGGGCCCGAGGGGGCCACGTAGGGGCGTACGAGCAAGCGATCGTCGTCGGGCACGATCCCACTCTCATCGGGGTCGGGGGACACGGGGCAGGGGACAAGGGTCAGGGGTCAGGGGTCACGGGTCACGGGGCAGGAGCCACGGGGCGCGGTCGTCTCCCGGCGGGTACGGGGGCTGGCGCGGCGGTGCGGTGTCGGCCCCCGTACCCGGCCGGTCAGGTCCTGCGCCGCCGGGCGACCAGAACCGTCTCGTCGCCGGGGGCCGCAGGACGGCCACCGGCGATCACCGGGGGCGCGGCCGCACCCGCGCCGGGCGGGGCGATGCCGGCACACGCGTCGACGCCGCGGACACCGTTCCCGACCGGCTGCGTGGCGCCGGGCAGCGCGGTCGCCGCGACGAAGCCGCCGACCGCTGCCGAAGCGCGGGGAGGGCGGGCGGATGCGGGCATGTGAGGTATCTCCGGGGTGCGGTCGCGCGGTGGCGCTGGACGTCCGGACGTTTCGGGCAGGATCGGTCCGGGTGACGGTGTTCGACCGGCGCACTCTTTCTCCAGGAGATGCCCCAGGTCAAGCCGGATGTCCGATCCGCCTGATCCGCCCCGTCCGGGCATGACCTCTTCCCCGGAAACGGCCCCGTCGGGAGCGGCCGTCCAGCCGGACCGGATGGCCGACCGTCCGGATTGCGGACGGTCAACTCCCGGTCCAGGAGCCGGTGCTGGCCGACCACCCGGCCGACCACCCGGCCGACCACCCGGCCAACCACCCGGGCGGTCTCCGGGCGGTTGGCCGGGCTATCGCCGCGCGGTCTCCGCGCGGTCTCCCGGCTATCGCCGGTCGGCGGGTGAAGCGTCTCGGTCCTCGGTGCGGCCGCCGGTCCCGGTGGCACCGGCACCGGCGGCGGACGCCGCGCCCGCGCCCATGACGGCCCGCGTGGCCGTGCGGGACGTGGAGGTGACCCGCACGGTGACGGCGGCCAGCGCCATCAGGGCGGCTCCGGCCCATGCGGCGGCGGGCACCGAGATCCCGTCCACCGCGAGACCGCCGGACAGGGCGCCGGCGGCGATGGCCAGGTTGAACATCGCCACCATCAGCGAGGAGGCGGCCTCCGCGTCGTCCGGCGCGGCCTTGATCATCCAGCTCTGGAGACTGACGGAGACCCCGCCGTACACGAGCCCCCAGGCCAGCAGCAGCACCGTCCCGGCAACCGCACCCGGCACCGTGGCGATCAGGGCCAGGATCACGGCGAGGGAAGCCCCGACGGTGAACAGCGCGCGGTACGGGTCACGCCCGCCCGCCAGGAAGTTTCCGGCCACGCCCGCGACTCCGTACCCGAGGAGGAGGGTGCTCACGTAGGCGGTGTCCACACCGGACACGTCCTGCAGGATGGGCCGTACGAACGTGTACGCGGCGAACTGCCCCGTCACCAGCAGGAAGGTGACGGCGACCCCGGCCCGGACCGCGCGGTTGCGCCGGAGCAGGTCGGGGAGTTGGGCGAAGGTGATGGTCCGGGTCGGCGGCAGCGGCGGGAGCAGCAGGAGCAGTGCGGCCAGGGTGAGCACTCCGAGCCCGCCCACGGCCGCGAAGGCGAAGCGCCAGCCGCCCAGTTCGCCGAGCAGGGTCCCGGCGGGGACGCCGAGCACCGAGGCCGTGGGAACCCCGCCGAAGACGAGCGCGGTGGCCCGGCCGACGTGGTGCGCGGGGACGAGGCGGACGGCGAGGCCGCCGGCTATGGCCCAGAACCCGCCGACGCTGACCCCGACGAGCAGCCGGGCGGCCAGCAGCACGCCGAATCCGGGAGCGAGCGCCGCGACCAGGTTCGCGAGGGCCATCAGGGCGATCAGCACGACCAGTACCCAGCGCCGGTCGAGCCGGCCGGCGCCCACGGTGACGAGGGGCGCGCAGAAGCCCGCGACGAGCCCCGGCACGGTGACCATCAGCCCGGCGGTGCCGTCGGACACACCGAGATCGGCTCCTACGGAGGTGAGCAGGCCGACCGGCAGCAACTCGGAGGTGATGAGACAGAAGATCCCGAGCGCCACCGCCCCTACGGCCCCCCACCCCCGCCACCCGGCGACGGCCCGGTCCTCGGTCGTGGTGGCGGGGTCGGAGGCGGGCGCGGGGCCCGGCGGGTGCTTCGGCTCCGGGGCATCGGGTTCGTTGCCGGGCGCGGGGGCTGCGGTCATGGGGTGGGACTCCGTACAGGGCAGGCGGGCGGGCAGACGGGCGGCCCACCGGAGTGCTCCCGCCGCTCGGGCGGGCGCCGGTCCGGGGAGCCGGCACGGCAACACGGAGCACCGGAGGTCGCGCCTCCCCCGGCATCCGTACTGTCGTTCCCCTCCGAACCTTGTCTGGGTTTCTCCGTCAGGTCCAGCCCCGTCCAGGTGTGCGTTCTCCCGGACCGGTGAACCTCCCCGTCACGGCAGAAACGGGCACGGTGAGCTCGCCGAACCGTTTCAGCAGCCCCTGGGGCGCTCTTCCCCGCCCGCTCCGCCCTCCCCGCCCCGCCCTCGCCGTCCCTCCCACGCGCGTGAGGGCGGGAACCGGCCCGCCCGCCCGTGCGGCATGGTGGTCCGATGCAGTTGCGCCGGGCCCTGCCCCTCTCCCTCGTCGCCCTCCTCGCGAGCGCCGGCTGCGTGTCGGTCGGCGGCCCGCGGGATGCCGCCGTGCCCGCGCGTGATTCCGTGCCCCCCGCCGACGCGCCGGATCTGGGTCGGCCGGCCGACGCCTCCCCCACGGCCGGTCCGGTCGGACTCCCCGCCGAGCCGCCGCCCCTCGGGGAACTCCCGGCGAGGGCCGCCGCCGCCGACCGGGCCGACGCCGACCCGGACGGCGGCCGCGAACCCTCCCGGCGGCCCGTGAAGGCCCCCCGCCCGGCGGCCGAACGGCGCGCGAAGCCGCCCGCGCCACGCCGCGCGCACCCGCCCAAGACGACCGCCGCCCGGCCCGGCCGCGACCCCGTACCGCCGCTCCCCCGCACGGACGAGCTGTGCGCGGCAGCGGAAGGTTCACTGCCGCCGTCCATCGTGGACCTCTGCATCCGCCAGGCCGGCCGCTGACCTGAACGACCGGCCCGAGGCCCTGACCCGACCAGCGGCTCGACCGGCCGGCTCGACCGTGCGGCTCGACCGGGCGGCTCGACCCGCCGCCCCAAGCCGCTGGCCCACGCGGTCGCCCCACGCCGCCGCCCCGCGTCGTCGCCCAGCGCCGCTGACCTGGCCCGATGCCCGCATATTCTGGCCTCGCTTGACTCTCACACCGTGTCAGGGCCTGCACTGGAAGGCGTCATGTTCACCATCGGAGACTTCGCCAAGCACGGCCGGGTATCGGTCCGCATGCTGCGTCACTACGACGCACTCGGACTGCTGCACCCGGCCCGTGTCGACCCCGCCAGCGGCTACCGCTACTACGAGGCTGGGCAACTCGCCCGCCTCAACCGTGTCATCGCGCTCAAGGAGCTCGGCTTCAGCCTGGAACAGGTGGGGTCGATACTCGACGAGCTGGTCGGCGCGGAGGAGCTGCGCGGCATGCTGCGGCTGCGGCAGGCGGAACTGGAATCGGCCATGGCCGCCGCGGCGGCCCGGCTGACCCAGGTCGAGACGAGGCTCCGGATCATCGAGAACGAGGGAACCATGTCTTCCATCGACATCGTCGTGAAGAGCCTTCCGCCCGTCCGCCTGGCCGAGTTGAGCGGGATCGCGGCCAGCTACGAGGGGCAGGACATCGGCCCGGTCATCGGCCCGCTCTACGACGAGCTGCTCAGCCGTGTCGAGGCCGCCGGAGTCACGCTGACGGAACCGGGCGTGGCGTACTACGAGGACGCCGGTGACCCCTCGCGGCCCGGTGCCGTCCTGGTCCACGCCGGGGTGGCGGTCGCCGCGGGCGTCCGGGCCGAGGACCTCGGGGGCGACGTGCGCATCGTCGTGCTGCCCGCCGTCGAGCGGGCGGCGACGGTCGTGCACCGGGGTTCGATGGACTCCGTCCTGCCGACCGCGCAGGCCCTGGCCCAGTGGATCGACGCGAACGGGGAGCGCTCCTCCGGCTACGCCCGCGAGGTGTCCCTGTCCTGCCCGGCGGACCGGGACCAGTGGGTCACCGAACTCCAGGAGCCCCTCGGCGCCTGACGGCCCGAGCCCCCGGTTAGGCTCCGCTGATGCAACGCGTACTCGTCGTCGGCATCAGCGGAGCCGGCAAGTCCACCCTGGCCCGGGAGTTGGGCCGGCTCCTCGGCCTGCCGTACCACGAGATGGACGAGCTGCACTTCTCCGGGCCGGGGTGGGCCGTCAGCCCCTCCTACGTCGCGGACCTCGCGCGGATCGCGGAGGGCGACCGGTGGAGCCTCGACTCCCACGGGCCCGAGGCCGCGCGCGAGCTGCTGTGGTGGCGGGCCGACACCGTGGTGTGGCTGGACCAGCCGCGCCGTACCGTCATGCGCCGGGTGCTGGTGCGCTCGCTGCGCCGGAGCCTGTTGCGGAAGCGGCTGTTCGGGGGCAACCGCGAGCGGTGGCGGGAGTGGCTGCGCGCCGACCACCCCGCGTGGTGGGCCTGGTCCCAGTACGGGGCCCGGCGGGCGGAGATCGGCGCTCTGGCCGGTGAGGCTCGGTTCGCCCCGCTGCGGGTGGTCCGGCTGCGCTCCCCGGAGGCCGCCGGGGCCTGGCTCCGGGCTCAGTGCCCGGCGGGGCGGCCGGGCGTCACGTAGGCACGTCCCCGGACGGCGCCCCGCACCGTTCCGCGCACCGTTCCGCGCACGGCTCCGCGCCGGGCGGTGCGCAGCCGGCGCATGGTGGCGTGCCCACGGCGGCGCCACTCCGCCCCCGGCAGACCGGCGCGCTGACCGCCGCCGGTGATCAGGGCGTTGACCGGTGCGTGCGGGTCCGCGGCGAGCCCCTTGGCCACCAGGACCCCGACCACGAGCGGGACCAGGGCCACGGCCAGGGCCGAGCCGGCGGTGGTCACGTGCTGCTGCATCCGCGGGCGGCTCGCGGCGGGCGCGGGCGCGGTGGCGGTGGCGATGGCGATGGCGGTGGCGATGCCGGCTTCCGAGGTCATGCCCCCATTCCATCAGCGGGGGCCGTCCCGGGAATCGGGCCGGATACTCAGACCGTTGGGTGTGAGGTACTCAGAAACGGACCGGCCGAGACTTGATCGGGTCGGGTCGGGTCGGGTCGGGTCGGATCGGATCGGACGAGGGGACGGCCGTACGTGAACACACCCGGGCAGGGCTTCGAACCGGCGAGCGGTGACGGCCCCGTGCCCTCCGGAACGGGGCGCGCGGCAGAACTCCGTACCGCCTACGAGGGGCTGCTCCAGATCCGCCAGCTCGTCAACGGCCCCTCGGGCTCCGCGGTTCCCGCCCCCTGGGAACTCCGGCTGATGCCGCGCGCGGTGGCCCTCGTACTGGAGGCGGCGGGCATCCCGCCCTCGGCACGGGATCCGCGGGACCCGGACGGGCCACGCATCCGGACCGGGTACCGGGTGGGCCCCGCGGCCTCCGGGGACGGCCGCGTCGAGGTGACCTGGCTCGGCCCGCCGGGCGGCGGCGCGGCCGAGGAGGAGCAGGAACGCCTCACGGCCTGCGCGGCCGCGCTCGAACGGCTCGGCTGGGTCTGCCTGCTGTACCGCGGCCCCCGCCGCCGCCGCTTCCTGGAGGTCGAGCCACCGCCCACCCCCTGAGGCCCCCGGCGAAAACCCGTGTCCGCCGGTCACGGCGCCGGGGCACACTCGCCCGATGGGAATGCTCGAAGTCCAGGCGGACCGTGTCCGCGCGGGCGCCACGGTGGAGTTCCGGCCCACCGGCACGTCCATGGTCCCGCTCGTCCACAGCCGGCAGCGCGTTCGCGTCGCCCCGGCCGACCCCGCTCTGGTGGAACCCGGCGACATCGTGCTGGCCCGGGTGTCCGGCACGGTGTACCTGCACCTCGTCACGGCCGTGGACGCCCCGCGCCGGCGGATCCAGATCTCCAACAACCGGGGCCGCGTCAACGGCTGGACCGGCCACGACCGGGTCTTCGGGATCTGTCTCGCGGTGGACGACGTCCCCCGCCCCGGGGCGGCGGCCAAGGTCCGCGGGGCGCCGGACACCGCGGGCCCGGACACCGCGGGCCCGACCTGATCCGAGAGTCCCGCCCGAGGCCGTCTCCCGGCCGGAGCCACCCGTTCTCACCGGTAGCGCCCGGCCAGTTCGGCCACCGCGTCCGCGAGGGCCCGGCGCAGCTCCGGCGGGCCGAGCACCTCGGCCTCCGCGCCGAGGCGGAGCAGGTCGCCGACGGCCACGGAACCCGACTCGACGGCGAGTTCCACGTCCACCCGGCCTTCCGCGTCCGGCGGCCCGGCGGTGGCGAGGGCGCGGACGCCGGCCGCCCCGAACCACATCGGCAGCAGGCGCACGGCGTGCGGGGAGAGCCGTACGAGGGCGGTCTGCCGGCGCGTGGCCGCCTCCAGGCGGCGGGCGGACTCCTCCCAGTACGCCGCGAGTTCGAACCCTTCGGGGCGTTCGAAGCGCCCGCCCGGGGTGTCCACGGCGAGGAACCGCCCCACCCGGTAGGTCCGCACGGCTCCCTCGGCCTTCCCCGGGGTGGCCCGGGCCCTCACGGCCTCTCCCGCCACCTCTGCGCCTGGCCTTGGCCCTGCCCCTGCAGCCTCCACTGCCTCCGCGGCCCGGGCGACCAGGTACCAGATGCCCCCCTTGAGGACGAGTCCGAGCGGCCACAGGTCCCGGTGGACGGCGCCGCGCCAGCGACGGTAATGGGTCTTCAGGATCCGCTGCTCCCACACCGCCTCGGCGATCCGAGCGAGATGCGGTACGGGGTCGGCGTCGCGGAACCAGGCGGGAGCGTCGAGGTGGAAGCGCTGCTGGATCCGGCGGGCCCGGTCCGCGAGTTCGGCGGGCAGGGCGGCCTGGAGCTTCAGCTGGGCGGCGGTGAGGTCCGCGCCGAGGCCGAGGTCCCGGGCGGGGCCGGGGGCTCCGGCGAGGAACAGGGAGCCCGCCTGGACGTCGGTGAGACCGGTGAGCCGGGTCCGGTAGCCGTCGACGAGACGGAACCCGCCCGCCGGCCCGCGGTCCGCGTGGACGGGGATCCCGGAGGCGCCGAGCGCCTCGACGTCCCGGTACACGGTGCGGACGGAGACCTCCAACTCGGCGGCGAGCTCGGGGGCGGTCATCCGGCCGCGGTTCTGGAGCAGCAGGAGGAGGGAGAGGAGCCGGTCGGCGCGCATGCGGTCATTGTCCGGCATACCTGACAGGAGATGTCAGGTACGCCGTCCAGGCTGTGCACGGACGGGCCCGCAGCCCGCCCGCAGGACCCGCACCACGCCCACCCCACAGGACCCAGCTCAGGAGACCCCCGTGCCCACGACGACCCCGACCACCCCGCCCCCCACCTCCACCACATCCACCACCAACAGCTTCACCTTCAAGGACTGGGAGGAGAGCCCGGTCGGCCCGGAAGGCGTTTTCCCCCGCCTGGCCCGCGCCACGGTCACCAACGCCTTCGCCGGCGCCGTCACCGCCCCCGAAACGACCTGCGCCTACACCGTCGCCTACACGGGGGACAGCACCGGCACCTTCACCGGCATGGAGCTGGTCACCGGTACCGTCGGCGGCCGCGAAGGCGCCTTCGTCCTGGAGGAACGCGGCACCTTCGACGCCACCGGCACCCACTGCGGCTTCACCGTGGTCCCCGGCTCGGGCACCGGCGGCCTGACCGGTCTCGGCGGCTCCGGCTCCTTCGTCCACCGCTACGGCGACACCTCGGTCGAGTACGCCTTCGACTACGCGTTCACGGCGACGGCCGCGGCCGCGACCACTGCCACGGCCACGGCCACGGATCAGTCGGCGTAACGCAGCAGGCGCAGCGCGTTGGCGACGACCACGAGGGTGGAGCCCTCGTCGCCCAAGAACGCCGGGCCGATGCCGAGGCCGAGTGCGGTGGCCGGGACGAGCACGTCGCCGCCCTGCTCCGGCAGATCCTGGCGCACGTCCACCACGGCGGCCGGGCGGAGCAGGAACGGAGCAGGAACGGGGCAGGAGCGGAGCAGGAACGGCAGCGGCGGCCGGGCGTAGGAACCACCCGGCCGCCGCACGCGGGACCCGCTCCGGCTACGGCGCGCCGAAGGTGAGCGTCAGCTTCGGCGAGCCCTCGTTGGCCGCGGCCTCCGAGGACCACAGCCACAGCGCGTCCGTACCGGCGCTGCTCAGCGCCAGGCCGTACGCGCCGCCGAGCGCCCCGGCAAGGGTGGCCTTGTCCAGGCCGGTCGTCTGGACGGCCGACCCCTCCGGGACGCCCGCGAAGCTGCCGAGCGCCGGGCCGCCGAGCGCCGGGCGGTTTGCGTAGGTGGTCCCGGCCTCCGTCCAGGAGCCGGTGACCGGGACCACGGACACCGTGTCCGCCGTACCGGCGCCGCCCATGGTGCTGGTCTTCACGCTCAGCGTGGCCGCCTTGAGCACCGTGCCGGCCGGCGCTGCGGGCAGGTTGAACCGCAGGTAGCTCGCGTAGAACGAGGTTCCGCGCACCGCGAGCGAGCCCGACGTCCCGTAATTGGTGCCCGGGGCGCCCGCGTTGGCGTACGTGTCCTCAGCGGCCTGGACCTCGACGACCGAGTCGGCCGGGGCGGTGGCCAGGGCGTGGTGGTTCTGCACCTGGGCCGCGCTCAGGACCGTCGGATAGACGGCGGTCTCGTCCAGCTTGCCCGCCCAGTACTCGCTGACCGGACGGTCCGGCCAGCCGCCGAGGCTGTCGCCGCCGGCGTGCCAGTAGCCGGCGAAGTTCTCGTGCGCGGTGAAGCCCAGCGTGCCCTTCTGCGCTCCGTCCACGTACAGGGTCATGCCGCCCGGGCCCTGGGTCGCGACGACGTGGTGCCACTGGTTGTCGTTGTACGCGGCGGCGGTCGTGACGGTGTGGGTGCCGCCGCTGTAGACGCCGTAGACGAGCCGGCCGTCATTGGTCATGTAGATGTGCTTGTCGTACTGACTGCTGCCGCGGGACTGGTTGTTGCCGAACCCGACGAGCTTGCCGCCGGTGGTGGTGTTCGTCTTGAACCAGGTCTCGACGCTGTAGGTGGAGCCGACGTTCTGGCGCCGGTCCCCGTACACCTGGGTGTCCGTGCCGTTGAAGCCGATGGCCGTGCTCGCGCCCGAGACCGCACCGGGCGTCTGGCGTAGGGCGGGGGCGTTGAGGTGCACACCGCTCTGGTTGCCGTCCGAGGAGTCCGCCACGAAGGGCAGGGCCGACTCGTCGTAGCGCCAGAACAGCTGGGCGCCGTCCGCGCGGACCGCGCTGGGGTACGCGTCGGCCGAGTTCGGGACCGTCACGCTCGCCGTCGCCGACAGGGCGCTGGCGTTGCCGGCCGCGTCGGTGGCGGTCACCCGGTAGGTGTAGGACTGCCCCGCCGTGACGGTGGTGTCGGTCCAGGAGGTCTGCGGGCGGCGGAAGAACAGCGAGTCCGCCGCGACCGTGGCGATCGGCGTGGCCGCACCGCCCCGGTAGACCTTGTACGTGAGCGCGCTGTCGTCCAGGTCGAGGCTGGTGCGCCAGCGCACCTGGACCTCACCGGGCTTGAAACTGACGGCGCTGGCCACCGGGACGCTGGGCGCACCCGTGTCCCCGGTGGAGGCGAAGCGCGTCAGGCTCTGCTGCGCCGCACCGTTGACGGTGGTGAACTCGCCGCCGATCCAGAGGTACTGGACGCCGCCCTTGGCGCCGACCGCCATCACGCGCGGGCCGATGCCCTCGCCGATGCCGTCGTTGGTGTCGGGGGCCCAGCCCAGCTTGCCGGTCGAGGCGGTCGGCTGGGCCAGCAGGTGGTGGCGCTGGCCGTCCGGGAACTCACCGACGCTGGAGCAGTCGTGCGCGTGCGAGGCGCTGTAGAGCACGTCCTGGTACGGGAGCACGGCCTGGGTCGCCCCGAGGCAGGTGTCGCGCCAGCGCTGGCCGAAGTCACTCAGGTTCAGGGCGATCCGGCCGTCGAAGACGCCACCGCCCGTTCCCTCGTTGGCGGTGTAGAAGCCGGTCGCGTCGGTGGCGATGTCCTTGACCACCGAGTTGGTCTCGACGAACCCCGGGTAGGCCTTGGTGACGGCGCCGGTCGTCGCGTCGACGACGGCGAGGGCGTGGCTGTTCGTACCGCCCACGGTGAAGAAGTCACCGCCCAGGAGCACGTGTTCGCCGTCCGGGGTGAGCTCGACGGCCCGGCCCGGCTCGTCGGCGTTCGCGGTGAAGGGCTTCAGCGTGCCGTCGGCCGCGTCGACGGCGGCGAACCGCTCGCGGGGCTGGCCCGCGACGGTGAGGAAGTCCCCACCCGCGTACACGGTGTCACCGGTGACGGCGAGGGCCCGGACGGTGGCCGCGAAGGCGGGCCGGAAGCCGGTCTTCACGGTGCAGGTCGCCACGTCGATGGCGGCGATGCTGGAGACCGCGGTGCCGTTGACGGCGCCGAAGTAGCCGCCGGCGTACAGGGTCGTCTTGTCCGGCGAGAGGACGAGCCCGCGGACGGTGGCGGTGCCGGAGCCCACGGTGAAGGACAGCTTGCAGGAGGTGGGGGCGCCCGTCGCGGCGTCGAGCGTCGCGAAGTTCACCGCCTCCTGCTCGGTTCCGGCGGCGCCTTCCGGTGGACGCACCGCGGAGAAGGTGCCGCCGACGAAGACCCGGTCGCCGGCCTCGGCGAGGGCCCAGACGACACCGTTGGCCTGCCAGGTGGGCAGCTCGTCGGCGGTGAAGGCCACCGGCGGGGTGACGGCCGCGGCCTCTTCGGTGAGGCCGAGGCCCATGGCCGTGCAGGTGCCTGCCAGGGCCAGGGCGAGAGCGGTTGCCAGCCCTCTGGATCTATGCATGAACCCCCCAGTTCGGTGAATGTATGACGCATTACGAGAGGCCGAATGGCCGGAAACCATCGTACGGACGTCCACGGCCGTGGCCACGGGCACCCTAGGGGGAATCCCGCTTCCGTTCACCGCACTTGACCCATCGGATGCCGAATCGCGCCGATCACGCACCCGCGGCCCGCATCCGCCCGTCCGGAACCTGGGACTCCGGGGCCCGTTCTCCCGATTGCCGCCCCCACCGGGCCCGTGCCCCTCTACGGTGCCGTGGGGGGACGGGCACGGGCTCGGAACTGGTACCCGAGAGGGCGATGGACACCGCCGACGAGATCCTCGCCGAACACGGTACCGACGGGCTCCGCGTGCTGGTCATGACCCTGGCGGCCTGGGCGACGGCGCAGATCGGACACGTATCCGAGCTGAGCGGGCGCACCCACGAGGCCGTCCTCGACGCCATGGAGCTGGCCTGCCTGGAGGCCGGCGCCGAAGAGTAGCCGGGGCCGCCGTTACGACCCCCGGGGTTTACCTCGCCGAAAATCGGACAATTCACCGGAGACGGACACCCCGGTCCCGTCCGCCGTCGGCGACACTGGGGTGAGCGGGGGGTCCCGATCGGAGGCCGTCGTGAGCACACCTTCCCCCATCCGGATCGCTGCCGTCCTGTCGACCGAGCATCGCGGGCGGCTGATGTCCCACGCCCGTGATGTCAATTTCCGCGAGGGCGCGCGGATCTTCGACGAGGGCAGGCGGGCGGATTCCTTCTGGATCGTGCGCTCCGGCACGGTGACCCTGGAGATCCCGGTACCGGGCCGCCGCCCCACCCCGATCGAGAGCCTGGGACCCGGAGAACTGGTCGGGTGGTCGTGGCTGTTCCCGCCGTACGTGTGGCAGCTGGGCGCCGAGGCCATGACGCCGGTGCGCGCGTACGAGTTCGACGCCACGACCGTACGGATGCTCATGGACGCCGACCCGGCCTTCGGGTCCGCCCTCGGCCACTGGGTCGGACGGGTCCTCGCACTGCGGCTGCACCAGACCCGGACCCGCCTCATGGACCTGTACGCCCCCCGCCTCGCCGCCAGCTGATCCGGTCGGGTTCGGGCCGATTCCGCCGGGCGCTCCCCCACAGGTCAGCCACCCGGGGCCGCTGCGGTCTGCGGTCATGCGTGAGCGGTGCGTGACGAGAAGTAGAGGTGCGAACGGGCGTTCCGGTTCCGCATGGGCAAGACTCGCGTCCGTTATCCGACGCAACGACGCGAGGAGTGTTCGACATGCGATCCGTCACCAGGACCCTGGGACTGTCGTCCGCCGCCATGGGGCTCACCGCCCTCACCGCCCTGACGGGCTCCGGCATCGCCGGAGCCGCGCCCGCCGGCGGCGAAAGCCTGTACGCCCCGTCCGCGCTCGTCCTGAGCGTCACCGACGGCGAGGACGCGGTGAGCGGTACGGTGCTGCGCGCGGTCACCCTGGTCTGCGCACCCCGGCCCGGCGGAACCCACCCGGATCCGGACGCGGCGTGCGCCGAGTTACAGGCCCACGCACCCGAGCTGGACGCGCTCGCCGAGCCGCGCCCCGACGCGGCGTGTACCCGGGAGTGGAGCCCGGTGACCGTCACCGCCGAAGGCGTGTGGCAGGGCCGCCGGATGAACTACTCCTACACCTACGCGAACCCGTGCGGCCTGTGGAGCAGCACCGGCACGCTCTTCACCATCTGAGACCGGCCCGGACTCCGATACCGGCCCGGACTCCGATTCCGGCCCGGACTCCGATTCCGGCCCGGGCTCCGATACCGGCCCGGACTCCGATTCCGGCCCGGGCTCCGATACCGGCCCGGCCTCCGGGATCAGCCCAGTTCCAGGCTCGTGACCCCGTACATGCCGGTCAGGTCGAGGTCCGGCCCCTGGCCGGTGTACATCCGGGCGGTCTCGAACGTCGGGGTCAGGCCCAGTCCGCCCAGCAGGGCGGCGGCTCGCGGATGGGCGTCCGGTACGTCCACGGCCACCGCGCCGTCGGGCGTCCGCTCCGCGAGCCGGAACAGCAGCGCCGCGGCGACGGCCGGGTCGGCCGCGTAGAGCGGGCCGATCCGGGCGGCGCCGCTGCCCGGCCGGACGACGCCGAGCCCCTCGATCCGGCCGTCCCGGACGGCGGCGAGGGCGCTGCGGCCGGGCAGTCCGACCCAGGCCGCGAGGAAGGCGTCGCGCGGCGCGGGGAAGAACCTCCGGTCGTACGCGGCGAGTTGCCCGAAGGGCAGGGTGGCGGCGTCCACGATCCGCACCTCGGGCGCGGCCTCCTCCCTTCCCGTGCCGGGCGGCCCGGACTCCCGCGGCACCCCCTCGTGGCGGACGTTGTTCCAGGCCGAGCGGAAGCCGGACTTGCGGTAGTTGTCCTGCTGCTCGACCACCCCGTCCAGCCCGACGAGCCGCCCGTCGAGCCGCTCCATTCCGGCCTTCCACAGCCGGATCCCGTACCCCTGGCCGCGGACGTGGGGACGGGCGATGTAGAAGCCGATGAAGCCGAATCCGGCCCCGTACCGGATGGCCGAGATACAAGCGACGGGCTCCCCGCGGAGCCGCCCGACGAGGAATCCGCCCGGATCGGCGGCGGCGAACGCGAACCGGTCGGAGTCCCCCGGGTTCCAGCCCTCTTCGTCTGCCCAGTCCCGGATGAGCGCCATGTCGGCGACGCTCGCGCCGTTGATCTCGAATCCAGCGAGTCCCGTCATGTCCGACGTTGTACCAGATGCGCCCGCGCCCCGGCCCGCGTCCCGTCCGGGCTCAACCGGCCGTCAGGAGGCGGACGAACGCCGTGCGATCGGCCTCCCGGTGCAGGTCGCTCACCTGCCCGTCGCCCACCTCCACGACCCGCCAGACGCCGTCCGCGCGCAGCGCGAGGTCCGTGGTGACGAAGGCGCAGCCGAGCTCCGCGACGGCGGCCCGCACCGGTGCGAGGTCCGGCGCCGCGGCGACGGCGTACGGGCTGTCGGGGTGGGCGGTGACCAGTCGGGGCTCGCCGTCGCGCCACCAGACCCGTACCTCGCCGGCCTCGCCCTCGGCCGCCGTGAACTCTTCGAAGGCGCGCAGCACCACCCCGCCGACCAGGTCCTCGCCCTGGAGTTCCACGAACCGGTTCACCACGCGGTGGACGGCGGCCCGGTCCGTGAGGTCGGGGAGGTGGCAGGCCTCGGCCCACTCGTGCTTGCGGGACTTGACGTAGTCCTTGACGATGCCCGCGCGCGAGGGGAGGGCCACGGCGGCGTCCGCGAGCCGGGCCGACTCCGGGGTCTTCCCCGGGGGTGTCGCCAGCCAGCGGCTGGGCGGGGTGAGTCCGGCGAACGCCTCGTACCAGCCGGGGAGTTCGTGGGCGCGCCGGTAGGCCTTCGGGGTGACGCGCAGTCCGGCGCCGCGCTCGCGCAGGGCCGCGTCGAGGTCGGCGTACCGACCCGCGGGAATCATCCAGCCCCGGTACCAGAGCGCTCCCGCCCCGGCGGGGACCCCGGCCACGGCCCGGCCGGCGTCCCCGGCCAGCAGGGCGTCGTGATCGATGAGCCCGATGCCACCCCCGGCGTCGCGCACCGCGCGGGCCTCCTCTGCGAAGTGGGCTTCGGCGCGGCGCCCGTTCAGCGGATCGGAGCAGTACAGGACGGTGGTCGGCATGCGGCCACCCTACGGAGTCCGGCGCGAAGACGGGGGCCGGGTTCCCCGGGCGCCCACCGGGATGATCTGGTCCCCGTGGACATGGCAGCCGGCGGCCGGGAAGGTGGCCGTTGCGGCCTGCACCTCGGAGGAGGTGGGCGGCGCGGTCTGCCGCCTCCTTCCGGTGGCCGCCCTCGTGGACTTCGCGGTCCCGCGCCTCCAGAAGCTCCTGGACGCGGACACGGGCGTCGGCCCGGCCCTCGGACCGTACGTCGGACCGGACCTCGGCCCGGACGCCGGACCGGGCACGGGCGTAGGCGCGCACGCGTCGGGCTGAGCGAAACCCTGTGGAGAAGAGCGCGCCCGCTCCCTAGGCTCGGCGCATGGGAAAGCCGCTCGTCGCAGTGTTCAGTGGGGCCGGAATGTCCACCGATTCGGGAATTCCCGACTACCGGGGGCCGCGGGGATTGTGGCGGCGGGAGCCCGACGCCGAGAAGCTCGTGACCTACGCGCCCTACATGGCCGATCCGGAGATCCGGCGCCGGTCCTGGCTGATGCGCGCCGAGCTCGGCGCCCTGGGGGCGCGGCCGAACGCCGCGCACCTCGCCGTCGCCGATCTGGAGCGTGCCGGGATCCCGCTGCGGGTGATCACGCAGAACGTGGACGGGCTGCACCAGCTCGCCGGGACCCCCGCGCGGAAGGTGTTCGAGCTGCACGGCACGGCGCGGGCGGTGGTGTGCACGGCCTGTCGTGCCCGGACCGGCATGGACGAGGCGCTGGCCCGGGTCGCCGCCGGGGAGCCGGATCCGGCCTGCCTGGCGTGCGGCGGGATCCTGAAGGCGGCGACCGTGATGTTCGGGGAGCGGCTGGACCCCGAGGTGCTGGCGCAGGCGGTCGCGGTCGCCCAGGGGTGCCAGGTCTTCGTGGCCGTGGGCTCGACGCTCCAGGTGCAGCCGGCGGCCTCGCTGGCCGGGATGGCCGCGGAGGCCGGGGCCCGCCTGATCATCGTGAACGCGCAGGAGACCCCGTACGACTCCCTCGCCGACGAGGTGATCCGCGAGCCCATCGGGACGGCGCTGCCCGCCCTGCTGGCGCGGATCGCCTCGGAGGGCGCACGCCTCTAGCCCGTCTCTTTCGGATCGCGCCGGGACCGTCTCAGCCCGCGTCCGCCGCCCGCCGCATCTCCGCCACGTCGAGCTTCTTCATCTTCATCATCGCGGCCGCCGCCCGGCCGGCCCGCCCCGGGTCGGGGTCGGAGATCAGCTCGATGGCCCCGGCCGGGATGACCTGCCAGGACAGCCCGAACTTGTCCTTGACCCAGCCGCAGGCGGATTCCGCGCCGCCGTCGGCGGTCAGCGCCTCGTAGTAGTAGTCCGCCTCGGCGTCGTCCGCGCAGTGGATCTGGAAGGAGACGGCCTCGGTGAAGGGGAATTGCGGGCCGCCGTTGAGCCCGACGAACCTCTGGCCGTTGATCTCGAACTCGACGACCATGACCTCGCCCGCCACGCCGCCGCTGTGCTCGGGACGAAGGCCCACGCGGCCGCGCTTGCCGTCCTTGAAGACCGAGAGGTAGTAGTCGGCGGCGGCCTCCGCCGCCCCGTCGAACCACAGACACGTGATGAAGGGGTTGCTCGCCATGACTGCCTCCGGAGTGTGAGGGACGGGGAATCCGTTCCCTCACATACAGACCGGCCCCGGCCCGGAAACTCATCGGTGGGGCCGGGACCGGTCCGAATCCAGTCCGCAATGCACTCCGGCGGGTTACACGTCGAGCATGCGATCGACGATGCGGCGGGCCGCCTGACCGTCGTCCAGGTCGCAGAACTCCTCGCGGAACGCCGCACGCGCCTGCGCGTACCGCGCGCCCACGGCGTCCGCGTTCCGCACGGCCTCGATCAGGCTCGCCGAATCCCTGAGCAGCGGGCCCGGGGCCTTCTTCTCCAGGTCGAAGCTGAAGCCGCGCAGGGTGTCCCGGTAGTGCTCCAGGTCGTAGGTGAAGAGCAGGACCGGCCGGTCGGTGTGCGCGAAGTCGAAGATCGCGGAGGAGTAGTCCGAGATCAGCACGTCGGCGACGAGCAGCAGGTCGGTGGTGTCGGGCCAGCGCGAGACGTCGACGACGAACCCGTCTCGGACGCCTTCGCACACCTGCTCGGTGACCTTGTGGTGGCTGCGGACCAGCAGGACGTGGTCCTCGCCGAGCTCGCGCCGGGCCGCGTCCAGGTCGATCCGCTGGTCGAGCTTGTAGCCGGAGGTGAGCGTCCAGCCCTCGCGGTTCTCCCGCCACGTGGGCAGGTAGAGGACGACCTTCTTGCCCTCCGGCAGGCCGAGCCGCCGGCGGACCTCCGCGATCCGCGCCGCGTCGGGGCGCACCAGGGCGTCCGTGCGCGGGCTGCCCGATTCGATGACCTCCCCGTCGTAGCCGAGCGCGCGCTTCAGGACCGGGGTGGCGTACGAGCCCGGGGAGGCGAGCAGCGACCACTGCGCGCTGTCGTGCTCCAGCGCCTCCAGCACCGCGGGGCTGGTGTAGTAGTCGTGGTTGAAGTCGTGGCCGATCTGCTTCAGCGGCGTACCGTGCCACGTCTGTACGACGGTCTGGCCGGGGCGGCGCCGGAAGGCGAGCGGCACGCTGTCGTTGACCACGTAGTACCGGGCGCGCGCGAGCAGCTCCCAGAATTCGAGGCTGTCGTACTGGACGGCGCGCGCGGTCTGCGGGACCTCGACGCGGCCGTCGCGCACCAGCCAGACGTGTTCGAGCTTCTCGCCGCGCCGCAAGAGTTCCTCGTGGATGGCGCGGGGCGAGTCTCCCGCGCCGTGCCCCTGGAAGGCGTCGTAGAGCACGACGTCCTTGAGCGGGAGCGCCCGCTGCGCCGGGTACGTGACATCGCGCGCGACCCGCTGCGCGTAGCGCGAGCGGTCGTGCGGGCTGAGCATCGGGTCGGCCACCAGGACGAGCCGGTCGTAGAGGCGCGATTCGAAGCGCATCCGGCGGCCCAGGACCGTCACGGCGTGGGGTCCGGAATACAGGGCGGTCGGGGAGAATTGCAGCGGGACGCCCCGGTCGACGCCGAGCAGGCTCGCGGTAGCCCCGCCCTGGGAGACCGGGCGCAGCGTGGGCCACCAGCGGCCCTGCGGCAGCGGGACGCGGCCGGCGTGGTGCTCGGGGAACACCGGCTCGAAGGAGGCCTCGAAGGCGTCCCCGTCACGGGTCACGGGATAGCTGAACTCCACGCCGGACGCATTGTGCAGGACCAGCTCGTAGGGCTCGTCCAGGGGCGCGACGAACCGGCCCCGGAGCGTCAGGGCGCCGTTCCCGGTCTCGACGGCGTCGACCAGCGGCGGGGAGGGCTGGATCGAGAGGATGAGGTGTCCGGTGGTGCCGCGCTTGGCGAAGAGGGCCCGTCCGGACTCCCCGCCGGGCAACGGGACGATCAGTCCGGCGAATCCGGCGCGCTCGTCGTGTGCCAGGCGGTGCTCCACGCCGTCCGCGCCGGTCACGGTCAGGTTCCACGGCTTGGGAGCCCACTGGCCGGGCACGCCCGGGGAGGCCGGGACGGCAGCCAGATCGGCCAGCGGAATCCGTACGGTGAAGGGGATCCGGCCGCCGCCGACGGCGGGAGCGGTCTCCATCGGGAGGTTGAGCACGGCCCGGCTGGAGACGTGCAGCGCGCGCAGGGTGGCTCCGGCGCCGACCTCGGCGGCGAGCTCGCCCGACACCTCGATGTCATCACCGTCGAGGCGGACGTCCAGGGCGCGGGCGCGGACGATCTCGACCTGGACGCTGAAGAGACCGCCGGTGCTCGGCACGATCCGCACGTCCGGGGCGACCCAGTGCGCGGGCGGGTTCTGTCCGCTGTCGTGTTCGCCGTGCGAGAGCCGCTCGCGGTGCAGGCCGCCGGCGCCCGTGGCGATGACGGACCCGGTCCACACGCCTTCGTTCCACTGGCCGTTCGTCTGAAAGGCGGTGGCGTCGATGGCGGCGCTGAATCCGGCCCAGTCGGCATGGCGCAGGGTGAGGTGCGGGGAGTTCGCCGTGGCCAGGGGGGAGGCGACCGTACGGGTGGTGACTACGGCCCGGCGAGGCTTGTTCTTGCCCTTGCCCTTGGCCTTGCGCTTGCCCTGCTCGCGGAAGACCAGCATCTTGCGCGAGCCGAGGCGGCTCTCGGCGCCCAGGTGGCCGGGCACCGCGTAGCCGCGCAGCAGCAGCTTGCCGTCGGCCCATTGGACCTGCTCCACGCGGCTGATGACGTGCCGTTCGCTCGGGCCGAGGGCGAGGATCTTCGCGGGAACCGGCGCCTTGAGGAAGGGGTAGTCGGCCTGCGGGCGGGCCAGCCCCTTGACCGGCAGGCTGTGGTGGAACGCGCGCTGGTGCCGTATGAGGGCCACGAACTCCTCGACCCGGCCCTGTTCCGCGAGGTAGGCCTTGAGCCGGTCCCCGACCGGCAGGTCGGACCAGGTTCCGGATCCCATCTCCCGGACGAGGCCGCCGACTTCCTTGGCGAAGGCGGCACGGAAGTCCGCGCCGCCCTCCGGAACGAACTTGTAGATGAGCTGGAGTTCCTCGGTCAGCAGGTTGTGGTCGTAGTCGCGCAGGTGGCGGGCGTGGACCGCGCCCTGCTCGCGCTGGAGGGCCTCGCGGACCAGCCGGATGGAGGCGACCCGGTCGATGACCGAAACCGGGTCGGTGGTCCGCTGGGTGATGGAGCGCTCACCGGCTTCGCGGACCCGCCAGTGGTAGACGCACTCGCCGATGACGTCGACGCTCTTGGCGAGGTAGTGCGCGGGGATGGAAACGGGGGCGTCCTCGTAGAGGATGCCTTCCGGGTACTGGAAGGCGTGCTCGTCCCAGAAGCTGCGCCGGTAGACCTTGTTCCACGCGGTGCGGTCGGTGACCAGCGCCGGGAACTTCGAGACGTGGGTCTTCAGCCGGGTCGAGGCGAAGGGGACCCGGTGTCCCCAGGCCTGCTGCATGCCGACGGAGCGGAAGCGCTTGACGTTGCCGGCGGCGAAGTCGGAGCCGGTCTTGTCGAGGGCGTCGATCATGCGCTGGTAGGCGTTCGGCGGCAGGGTGTCGTCGCTGTCGACGAAGGCCAGGAACTCGCTGTCCGGGCTGATGTGCCGGGCGCCCGCGTTGCGGGCCGCGCCGAGTCCCGCGTTCTCCTGGAGGACCAGCCGGAAGCGGTCGTCCCGGTCCACGAAGGCCTGAGCCAGTGCCGCGCTGCCGTCGGTGGAGCCGTCGTCGAGGAGTACGACTTCGAAGTCACCGAAAGTCTGTGCCGCGATGGACTCCAGGCACTCGTCGAGATAGAGCTCGACGTTGTAGACGGGCACGACGATGCTCAGGCGCGGGGGCATTGGTGGCGAGTTCTCCAGCTCAATAACACTTTGATGATCAGCCGATTACAGCATCTTACTCTGTAACGAGATGATAAATATCGGTCATCTCGGGCATAAAGCGAGAAGCCGCGGGGCGGGCGGCGATGAGTTCGGCCGCCCGCCACCTCGCCGTCATCGAATCAGACGTCCAGCTCCGCCTCGATCCTCTTCAGCTGGTGCCGGGCCATCGCGAGATTGGCCCGCGTCTTGTCGAGCGCGAGGTAGAGGAAGAGCCCCGCGGAGCCCCGTCCCTTCAGGAGCCGGATCAGGTGGTACTGGCTTCCGAGGGTGATGAGGATGTCCTCGATCTCGTCCTTCAGGCCGAGCATCTCCATCGTGCGGAGCTTGGCCCGCACCACGTCGGTGTTGCCCGCCGCGGCGACCGTGAGGTCGAGGTCCTTTCCGCCGCCGATGGTGCCGAGGGCCATACCGCTGCTGCAGTCGACCAGGGCGACGCCGAGCACGCCTTCGATGCTGGTGGTGGCTTCCTTGAGCGATGTCTCCACGTTGGCCATGGCTGTTCCCATTTCTCTTCGGTGTCCTGGACGTTTTCGGTCAGTGCGGTTCGTCAGTGCGGTTCGTCAGTGCGTTCGGTCGGTACGACGGGATCAGGAGCCCGGGGCCGGGCCGCGGCGGCCGAGGCTCTGGTCGATCAGCTCCGCTATGCGCAGGCTGGAACGGCGGGCCTCCAGGTGCAGCCGGCCGACGTTGACGCGCGGCTCCGCGATCAGGGTCAGCACGGCCGCTTCGCCCGCCGCGTAGGTGGCGACGTAACCGTCCTCCCCGCGCACGAGCAGCTCGCGGAACCCGCCCTGCCCGGTGCAGTCGCTGAGCCGCTGGGCCACTCCGAGGGCCGCGGCGGTGAGGGCCGCGACGGATTCCGCCTCGGCGGCGGCGCTGTCGTGGGCCAGGACCAGGCCGTCGACGCTCGCGGCGAGGGCGCCGCCCAGCTGCGGGACCCGGGCCCGCAGCCGGCGGAGCTCGGCGAGTATCTCGGCCTCGGCTTCGGCGGGCACCGTACTCATGTCGGACCTTCTCCTTTCGGACTGCCGCCGCTCGGAACGGTCGCCGCGCTGGGCGGCTCGCAGCGGGAGCCTCACAGGCTTGCCTCCAGTGCGTCGCGTAACCGGCGCAGCAGCGCCACGTCCGGGGACTGCGCCTGCGTCATCCAGTCGGGCAGCGGCGCCTCCGCCGCGGCGGCGGGTGCCGGCGCGTGCGGGGTCTCGACCAGCCCGGCCGCCGCGAGGCGTCGTACGTCGAGCAGGGTGTGAAAGGCCGGCCGGCCCAGCACCCAGGCGAGGTCCGCGGGTGTCCTTACCCCGTCGGCCAGGTCGAGCAGGATCCGCTGGCGGGCGGTGACGGTCTGCCCGGGGGCGGCGGCCCGGGGCACGACCGGGGAGGTGTCCAGCAGCGGATAGGGCCAGACCGCGTCGAGGAGTTCCCGGCGGCGGCAGGTCTCCCGCTCGACGGCGGCGGCCGGAACGGAACGGACGGAGCCGATCCAGTGGGTGGCCCCGCGCCGGAAGCGGGAGGGGCCGCTGCCCGGGGAGAGTGCGAAGAAGGCGGCGTCGAAGATCGCGGCGAGGTGGCATATCTCCAGCTCGCCGCCCGCGAGCCCGCCACTGTCGACGAGGAACCGGGCGACTTGGCGGCGGGCGCCGGCCTCGTTCACGGCTTCGGTCCAGCGCTCGGGGGTGAGGCCCCCGCCCGTGGTGAGCAGGACGTCGAGTCCGGGGGTGGCCGGGCTCTCCGCGTGCACCACGCGGCCGTCCTCCAGGAAGAGCGTGCCGCGTTCGCGGAACAGGGCGCCGGTCGCCCGCTCGGCGGCGAGCCGGGTGAGCAGGGGGGAGACGGCGACGGTGGCGACGGCGGTCATTTCAGCACCAGCTCCTCGGCCAGGGCCCGGAGTCTGTGCCGGGCGAGCGCGAGGTTTCCGTCGGTCCGGTCGAGCCACAGGTGCAGGAACACGCTGCTGTCGAAGCTGGTCTCGACGAAGCGGAGCACGTGGTAGCCGGTCCGGGTGGTGACGATCAGGTCCTCCACGGGCGGCCCGGCGCCGTCCTGCGCCTCGGGCCCGCCCGGGGCGAAGGACTCGTATTCGGCGGCCGCCCGGGCCAGCTCGGCGGTCTCGGCAGCGGTGGTCTCGTGGTCCCCCACCGGTGATTCCCCGGCGGTGCCGAGGGCCAGTCCGCTGCTCCAGTCGACCAGCGCGGCACCCCTGGCGCCGGGCAGGGCCATGGCTTCGAGCAGACATTCGTCGATCCCGGGCACGCGGGCTCCCCTCCCGGCCGGACCGTGCGTGGTGCACGGGCTACGGCGCGACAGAAGGGAACTTACTCAACTTCCACACTGTGGAAGGGCGTTCTGGCATTTTCCGCTGGAACATGCGCGATGGCACGTGACAGCTTGGCCGGAACCCCACGCATTTTGATCATTACCTTCGATCGCGCGCCCCGAACTCCCCGCGCGCGGGCCGCCGTCACGAGGCGAGCGGCAGATCGTCCGCGAGCCGGAAGGATCCGCCCTCGCGCTGTACGTAGCCCTCGTGGCTGAGGGTGCGCAGCAGGTGGTACACCGTGGGCAACGGGATTCCGGTGAGCCGGGAGAGCCGCTTGGCGGTCGCCCCGCCCTCCGCGTACATCGCCTCCACGAGCCGCAACGCCCGCTGTACGGAACCGATGAGGGTGGGAGCGGTGGTGGTGGTGCCGGCGCTGCCGCTTTCCGTGCTGTTCGCGCTTTCGATGCTGTTCGCGCTGTTCGCGCTGCCCGCGCTGCCCTTCGGACTGTGTTCGGTACCCATGAGTGGTCCCCCCTGCTCCGGTACGAGGCCTGGCAAACCCATCAAAGTCGCTCACCGGCCTCAAAACCAGCGGACGCGCGTAAACCTGAGCATAAGATCAACTAATGCTCGACCCCCGGAAACTGAAGCTCCTGGTGGACGTCGCGCGCACGGGCACCATCGCGGGTGCCGCACTGCGCGCCGACGTCACCGCCTCCGCCGCCTCCCAGCAGCTGTCCGCGCTCGAACGCCAGACCGGCTGTCCGCTGCTGGAGCGGTCCGGTCGGAGCGTACGCCTGACCGCCGCCGGGCACACCCTGGTATCCCACGCCACCCGCGTGCTCGCCGAGATCGAAGCCGCGGAGGAGGCGCTGCGCGATATCGCGGGGCTGCGCGACGGCCAGTTGCGGGTCGCCACCTTCGCCTCGGCCGCGGAGCCCTTCACGGTGCCCGCGCTGGCCGCGTTCCGGCGGACCCATCCGGGTCTCGACGTGAGCCTGACCGAGCTGGAGCCGGAGCTGGCCCTGCCCTCGCTGGCGGCGGGCAGCCTGGACCTGGCCGTCACCCACCAGTACCCCCACCTCCCGGAGCCGGACCTGCGCGGGCTGCGGCAGGTACTGCTGCGCCGGGAGAAGCTGCTGCTCGCCGTGCCCCCGCACGCCAGGCCACCGCTCGACGGGCCGGTCCGGCTCGGCGAGTTCGCCCGTACCGCCTGGGCATCGACCACGCCGAGCACCGGATTCCAGGCGGTGACCGAGGGGATCTGCCGGGCCGCCGGCTTCGAACCTGACATCGCCTTCCGCGCGGACAGCTATCCGATGCTGCTCTCCCTGGTCGCCGCCGACTTCGCGGTCGCGCTGGTGCCGCAGAGCGCGGCGGAGCGGCGCGCGGAGATCTCCTTCCACGACATCGCCGAACCGGCGCATCTCGTACGGGACATCTACGCGACCGTCCGGACCGGGGACCGCTGCCCGGCGACCGAGTCGATGATCCGCCACCTGGCGCGGCAGCTCGGCGGCTGACGCTCCCGGCCCGGACCGGATCAGATCCGGGCCGGATCAGATCCGGGCCGGTGTCCATCCCTCGACGTGCCAGGGCTCGCCGACGGTGAGCGCGTGCGGGGCGCCGGAGACGGTGAGGCAGGCCTCGCGCGGGGAGCCCCGTTCGAAGGTGAGCCGCAGGGAGCCGTTGCCGGTGACCTCGGCCGTGTCGATCCGGCACAGGGCCAGCTCGCCGAGGAGCGCCAGCGGATGGCCGGGGAGCATGCTGCCCGGGCTGGCGGAGACCCGGACGTCGCCGTCGGCGGCGATGCCGACGCGGACCGAGCCGAAGAGCGGCTGCTCCAGCCGCCAGGGCGCGTCGATGACGATCCGGGCTTCCGCGTCGGTCAGCTCGTCGTGGACGGTGAGGAAGGGCGAGGCCCGGCGCCGTTCGCCCGTCTCCAGGACGAGGGTGCCCTCCAGGTCCACGGGCAGCGGGGCCACCCCGCTCGCGACGGGGAACGGGCCGCTGTCCACCCGCAGGCACTCCGGGTCCAGGCAGTCGGGAACCGGATCCACCACGGGCCCCGGCAGCGGCGGCCGGTCGGTCACCTCGCCCCACAGGGCGGGAACGGCGTGGCGCAGCACCACGTCCGTGACCTCGTCCGCGACACGGGCGGCGGTGCGCTCGTCGGTGATGGTCCACCAGTGGTCGTGCGGATGGCCGAGGAGGCGTCCGATCCTGGCGTGCCAGCCGACGGGGCCGATCCGGTTGGCGCTGAGCCGGGTCCCGAGGGCCGGCCGCAGCCGCCGCAGGGCCTCGTGTTCCTCGTACGGGACCGCGCGCAGGTTGACGGTGAACCTGCATGCGTCGGCCCCGGACGAAGCGCTCCGCTGGAAGCCGAGCAGCGCGTGGTCGGGCTCGGCGGCGCGGAGCCGGTACTCCAGCCCCGTTCCGCTGAATCCCGCGTCGCGCAGTGCCGGGGCGATCCGCTCGCGGAGCGTCTGGTGGAACAAGTCGGTCGCGTTCACCCCCGTAGTGTCACAAGACGCACCCTCCCGACCAAAACCGGCCATCCCCGGGCGGCCGCAGCGGCCTGCCTGGCCACGGCCGACCCACAGCCCGCCCGGGTCGTCTGCGACGGACCCCGGGCGCGGGCGGTCGCCGCCGAACCGGCTCCGCCGCGCACCGCGCCGGCCCGCCGGGTGATCGCGGACCACGCCGGCTGAACCGTCGGCCTACCGCCTACGGCCTACTGCGTGCAGGTCACGTAGGCCGGCAGCGGGGTCTCCTCGACGAGGCGGCGGGGAAGGGACAGCGCGAAGCGGTGTTCCAGTACGGCGAGGGTGAGGCGGTCGCGCTCCTCGTGCGGTTCGTCCTCGGGGCGGGCGTAGCAGCCGTCCGGGGTGAGGATCTTGGCCTCGACCAGCTCCGGCAGGAGGAAGTCGGGCCGGTGGCCGCCGCGCCAGTGCTCCTCGCCGATGCCGAAGCAGCAGACGAGCTCGCCGTCCCGGGCGTACGCGAACTGCTTGGGCGGGTGATCGGGCTGCGGGTCGAGGTACACGGCCTCGGCCCCGGAGCGGGAGACCTCCGCGAGGCGGTGCGCCCCGGCGGGCACTCCGTGCTCCACGGCGAAGGACCAGCCGCCCCAGCTGCCGACCCGGGCCACGCCGTCGCCGTCCAGCGTCTCGGTGACCATGCTCCACGCATCGATGGCCCCGAGCGGCCCGGGGCGCAGGTCCGGCAGGGCGCCGAGCCGCACGGCCAGTTCCTCCGGGCCGACGCCCCGGGCGAAGGTGAGGCCGACGTACCAGGCGCTCCAGCCCGCCAGCCACTGGATGCCGCCGCCCGGGCCGCGGGCGCCTTCACCCGTTCCCTGCCCCGTCATGTCCGCCATAGCCACGGTCCCCTCCCGCGATCTCCGCGATGCGAGCCGGTCGTACCCGTCCTGCCGACGCCACCGGTCCTGGCGGCGCCACCCGTCCTGCCGGTCCTGCCGGGGCCACCCGTCCTGCCCCTGCCGGTCCTGCCGGAAGCAGCCCTACCGGCACGATAGTCAGTCGGCGGGGCCCTCCGGGAGGAGGCGCTCGACCATGGTGTCGATGAGCCCTTCCACCGCGTGGGGGTCCAGCAGTCCCGGCACGGTCAGGTCGTCCACGATCAGCCCGAGCATGGCCAGGTAGATCAGGACCACGCCCCGCCGGTCCCCCGGCAGCCCCGCCTCCAGGTGCCAGGCGATGTTCGCCTCCAGTTCGGCGCCCTGGAACCCGGCCAGCGCCTCCTGGAGTTCGGGACGCCGGGTGGCCTCGAGGCGCAGTTCCAGCATCGCGGTGTGGACGCTGCGCTCGCGGCGCATCCGCTCCAGGAGCCGGCGCAGCAGCACCTTCGTGTCGAACGGGCCCGTCAGGTCCGCGGGGTCGGGGGTCAGCCGCTCGCGGGTGCGGTGCAGGATCTGCACGAGGAGCAGGGCGCGGTTCGCGAAGTAGTTGGAGGAGGTGCCGGTCGGAACCCCGGCCTCGGTGTCCACCGCGCGCAGGGTCAGCCCCCGGGAGCCCTCGCGGGCGAGGACTTCGATGGCGGCGTCGAGCAGCGCGGCGCGGCGCTCCGGGTTCTGGCGCATGGGTGGATCCCTGACGGTGTGGACGTGGCTGCCGGTATGACCGCCGCATATGCACTGCACGTGCAGTGCTTCGGACACGCTAGCGGACACCGCCCCGTCGCGGCCCTCCCCAGCACCCCCTCCGACGTGCCACCCTGCCCGTCATGGAGCGGATCATCGGGGAGATACGCGAGGACCTGGACCGCCGGATGGCCGTGGCCGCCGAGCGGCTCGCCGACCGGTCACCGGACGGCGACCCGGCCTGTGCCGTCTACGTCGCCCTGCTCGGCCGGGCCGCCCTGCGCGAGGGGGTCCACCAGCTGCTCCGCCTGGCCGTCGAGGGTCTGCTCCGCGAGGCCCGCGGCCTGCCGCCCGAGCTCGCCGAGGCCCGCGCCGACGGGGAGCTCCGCGCCCGGCAGGGGCTGCCGCTGGATTCCCTGCTGCGCGTCCACCGGCTCGCCGGCCGGCTGCTGTGGCAGGTCCTGACCGAGGCCGTCGCCGCTCACGACCGGGCGGCGCTGCCCCGGCTGCTGCCCGGGGCGCCCGCGCTGTGGGACGTGGTCGACCGGATGGCGGACGCGACGGCCGAGTCCTACCGCCGGGCCGACGCGGTACGCGGCGACCGCGAGCGGGAGCTGCGGGGTGCCCTGCTCGACGCCCTGTTCGACGGCGGTGGTCCGGCGGGCCGGTCCGCCGAGTCGGCCCGGCGGCTCGGACTGCCCGAGCGCGGGCGGTTCGCCGTGGTGGTCCTCGACTCCGGGGACGGCGCGGGTACGGTCCCGGGCGGCGGTGCACCGCGCGTGCTGTGGCGGATCCGGGCCGACGGGGAGACCGGCCTGGTGGACCTGGGCCGGCTGCCGCTCGCCTCCGTGACCGATCTGCTCGCGCCCCTCGGCTTACGGGCCGGGGTGAGCCCGGTGGTTCGGACGCCCGGCGAGCTGGCCGGGGCCCGCCGGCTGGCCGTCCTCGCGCTGCGCGCGGCGCCGGGAGCCGACGGTCCGCACACCGCCCTGCTGGACGAACGGCTCCCGGCGGCGCTGGTCGCGGCCGAGCCCGAGCTCGCGGGCCGGCTGCGTCACGTGGTGCTGGGTCCGGTCCTGGCGCTGGGCCCGGAGGACCGGAGGGTGCTGCTGACCACCCTGGGCACCTGGCTGCTCTGCCGGGGCTCGACCACGTACGCCGCCCAGCGGCTGTACTGCCACCGCAACACCGTCTCGAACCGGCTGCGCCGCCTGGAGCAGCTCACCGGCCGCTCGCTGTCCGATCCCGCCCACGTCGTGGAGCTGGCGCTGGCCCACACGGCGGTCACCCAGCGCCCGGCCGGGTCCCCGCCCCCTCCTGATGCTCCCCCTCCTCCTCCGGCCTCGCGGACTCCAGCAGGTACGGCACGTCGATCACCGCGACCCCGGGCGTGAACAGCAGGCGAGCCTTGAGGCGCAGCGCGTTCTGGTTGTGCAGGGGCTGCTCCCACCAGTGCCCGACCACGTATTCCGGGATGACCACGGAGAGCATGTCGGTGCCCTCGGCCGCCGCCTGCTCCTGCACGTAGGCCAGCACGGGCCCGACCACCTCGCGGTACGGGGAGTGCAGCACCTTGAGCGGGATGCCGGGGTCGTGGTCCGCCCAGGCCTCGCGGAGCCGGTTCGCGTCCTCCTCGTCGGCGGCCACGGAGAGGGCCGTCAGGGTGTCGGGGCGCAGCCCCATCGCGAAGCCGAGGGCCTTGAGGGTGGGCGCGTGCACGGCGGCGACGAGGACGACGACGTGGTGGCGGGCGGGCTTGCGCGGTTTGACGCCGGGGGCGACGGCGAGTTCCCTGGCCACGGTGTCGTAGTGCCTGCGCACGCCCTTCATCCCGATGAAGAGCACCGGCATCGCGATGACCACGAGCCAGGCCCCGTGGGTGAACTTGGTGATCAGGACGATGACCAGGACGACGAAGGTCATGGTGGCGCCGACGGCGTTGATGGCGAGCCGGCGGTGGATGTGGATCCGCTCCTCCTTGCGGGTCTCGGGGGAGGAGAGCTCCTGCTGCCAGTGCCGGACCATGCCGGCCTGGGAGAGGGTGAAGGAGACGAAGACGCCGATGATGTAGAGCTGGATGAGGCGGGTCAGCTGGGCATCGAAGGCGACGATGAGGGCGATGGCCGCGAGCGCCAGCAGGACGACGCCGTTGGAGTAGACGAGCCGGTCGCCGCGGTTGAAGAGCTGGCGCGGTACGTACCGGTCCTTGGCCAGGATCGAGGCGAGCATCGGGAAGCCGTTGAAGGCGGTGTTCGCGGCGAGGACCAGTACGCCGGCCGTGACGGCCTGGAGCAGGTAGAAGAGGAAGTGCCAGTCGCCGAAGGTGGCCCGGCCGATCTGCGCGAGTGCGGTGGACATCGGGGTTCCGGGGGCCAGGCCCAGCTCCGTGGGATCGGCCGCCACGTGCACCTTGTAGCTCATGGCGAGGACGGTGATCCCGGCGAACATGGTGACGGCGAGCGCGCCCATCGCGGCGAGGGTGGTCGCCGCGTTCCTGCTCTTGGGCTTCTCGAAGGCGGGGACGCCGTTGCTGATGGCCTCGACGCCCGTGAGCGCCGTACAGCCGGAGGCGAAGGCCCGCAGTGCGAGGAGCACCACCGCGAGGCCGGCGTAGTTGCCCTCGGCGGTGATCGGCAGCTCGGCGGATTCGGCGCGGATCGTGTCACCGGTCGCGAGCCGGTAGGCGGCCACCGCGAACATCAGGTAGATCACGAGGACGAAGCCGTAAGTGGGAACGGCGAAGACCCGGCCGGATTCCCGTACCCCGCGCAGGTTCATGAGGGTCAGCAGCACCACGAAACCCACCGACAGGGGGACTTCGTGGTCGGAGAGGGAGGGGATGGCGGAGGTGATGGCGGCGACGCCGGAGACCACGGAGACGGCGACCGTCATGACGTAGTCGACGAGCAGCGCGCTCGCGGCGGTGAGGGCGGCGGTCTGGCCGAGGTTCTTGGAGCTGACGATGTAGGCGCCGCCGCCGCCCGGGTAGGCGTAGCAGGTCTGCCGGTAGGAGGCGACGACGACCACGAGCAGGAACACGATGGCGGCGGCCGCGTACCAGGCGAGGTGGAGCAGCGCGACCCCGCCGAGGGCGAGGATCAGCAGGATCTCCTCGGTGGCGTAGGCCACGGAGGAGAGCGGGTCGCTGCAGAAGATCGGGAGCGCGAGCCGTTTGGGCAGCAGGGTCTCGCCCAGACGCGCGGTGTCGAGCGGTTCGCCGACCAGCACACGTTTCGCATTGATACGCCTCATTCAGGCATGATCAGCCAAGACTGTATGGATTCGCCCCATATTGACCCTGTGTCATGGGGTGAACCACTTACCTGTCCGGCGCCGCCATCTTCGCGGCGGCGCTGCGGATGGCCTCCCGGATCCGGAAGTACGTGCCGCAGCGGCAGATGTTGGCGATCGCGTCGATGTCCTCGTCCGTCGGCGCGCTCGTCCGCTTCAGCAGGGCCACGGCCGCCATGATCTGGCCGGGCTGGCAGAAGCCGCACTGGGCGACGTCCTGTTCGAGCCAGGCCTCCTGCACCGGGTGCAGGTCCTCGCCGTCGGCCAGCCCCTCGATGGTGGTCACCGTCTTGCCCGCGCACGCGGAGACAGGCACCACGCACGGGCGGACGTCCACCCCGTCGAGGTGGCTGGTGCAGGCCTTGCAGACGTCCACTCCGCAGCCGTATTTGGGGCCGCGCACGTTCAGCATGTCGCGGAGCACCCACAGCAGGGGCAGATCGTCGGGGGCGTCCACGGTGACGCTCTGCCCGTTGACGGTGAAGGTGTGCGAGGGCACGGCTCGGCTCCTGGCTGACTAGCGCGGGTACGGGGTGAAGTCGACGTCGAAGTCGAGGGGGAAGCTGCGCGGCTTGGTGCCGGTGGCGCGGGCGTAGGCGTTGGCGATGGCGCCCACGGCGGCGGGCAGGCCCAGCTCGCCCGCCCCGCCCGGCTCGGTTCCGGTCGCCGGGAGCACGAAGACGCGTACGTCCTTCGGGGTGTCGCGCTGCCGCGCCCAGTGGAACTGGCTGTAACTGCCCTCCAGCGGGAGCCCCTTGTCCAGGTGCAGGCCGGCCGTCAGCGTGGTGGAGATCGCGTCGGTCAGGCCGCCGATCATCTGGGCCTCCAGACCGCGCGGGTTGACGGGCAGGCCCACGTCGACGGCGATGACCGCCTTCGTGACGCGGATGCGCTCCGGGTCCCTGGTGTCGATCTCGACCAGGCAGGCCGTCCGGGACTTGTACTCCTCGTGGAAGGCGATGCCCTGGGCGCACCCGGCCGGCACGGCCCGGCCCCAGCCCCCTTCGGAGGCCACCTTGTCGAGCACGGCGCGCTGGGCGGCCGTCTTCAGGAAGGTCCGGCGGAACTGGTACGGGTCCCGGCCCGTCGCGGCGGCCAGCTCGTCCACCACGATCTCCTCGGCCCCGCGCGTGTTCGCCGAGTACACCGAGCGCCAGGAGCCGGTGGGCACTCCGGTCGGGACCTCGGTGAGCGCCTGCGTGGTGAGCCCGAAGTGGTACGGGGACTTGATCGTGGTGAGGAAGAGGGTCTGGGCGAGGGTGGCGTTGCCGATGCCGAGCGGGAGACTGGCGGCGGTGGCGGTGATGATCTCGCCGAGCCCGTGCCGGAAGTCGGTCTCCGCGGCGGCGACCCGGTGTTCGAAGCTGAGCACCTGCCCCAGCGCGTGGGTGGCCCGGATCTTGTGGTGGGTGGCCGGGCGCATCCGGCCGTGCCGGGTGTCGTCCACCCGGGTCCACATCAGCCGGACGGGGCGGCGGCAGGCCTTGGAGATCCGGGCCGCTTCCAGGGCCGCGTCGAAGAACAGCCTGCGGCCGAAGGAACCGCCCGCCTGCACCACGTGGACGGTGACCTTGTCGAGGGGCAGACCGAGGTCGGCGGCGATCGTCTCGCGGGCCACGATCGGCGATTTGAGCCCGGACCAGATCTCGGCGCGGTCGTCCCGCACGTCGGCGACGGCCGAGTTGGTCTCCATCGGGGCGTGGCTGACGAAGGCGAAGTCGAACTCCGCGTCCACGTGCGCCGTGAGCAGCGGCGGCACGAGCAACGGCGGGGTGGCGGCGCGGAGCTTGGTCCGTACGGCCGCGTCCGAGAGGTGGTCGGCCGGGCCCGGGCCCCAGGTGACCTGGAGGGCGGCCTTGGCGTCGAGGGCCTGGCCGAAGGTCTCGGCGACGACGGCGACCCCGGTGGCGACGGTGACCACGTGCAGGACGCCGGGCATGGCCTTGACGGCGGCGAGGTTGGTGACGGAGCGGACGCTGCCGCCGAGGGTGGGCGGGCGGCGGACCACGCAGGGCTTGGCCCCGGGCACGTCCAGGTCGAGGGTGTAGCGCTGGGCCCCGGTGACCATGGCGCGGGCGTCGATCCGGCTGGTGGGCCTGCCGACCAGGGCGTGCTTCGCCGCCGGCTTGGGGGTGGCCCCGAGGACGATCAGGGCGGGGTCGGCGGCGTCCGCGGCGAGGGAGCCATAGGCCGCGGTTCGCCCGTCGGGGGCGCGGACGGAACCGGCGGCCGTGGTCAGGGTGGACGCCGGAAGGCTCCAGCGAACGGCGGCGGCCGCGACCAGCCGGGCCCGGGCGGTGGCGGCGCACTGGCGGACCGGGCCGTAGAGGGAGCGGATGGAGTTGGAGGATCCGGTGAGCTGGTTGAAGAGCAGCTCGGGGCGGGCGTCGTCCAGTTCGACCCGTACGGCGGCCAGCGGGGCGTCCAGTTCCTCGGCGACGAGCATGGCCACGGCGGTGGTGAGCCCCTGGCCGACCTCCTCGCGCGGCAGCCGGAAGCGGATGGTTCCGTCGGTCTCCACGACGAGCGCGAGCAGGGCGGAGGTGGGGGCGCCGGCCAGGATGAACAGGTCGCCGAGGTCCACCAGGTCCGCGATGGCGGGCAGGGTCGGGATCACGGCGTGCGCGGGCTGCGGGGCGAGGAGGTCGGCTCCGGCTCGCGTGACGAGGGCGAGGGTCGGGGCGGCGATCAGATAGGTGAGGAAGGAACGCCGGCTCCGCCCGTCGGCGGGGCCGTGCCCGTCGGTCGGCGCCGGGCCGTTCCCCTCGGTCGGCGCCGGGCCGTCTCCGTCGGTCGGCGCGTGGTTGTGCCCGGTCATGTCGTTGTGTCCCCACCCTGCGCGGCCTGCCCCAGCGAGCCTCCCCGGCTCATTACCGGCACGTAGAGTAGCCATTCGGGGGTTCGCGGGGAAGTCTGGATCACCTCCTGGACGAAATCACGGACGGCACGGGGTCCTTCGTTCGGGGGGCGCCGGCATCACCGTGTTGATCCGGGTCCCGCCTGTCTTTCGCCGGTTCGGCGGGGGGCCGGCCTCGTACACCTCGGCCGTACGCTCGATCATCGCCGTCCGGCAGGCCGCTTTCCGGCCGCGGGCGGACACTGCGGGCGGGCGACGCCGGTGGACGGCGGACGGAGCCGGGCGGAGCGGCCAGGAGGCGCCCACGACGCATTCCGCCGGGATCCAACCGGCACGGATCACCGTGCCACGACCCGGTTCGGGCAAGGGCCGGCGGGGTTCCCGCACTGGCACGCAGGCTTCGGCTGACCGGATTCGTTCGCACACGCCAGGAGGGCCGGAAGGCCTCGGGCATATCCCCGAGGCAAGTCCGCCACAGATGTTGCCAAACGCCTTACAGGCCGTCGCCGGCTGTGCAACAGTCGTTACCGGCCCTTCCTTCAGAACCGGTCCCTCCTCAGACTTGGCCGTGCCGCGCCTGTATCGGAGTTCAGATGCCGTCCCACCTGTACGCGGACCGCCCCGCGCAACCCCCCGAGCCAGGGTCGGTGGACGCGCTGATCTCTCAGACCCGACAGCTCCGGGGAGAAGTCGACGCAGTCCGCCGCGACACCGTGGTCGACGACGACGACGCGCAGGGCCGCTGGCAGCGCGCGCTGTGCGATCTCGCCGTCCACCACCTCGACGACCTCCGCGCCCACCTCGGCCAGCTCAAAGAGGGACTGCCACCCACCTCGTCCGAGTCCGCCGCGCTGCCGCAAGCCGCCCCCGAAACGGGCGCCGAGGCACAGCAGACCAGGGTCGGCAGTGCCGAGTGGAACCTGCTGACCGACGAGGTCAGTTGGTCCGACGAACTCTTCCAGATCTTCGGCCGCTCCCCCGAGGCCGGCGCGCTGCCCCTCGACGAACTCGGATCCACCCTGTTCTCCGAGGACCAGCCGCTGCTGACCGCGATGGTGACGGCCTGTCTGGTGGACGGCAAGCCGATAGACGGCGAGTTCCGCATCGTCCGGGCCGACGGCCGGGTCCGGACGCTGCACATGAGGGGCGAGCCGGTACTCGACTCCGACGGCTGCACGGCCTCCATGTGGGCCGTGCTGCGGGACGTGAGTGAACTGCGCCGGAGCCAGCGGGCGGTGCGCGAGTCACGGGACTCGCTGCAGCGCCGGCAGGAGATCGCGCAGACCGAGCGCCGGCTGGCGGTCGAGCTGCAGGAGGCCGTGCTCCCCCCGTGGCGCGGCTCCCTGCGGTTCCCGCACGACAACACGAGGGCGCTGGACGTCGCGGCGCACTACCTCCCCTCCGCGACCAGCGCGCTCATCGGCGGTGACTGGTACGACGCACTCGAACTCCCCGGCGGACACTCGATGCTGACGGTGGGTGACCTCACCGGCCACGGGGTGACCGCCACCTCCGGCATGGCGATGATGCTCGGCGCCCTGCGCGGGATGGCGATGGCGGGCATCGAGCCGGGCCCGCTGATGGGCTGGCTGAACCAGCTACTGGAAACCTCCGTCCAGCCCGCGCTGGGATCCGCGGTGTGCTGCCGCTACGATCCCGCGCGCCGGGTGCTGTCCTGGGCGCAGGCCGGCCACCCCGCCCCGCTGCTGTTCCGGCGCGGCCAGGGCCGTTCCCTGCTGCCGCCCGAGGGCGTCCTGCTGGGAGCGACCTCCGGAGCCGCGTACGGCCAGGCCGAGGAGCGGCTGGAGGTGGGCGACGTCCTCGTCCTGCACACCGACGGACTGACGCCGCGCAGCATCGAGTTCAGCAGGACCGACGGGACCGAACGGCTGCTGGCGCTGGCACCGCACTTCTCCGCCGCCCGGTCCGCCCAGGACTGTGTGCGCCTGGTGATCGGGGAGTTCGGCGAGGGCGAGCGCGAGGACGACGCCTGCGTACTGGTGGCCCGGATCGGCTCGTAGCGGGCGGCGGGCCGCGGGGGCTTCGCGGGATGCGGGGCTTCGCGGGATGCAGGGCCGCGCCGGAAGGCGCGGCCCTTCTCTTCGTGGGACCTCTTTCGTCGTCGACCCGTCGGCCACCGCTCTCAGACCGACCGCGCCACGGGGCTGTTCGGGAGGGCCAGCTTGATCTCCTCGCGGAGCTCCTCGATGCCGGCGAAGCCGGAGTAGTGCCCCGTCAGCCGGTACATCTCGCGCAGCCGGTCCCATGTCCGGTGCGAGGAGGTCTCGTTCATCGAGACCAGCGCCAGGCGGGCATAGCGGTCGGCCTGCTCCGGGTCGTCGGCGATGAAGCAGGCGGAGGCCATCGAGATGTAGTCGAAGATCTTCGAGCGCTGGTGGCCGTCGGCCCGCAGCCGCAGGGCCTCCTTCGCGTGCTGCTGCGCGATGGACGCCGCCGAGGGGTCGTGGTCGGCGAGGGTACGGAAGGCCAGCGCCTGCATGCCGTGCAGATCAGCCTCGTCGAAGTGCTGCATCCAGGACGGCGGCGGAACGTCGCCCGAGGTGGACACGAACAGGTCCTCGGCCTCGCCCAGGGTGCGGCGCATGGCCTGCCCCTTGCCGAGCGCGGCCTGCGCCCAGGCCTCGATGGTGTGGAGCATGGCGCGGGTCCGCGGCAGGGTCTGCTCCCCGGAGCCGGACTGCGCCAGCTTCATCAGGTCGAGCGCCTCGTTCGGCTTGCCGAGGTGGACCATCTGGCGGGCCGCGCGGGACAGCGCCTCCCCCGCGCGCGGCCGGTCGCCGCCCTCGCGGGCCGCGTGCGCGGCGATGACGAAGTACTTCTGCGCGGTGGGCTCCAGGCCCACGTCGTGGGACATCCAGCCCGCCAGGACCGCCAGGTTGGCCGCCACCCCCCACAGTCTGCGCTGGAGGTGGTCGGGGTGGTGGTACGCGAGCATGCCGCCCACCTCGTTGAGCTGCCCGACCACGGCCTTGCGCTGGAGGCCGCCGCCTCTGGAGGCGTCCCAGGCGCGGAAGACCTCCACCGAGCGCTCCAGCGCCTCGATCTCCTGGGAGCCGATGGGCGCCGCCTCGTAGCGGTCGTAGCCCGCGGAGTCGGCCTGGAAGCCGTCGCCGTGGCGCTGTACCTCCTTCGCGCGGGCGGGGTCGGAGTGGAGCCAGTCGTGCATGGCGTTGCCGATGGCGGAGCCGGCGGTGAGCACGGCACCCGCGCTCATCAGACCGCGACGGTTGAGCATGAGGTCCATTCCCGTGAATTCGGTGAGGACCGCGGCTGTGCGTTCGGGCGCCCAGGGCAATCCGTCGGGGTTCTCCTGCTCCCCGTCCGGTTGCTGTTTGGCGGTGCGCCGTTGTCGTACGAACCCGAGGTCCTCGATGGTCACGACACGACCGAGCCGCTCGGTGAACAGTGCTGCCAGTACCGTGGGCACCGGTTCGCGCGGGGTCTCCCCCATGTCGATCCAGCGCCGCACCCGCGAGGTGTCGGTGGCCAGCTGGTGGTGGCCCATCGAGGCCGCCTGCCGGTTGACCATCCTCGCCAGTTCGCCCTTGGACCAGCCGGCCAGGCCGAACAGGTCGTTCAGACGGGTGTTTGGACCTTTGCTCACGTCAAGCCCCCAGGTTCTCGGCTGAGTTGACAGTAACCCCCCGTCAGATGCCGAGCGACTATTCGCCAGGGTTCGCCAGGGCACGCAATGTGGTCCGCCACCCACGCCGGGGTGTCAGGTAGGAATGCGCCTCCCCGACCCGGTCACCGGCGGAACTCCCCAGGGTGATGCACGGGATCCGGCGGGGCGGCGTATGCAACTCGTCGGCGCACGAAGGGATCCGTAACGCCATGTACGCAGCCACGTCCTCCGTGTCCGCCCCGGTCCGGCCGCACCGCACGCTCCCCGCGGGCGGCGGCCCCTACCTCGAACCCGGCCGCCCCGCGGCCTCCGCGCAGGGCGCCCTACGGGCACGGCGGATGCCGGGTACCGGATCGCAGCCGCTCAGCGGGAGAATCGACCTGTCGGGCCCGCAGGGCGCGCAGTTGCGCACCGCACTCGCCTCCGTTCAGCGCATCTGTCCGGAGTTCGCGCCCGTCCAGGTACTGCGCCGCAGCGGCCGTTCGGTCCTGCTGGTGGGAACCACCGGACGGATGACGGCCGTCGCGAAGGTATTACTGGATCACTCGCCCGAGTGGCGCGAGCGGTACCGGCACGAAATAGCGACGTACCGGACGTTCGTCCGGCACCGCCCTCAGGTCCGGGTGCCGCG
Organism: Streptomyces sp. NPDC099050; assembly: GCF_044759865.1. Classification (NCBI taxonomy): domain Bacteria; kingdom Bacillati; phylum Actinomycetota; class Actinomycetes; order Kitasatosporales; family Streptomycetaceae; genus Streptomyces; species Streptomyces sp. NPDC099050. The sequence goes on along the minus strand of NZ_JBIWAE010000001.1, from coordinate 200,252 downwards.
GCTGATCGCCGCCGATCCGGAGAACTGCGTACTGATCGTCGAGCGGATGGCCGGCCGCGTCGCGGCGCTCCAGCGGCATCCGGTGGAGGCCCCGCCGCGGGCCGACCTGCGGGCCGCGCTCGGAGCGGTGCGCCAGGTGAACGGCTGGCGGCCCGCCGACGAGTTGTTCGGGCGGCCGCTGGACTACGACCGGCGGATCGCCCGGGACTACCAGCTGGGCCTGCTGACCGACCGTGACTTCGGCGATCTGCAGAAGCTGCTGCACGGCGTGAAGATGTCGGGCAACCCCTGGCAGTTCAACCACGGCGACGCGCTGCTGTCGAACCTGCTGCTGTCCCCGACCGGTCCGGTGCTCCTCGACTGGGAGCACGCGGGCTGGTACCGGCCGGGCTACGACCTGGCCACCCTGTGGACGGTACTGGGCGACGCCCCGATCGCGCGGGCCCAGATCAGCCGCCTGGCGCAGGCGGCCGGGCCCGCCGCGCGGGACGCGTTCCTGGTCAACCTGATGCTGGTGCTCACCCGGGAGATCCGGATGTCGGAGACGGCCGTACAGCGCTCGATGCTGGCGACCACGCCCACCCAGGCGCCGCCGGCCGGTTCCCTGTCCTCGGGCGAGGAGCAGCGCCTGCTGCTGCGCCGCCTGCACGACGACGCGGGCATGGCCCGCAGGGCGGTCCGTGCGGCGGTGGGCACGCGCTGACCCGGGCCGCGCAGCGCGCGGTCGCCCACGAGAGCCCGTGCCGCACACACCCGGTGTGTGCGGCACGGGCTTTCGTGCGTCCGGGCCCCGAACCGCGCGTGCTCAGCGCAACTGGCGCGTATGCCTTGACTTCACATGATCCCCCGAACACCTTTTCTGACTCAGCATCAGAATGCTGGAGCCGTCCCCCCACTCCCCTCTCCGCTGGAGCCTGCCCATGACCGCGAGAACCGCCTCCGCAGCGAGTTCCGTACCGAATTCCCATCCGAGTTCCGAGCCGGGTTCCGAGCCGGGTTCCGCCCTCCCCTCCCGCCGGACGGTCATGGCCGGGGCGGGGGCCGGTGTGCTGGCCGCCACCCTGCTGCCGGCCGCCGCGGCCCATGCGGCCGGTGAGCCCTCGCTCGGCGAGTACGACGTCGTCGTGGTCGGCTCCGGAGCCTCCGGAATGACGGCCGCGCTCACCGCGGCCAAGCGGGGCCTGAGTGTGCTCGTGATCGAGAAGGCCCCGACCTTCGGCGGCTCGGCCGCCCGTTCCGGTGCCGGGATCTGGCTCCCCAACAACTCGGTGATCCTGGGCGCGGGCGTCCCGGACACCCCGGCGAAGGCGGCGCAGTACCTGTCCGCCGTGGTCGGCGACGGCTCCTCCGCGGACCGGCAGGCCGCCTTCCTCGCCAACGGGCCCCGGATGCTGGACTTCGTGATGGCCAACAGTCCGCTGCGCTTCCGCTTCATGGACGGCTACAGCGACTATTACCCGAACCTCCCGGGCGGGCTCCCCAACGGCCGCTCCATCGAGCCGGACCAGATCGACGGGAACATCCTCGGCGCCGAACTGGCCCACCTGAACCCGGCGTACATGCCGGTGCCGGCCGGAATGGTGGTGTTCAGCCAGGACTACAAGTGGCTCAACCTCGCCGCCGTGAGTGCCAAGGGGCTCGCGGTGTCCACCGAATGCCTGGCGCGCGGCACGGCGGCCGCGCTGCGCGGGCAGAAGCCGCTGACCATGGGCCAGGCCCTGGCGACCGGTCTGCGGGCCGGTCTGATCCGGGCCGGGGTCCCGGTGTGGCTGAGCAGCCCGCTCGTCGACCTGGTCCAGGAGGGCGGCGCCGTCACCGGCGTGGTGGTGGAGAAGGAGGGCGTACGGGGCGTGGTGCGGGCCCGCAAGGGCGTGGTCATCGGCTCGGGCGGCTTCGAGCACAACGCCGCGATGCGGGCCCAGTACCAGCAGCAGCCGATCGGCACCCAGTGGTCGGTCGGCGCGAAGGAGAACACGGGCGACGGGATCCGGGCGGGCCAACGGGCCGGTGCGGAGCTGGCGTTGATGGACGACGCCTGGTGGGGTCCCTCAATCCCGCTCCCGAACGAACCGTACTTCTGCCTGGCCGAACGGACCCTGCCCGGGGGCCTGATGGTCAACGCGAAGGGTGCCCGTTTCGTCAACGAGGCAGCCCCGTACAGCGATGTGGTGCACGTGATGTACGAGAAGGACCGGGATGCGGCCGGCTCGCACATTCCGGCCTGGCTGATCGTGGATCAGAATTACCGCAACAAGTACCTGTTCAAGGACATCCTGCCGACGTTCGTCTTCCCCGACTCCTGGTACCAGGCGGGCGCGGCGAAGAAGGCGTGGACCTGGGACGCCCTCGCCCACCAGATCGGGGTGCCCGCGGCCGCCCTGCGCTCCACCCTCAACCGGTTCAACGCCCAGGCGTGGAGCGGCACCGACCCCGATTTCCACCGGGGCGACACCGCGTACGACCACTACTACACGGACCCGGGCGTGACGCCGAACTCCTGTCTCGCCCCGATCTGGGCGCCGCCGTTCTACGCCTTCAAGATCGTGCCGGGCGACCTGGGCACGAAGGGCGGCATCGTCACGGACGCACGGGCGCGCGCGCTGCGCGCGGACGGGTCCGTGATCCGGGGCCTGTGGGCGGCGGGCAACGCGAGTGCGGCCGTGATGGGGCACAGCTACGCGGGAGCCGGTTCGACGATCGGTCCCGCGATGACGTTCGGCTACGTGGCCGCCAACGACATCGCGGACGGCGCGTGACCCCGGCGGAGCGGGCCCGCCCGGACTAGCCTGCCCGGACCAGCCCTGCCGACCAGCCCTGCCGGACTAGCCCTGCTGGAAGAGCTCGGCCGGGAGCGGCTTCAGCAGCGCGTAGAGGTCGTCCGTGATCGGGCGGTCCCAGCTCGCGATGGTGACCAGCACGTTGTCACTGCGGTCGAACTGCACGCAGCTGATCCGGCTCTCGGAGAGCTTGATCTTCCGGACGATGAGCAGGTTGTCGCCCTGCATGACGGGGCAGTCCTCGGCGCCGGTGACCTCGACGTCCTCGTCGTTCTCGAGGGCGTCGAGGAGCTGGGCCACCTCGAAGGGGACCTGACCCTCCGAGAGGTCGCGCGCGGGGGATCCCTCGGGGAGGTTTCCGATGATCATCGCGGGGCCGCGTCCGCCGAACAGGTCGTAGCGGAGGAACACACCCTGGCAGCTGCCGTCGGGCGCGGGCAGCAGCCCGGCCCCGAGATTGCCCGGCCAGTCCCCCGGGTCCATGGCCAGGACGTCGAAGTCCGGGCCGTCGGGTGTGGCGGCGCGGTGGCGGCGGAGGAAGGACATGCCGCAATGGTACGTGCCCCGCCGCCTTTCCCGGCCCCGCACCCCCTGACCCGGGGCCCCCGGCCCCGGCCGGGCGAAATCAGCCCCTCCGGCGTCTGAGGAGCAGGGGTCCGGGGACTGGTCCCCGGCAACGGCGCCGCACCCGGCATCGGGTCCGGGGCGGAGCCCCGGGGAACGGTGGAAGGGCGGGTAGGGGACTTCGCCCCGCGGGCCAGCCCACCCGCACCCGCACGCCGCTACTCGGCCCACGGCAGCGGCCGAGACCGGTCAGAGGGCGGCCCCGGGCACCGGGTCGCGGGGCAGGGCCCCGTCCAGCGCGAGCAGCGCAGCCGTGCCGGTGGCCACCAGGCCGTCCGCACCGCAGGCGCGGGCCGCCAGCACCGCACGCCGCAGGAGCTCCGCGTCCCCCCGCTCCTCCCCCAGCGCGGCCAGCGCCAGCGCCAGCTCGTAGGCCGCCGGCGAAGCCGACAGGACCTCCACCGCCTCCTCCAGGAGGACCGCTCGGTCCCGCGGCGCAGCCACCTCCGCGGCCACCCGCAGGGCCTGGCCGATGCCGGAAGCGGCTCCGAAGGCGCGGGCCCGGCGTACCGCCTCCCCGGCGAGCTCCCGCGCCCGCGCCGGGTCCTCCGCGGCTACGGCCCGGGCCAGGTGGAGCCGCCAAGGGCACCAGGAAGGGTTCTGGATGCCCCGGGGGGTCAACCGCCGGTCCACGGCCTCCAGCTCGGCCGCCGCGGCCTTCGCCTGGCCGCGGGCCAGCAGCAGTTCCGCGTAGACGGTCTGGGAGTCGGGGAAGACGACCGCCGCCGGGAAGGGTTCCCCGTACTCGTGTTCCCGGGACAGCTCCCAGGCCTCCTCCGCCCGGCCGCGCGCCAGCAGCGTGGTGACGAGGATCGCGATGGCGTACCAGTGCACGGGCGTACGCCGGCCGACGCGCTCGGCGAGGCGCAGTCCGGCCCGCGCCAGCTCCTCCGCCTCGGCCAGCCGCCCCCGGCGGTAGCGGATGTAGGCGCGCAGGCTGTAGGCGAAGGACAGGTGCGCCCCGCGCCAGCCCTGCCGCTCGAACTCGGCGGTGCCCGCCTCGAACAGTTCCTCCGCGCGCTCCGGCCGGTCGGCGTACATGTGCACCATCGCGACGAGCACCGGGACCTCGAAGCCCCGGTCCGCGTACGCCCAGCTGAACTCGGTCTCCAGGACCCGCCCGGCATGGTGGAGCACCACGTCGACCGGCTCCCCGCGCAGGCAGGCGTCCCAGGCGCGCAGCCCGATGACGTACCGCTCGGTGAGGTCCCGCCCGCTCAGCCGGTCCGCGAGCTTCGCGAGCCGCCGCGAGCGCGCCGGGGAGTCCGGCTCGGCGGCGTTGAAGGCGTCCCACATGAACTGCTCGGACTGCAGGCGCAGCCGGCCGCGCAGGTCCTGGGTGTACGGGATCTCGCGCGCGAGGCACTCCGAGGCCTCGGCGAGCCGGTCGCTGTGCGAGAGCACCTGGGCCAGCCGGATGACGATGCCCTGGCGCAGCGCCGGGTCCTCGAAGGGCTCTGCGAGGGCGGCGCGCAGGTGGTTGACGGTGTTGGCGGGCTCGGTGAGCAGGGAGGCACAGCCCAGTTCGTACAGGACGGCCGCGCGCTCGTCGAAGTCCGGGGGTTCGCGCAGGGCCCGCGCGAGCTGGCGGCGGGCGGCTTCGGGGGCGCCGGCCCGGAGGTTCTCGCCGGCGGCCTCGCGCAGGGTGCGCACCACCCAGGGGTCGTTCTCGGGGTGGGTCTCGAGCAGGTGCCGGGCCGCGGCGGAGGGTCCGAGTCCCGCGTCGACCACGGCCGCGGCGGCCTTGCCGTGCAGGGCGACGCGCAGGGCGTCGGGGATCGCGCGGTATATGGCGGTGGCGATGAGGGGGTGTACGAACTCCAGCCCGGACTCGTCCGCTTCCTCGGCGGCGGCCGACAGGATGCGGGCGTCGCGCAGCCGCCCGGTGGCGTCGACGGCCTCCTCGGTGCCGAGTCCGGCGACGCGGGCCGCGAGTTCCCGGGGGATGTCGGTGCCGAGGACGGCGCAGGCCCAGGCGAAGCGGACGGTGGACGGGCCCAGGCTGTGCAGGCGGGCGACGAGGCCGCTGCCGCGCTGGGCGGCGGCGAGGTCGCGCAGCAGCGGGGCGCTGGCTTCGACGGGGGCGAGGCCCTTGTCCCGGACCTTGGCGGTGAGCTCGACGGCTTCGAAGGGGTTGCCGGTGGTGACGGCCCAGGCCTCGCGGCAGAACGCCTCGTCGGCGTGTGCGCCGACGGCCTCGCGGACCAGGCCGGAGACGGCCTCGGCGGTGAGCGGAGCGAGGGACAGCGGGCGGTGTCCGGCGCGGCCGGGCAGCGTACGGAAGGCCTCGGCGTGCGCGGGCAGTTCGTCGGGGCGGTAGGCGACGACGAGGAGGAGCGGCAGGTGTTCGGCGCGCGGGGCGAAGGCGGCCAGCCAGGAGAGGGATTCGGGATCGGCCCAGTGGGCGTCGTCCAGGACGAGGGCGACGGGGGCGCGCTGTACGACGAGGTGGGTGAGGACCCAGTCCAGTCCGTCGCGCAGGCCCTGCGGGTCGGGCGGGGCTCCCTGCTCGGCCGCGCAGAGGCCGAGGGCCGGGCCGACGATGGAGTACCAGCTGCCGAGGGCCTCGCGCAGTTCCGCGTCGGAGGTACCGGCCAGTTGGGGCTGGATGAGCTGGCGGGCGACGTGGAAGGGCTGACTCTGCTCCTGTTCGCCGCCGCGTGCGGCGAGGACGGTGCACCCCTTGGTGTGGGCGCGGCGGCGGACTTCGGCCAGGAGCGTGGTCTTGCCGAGGCCGGCGGGTCCGGAGAAGGCCAGCAGGGCTCCGCCGGCGTCGGGGCCCGGGTCCGTGAGCTGGTCCAGGGCCTCGTCGACGGCGGTGAGCTCCGTGTCGCGTTCGAACATCGTGCGCCGTTTGCGGGTCCGGCGTTCCGTCATGGCTGGTACCCCCCAGGCCTGTTCGGGGGTTCAGCGTACGCCCGCGCACGCGCCCGGGAAGGCTGGTGCGGCAAATAAAGCTGATCTTCTTCCGGGAAGCGCCGGACTGTGCTTACCCTCGTCGGCTCAGTCCTGTGCGGGGCCGTGCGCGGGGTCCTGCGCGGAGTCGTGCGCGGGGTCCTGTGCCGAGCGTTCCGCGAGCGCTTCCAGGACGGCCACGGCCTCGTCGGCCCGGGCGGCGTCCACGAAGAGGTGGTCGTGGTGGTAGCCGGCGATGACGTTGCAGCTCAGGCCGTGTGCGCCGAGCTCGGTGGCGAAGGCCGCGGTGAGGCCGACGGCGTCGAGGGCGGAGTGGACGCGCAGGGTGATCCAGCCCGCGGTGTACGTGTACGGGAGGCCGGCCGCGTCGGCGTCCTCCTGGCTCAGCACGAGGGTGAGCCCCTCGGGTTCCAGGACGGAGGCGACGGGGGTGAGCCCGGCCAGGGCCTCCGGGTCGGTGTCGCCGGGGACGGTGCAGAACACGTACAGCCCGTCGTTCAGCTCGGGCCGCATGCCGCTCAGCAGCTTCCGCAGGTCGTTTTCTCCGCTCATGTCCCCCACCGTAGCGGTCGTCCCGTCGCGCCCGGCACGACACCCTTGGCCGCCGACCGGGCAGTCGGTCAGTCGCCCTCGTAGAGCCGCCGGTGCCACCAGGCGCGCGGACGGCCGCTCCAGTCCGCCCAGCCGGCGGCGGGCGGGACCGGGTGCGGGAGCGTGCGGCGGCGGAACCGCGCGTCCAGACCGCGCAGCACGCGGCCCAGCTCGGTGCGGGCTGCCGGCGGCAGGTCCCGGTACAGCTCGCCCAGGTCGTCCCGGACGACGGCGACGTCGTCGCGTGCGCAGCCGGGGCAGGCCGGGCACTCGGAGGGGACCAGGAGCAGGGAGCCGCCGGGGCGGCTCAGGAAGGTGCGGTACCGGATCAGCAGATCCACGATCTCGTAGGCCCGTCCGGGCCGGGCCCAGTGCGCGGCAGCGGCCGCGCCGGGCGACAGCCGGTCCACGGGCGGGAGTTCCCGAGCCCAGGCGGGCGGTCGGCGGTCCTCGTACGTTCCTCGTTCGGCGCGCAGGGCGCCGGGCCGTCTACGCGGCATCGCCCTTTCGGCGGGTGATCGTCATGGCGGCCATGGTGCCGGGCCCCTCCCGGTCGGGCAAGGGATTTACGGGGATCAGGAGGTGCGGGGATCCGGGGATCCGGGGATCCGGGGATCCGAGGAGGATGCGGCCCCCACCGGGGCGGCGGCTCCGCGCCCGGTGGTGCGCCGCGTACGCGTCCCCTCGCCGGCTACGTGAGGTCGAACTCCCCGCCCCGCGCGTCCAGGACGAACTTGCGCCACTCGTCCGGCGCGAAGATCAGCGAAGGGCTTCCGGGCCGGTCTCCGTTGCGCATCGCGATGAACCCCTCCACGAAGGCGATCTGGACGTCACCCGCCCCCCGGCTGCTCGACTGCCAGTCCGCCCCGGTCAGGTCGAGGTCCGGCTTTCCCCAGCCGGCGGGCGCCTTCGAAGTCATGCTCTCTGCCACGTGCGTGCTCCTCCCGGTACTCCCGGTTCGTCGTCCCGGGGCCAGGTTAGCCATCGCACGCCGTGCCGCACAGGCCACGTCGCGTCACTCGTGGCCTGTACGGCACCCCGCCCTGAACCCCGTTTCCGCTCAGGTGCCGGGCTGCTCCGCTCCCACCAGCCACATCGCGAAGAACTGCGCCCCGCCGCCGTAGGCGTGTCCCATCGCCCGCCGGGCGTCCGGGACTTGGTGCTCCCCCGCCTGACCCCGCACCTGGAGGGCCGCCTCCGCGAAGCGGATCATGCCGGAGGCGCCGATGGGGTTGGTGGACAGGACGCCGCCCGACGGGTTGACCGGGAGGTCCCCGTCGAGTTCCGTGACTCCGGCCTCGGTGAGCTTCCAGCCCTCGCCCTCGTCGGCGAAGCCGAGGTTCTCCAGCCACATCGGCTCGTACCAGGAGAACGGCACGTACATCTCCACGGCGTCGATCTCCCGGCGCGGATCGGTGATCCCCGCCTGCCGGTAGACGTCGGCCGCGCAGTCCTTGCCCGCCTGCGGGGACACGAAGTCCTTCCCCGCGAAGAGCGTCGGCTCGCTGCGCATCGCCCCGCCGTGCACCCAGGCCGGCGGCTTCGGCGAACGGGCCGCGCCCGCCCGGTCGGTGAGGATCATCGCGCACGCCCCGTCGGAGGACGGGCAGGTCTCCGAATACCGGATCGGGTCCCACAGCATCGGGGACGCCTGGACCTTCTCCAGGGTGATGTCGTGCTCGTGCAGGTGCGCGTACGGGTTCTTCAGCGCGTTGCGGCGGTCCTTGTACGCGACGAGCGAGCCCACCGTGTCGGGGGCGCCGGTACGCCGCATGTACGCGCGCACGTGCGGGGCGAAGAACCCGCCGGCCCCCGCCAGCAGCGGCTGCTGGAAGGGGACGGGGAGCGAGAGCCCCCACATGGCGTTGGACTCGGACTGCTTCTCGAAGGCGAGGGTCAGCACCGTGCGGTGCACCCGGGCGGCGACCAGGTTGGAGGCGACCAGCGCCGTGGAGCCGCCCACCGAACCGGCGGTGTGCACGCGGAGCATGGGCTTGCCGACGGCGCCGAGGGCGTCGGCGAGGTACAGCTCCGGCATCATCACGCCCTCGAAGAAGTCGGGGGCCTTGCCGATGACGACCGCGTCGATGTCCGCCCAGGTCAGCTCGGCGTCGGCGAGCGCCCGCGCCGCCGCTTCGCGCACCAGTCCGGCGATGGAGACGTCGTGGCGGGCGGCCACGTGCTTGGTCTGGCCGATGCCGACGACGGCCACCGGCTCCTTGCCCGTCGCGGCGGAGGTGCTCATGCTCGGTCCCCTTCCAGGACGGCGACCAGGTTCTGCTGGAGGCAGGGGCCGGAGGTGGCGTGCGCGACGGCCCGGTCGGACTCGCCGCGGTGGATGCGGGCGGCCGCCTCGCCGATCCGGATCAGGCCGGCGGCCATCATCGGGTTGGCGGCGAGCGCTCCGCCGGAGGGGTTGACGGCGACGTCCCCGCCGAGCCCGAGGGCCTTGCGCAGCACGACCTCCTGGGAGGAGAAGGGCGCGTGCAGTTCGGCGGTGTCCACCGGAGACTCGAAGACGCCCGCGTGCTCGGCGGCGATCCGCGTCGACGGGGAGTCGGTGAGGTCGCGCAGCCCGAGGCTGTGGGCCTCGATGCGGTGGTCGATGCCGGTGATCCAGGCGGGCCGCTCGCACAGCCGGCGGGCCACGTCCCCGGCGGCCAGGATGACGGCGGCCGCCCCGTCGCCGATGGGCGGGCAGTCGCCGGTGCGCAGCGGGGCGACCTGGTAGTCGCCCTGCGCGACGGTGCCGCTGAGCTGGGCGTGCGGGTTGGCGCCGGCGAAGGCCCGGCTGCGGGCGCCGATCGCGGCGAGCCCGGCTTCGTCGGTCTCCCCCGCGTCGATGAGCGCCTGCGCCTGGAGCGCGGCCAGGGCCACGGAGTCGGGCCAGAGCGGAGCGACGTAGTACGGGTCGAGCTGGCGGGTCAGCACGTCGCGCACCGACCCCGGCGAGGACTTTCCGTACGAGTAGACGAGAGCGGTGTCGGCCTCGCCGGTCTGGATCTTGACCCAGGCCTCGTAGAGGGCCCAGGCGCCGTCCATCTCCACGTGCGATTCGGAGATGGGCGGCCAGGCGCCGACCCCGTCGAGGGTCATGGTGAAGGAGAAGGCGCGGCCGGCCAGGTAGTCGCTGGAACCGGAGCAGGTGAAGCCGATCTCACCCGCCTTCAGCCCGGTGGCGGCCAGCACTTGGTGCAGGACCGGCATGACCATCTCGACTTCGCTGAGCTCGTCGGTGCGGCGCAGGTGGTCGCTCTGCGCGAAGGCGACCACCGCGACCTCGCGGGTGTATCGGGCCATCAGATGAGCTCCTTGTACACGTCGTAGTCCGCGTCCGGCTCTCCGGTGGGGCGGTAGTGGTCGGGGTAGCGCCCGCCCTCGGTCCAGACCGGTTCGACCCGCAGCCCCATCCGCACCTGGTCGTACGGGATGCCGCCGATCCGGCCGTGGAGGGCGAGGCCGGCGCCGTCGAGGGCGATGTGGGCGTAGACGTAGGGCACTTCGATGTCAAGGTTCTTGGCCTTGATGTTGACGATGCAGTAGGTGGTGACGGTGCCGGCGGGCCCGACCTCGACCCGGTCGGTCGTCGCCACCCCACAGGTGGGGCAGGCGCCGCGCGGGGGCACGTACACCTTGTGACAGGAGGGGCAGCGCTCGCCGATGGTCTTCTGCTCGGAGAGCCCGGCGATGTACGCGGTCTGCGCGCGGCCGGGGCTGTACGAGTAGTCCAGGCGGGCCTCGGCGACGATCCCTGTGACGGCGTCGGCGAACTCCCCGCTGTGCGGGGTCGCTTGTGCGTCGCGCGGCTCCCCGCCCCCGGCGGGCTCGAAGCAGGCGATGTCGGTGATCGCGCCCGTCCGCTCGGCGGCCCACCGCACGCGGACGCGCATGCCGGTGGCGACGGCCTCCGGTCCGGGGGCGTCGAGGGCGTGCAGGAGGGCGGTGTCGGCGCCGTCGAGGCGGACGAGCACCCAGGCGAAGGGCGTGGCGAGGGGCTGGTTGGGGCGCGGCGACCCGTTCCAGGCCCAGGTGGTGACGGTCCCGGTTGTCCCCACCTCGACGAGGTCACGGATCTCCTCGGCGGTCACGGGGTCGTACTCGACGGGCGGCACCATCACCTTGCCGTCGGCGGTCGTGACCCCGAGGACGACCCCTTCGCGCAGCCCGGTGAGGAAGGCGCTCTGCACGGGGCCGAGGGAGCGGGTGAAGGGGAACTCGACGACAAGGGGTGCGCGGAGGATCTCGGGTGGCGACGCGGCTGTCATGGGTGGGTCTCCGATGTGTGGGGGTTCAAGAACGGTTGGGTCCGACGCCGGACGTACGCGCCGGCGCCACAGGCCGGGCGACGGATCCACCACGGCCGACGGCGAATGCCGCCGGGGCGCACGCCCTGCGTCGGACGCCACCGGGGGCTGCATGCGGGTCCCGCCGGGGGCTGCGTACGGGTCCCGGCCGGGGGCTGCATGCGGGTCCCGGCCGGGGGTTCCGGCCGGGGGCTGCATACGGTTCCCGCCGGGACCCGCATACGGTTCCCGCCAGGGCTAAATCCGGTCCCGCCAGAACCTGCATACGGTCCCGCCAGGGCCTACATCCGGTCCCGCCAGAACCTGCATTCGATCCCACCAGGGCCTACATCCGGTCCCGCCAGGGCTACATCGGTCCCGCCGGGTAAATCCGGTCCCGCCGGGCGAACATCCAGCCCCTCCGGCGTTTGAGGAGCAGGGGTCCGGGGACTGGTCCCCGGCAACGACGCGGCACCCGGACCCCCGGGCACCCGCCCCCGCACGGCGAACCGCGCACCGCCGGGGCCGATGCAGCCCCGCCGGCGTTTGAGGCGCGGGGTCCGGGGACGCGTCCCCGGCAACGGCGCGGCACCCGGCCCCCGGCCCCCGGCAATGGCGCCGCACCCGGACCGCGGACCGGCCCCACCGGACGGGTGGGCCCGGCGCGGGCACGCGCACCCTACTCCCGCCGATACACCGCGGGCCGCTTCTCGGCGAAGGCCCGCGCCCCCTCCTTCGCGTCAGCGGTGTCGAAGATCGGCCACCCCCGCAGCAGCTCCGCCGCTAGCCCCTCCGACTCCGTCATCTCGGCCGTCTCGTAGACGGAGGCCTTCACCGCCTCCACCGCCAGCGGCCCGCACGCGTTGATCTTCTCCGCGATCTCCAGCGCGGCGTCCAGCGCCGTCCCGTCCGGGACGACCCGCCCCACGAGCCCGATCCGAGCCGCCTCCTCGGCCGCGTACGGCCGCCCGGTCAGCAGCATCTCCAGCGCGTGCGTCCGCGGGATCTGCCGCGGCAGCCGAACCGTCGAGCCACCGATGGGGAAGAGTCCCCGCTTGACCTCGAACAGCCCGAAGGTGGCCCCTTCGCCCGCGACCCGGATGTCGGTCCCCTGGAGGATCTCCGTCCCGCCGGCCACGCAGTAGCCCTCCACCGCCGCGATGACGGGTTTGCGCGGCCGGTGGTGGCGCAGCATCGCCTTCCAGTGCAGGTCGGGGTCGGCCTTGAGCCGGTCCCGGTACTGGTCGCCCGCCATGCCCTTGCCGGCCAGCGCCTTCAGGTCCATGCCGGCGCAGAAGTCCCCGCCGGCCCCCGTCAGCACCACCGAGCGGATCGTGTCGTCCGCGTCGGCCTCCAGCCAGCCGTCGTACAGCCCCACCAGCAGCGGCAGCGAGAGCGCGTTCTTCGCCTCGGGCCTGTTCATGGTGAGCACCAGCGTGGCTCCGTGGCGTTCCACGGTCAGGTGTTCTGTCCCACCCATTGCCGTCCTCCCGTCTCAAGACCTAGAACAGGTTGCAGGAGGGGCGGGTGCAGTTCAATAGTTTTCTGACACCCAGTCAGATTTCTTGGGCGGTCCCCTTCCCTGTTCGGGTTGGCGACGCTCTAATGACCGCCGAGCAGACCAGCCATGGGATTTTCTGGGTCAGGAGGACCGGTGGAGTACAACATTGCCGACCTGTTCGAGTCGGTCGTGGACGTGGTCCCGGACCGCGAGGCCCTCGTGTACGTGGACCACCCCGGGACCGGCGCCGAGCGCCGCCTCACGTACGCGGAGCTGGACGCGGCGGCGAACCGCATCGCGCACCATCTGCTGGACAGCGGCCTGAAGGCCGGTGAGCACCTGGGCCTGCACCTCTACAACGGCATCGAGTACCTCCAGACCGTCCTGGCCTGCCTCAAGGCCCGCCTGGTACCGGTGAACGTCAACTACCGGTACGTGGAAGAAGAGCTCGTCTACCTCTACAACGACGCCGACCTCGCCGCGCTCGTCTTCGAGGGCGAGTTCACCGAACGGGTCGCGGCGGCCCTCCCGCAGACGACGAAGCTCCGTCATCTGATCCGCGTCGGCCCGACCCCCGAGGGCGCCCCGGAGCCCTCGATCGCGCCGGTCGCGTACGCCGACGCGGAGGCGACCGGCTCGCCCGGCCGCGGATTCCCGCCCCGCTCCCCCGACGACCTGTTCATCATCTACACCGGCGGCACGACCGGCATGCCCAAGGGCGTCATGTGGCGCGCCGAGGACCTCTTCTTCGCGGGCCTCTTCGGGGGCGAGCCGACCGGCGAACCGGTGAAGCGGCCCGAGGAACTGGCCGAGCGGGTCGCCTCGAAGGGGGCCGGGCTGACCTTCTTCCCCGCGCCGCCCCTTATGCACGGCACGTCCACGCTGACGTCCTTCATCGCCTTCAACTACGGGCAGCGGGTGGTCATCCACCGCAAGTACGCGCCCGAGGAGGTGCTGCGCACGATCGAGAAGGAGAAGGTCTCCAGTGTCTCGCTGGTGGGCGACGCCATGCTGCGGCCGCTCATCGACGCACTCAACGGGCCCCTGAAGGGCACCGACCTGTCCTCCCTCTTCAGCGTCTCCTCCTCCGGCGCGATCATGTCGGAGACGGTGCGCGCCGAGTTCCAGGCGCTCGTGCCGAACGTGATGCTGCTGAACAACTTCGGCTCGTCCGAGTCCGGTTCGAACGGCCGCGCGACGAACGACTCCAGCCCGGAGAAGGGCTTCCGGCTGGAGGTCAACGAGCGGACACAGGTGGTCGACCCGGTCACCCACGAACCGGTTCCGATCGGCGAGCCGGGACGGCTCGCGCAGCGCGGGTACGTCCCGCTGGGCTACTACAACGACCCCGTCAAGACCGCCGAGACCTTCTTCCAGAAGGGATCCGAGCGGTGGGTGCTGCTCGGTGACATGGCGACCGTGGACGAGCAGGGCATCGTCACCGTCCTCGGCCGCGGTTCGCAGTGCATCAACACGGGCGGCGAGAAGGTGTACCCGGAGGAGGTCGAGCAGGCGCTGAAGTCCCACCCGGACGTCTACGACGCCTTGGTCGCCGGGGTCGCGGACCCGAAGTGGGGCAGCCACGTGGCGGCGGTGGTCGAGGTCCGGGCGGGGGCCACCGAGCCCACGCTCGACGAGATACAGGCCCACTGCCGCACCAAGCTGGCGGGCTACAAGATCCCGCGCCAGCTCGTCATCGCCCCCGCCATCCAGCGCTCCCCGAGCGGCAAGGCGGACTACCGGTGGGCGAAGTCGGTGGCCACGGAGGCGGACGCGGGCGCCGCGGGCTGACCCCGCCCCGCGAACGCCCGCGGGCCGGGACCCGGACGGGTTCCGGCCCGCGGGCGTTCGCGCGTCCCCGCATGACTTCGGAGCGGGAGCGGCCCCCGCTCAGGCCCCGGTGGCCAGGAACCGCTCGACGCGGGCCGCGAACCAGCGCGCCCCGTTCAGCCGTCGGTGTGATCAGGGCCGGCCGGCGCCCGGAGGACAGTACGCCGAGGTCGCCGAGGTAGGCGGAGGCCCGCATGGCGCCGCCGGGGAGGCAGGCGAGCGGCTCGCCTTCGCCCTGGACGTGGTACGCGAGTTCGGTTCCGTCGTCAGTGGTGAAGGTAAAGGTGCAGGTGGAGGGTGTGGAGGCCGCCATGGACGCAATCCCCGTAGACGATCACCCGTTCGAGTAATTGATTTGGCCGCCGCCGTCCGGCAATCTACCGAATGATCGGTCGGTTGACTCGGGCAGGTTGAGCCGGACAAGGGGTGGGCGGCATGGGTACGTACACACGGGGCCACGACGACGGTGCGGACGCGAGCGAGCGGATGGGCCGGGACGAGCTGGCGGCGCTCCAGTTGACCCGGCTGCGGGCGACCTTGCGCCGGGCGTACGACCGGGTGCCCTTCTACCGGCAGGCCTTCGACAAGGCCGGCCTGCATCCCGACGACTGCCGCACCCTCACCGATCTCTCCTTGTTCCCCTTCACCACCAAGTCCGATCTGCGCGACCAGTACCCCTTCGGAATGTTCGCCGTACCGCGCTCCGAGGTCCGCCGCATCCACGCCTCCAGCGGCACCACGGGACGCCCGACCGTCGTCGGGTACACGGACGCGGACCTGTCCACCTGGGCGGACGTCGTCGCCCGCTCGATCCGCGCGGCGGGCGGCAGGCCCGGCCAGATCGTCCACATCGCCTACGGATACGGCCTGTTCACCGGCGGCCTGGGCGCCCACTACGGCGCGGAGCGCCTGGGCTGTACGGTCGTCCCCGCCTCGGGCGGGATGACGGACCGCCAGGTCCGGCTGATCCAGGACTTCAAGCCGGAGGTCATCATGGTGACCCCTTCCTACATGCTGACCCTGCTGGACGAAATGGAACGCCAGGGCATCGATCCCCGCGCCACCTCGCTGCGCACCGGGATCTTCGGCGCCGAGCCCTGGACGGAGGAGATGCGCGGCGAAATCGAGGAACGCCTGAACATCGACGCGGTCGACATATACGGGCTCTCGGAGGTGATGGGCCCGGGCGTCGCACAGGAGTTCGCCACCAGTAAGGACGGGCTTCACATATGGGAGGACCACTTCTATCCAGAGGTGGTCGACCCGCTGACGGGCGCCGTACTGCCCGAGGGCGAGCCCGGGGAGCTGGTCTTCACCTCGCTGACCAAGGAGGCGATGCCCGTCATCCGCTATCGCACCCGGGACCTGACCCGGCTGCTGCCCGGCACCGTCCGGCCGGCCTTCCGCCGGATGGAGAAGATCACCGGCCGCAGCGACGACATGATCATCCTGCGCGGGGTGAACGTCTATCCGACCCAGATCGAGGAGGTGCTCCTGCGGACCCCGGCCCTGGCTCCGCACTTCCAGCTCCGGCTGACCCGGCAGGGACGGCTGGACGCCCTGACGGTACGGGTGGAGGCCCGCCGCGGCAGCGACGCCGCTCAGCGGGAGGCCGCGGCCGCCTCGGTGGTGCGGGCCGTGAAGGAGGGTGTCGGAGTGTCGGTCGCCGTGGAGGTGGTGGACCCGGAGACCCTCGAACGCTCGGTGGGCAAGATCAAGCGCATGGTGGACCTCCGAGAATCCTGACGGCCCGGGCCCTCCCGCGCGGCCTGTCGGCCTTGGGGCGGCCGCGTCGGAGTCCGCGGACCTCGCCGCCTGATCCCAGGGGGCGGGCTCGCCGCCCGCCACGACACGACCGCCGCCACCTGCCGCGCCGGACTCCTAGTCCACTAGTCCACGTAGGTGAAGGGGAGCTGGTTCGTGAGCCGGCCGCAGGGTGTCGCCGCGACCACAGAGACGGTCCCTGCCACGGGCCACTGGGGGACGGTGGCGATCAGGGCGCTGTCGCTGATGACCGTCACACCGGTGGCCTCCAGCCCCGTGAAGCAGCCGTCGGGTGCCAGGGAGCCGAAGAGCACCCGGGTATAGGGCGTCAGCCCGCTGCCGTTCAGCACCACTTGGGTGCCGCCGCTGCTGGGCGCGGCGTCCGGCTGGAGCGCGACGAGCACGCCCTGCGCGTCCTGATCCGGCCCGGCGGGGTGGACGGGCAGTGCCCCGGCGGCACAGTGCGGAGGCCGCGCGGCCTCGGCACGTGGGGCGGCATGGACCAGCAGAAGGGTGCACAGGGGCAACGCGACGAGCAGGATCCCGGCGCGACGATGCGTAGGTCTCAAGACGGTGCCTTCCGGTGAAGGGTGGATCCGGAGGAGCCCGGACCCCGCCCATCATGCGGTGGCGATAACGCGTGAATCCAGGAGGGAACTCTCATAACGCCCACGCGTCGCGAGCCGGGTTCCCGGACGCGCGAGCCGCGCAGTCGGCGGGGCCGGGCGCGCCGGGCCACCCCTTCGGGCTCAATTCCGGGGGCGGGCCGGGACGGGGCGGGGCTGTCCGGGTAGGGAGAGAGGCGTGACCTCGACCTACCGGCGGATCCACGACCGGCTCCAGGCCTCCCCGGCCGGGCTGGCATGGAGCCGTGGCCGGGAGATGGAGCTGATGCACCGGGCCATGGGCTTCGCCGCGCTCGGCTTCCTCACCCTGGTGCCGCTGCTCGTCGTCGTCGCGGCCGCCGCGCCGGGCAGCGGCTCGGGCTTCGGCCGGTGGCTCGGTCAGGCCCTCGGGGTGACGGAGTTCTCCCGGGAGCGGGTGGAGATGCTGTTCGGTGCCGCGGACCTGGCGCTGGAGCGGACCACCGCCTTCGGTCTGGCCGCCCTCGCGGTCTTCGGCCTGACCTTCGGCTCCGCCGTGCAGACGGGGTACGAGAAGGTGTGGGACCTGCCGACCGCCCGCTGGCACACCATGTGGCGGCACGTCGTCTGGCTCGCCCTGCTCGTCTGCTATCTCGCCCTGCTGGTCCTCATCCCCGCCCCCTCGGACGATGCGCCCGGCACGATCCTCGGCACCTCGGGCGATCTCATCGGCACCTGCCTGTTCTTCTGGACCTCCCAGTGGATCCTCCTCGGCGGGCGGGTCCGCTGGCGCGCCCTGCTCCCGGGGGCGGCGTGCACCAGCCTGGGCCTCCTCGGCCTGCGGATCTTCTCGCAGCTGGTGTTCTCCCCGCTGATCGCCTCCAACGCCGTGACGTACGGCCCCTTCGGCACCCTCCTGGTCGTCCAGTCCTGGCTGGTCGGCGTCGGCTTCGTGGTCTACGGCGGCGCCCTCGTCGGCCGGCTCTTCCACGAACACCTCGTGCTGCGCCGACTCCGCGCAGCGGAATTCGATTGAGTGTGCGTCCCCGGCCGTGGTACCACTTCGTGGTTCGCAAGATGATCACGAGATGGACCAGAGGTGTGGTGGGCATGGCGCTCGGAGAACTGGTGAAACTGCGGGCGATGGGCCCCGAGGACGCCGAGGCCCTGTGGCGCTGGAACCACGACGCCGAGGTCATGCGCTGGATGGACGACAACTACGCCCAGCCGGTGGAGCGCGTGCGCACCTGGCTGACCGACCGCCCCCGCAACTCCTACGGCGACCTGCTCCTCGGCATCGAGGCGCTCGCCGACGGCAAGCTCATCGGTCTGGTCACGCTGCACGACGCGGAGCCGGAGAAGGGCATCGCGGAACTCGACATCTACCTGGGCGAGAAGGCGTACTGGGGCCGCGGCTACGCCACGGACGCGGTGCGGACCATCTGCCGCTACGGGTTCGAGGACATGCGCCTGCACAAGGTGACCCTGACCGTGGTCACCGAGAACCACGCCGCGCGCAAGGCCTACGAGAAGGTCGGGTTCGTCGAGGAGGGCCGCCTGCGGCAGGTCTTCCGCCGCGATGGCCGCTGGTTCGACATGTTCACCATGGGGCTGCTCGCGGACGAACTCCGCTGACTCCGCTCAGGACGGGGTCGAGAAGCGGTCGCGCAGGGTGCGCTTGAGGATCTTGCCGCTCGCGTTGCGCGGGAGGGCGTCCACGAAGAGGATCCGCTTCGGGGCCTTGAAGTGGGCCAGCTTCTCGCGGGCGTAGGCCAGGAGTTCCGCCTCCGTCACCCCGTCGCGCGGGACCACCACCGCCGTGACGGCCTCGATCCACCGTTCGTCCGGCAGGCCGACCACGGCCGCCTCGGCCACGCCCGGGTGGGAGTACAGCACGTCCTCGACCTGCCGCGAGGCGACCAGGACCCCGCCCGAGTTGATGACGTCCTTCACCCGGTCCACGACCGTGAAGTACCCCTCCGGATCCCGCACCGCCAGGTCGCCCGAGCGGAACCAGCCGTCCCGGAAGGCCTTCTTCGTGGCCTCCGCGTCGTTCCAGTAACCCAGGCAGAGCTGCGGGGAGCGATAAACCACCTCGCCCGCCGTGCCGTCCGGGACCTCGGCCCCGTCCTCGTCGACGACCCGCGCCTCCACGTGGTGGACGGGCCGCCCGCACGAGTCCATCCGCCCCTCGTGCTCCTCCGGCCGCAGCACCGTGGCGAGCGGGCCGATCTCGCTCTGGCCGAAGCAGTTGTAGAAGCCGAGTCCGGGCAGCCGCGCCCGCAGCCGCTCCAGGACCGGCACCGGCATGATCGAGGCCCCGTAGTACGCCTTGCGCAGGGCGGACAGGTCCCGGACGGCGAAGTCCGCGAAGTCCGGATGGTTGGCCAGCCCGATCCACACCGTGGGCGGTGCGAACAGGCTGTCCGCCTCCCCCGCCTCCACCAGGTCGAAGATCTCCTCCGGCACCGGCGCGTCCACGATCGTGTTCCGCGCGCCCACCGCCAGGTACGGCAGCAGGAACACGTGCATCTGCGCCGAGTGGTACAGCGGCAGGGAGTGCACCGGCAGATCGCCCTCCGCCAGGTCCAGGGCGGCGATCGCGCTCTCGTACTCGTGGCAGAGCGCCTCGTGCGTCATCATCGCCCCCTTCGGCAGGGCGGTGGTCCCGGAGGTGTAGAGGAGCTGCGCCAGCCGGGACGGGTCCCCGGAGCGGGCGAAGGCCGCGGGCCCGGCGAGCCCCGCCGGTTCGGCCACTTCCGCCGGCTCCGCCACTTCGGCCGCTTCGGCCACTTCGGCCACTTCGGCCACTTCCGCCGGCTCTGCCACTTCGGCCGGCCCCGCCGCTTCGGCCGGCCCCGCCAGTGCGGCCAGGAAGGAGCCGGGCGCGTCGCGCAGCGGGCGTACGGCGAAGCCCTCCGGGACCCGCGCGGCCAGGCCCGGGTCCGCGAGGACGAGCGCGCTCCCGGAGTTCTCCAGGATGTACGCGAGGTCCTCGCCGGTGAGGTTCTGGTTGACGGGGACGTGCGTGAGCCCGGCCCGGGCGCAGGCGAGGAAGGCCAGGAGGTAGGCGTCGGAGTTGTGCCCGAAGGTCGCGACCCGGTCCCCCTCGGTCAGCCCGTAGCCCCCGCGCAGCACGGCCGCGCCGGTGGAGACGGCCGCGTCCAGTTCCGCGTAGGTCCAGGTCCGCTCGCGGTAGCGGACCGCGATCCGCTCCGGGACGCGCCGCGCGCTGTCGTGGAGCAGTCCGTCGACCGTGTTCTTCCGCACCGGGGTCATGGCGGGATCCTCGTACGCGCGTACGCCCGGGGTCAATGACCCGGGCCGTACGGCCGGCCGGCCGGCCGGAACCTCCGGGGATACCAAACGGCATGTTGACATGACGTCAGGTGGCCTGCATGAGTGTGGGGGCACACCAGCGCCACCCATCCGCACGGGCGTTTCCGCCCGTCCGCAGGCTACTTGGGAGGTACGTTGCGCCTTTTCCACGGACGCCGTCGCGCCCGCCCGCTCCTCCGACGTGTCGCGCTCACCGCCACCGCACTGCTGGCCGCCGCCTCGGCGGTGCCCGAGGCCGCCGCCCGGGACCAGGGTTCCGGCCCGTCCGGCGGCGGCCTGTCCGCCGTCATCCGGTACACCGAGAACGGGATCCCGCACATCCTGGCCCGTGACTACGCCCATCTCGGCTTCGGCACCGGCTGGGCGCAGGCCGCCGACCAGGTGTGCGTGCTCGCCGACGGGTTCCTGACCGTCTCCGGGGAGCGGTCGCGGTGGTTCGGCCCGGACGCCGTGCCCGACGGTTCGCTCTCCTCCGCCGCCAAAAACCTCTCCAGCGACCTGTTCTTCAAGGGCGTGCGCGATTCCGGCACCGTGGAGAAGCTGCTGGCCGCACCCGCACCGGCCGGGCCGGGCAAGGAGGTCAAGGAACTGATGCGGGGCTGGGCCGCCGGTTACAACGCCTGGCTGGCCCAGAACCGGATCACCGACCCGGCCTGCGAGGGCGCCGGGTGGGTGCGCCCGGTCACCGCCACCGACGTCGCCGCCCGCGGCTTCGCCGTCTCGGTCCTCGGCGGCCAGGGCCGCGCGGTCGACGGGATCACCTCGGCGCGGCCCCCGGGCGCCACGGCCGCCCCGGCGACCGCGGGCCCCGATCCGGCGGCGGCCGCGGAGGCGGCCCGGGAGTTCTTCGACACCACCCGCTACGACAGGGGCTCCAACGCGGTGGCCTTCGCCGGCTCCACCACCGCGAACGGCTCCGGCCTGCTCCTCGGGAACCCGCACTATCCGTGGCAGGGCGGCCGCCGGTTCTGGCAGTCGCAGCAGACCATCCCCGGCGAGCTGAACGTCTCCGGCGGCTCGCTGCTCGGCACCACCGTGGTGAACATCGGCTTCAACGAGAAGGTGGCGTGGAGTCACACGGTGGCCACCGGCACCCCCGTCAACCTGCACCAGCTGACCCTGGACCCGGCCGACCCCACCGCCTATCTGGTGGACGGCACGCCGGAGAAGATGACCCCGCGCACCGTCAGCGTCCAGGTCGCGGGCGGCGCCCCGGTCACCCGGACGCAGTGGTGGACCCGGTACGGCCCGGTCCTGTCCGGGCTCGGCGCCGGCCTCCCGCTGCCCTGGAGCACGACCACCGCCTACGCGCTGGCCGACCCCAACGCCGCGAACCTGCGCGGCTCCGACACGGCACTGGCCATGGGCAGGGCCCGCTCGGTCGCCGGCCTCCAGGACGCCCTGCGGCGCACCCAGGGCCTGCCCTGGGTCAACACGGTGGCCGCCGACGCGGCGGGCGACACCCTCTTCACCCAGTCCCAGGTGCTCCCCCGCATCACCGACGAGCTCGCCGCACGCTGCTCGACCCCGCTGGGCAGGGCCACGTACCCGTCCTCGGGGCTGGCGGTGCTGGACGGCTCGCGCGGTGACTGCGCTCCCGGCTCGGATCCGGACGCGGTGCAGCCCGGGGTCTTCGGGCCGGGCAGGGCGCCGGCCTTGCGGGGCGCCTCGTACGCCGAGAACTCCAACGACAGCGCCTGGCTGGCCAACGCGGAGCAGCCGCTCACCGGCTACGAGCGGATCTGGGGCAATGCCGGGACCCCGCGCTCGCTGCGCACGCGGGGCGCCCTGGAGGACGTCTCCGCGATGGCCGCCCGGGGCGGGCTGACGGTGGCGGACCTACAGGAGCAGCAGTTCGCGAACCGGGTGCCGGCCGGTGATCTGGCGGCGGCCGACGCGGCGAAGGCCTGCGCGGCCCTGCCGGGCGGGACGGCCACGGGCTCCGACGGCGCCGCCGTGGACGTGTCGGCGGCCTGCGGGGTACTGGCCGCCTGGGACCGCACGGCCGACGCCTCGAGCCGCGGAGCCCTGCTCTTCGACCGGTTCTGGCGGAAGCTGACCGCGAGCACGGCGGCCAGGGACCTGTGGCTGGTGCCCTTCGACGCGGCCGATCCGGTACGGACGCCCCGTACGCTCAACCGGGCGGCGCCCGGAATCGCGCGGGCCCTGGCGGACACTGTGGCGGAGCTGAGGGCGGCGGGCATCGCCGCGGACGCCCCGCTCGGGGAGCACCAGTTCGTGGTGCGCGGCGGGCAGCGGCTGCCGGTGGGCGGCGGTACGGAGGCCCTGGGCGTCTGGAACAAGATCGAGGCTCCGTGGAACGCGGCGGCCGGGGGCTACCCGGAGGTCCTGCACGGCTCCAGCCACATCCAGGCGGTCGGCTGGGACGGCGGCCGCTGTCCGATGGCGCGCACGCTGCTGACGTACGGCCAGTCCTCGAACCCGGATTCCCCGTACGCGGCCGACCAGACCCGGCTCTTCTCCCAGGAACGCTGGGTGAAGGCACGGTTCTGCGAGCGGGACATCCTCACCTCGCCCCGGCTGAGGGTGGTCTGGCCGCGCGAGCGGCACTGACACCCGCGCGACCCCGTACGACAGGCTCCGGGGGCTGTCGTACGGGGGCCCGGCCGGCAAGCTCCGGAAGCGACGACCCGGGCGCGCTCAGGGGCTGACGGCGAGGAAGAGGTAGGCCGCCAGCAGCACGAGGTGCACGCCGGCCTGGAGCAGCGTGGCGCGGCCCGGAACGATGGTGAGGGCACTGACGACGACGGTCAGCGCGAGCAGCACCATGTGGACGGGTTCGAGCCCGAGCACCAGCGGCCCGGAGAGCCAGATCGTGGCGAGGGCGATCGCCGGGATGGTCAGCCCGATGCTCGCGATGGCGGAGCCGTAGGCGAGGTTGAGGCTGGTCTGCACCCGGTCGCGGCGGGCCGCGCGGACGGCGGCCAGGGTCTCGGGCGCCAGCACGAGCAGGGCGATGATCACACCGACCACGGCGTAGGGCAGGCCGAGGTCCGCGACGCCGCGTTCGATGGTCGGGGAGACCGCCTTGGCGTTTCCGACGACGGCGACGAGCGCGACGAGCAGCAGCCCGAGACTGATCAGGGCGGCGCGGGCGGTGGGAGGTTCGGCGTGTTCGTCGTCCTCACCGGCGGCCGCGGCTGCCGCCGCCTTCGCGGCCTCCTTGCGGATCCGCTTCGTGTCGACGGGCAGGAAGTAGTCCCGGTGGCGGACCGTCTGGACGGCGACGAACAGACCGTAGAGGGCGAGCGAGGCGGTCGCGGCGAAGGCGAGCTGGGCCGTGGAGAACTCGGGGCCGGGCTTGGTGGTGGTGAACGTCGGCAGGACGAGGCTGAGTACGGCGAGCGTGGCGACGGTGGCCAGGGCCGCACCCGAGCCCTCGGCGTTGAAGACGGCGACGCGGTTGCGCAGGGCCCCGACGAGCAGGGACAGGCCTACGATGCCGTTGCACGTGATCATGACGGCGGCGAAGACGGTGTCACGGGCGAGGGAGGAGGTCTTGCTCCCGCCGTCGGCCAGCAGGGTGACGATGAGTGCCACTTCGATGACGGTGACCGCGACGGCGAGGACGAGCGAGCCGAAGGGTTCGCCGACCCGGTGCGCGACGACCTCGGCGTGGTGGACCGCCGCCAGCACCGCGCCCGCCAGGCAGAGGGCCACCAGGGCCACGGCGAGCGAGGGCAGGTCGCGCCCCCAGCTGAAGACGAGCGCGACGAGCGCCACCACGGGGACCACGACGGTCCAGTCGGTCAGGGGGGATCTATGGGTTGCCGTACTCATATCAGCCAACTTGCCAGAACTGTCCGCCCTGTGCGGTCGAACACCCGCCTTCACGCCCCTGACGTGGCACTTCTCACGAAACTCCGGGCGTGGCGGACGGCCGGGCGGGGCCGGACCCGCGGGGCCGCCCCACCGGTCGGGCCGGGCCGTCACATCGCGCGCTCGTGGCCCTCCCAGTACGGCTCGCGCAGCCGGCGCTTGTACAGCTTGCCATTGGGGTCGCGCGGCATCGTCTCGATGAAGTCCACGGTCTTGGGCCGCTTGTACCCGGCCAGTTGCCGCTCGCAGTGGTTCAGGATCTCCGCGGCCAGCGCGTCGCTCGCCGCGAAGCCCTCGGCCGGTTCGATGACCGCCTTGACCTCCTCGCCCCAGGAGGGGTGCGGGATGCCGAAGGCGGCGGCGTCCGCGACCGCCGGATGGGTGAGCAGCGCCGATTCGATCTCGGCCGGGTAGATGTTCACCCCGCCCGAGATGATCATGTCGATCTTCCGGTCGCGGAGGAAGAGGTACCCCTCCTCGTCCATCAGGCCGAGGTCCCCGACGGTGAAGAAGTCGCCGATGCGGTTCTTCTTCGTCTTGCCCTCGTCCTTGTGGTAGCTGAAGCCGCCGGTGTTCATCTTGATGTAGACGGTGCCGAGTTCGCCTGCGGGCAGCCGTTCGCCGTCGTCGTCGAAGATGGCGAGCTCGCTGATCGGCCAGGCCTTGCCGACGGTTCCCGGCCTCTTCAGCCAGTCCTCGGCCGTCGCGAAGGCGCCGCCGCCCTCGCTCGCCGCGTAGTACTCCTCCACGCACCCGCCCCACCAGTCGATCATCGCCCGCTTGACGTGATCGGGGCAGGGCGCGGCGCCGTGGATGGCGTGCCGCATGGAGGAGACGTCGTACGCGTCCTTCGTCTCCTGCGGGAGCGCGAGGAGCCGGTGGAACTGCGTCGGAACCATGTGGGTGTGCGTGCAGGCGTGACCGTCGATCAGGCGCAGCATCTCTTCGGGGGTCCACTTGTCCATCAGGACGAGCGGGTGCCCGATGTGCAGGGCCGCGGCCGCGAACTGCAGGACGGCCGTGTGGTACAGCGGCGAGCAGACGAGGTGGACGTTGTCGTCGAAGGCGCGGATGCCGAAGATGCCGAGGAAGCCGCCGAGGTACGTCTCCTCCGGGAGCTTGCCGGGCAGCGGACGGCGGATGCCGCGCGGCCGGCCGGTGGTGCCGGAGGTGTAGTTCATGACCCAGCCGAGCGTGCGGTCGGCGGGGCCGGTGTCCGGCTGCCCGTCGAGCAGTTCGCCGTACGGGCGGAAGCCCGCGACCGCTCCGATCGCGTAGCGGTGGCTCGCGGGCAGGCCCGCCTCGTCGGCCGCGGCGGTGGCGGCGTCGGCGAACCGTTCGTGGGCGATCAGGACCTTGGCTCCGGAGTCGGAGACGATCCAGGCGATCTCGGGGCCGACGAGGTGGTGGTTGACCGGGACGAGGTAGAACCCGGCCTGGGAGGCGGCCAGGTAGGCGGTGAGGAACTCGACGCCGTTGGGGAGGACGACGGCGAAGACGTCGCCCCGTTCCAGGCCGGCGGCGCGCAGTCCGTGCACGAGCCGGTTGACGTCGGCGTGCAGCCGGGCGGCGGACCAGGTCTCGCCCTCGGGGGTGACCAGGACGGTGCGCTCGGGGTCGGCGGTCGCCTGGGCCCAGAAGCCGTTGGGGGGTGTGTCGGTCATCTTGTCCACTCCTCGGAGCCTCAGGCCCGGCCGGCGATGCGGGTGATGCGGTCGATGGCGCGCTCGAAGCCGCTGGTGAGGTCGTCGAAGACGGCCTGGACGCTGCGTTCGCTGTTCATCCGGCCGACGATCTGCCCGACGGGAGTGCCGAGCAGTGGCTGGATCTCGTACTTCTGGATGCGGGACACGGCTTCGGCGACGAGGAGTCCCTGCAGGGGCATCGGCAGGGCGCCGGGGCCCTCCGGGTCGTCCCACGCGTCGGTCCACTCGGTGCGCAGCTGCCGGGCGGGCTTGCCGGTCAGCGCGCGGGAGCGAACGGTGTCGCCGGAACCCGCCGCGAGCAGCTTCTCGGTGAGGGCGCGGGAGTGCATGTCCGCCTCGGTGGTGGTCAGCCAGAGCGAACCGAGCCACGCGCCCTGGGCGCCGAGGGCCAGTCCGGCGGCGATCTGCTCGCCGCTGCCGATGCCGCCGGCGGCGAGGACCGGGAGCGGGGCGACGGCCTCCACCACTTCGGGTACGAGGACCATGGTGGCGATGTCGCCGGTGTGTCCGCCGGCCTCGTAGCCCTGGGCGACGACGATGTCGATGCCGGCCTCGGCGTGCCGGCGGGCGTGCTTGGCGCTGCCGGCGAGGGCGGCGACGAGGACCCCGTGTTCGTGGGCGCGCGCGATGACGTCGGCGGGCGGGGAACCCAGCGCGTTCGCCAGGAGTTTGATGGGGTAGTCGAAGGCGACGTCGAGTTGGCCCCGGGCGACCTGTTCCATCCAGCCGGTGATGCGCCAGCCCGAGGCCTCGCCCTCGGGGAGTTCGGGTACGTGGTGTTTGGCGAGGGTGTCGCGGACGTACTCCCGGTGCGCGGCCGGGATCATCGCCTCGATGTCGGCCTCGCTGACGCCGTCGACAGCCTTCTTCGCGGGCATGACCACGTCGAGCCCGTAGGGCTTGCCGTCGGTGTGCTCCTGCATCCAGTCGAGGTCGCGCTTCAGGTCGTCGGGGGCGGTGTAGCGGACCGCCCCGAGCACCCCGAACCCGCCCGCGCGGGTGATGGCAGCGGCCACGGCCGGGAAGGGCGTGAAGCCGAAGATGGCGTGCTCGATTCCCAGTTTCCTGCTCAGCTCCGTCTCCATGGGCGGCAGGATGCCGCAGCCCGGCCGCCGAGGGAAGAGGTTTTCTGATGCAGCGTCAGATTCTTTGCCGGCCGGTCACCGCGGGGCCCGCGTCGTGAGCGGGCAGATACTCGGGAGGGCACGACGGCGGACGGGAGGACGGGTCTTGAAGACACGATGGACAGCCGGGAACGACGGTGACGCGGGCGGTGACACGAAGGGTTCCGGAACGGCCGACTCCGGCATGACCGCCACGACTGGAACGGCCGGCACGACGGACCCCGGCATGGCAGGCATGACCGGCTCGGCCGCCGCGATGGCACTGGACGCCGCCGTCAGCGGGACCGGGGCGGACGTCGGCCGGCCCGGGGTGGAGGGCGGCACCGACACCGGCACGGCCGACGCCGACGCCACCGCCACCGCCACCGCCACCGGCCGCGGCCGCGGGCTCTCCCGGCGGCGGCTCGGCGCGCGGCTGCTCGCGCTGGGCGGTGTGCTCGTACTCCAGGCCGCGCTGCCCGGTTCCGCGGGGGCCTCCGGGGGGCCCGCCGAGCGGCGCGCGCTGCAGGGACTGCGCCTGCGGTACGGGTCCGCCCGCCAGGCCGGGCTGCTGGAGAGGCACCTCGAAGGGGTGGCGGACGAGGCGCGGCGCTTCCTCGGCCCCTCCCCCGAACACCCTTACTACGCCGGCGCCGTGGTGCTCGCCGGCCGGGGCCGCACCGTGGCGCTGCACCGGGCGATGGGCGACGCCGCCCGGTACGCCGACTACGACGGCCACACCGACCGGGTCCGGGAGTTCCCGGCCGCCCAGCGGATCGCGATGGCCGAGGACACGGTCTTCGACCTGGCCTCCCTCTCGAAGCTGTTCACCTCCCTGCTGGCCGTGCAGCAGATGGAGCGCGGGCGCCTGGAACTGGAGGCGCCGGTGCACCGGTACCTGCCCGAGTTCACCGGCGGGGGCAAGGAGTCGATCACCGTACGCCAGCTCCTCACGCACACTTCGGGGCTCCGATCCTGGGCCCCGTTCTACCAGGAGCCCACCCGGGCGGGTCAGTTGAGGCTGCTGTGGTCGGTGAGGCCACAGGAGACCCCGGGGACGGTCTACCGCTACTCCGACCTCAACCTCATCGCCCTCCAACTGCTCTTGGAACGGATCACCGGTCACACTCTGGACCTCCTGCTCCAAGACGAGATCACCGCTCCACTCGGGATGCACCGCACTCGTTACAACCCACCGCTCTCCTGGCGCCGGGTCACCGCCGCCACCGAGGTGCAGCGCCCGCCCTGGTCCGGCCTGGACCGCGGGCTCGTCTGGGGCGAGGTCCACGACGAGAACGCGTACGCGCTGGGCGGCGTCGCCGGCCACGCCGGGGTCTTCGGCACCGCCTGGGACCTGGCGATCCTCGCCCGCACCCTCCTCGACGGCGGGGTCTACGCCGGCAAGCGCATCCTGCGCCCCGCCTCCGTCGAGCTCCTCTTCACCGACTACAACACCGCCTTCCCCGGCGATGACCACGGCCTGGGCTTCGAGCTCTACCAGCACTGGTACATGGGCGCCATGGCCACCCCGCACTCCGCCGGCCACACCGGTTTCACCGGCACCTCCCTGGTCCTGGACCCCTCCACGGACTCCTTCCTGATCCTCCTGGGCAACTCCGTCCACCCCGTGCGCACCTGGCGCGCCGGCAGCGCCCCCCGCGTCGCCACCGGCAACCGCTTCGCCCGCGCCGTCCCCGTCCGCACGAGGCACGGCGGCCCGGCCTGGTACTCCGGCATGGAGACCGGCGGCTCGGGCACCCTGACCCTCCCGCCCCTCACCCCCACCACCGGCTCCGCCCGGCTGCGCTGCGCGCTGTGGTGGGACACCGTGCCCGGCGCGGGAGCGCTGCACCTGGAGGCCTCCGCCGACGGACGGGCCTGGGAGCCGCTCCCCTTCACCACCGTGCGCACCACCGGCGGCGCCGCCGAACAGTGGCCGCGGGGCTCCGTCTCCGGCTGGTCGGGCCGCATCTGGCACCGCCTCGAAGCCCCGCTCACCGCATGGGCCGGCCGGGAGGTCCGCCTGCGCTTCCGGCACACCGCGCAGGGCCGTTACGTGGGCCGCGGCGCCTACGTGGACGTCCTGCGCGTCTCGGAACCCTCCCATCTCCTCTTCGCCGAGGACCGCCCCGCGGACGCCTCCCGCATCGAGGCGACGGGCTGGTACCGCTCGGCGGACTGAAGGCCGCGCGCGCCGCCACCGTTCGCGGCGCGGGCCGTCATCGTTCGCGCCGACGGGCGCGGTGCCGGCGGACGGCGTCCCGGCCGCCGCAGCGCGGCGAGCAGTACCGCTGGGTGCCGTTGCGCGAGGTGTCGACGACGACGTTCGCGCAGGGGTGAGCCGCGCACCGGCCGAGGCGGCCCATGCCGCGCGTGGTCAGGTGGAGTGCGGTGCCGACGCTGAACACGGCGCGCAGGACTCGTGCCAGGTCGTCGTCGACGTCGCGATAGTGCAGGTGCCAGCCCTCGCCGTGGTGGTCGGTCAGGCGTGGATAGGCGGTCGCGGCGGCCATCTGCTCGTTGAGGATCGCCGCCCGCTCGCCCGGATCACCGGCGTCGACGATCCGGATCCAGTCGTCGAGCACCGCCCGGCAGCGTGCGTGGTCGTCGGGCCGCTCGGGGAAGGGCATCGTCATGCCGAACTCGCGGGTCCGCTCGACGATCCCGGCCCGGGTGTCGGGCCAGTCGTCGGCCAGGGAACGGGCGAGGAGCACCGCGTACTCGCCGTAAGGGTTGAGATGCATAAGCCCATTACATCAAGGTGGGTGCATGTCCCTCACCTCGCTGTCCTCACCCGTGTCCGGTGCGTCCGCGCTCGGCATGGCCCTCACCGCGCTGGTCATGGTGCTGACCCCCGGGCCCAACATGATCTACCTCGTTTCGCGCAGCATCAGCCAGGGGCGTACCGCGGGGCTCGTCTCGCTGGCCGGCACCGGCGTCGGCTTCGTCGTCTACATGCTGATGGGCAACCTCGGCCTCGCGGTCCTGTTCGTCGCCGTGCCCTGGTTGTTCATCGGCTTCAAGGCCGCCGGCGTCCTCTATCTCACCCACCTCGCCTGGCAGGCCCTGCGCCCCGGCGGGCGGGGCATGTTCGAGGTCCGCGACGTTCCCCGCGACAGCCCGGCCCGGCTCTTCCGCATGGGGCTGGTCACGAACCTGCTCAACCCCAAGGCCGCGATCATGTACCTGACCCTGATCCCGCAGTTCATCGACCCCCATCGCGGGCATCCGACCGCGCAGGGCCTGACGCTCGGGTCGGTTCAGATCGCGGTGAGCCTGACCGTCAACGCCCTCATCGTCGTCGCCGCCGGCGCCATCGCCACCTTCCTCGGCCAACGCCCGAGCTGGGCCACCGTGCAACGCCGCGTCACCGGCACCCTCCTGGGCGCCGTGGCACTCCTGCTCGCCCGCGAGGTACCCGCCCGAGCCCGCGCCTGACCGAAAGGCCCCCGCCGCCTCCTTCGGCCCCCTACGCGCCCCGGCAGCAGACGCCGCGGCCCCGGCCGGACGGCTCCTAATCGAGGGCCGCGTCGAGCATCCTGCGGGTCACGGAGGTGAGTTCGGCCAGGTCCGGGGCCGGGCGGGAGCGGGCGAGCGCGCCCGCGAGCCGGTCGTAGAGGAGTCCGTCGGCCCACGCGACCAGGAGTTCGGCGGACTCGGCCGGCCGGGCGGCGCCGAGCGCCGCGAGGATCCCGGCCGCCCGGTCCCGCGAGCCCCGGCCGGCCCGGTGGAGTTCCGTGGCCAGCTCCGGGTTCCG
This sequence comes from Streptomyces sp. NPDC099050, assembly GCF_044759865.1. Lineage (NCBI taxonomy): Bacteria > Bacillati > Actinomycetota > Actinomycetes > Kitasatosporales > Streptomycetaceae > Streptomyces > Streptomyces sp. NPDC099050. The sequence goes on along the minus strand of NZ_JBIWAE010000001.1, from coordinate 169,637 downwards.
TGCGGCCTCCAGGCTCAGCTCGAAGCGCGCCAGTTGGCGCGAGCGCCCGGTGGTCAGCCATCGGTACAGCAGTGCGGCGAGCGCTGCGGCGACGGCGTCCCGGGCCGTCTGCGACGGCGGGGCCGCCGAGGGGGGCGCGGGTGTCGGTGAAGCCGGGGCGCCCCCGTCGAAGTCGCCGAGGTCCAGCTCGGCCAGCCGCGCGTAGCAGGCGCCGATCAGCGCCGTCCTCGTACGGAAGTAGTACGAGGTGCTGCCCGCCGGGAGCCCGGCCGCACCGTCGACCGCCCGGTGGGTCAGGCCCCTGAGCCCGGCGGCGGCCACGAGGCCGATCGCACTGTCCGCGATCAGGGTTCTGCGGTCGCTTCCGCGCTCGGGGGGACTCATACCGTCACTCTACAGATGTAGAGTGACGGCCGAGATCCCTCTACATCCGTAGAGGGCGTGGGGGGGAGCGAGGGAGGACCTGTCATGACACGACGTCACGCGGTGGTCGCGGGTGCGGGGATCGGCGGACTCTCGGCGGCGGTGGCCCTGCACCGGCGCGGCTGGGAGGTCACCGTCTGCGAGCGCGCGGCGGAGCCGTCCGCCGTCGGCGCGGGGATCGTCCTCGCCCCCAACGCCCTGCGCGCCTACGAAGCGATCGGCTTCGACGCCGCCCGCGCGACGGGGAACGCCACCCCGGCCGCGATGGACCTGCGCCGCCCCGGCGGCCGCCTGCTGAGCCGCGCCGACGCCGCCGCGCTGGCCGCCCGGTACGGCCGGCCCCCGCTCGCCGTGTACCGCCCGGCCCTCGCCGCCGCCCTGACCGCCGAGCTCCCCGAGGGAACCGTCCGGTACGGCACCGCGGTGACCGCCGTCGACGACGCGGACGGCGGTCCGGTGGTCCACACCCCGGCCGGCGCCCTCGCCCCCGACCTCGTCATCGCCGCCGACGGCATCCACAGTCCGATCCGCCGCCAGTACTTCCCGGCCCATCCCGGCCTGCACCACAGCGGGGAGACCGCCTGGCGGACCGTCCTCGCGGCCGGCGGCCCGCCCGTGCGCGCCGCCGCGGAGACCTGGGGCCGCGGGGAGCGCTTCGGCGTCGTCCCGCTCGCCGACGGCCGCGTGTACCTGTACGCCACCGCGCTCGCCCCCGAGGGGTACCGGCCCGCCGATGTCCGCGCCGAACTCCTGCGCCGCTACGGCACCTGGCACGACCCCATTCCCGCCCTGCTGGAACGGATCGACCCCGCGGCCGTGCTCCAGCACGACCTGTACGACCTCGCCGCCCCGCTCCCCCGCTTCCATCGGGGCCGCCTGGCGTGGCTCGGCGACGCGGCGCACGCCATGACCCCCAACCTCGGCCAGGGCGGGTGCCAGGCCGTCGAGGACGCCGCCGTCCTCGCACACCTGCTGGAGGGGGCCGGCGTACGGGCCGCCCTGGCCGCCTACAGCGCGGCCCGCCACGCCCGCACCGACTCCCTGCGCATCCGCTCCCGCCGCGCGGGCCGGGTAGCCGCCCTCCGCCACCCCCTCGCGGTGGCCGCCCGCGACCTCGCCATCCGCGCCACCCCGCCCCGCGCCACCCGGCGCGCCCTGGACGGCCTTTTCGGCGGATTCGTACTTCCCGATCACCCCTGAAGGGCCGTGCCCTGTGGCGGTGGCGCTCGTTGTTGTGGTTCGTTGACCGTTCAACACGAAGGCAGGCGAACCCATATGACCGACATCGACTGGGACGACCCGATCGACCCCAAGCCCGGCTGGACCCTGGATCACGTCAAGCTGTACGTCGGGTCCGGCGGGACCGAGGGGCAGTACTGGAACAACACCCAGACCCTGCTGCTCACCACCATCGGCCGCAAGTCCGGGAAGCCCGTGCGGACCCCGCTCATCTACGGCGAGGACGACGGCCGCTACCTCATCGTCGCCTCCAAGGGCGGCGACCCCGCGGACCCGCTCTGGTACCGCAACCTCAGCGAACACCCCGAAGTCCGGGTGCAGGTCGGCCCGAAGATCCTCCAGGGCATCGCGCGGACCGCGACCCCCGAGGAGCGTGCCGGGTTCTGGCCGCTGATGGTGAAGCACTGGCCCTCATACGACGAGTACCAGACCAAGACCAGCCGGGAGATCCCGATCGTCGTGATCGATCCCGTGGCCTGAGCCGCCCCGCCGATGATCCGCGTCAGTGCCCCAGTACCGCCATCGCCGCGTTGTGACCGGGGACCCCGCTGACGCCGCCGCCGCGGACCGCCCCCGCGCCGCACAGCAGTACGTTGCGGTGGGCGGTCTCCACGCCCCAACGGCCGCCGCCCGCATTGGAGTCGGAATCGGAATCGGCGAACGGCCAGGACAGGTCCCGGTGGAAGATGTGCCCGCCGGGCAGGCGCAGTTCGCGCTCCAGGTCGAGCGGGGTCTTGGCCTCGATGCACGGGCGGCCGTCGGCGTCGAAGGCCAGGCAGTCGGTGAGCGGTTCGGCCAGGTGGGCGTCGAGCTGGGCGAGGGTGGCGGCGAGGAGCACCTCGCGCGCCCCCTGGTTGTCCTTCTCGAACAGCCGCGCCGGGGTGTGCAGTCCGAAGAGGGTCAAGGTCTGGTAGCCCTGCCCCGCCAGCTCGGGCCCCAGGATCGTGGGGTCCGTCAGCGAGTGGCAGTAGATCTCCGAGGGCGGTACGGAAGGCAGTTCGCCGGCGGCGGCCTCCGCGTGGGCCCGGGCGAGCTGCTCGTACCCCTCCGCGATGTGGAAGGTGCCCCCGAAGGCCTCGCGCGGATCCACGGACGTGTCCCGCAGCCGGGGCAGGCGGCGCAGCAGCATGTTGACCTTGAGCTGGGCCCCCTCGGGGGCCGGCTGCGCCGGTTCCTCGCCCAGGAGTTCGGCCAGCGCCCGCGGCGAAGCGTTGACGAGCACCACCCGGCCGGCGACCCGTCCTTCGCCCGTCGCCGTGCGGAAGGTCACCTCGGCCGGGGCGGTCGTGCCGTCCGTGTCGATGCGCAGCGCCTCGTGCCCGGTGGCGATCTCCGCCCCGGCCGCCAGCGCGGACGCGGCGAGGGCGTCGGTGAGCGCGCCCATGCCGCCGACCGGTACGTCCCAGTCGCCGGTGCCGCCGCCGATGACGTGGTAGAGGAAGCAGCGGTTCTGGGCCAGGCCGGGGTCGTGGGCACCGGCGAAGGTGCCGATCAGCGCGTCGGTGAGGACCACCCCGCGCACCAGGTCGTCGGCGAACTCCCGCTCGACGGCCCGGCCGATCGGCTCCTCGAACAGCATCCGCCAGGCCGCCTCGTCGTCGAGCCGCGCCCGCAGCTCCGCGCGCGTGGGCAGCGGCTCGGTCAGCGTGGGGAAGAGCCGCTCGGCGGCCCGCCCGGTGGTCCCGTAGAAGGCGCGCCAGTTCTCGTACTCCCGCTCCGAGCCGGTCAGCCGCGCGAAGGACTCCCGGGTGCGTGCCTCGCCCCCGCCGACCAGCAGTCCGCCGGGGCGTCCGGCGCGCTCGACCGGGGTGTACGAGGAGACCGTGCGCCTGCGCACCGCGAAGTCCAGCCCCAGCTCGCGCACGATCTTCGCGGGGAGCAGCGAGACGAGGTAGGAGTACCGGGACAGGCGGGCGTCGACGCCCGGGAACGGCCGGGTGGACACGGCGGCCCCGCCGGTACGGCCGAGCCGCTCCAGGACCAGGACGGAGCGGCCGGCCCGGGCCAGGTAGGCGGCGGCGACGAGGCCGTTGTGGCCCCCGCCCACGATCACCGTGTCGTACACGTCGTGCCCGAAGCCCCGCGAGGTCGTCATGGCTCTTGGTAACACACCTGGCCGAGCCGCTCCAGACAGTGCGCCTCGTCGGCGTGGGCGGCGACCGTGTCCGGGTGGCCGTCGCCCACCGACCGTTCGCGGATGCCGGAGAGTTCCCGGTAGACCGGCAGCGCCTGGTCCCAGCGGCCCAGCCGGCCGAGCCCCACGGCGAGTTCGCGGCGGCTGACCAGGGTGTCGGGGTGCTCGGGCCCCAGCGTGCGGGCCCGCGCCTCACCCACCTCCCGGGCTTCGGCCACCGCTTCCTCCCAGCGCTCCAGGCGTCCGAGGTTCACCCCGAGGACGTGCCGGGCGCGCAGCGTCTCCGGGTCGGCGGCCCCGTAGGCGCGGGTGCGGTCGCGGACCAGGTCCCGGAACAGGTCCAGGGCCTCGGCCGAGCGCCCGGTCCGGCCCAGCGCGATCCCGGCCTCGTATCGGGCTGCCAGCGTGTCGGGGTGGTCCCGGCCGAGCACCCGCTCCCGTACGGCCGCGATGTGCCGGAAGCCCTCCAGGGCCTCGTCCCAGCGTTCCAGGCGGCCCAGCGCGTACGCCACCTCGTACCGGGTCAGCAGCGTGTCCGCGTGCTCCGCCCCCAGGACGGCCGCCCGGTCGGCGGCCACGTCGGCGGCGGCGGTGTGGGCCTCGGAGAAACGGCCGAGGGCGCCCAGCGCGCAGGCCAGGTTGTGCCGGCAGCGCAGGGTGTCGGGGTGGATCCGGCCCACGGTCCGCTCCCGGGCGGCGAGCACCGCCCGGTAGCCCTCGTACGCCTCCTGGTGGCGGCCGAGCAGGCCCGTCTCGTACGCCGCCTCCTGCCGTGCGGCGAGGGTGTCCGGATGGTCGGCGCCGAGCACGCGGGCGCGGCCTTCGGCGACGGCCGCGTACCCGGCGAGAGCCTCCTCCGTACGGCCGGCCCGGCTGAGGGCGAAGGCCCGCGTGTGGCCGGCGTCGAGCGCGGCCGGGCCCGTGGGGCCGGGGCCCTGCGGAGACCCGTAGGCGGCGGTGAGCCGGGGGTCTTCGGCCGGACGCGGTCGCACGACGGCCGGTGCGGGGCCGGGCCCGGTGGCGGCGGCCTTCACGGCCCGGGGGACGGTGGCGGCGCCGATGGCCGCCCCCGTTGCCGTCCGCCGCTCCCCGCTCGATCGCGCGGCGGTCCAGGAGCCGGTGAGGACGGCCCACTCCCCGCTCGCCGGGCGGGCCTCGATGCCGGCCCTGCGTCCGGCGGTCATCCCGTCGGCCCATTCGGGCAGCGGCGGGTGCGCTCCGCTGACCGCTCCGGTCGCCGCTCCGGCCACCGCTCCCGCCACCGCTCCGGGGCCGAGCCGGGCCTCGACGAGCTGGCGGTGCAGGTGGCGGGCGTCGCCCGGCCGGTCCTCGGGGCATTTGGCGAGCAGGTCGAGCACCAGCCGCTCGAAGGAGGGCGGCAGCTCGGGCCGGTGCTCGCGCGGCGGCACGGGCGCGGTGTCGCGGTGGCCCACCAGCACGGACCAGGAGTCGCCGAGGTCGAAGGGCGGGGCTCCGGTGGCGATCTCGTACAGGACGCAGCCCAGCGAGTAAAGGTCGCTGCGGTGGTCCACCTCGCCGCCCGCGATCTGCTCGGGCGACATGTAGTGCGGGGTGCCCATGGCCATGCCGCCGCCGGTGAGCTTCGCGGTGAAGCCGATGTCGGCGGCCAGCCGGGCGATGCCGAAGTCGCAGATCTTCACCGTGCCGTCGGTGAGCCGCATGATGTTGGCGGGCTTCAGGTCGCGGTGGACGACACCCTGGTCGTGGGTGTAGCCGAGGGCGGCCGCCATCTGCTCGGCGATGTCGACGACCACGTCCACGGGGAGCGGGCGCGCGTCGTTGTCCTCCAGGAGCTGGCTGAGGTTGCGGCCTTCGAGGAGCTCCATGACGAGGTAGAGGGGACCGCCGGCCGCACTGTCGTCACCGAAGTCGTGGACGACGGTGACGCCGCGGTGCTGGAGCGAGGCGGCGACGCGCGCCTCGCGGCGGAAGCGCTCGCGCAGCACCTGGGTGAAGTGGGAGTCCTGCTCGGGGCCGAGGGGCTTCAGGCATTTGACGGCGACCTGCCGGCCCAGCGACTCGTCGCGGGCCCGCCACACCTCGCCCATGCCGCCGCGGCCGATCAGATCGAGCGACCGGTACCGGCCGTGGATCAGTCTGGACTCCGCCATGTCTTGAAGTCGCCCCCGTGTGTCGTGCTACGCCCTCCCCGGCCGGTCCAGTATGGCCGCTGATGTACGCAGTGTGTACGGCGCGGGGCGGCTCGCGGGGCCCATGCGGCGCATCGCTTTCAAGATGTGACCTGGAGGCAGCTGCCAGCGCAGACCTGCGGGAATGCTGCGCAGCAGGGTACCGGTGAGGCGCAGGCGGCGGGTAACGCTGCGCGGGGCCGGTGCGGGGCGGCCGTACAGCTGGTGCGCCCAGCCGGGGAGAGACCCGTAGGCGAGGGCGGCGAGCGGGCCCCACACCAGCTTTCGGCCAGGGACCAGGAGGGGGTGGATGGGCGGGGCGCACAGGAAGGCGTCGACGGCGTGCGCGTCGGGTCCGGCGGCGAGTTCGGGGCGGATCCGCTCGAAGTAGGCGGCGAGGGACGCGGTGTCCGCCGGTACCCCGGACGGGTCGAGGCCGACGAGCCGTGCGTTGACGCGGTTCTCGGCCACGTAGCGGTCCGCCTGCGCGGGGGAGAGCGGGACCCCGGAGCGGCGCAGGACGTGCAGGAAGCTGTCGATCTGGGCGCAGTGGATCCAGAGCAGCAGCTCGGGCTCGTCCACGCGGAACCGTGCCCCGGTGGCCGGATCGGTCGCCGACAGCATGGTGTGGATCTTGCGGACGCGGGCGCCGGCCCGCTCGGCGGCCTCGGTGGTGCCGTAGGTGACGGTGCCGACGAAGTCGGCGGTGCGCAGCAGGCGTCCCCAGGCGTCGCCCCCGCCGTTCTCCCCGCTGAAGGCGGAGCTGTTCTCCATGACTCCGCGGACCGCGCGCGGGTGCAGGGCCTGGAGGTACAGGGCGCGGACCCCGGCGATCCACATGACCGGGTCCCCGTGGCACTGCCAGGTCACGGAGCCGGGGCCATAGAGCCCCGGATCGGGGCCCGTGCTCTCGTCCATGTCCGACTCCTCCCCCGTGGCTGTGAGCCCTTGCTGTGAGCCCTGCTGTAGGCCCTTGCTCTGAGCCATTGCCATGCGCCCTTCCAGCATTCCACCGAACGGCCGCACGCACGCCCGTGCGCGCCACTAGGCTTTCCCGCCGGCGGACCGCACCCGCCTCCCCTCGGGACGCGGAGGCACGGTCATGGGTACGGGGCACGCGGGGCACGCGGGACATGCGGGACAGCTCGAAGGGCAGGTCGCGGTCGCCACGGGCGGCTCGTCCGGGATCGGCCTGGCGACGGCCCGCCGCTTCGTGGAGGAGGGTGCCCGGGTCTTCGTCACCGGCAGGCGGCCGGAGGAACTCGCTGCGGCGGTCCGCGAGCTGGGCCCGGGCGCCGTGGCCGTCCCGGGTGACGCCTCCCGCGTCGCGGACCTGGACCGGCTCTACGCAGCGGTCGCCGCCGCGGGCTGCGGGGCCGTCGACGTGCTGGTCGTGAACGCGGGCGGCGGCCCGCCCGGTGGCTTCGCCGAGTTCACCGAGGAGCAGTTCGACGCCACCTCGGACCTCAACTTCCGGGGCGCCTTCTTCACCGTCCAACGGGCCCTGCCGCTGCTGCGCGACGGCGCCTCGGTGATCCTGCTGGGCTCGGCCGCCGGATCCTCGGCGTCCACGCGCTACGGGGTGTACGCCGCCACGAAGGCGGCCGTACGGTCCCTCGCGCGCAGCCTGGCGCTGGAACTCGCGGGGCGCGCCATCCGGGTCAACACCCTCAGCCCGGGTCCGATCGACACCCCGGCGCTGGCCGGCGCCCCGGCGCACGTACGCGAGCGGGCGACCGCCGGAGTCCCGCTCGGCCGGGCCGGACGCCCCGAGGAGGTGGCCGCGGCGGCCCTGTTCCTCGCCTCCCGGGAGAGCAGCTTCATCACCGGGATCGAACTCTTCGTGGACGGCGGAGCGGGCCAGGTCTGAGCCGCGAGGGCAGCGCCTCCCTCCCTTGACCAGCGGGTTCACGTGGCTGAAAGTGACCCTACTGATCGACTGGGGCGGGAACGATGACACACGACGATTACGCCGTACGCTGCGAGGAACTCTTCGCGGTGGGCGGTTTCACCAAGGTCCGGACCCTGGCCGAATCCGGCCTGTCCGAGCTCGGACCCGATCCGGTGCTCTACCGGTGGCTCGGCCTCGCGCACGCCGCGGAGGACGAGGACGACCACGACACCGAGGCGGAGAAGGCCTACGAGGCCGGACTCGCCCAGTGGCCCGACGACCTCGGACTGCTCGTCTCGTACCTGGAACTGTGCTTGCGGGCCGACGGGTGGGAGTACCCCTGGCGCGCCAAGCAGGCGGACCGGCTCAAGGAACGGATCGCCGAGCTGGCGCCGCCCGGGTCGCCCGAGGCCGCCCGGGTGGAGGCCGCGGTCGGCTGGGCCGGGCGGGGCTACTGGCAGGACATCCGCGAGAAGACGGCCGACGCGCGGGACGAACGGGCGGCTCTGACCTCCCACGGCTCCGATGTCGCGGAGGCGCTGGAGCAGGGCGGCCGGGCGGCGCCCGCCCATCCCGAGGACCTGCGGGCCGCCGGGGTGGCCGCCGCGCTGGAACTGCTGGCCGGCCCCTGGCGGGCCCCGCTGCGCCTCATGGTCCGTCACCGGGTGGCCGCGTACGTCGCCACCTTCGTGCTGGTCCTGGCCACCAACAAGGCGCTGGTGATGAGCGGGACGCTGTCCTACAGCGTGTGGGGCTGGCTCTGGTACGTGCCGCTCCTCATGTCCGACGTGAAGCTCAGGCAGGCCCGGCGGCTGGGCCGCCGGCGGGTGATCGCCGCGATGGAAGCCCGGCACGCCGAAACGGTCACCGCCGCGGGCTGAGCAGTTCGGCGGAGCGGCGTGCGGTCCGGCGGGCCGCAGGACGGCCGGGGCCCGGGTCCCCGGCCCGTCAGCGGCGCACCCTCGGCATGCCGAGGCCGATCCACGAGATGATCTCGCGCTGGATCTCGTTGTTGCCGCCGCCGAAGGTGAAGATGACCGCGCTGCGGTAGCCGCGCTCCAGTTCGCCGTGCAGGACCGCGCCCGCCGAGCCGTCCTTGAGGGAGCCGGCCGCGCCGACCACCTCCATCAGCCAGGCGTACGCGTCCCGGCGCGCCTCGGAGCCGTAGACCTTGACGGCGGAGGCGTCCTGCGGGGTGAGGACGCCATCCTGGACGGCGTTGACCATCTGCCAGTTCAGCAGCTTCATCGCGTCGAGGCGGGCGTGGGTGCGGGCGAGGCGGCCGCGGACCCAGGAGAGGTCGATGACGCGGCGGCCGTCGGCGAGCTTGGTCGCGGCGGCCCAGCGCTGGACGTCGTGCAGGGCGCGGATGGCCATGGTGCCGTGGGCGGCGAGGGTGACGCGCTCGTGGTTGAGCTGGTTGGTGATCAGGCGCCAGCCCTTGTTCTCCTGGCCGACCCGGCGGCTCGCGGGGACCCGGATGTTCTCGTAGTAGCTGGCGGTGGTGTCGTGCGAGGCCAGGGTGTTGATCAGGGTGCAGGAGTACCCGGGGTCGGAGGTCGGTACCAGGAGCATGGTGATGCCCTTGTGGGCGGGGGCGTCCGGGTCGGTGCGGACGGCGAGCCAGACCCAGTCGGCGGTGTCGCCGTTGGTGGTCCAGATCTTCTGCCCGTCGACCACGTAGGTGCCGGTCTCCTCGTCGCCCTCGCGGACGGCCTTGCACTTGAGGGCGGCGAGGTCCGTGCCGGCGTCGGGTTCGCTGTAGCCGATGGCGAAGTCGATCTCCCCCGCGAGGATCTTGGGCAGGAAGTACGCCTTCTGCTCGTCGGTGCCGAACTGCATGATGGTCGGCCCGACGGTGTTGAGCGCCATCAGCGGCAGCGGTACGACGGCCTGCGCGGCCTCGTCGAAGAAGATGAACTGGTCCATGGGCGACATCCCGCGCCCGCCGTACTCCTTGGGCCAGCCGACCCCGAGCCAGCCGTCGGCGCCGAGCCGGCGGATGGTCTCCCGGTAGAAGCGCTTCTGCGCGGCCGGGTCCTCGTACCGCGCGTGGACGTCGTCCGGGATCAGTTCGGCGAAGTAGGCGCGCAGCTCGGTGCGCAACCGCTGCTGCTCAGGCGTGTATTCGAGGTGCACGGCCCCTCCGGGTCTCTCGTGGTTCAAGGTCGCGCGGACGGCCGCCGCCGCCGCGGGGGCAGACTAGAACCTGTTCCAAGAATCCGGAAGGGCAGGCGGGAAGTCGGTGGGCTGCCCGGCAGCAGGCCGGCGTGCCGGGCACGCCCACACAGTTCACGACCGCGCCTGCGCCTGTACGACGATCCGTTCGCCGAACCCGCCGGGGAAGGCATTGCCGTAGCCCACGGTCCGCACGACTCCGCCCGGGTCGACCGCCCAGGGTTGGCCGACGACCCCGGTGCCCGGTTCGGGACCGGTCGTGCCGGGCCCGTACCTCCCACTGAGCGGGAGGAATCCGGCCGGCCGCCGCTCAGGAGTAGAGGAAGAGGTAGTCGAAGTACACGAGGTCGCGGATGCCGTCGAAGCGGAAGGTGCCCGACGGAATCACGTCCAGGCCTTCCTCCAGGGCGACCTTGTCGTACGTCGTGCTCTGCTTCCAGGCCGCGCTGGAGGGAATGAACGGTTTCAGCGGGACCGGCGGCCCGGGCAGCGGCCCGACCTCGAAGCGGTGGGCGGGATCGCGCATGATGCGGTTCGCCGTGCCCTGCTTCAGGTGCGCGACCCCGACGAGGCGTACGCGGGAGTCCGGGCTCGGGATCGTCCGGTCGTTGTTGGACTCGTCGATGTCGTAGCCCAGCCAGTGCGCGTCGGAGACGTCGCCCAGCGCGGTCCAGAAGCGCCGGTTGAGCGGGGCCAGATCGGTGCGGACCTTCTCCGCGTCTTCTTCCTCGGGCCACATCGCGTAGCCGAGCCCCGCCGCGCCGAGCAGCAGCGGGGCCCCCAGTCCCAGGAGAAGCCGCCGTCTGCTGCCGAGGCCCCGCTGTGTGTCCATCCAGTCCCCCCAGTACCCGTTCCGGTCAGTTCAGGGCGCTGATCATAGCGGCGGCCGTCGCCGTCATCGCCTCCCTTGCGGCGGTCAAATACGGACGGGGATCGGCCGGGGTCAGGTGGGTGCGGATGGCCTCGGTCATCGCCACGTTGAGCGCGGTGCCGATGTTGACCTTGCGGATGCCGCCGGCGACGGCCGCGGCGAGTTCCGTGTCCGGCAGACCGGAGGAACCGTGCAGCACCAGCGGGACCTCGACCGTCTTGGCCAGGCGGCCGAGCAGCAGGTGGTCCAGGGTCGCGGTCCGGCTGGTCATGGCGTGGCTGCTGCCGATGGCGACGGCCAGCGCGTCCACTCCGGAGTCGGCGACGAACCGCCTCGCCTCGTCCGGGTCGGTACGGGCGCCGGGTGCGTGCGGGTCCAGCGGCGCGGCCCCGTTCTTGCCGCCGACCTCGCCCAGTTCGGCTTCGATCCAGAGCCCGTTGACGTGGGCCCAGTCGGCGGCGGAGCGGGTGGCCTCCAGGTTCTCGGCGTAGGGGAGGTGCGCGGCGTCGTACATGACCGAGCTGAATCCGGCGTCCACGGCCTGCCGGAGCAGTTCGGAGCTCTTGACGTGGTCCAGGTGCAGCCCGACCGGGACCCCGGCGGCCTCGGCCACGGCGACGGCCGCGCGGCTGATCGGCAGCAGCGCCCCGCCCCGGAACTTGACGGCGTTCTCGCTGAGCTGGAGGACGACCGGCAGTCCGGCGGCCTCGGCGCCCGCGACGACGGCTTCGGCGTGCTCCAGCGTGATGATGTTGAAGGCGGCGACGGCGCGGCCCTGGGCGGCGGCCTCCAGGACGAGCCGGCCGGCGGGGACGAGGCTCATCGGACCGCCTCCTCGCCCGTGGTGAGGATGACGGACCGGGTCAGATGGCGCGGCGCGTCCGGGTCCAGCCCCTGGTGCGCGGCGACGGCGACGGCCAGGCGGTGCACGCGGACCAGCTCGGCGAGCGGGTCGAGGTGTCCGGCCACCCACTGGGCTCCGGTCCCCCGGACCTGTTCGGCGAGCCCTTCGGGCGCGTCGCCGAGCGACCAGGTGGCGGTGCCGGGCGCCGAGACGCTGATGGGGCCGTGCCGGTACTCCATGGCCGGGTAGGACTCGGACCAGGCCAGGGCGGCTTCGCGCATCTTCAGCGCCGCCTCGTTGGCGAGTCCTACGCTCCAGCCCCGTCCGAGGAAGGTGAACTGCCCCCGGGTCTCCAGCTCGGCGGGGAGCGGTTCGGCGAGTGCGGCGCGCGCGTCGGCGACGACGGAGGGGCTGTGCAGGCCGACGTGGGCGCGCAGCAGGGTGAGGGCGGTGGTGGCGAAGCGGGTCTGCACGACGGACCGCTCGTCGGCGAAGTCCAGGACGACGAGCGCGTCGGCGAGGGTGATGACGGGGGTGGCGGGGTCCCCGATGACGGCGGTGGTGGGCACGCCCGCGTCCCGCAGCCCGGCCAGCAGGTCGAGGACCTCGGTGGTGGTCCCGGACCGGGTCAGCGCGACGACCCGGTCGTAGCGCCGGTGGCGGGGGAACTCCGAGGCGGGGAAGGCGTCGGTCTCGCCCTGCCCGGCCTCCTCGCGCAATACGGCGGCGGCCTGGGCCATGTAGTACGAGGTCCCGCATCCGACGATCGCGGTACGCTCCCCCGGCCGCGGCAGCACCGCCCGGTGTTCCGGGGCCAGTTCGGCGGCCCGCTCCCAGCATGCGGGCTGCGTGCTCAACTCGTACGCGACATGGCTCATGGCGGCTCCCTAGCGCGGTGCGTGCACCTACGTGCACCTGCGTGCACCTCTCAGTGCTTGTTCCTGCAAGATACTGGGCTCTTTCGCGCAACTTCAAGCATCTCGGGGATGATCTCCTGCGTTAATCTCGAGGTGTAGGCCAAGAGGGAGCGCCGAAGCGAACGGCGAAGCGAGAATCGAAGACACGACCGGAAGGGCGGCCGATGACCCGCAAGGAACGCTGGCAGACACTGCTGGACCTGCTGGTGGAGCGGGGCGAGCTGGAAGTGGAACCCGCCGCGGAAGCCCTCGGCGTGTCGGCCGCCACCATCCGGCGCGACCTCGACCAGCTCGCCGAGCAGCAGCTGCTGGTCCGCACGCGCGGCGGAGCGGTCCTGCACGGGGTCTCGTACGAACTTCCCCTGCGCTACCGCACCTCGCGCCGGGCCGCCGAGAAGGGCCGCATCAGCGAAACCGTCGCGGCGCTGATCGTCCCGGGCGAGGTGATCGGCCTGACCGGCGGCACCACGACCACCGAGGTGGCGCGCGCGCTGGCCGCCCGGCCCGACCTCGCCACCGGCTCAACCGGCTCCCCCGCCCTCACGGTGGTCACCAACGCGCTGAACATCGCGGGAGAGCTGGTCATCAGACCGCAGTTCAAGATCGTCCTCACCGGAGGCGTGGCCCGGCCCCAGTCCTACGAACTCACCGGCCCCCTGGCCATGCAAGTGCTCGGGCAGCTCTCGGTGGACACCGCCGTCGTCGGCGTGGACGCCTTCGATCCCGCCGACGGGGCCGCCACCCGGCACGAGGACGAGGCGGCCATGAACCGGCTGCTCTGCGAGCGCGCCCGCCGTGTGGTGATCGCGGCCGACTCCAGCAAGCTGGGCGTCCGCGCCTTCGCCCGGATCGTCTCGACCGACGCCGTGGACGTCCTGGTGACGGACACCGGCCTGTCCCCGTCGGTGGCCGAGGCCTTCGAAGCGGCGGGCGTGGAGGTCATCCGCGCCTGAGCCACGGCCGGAGTCCGGTCAGGGCCGACCGGACGAACGGACGACCGGGGCGGCCGCCCCGGCCCGGGGCCGCCCGCACGGCGTCTTCACGGTCGGTCAGGGCTCCGGTCAGATCGCCGAGCAGGGCTTCGGTGAGGCCGTCCGGTGGGCCCGGGACCCGCTCGGTCAGTGTTCCGGGAGCCGGTCCGCCTCGCGGGTCAGGGCCGCCAGGACCGGGGCGATCAGCGGGTGCGCCTCGGCGCCGCGCCGGGTGGCGGCGAAGACGCGGCGGGTGGGCGCGGGCCCGGACACCGGGCGGACCCGGACCTCCTTGAGCTCCATGCCGCGCAGCGCCGAGCGCGGCACGAGGGCCACTCCGGCGCCGGCGCCGACCAGGGCCACCACGGCCCGGAAGTCGTCGGAGGAGTGCACCAGCCGGGGCTGGAATCCCGCCAGTTCGCAGGCGAGGAGCATCACGTCGTGGCAGGGGTTGCCGGGGTACTGGCCCACCCAGTCCGCATCGGAGAGTTCGGCCAGGGACACTTCGGGCAGGTCCCCGAGCGGGTGCCCGGCCGGGAGGACCGCGTCGAAGGGCTCGGCGTAGAGCGGGAGCACGGACAGCCGGCCGTCGTCGGCGCCCGGGGCTCCCCGGTACTCCACGGCCAGCGCCAGGTCCGCCTCCCCGTCCAGCAGGAGCAGCAGGCTCTGGTCGCCCTCCGCGTCGCGTACGCGCAGCCGGATCCCGGGGTGGTCCGCGGCGAGCCGGGTGATGGCCGGGGCCAGTACTTCGGCGATTCCGGTGGCGAAGGCGGCCACGGTGACCTCGCCCGCCGAGCCGCCCGCGTAGGCGGCGAGCTCCGCTTCCGCCCGCTCCAGTTGCGCGAGCACCTCGTGGGCGTGCCCGAGCAGGATCTGCCCGGCCGCGGTGAGGCGTACGCCCCGGCCGCTGCGGGTCAGCAGGGCGTGCCCGGTCTCCTGCTCCAGCGCCGCGAGCTGCTGGGAGACGGCGGAGGGGGTGAGGTACAGCGCTGCGGCCGCGGCGGTCACCGTACGGTGGTCCGCGACGGCCCGCAGGATGCGGAGCCTCCGGGGGTCGATCACCCTGCCATTCTCGCAGCCCGCGAGGCCCTGCCGGGCCGACGGACCGGACCGGGCCGGCCGGGGGCGGGGCCGGGCCCGGGTCCGGGGAGAACCGGGTCGGGGTGCGCCGCACCCACCCGAGCGTTCGGGCCGGGCTGGACCGGACCGCCCGGGGGGCGGGTCGCGGTCAGATCGTGACCGGGCCGTGGGCGGTGGCGAACTCGACCGAGACCAGGCCCGGTTCCTCGTCCTCGACCCAGGTGACGTCGATCTGTTCGAGGGGGTGGTCGGCCGGTTCGCCGAGGAATTCGGCGATGGAGGCAGCGTCGCCGGCGATCGAGACCCCCTGGATGGTGCTGGAGGTGCGCGGGTCGGCGCTCGGGCGCTCCTCGATGGGGACCGACCACTGAAGGAAGTAGGGCAGTTGTGGATCCTCCATCAGTTCCAGCAGGCCGATCTGCTTCCACCTCAGGTCGAACCCGTCGGGGCGGACCCGGTGGCCCTCCGCCGAGGTGCGGCCGAGGCGGGCCTCGACCGGGGCGATGTCTTCGACGGAGACCACCCAACCGAGCCAGCCTCCGCCCTCGGCGGCGCGGCGCGCGACCGCCTGACCGAAGGGTGCGCGGTCGGCGGCGGGGTGGTCGAGTGTGGTGACGACCTCGACGTAGGTGCCGCCGCTCAGCGGGAGGATGAAATTGCGGGTGCCGAACCGCGGGTGCACGCCACCGTCGACGAACCCGGCGCCCAGGGCCGATCCGATCCACTGGACGGTCGAGACGAAGCTGTCGCGGGCAACCGCGTAGGACACGTGATCAAGTCGCACCGCGCCATCATCACCCGACGACCCGCACGAATCCCCGACGCCACGCCCGCCGCCCCGTCCGTGTCCCCGTCCGTCTCCGCGTCCGTGTCCGTGTCCGCGTCCGTGCCCGCCATGGATTCAGCCGTGGAGCGGATCGGTCCTCAGGCGCCCGCCAGGGCCGCCCGCGCGTCGATGAACGCCGCGATCGCGCGTTCCACGTCGGCCGTCGAGTGCGCGGCCGAGAGCTGGACGCGGATCCGCGCCGCGCCCATCGGCACCACCGGGTAGGAGAAGCCGATCACGTAGACCCCGCGCTCCAGCAGGAGCTCCGCCATCCTGGCCGCCTCGGCCGCGTCGCCGATCATCACGGGGGCGATGGCATGGTCGCCGGGCAGGATCTCGAAGCCTGCCTCGGTCATCTTCGTACGGAAGAGCGCGGTGTTGGCGGCGAGCCGCTCGCGCAGGTCGTCGGCCGACTCCAGCAGGTCGAGGACCTTGAGGGAGGCCGCCGCGATGACCGGGGCGAGGGAGTTGGAGAAGAGGTACGGGCGCGAGCGCTGGCGCAGCAGCTCGACGATCTCGGCGCGCGCCGCGACGTAGCCGCCGGAGGCCCCGCCCAGCGCCTTGCCGAGGGTGCCGGTGATGATGTCCACGCGGTCCATCACCCCGTGCAGCTCGGGGGTGCCGCGGCCGCCGGGGCCGACGAAGCCGACGGCGTGCGAGTCGTCGACCATGACCATGGCGTCGTAGCGCTCCGCGAGGTCGCAGATCTCGGCGAGCGGGGCGACGTAGCCGTCCATCGAGAACACGCCGTCGGTGACGATGAGCTTGCGGCGGGCACCGCCCTCGGTGGCCTCCTTGAGCCGGGTCTCCAGCTCCGCCATGTCGCGGTTGGCGTAGCGGAAGCGGCGGGCCTTGGAGAGACGGATGCCGTCGATGATCGAGGCGTGGTTGAGGGCGTCGGAGATCACCGCGTCCTCGGGGCCGAGGATGGTCTCGAAGACTCCGCCGTTGGCGTCGAAGCAGGAGGAGTAGAGGATCGTGTCCTCCTGGCCGAGGAAGGCGGAGAGCCGCGCCTCCAGCTCCTTGTGGACCTCCTGCGTACCGCAGATGAAGCGCACGGAGGCCATTCCGTAGCCCCAGCGGTCCAGGGCCTCCTTCGCCGCGGTGACCACCTCGGGGTGGTCCGCGAGACCGAGGTAGTTGTTGGCGCAGAAGTTGAGGACCTCGCCCGCGGCGCCGCCCGAGGTCACGGCGACGGCGGCGTTCTGCGGGGTGCCGATGACGCGCTCGGGCTTGTGCAGACCCGCGGCGCGGATCTCGTCAAGGGTGGTACGGAGGTCCGCGCGGACGGTCTCGAACATGTGCGGTGCTCTCTTTCTCACGAGGAGGGAAGGGGGGCCGGGCCCCGCGGAGGGGGGTGATGCGGGGCCCGGCCGGAGGGAGATGGTCTGTGGGGCTGGAGGGCTGACCGCCCGCGCTACGCCTGGGTCCAGTCCAGGATGATCTTGCCGCTGCGGGCGGTCGCCGCCTCGTCGAACGCGGCCTCGAAGTCCCCGTAGGCGTAGCGGCCGGTGATGACGGGGCTGAGGTCGAGCCCGCCCTCCAGCAGCACGGTCATCGCGTACCAGGTCTCGAACATCTCGCGGCCGTAGATGCCCTTGATCGTGATCATCGAGGTGACGACCTTGGCCCAGTCGACGGCGAACTCCTGCGCCGGCAGGCCCAGCATGGCGATCCGGCCGCCGTGCGTCATGTTGTCGATCATGTCGCGCATGGCCTCGCCGCGGCCGGACATCTCCAGGCCGATGTCGAAGCCCTCGCGCAGGCCGAGCTGGGCCTGCGCGTCGGCGATGGTCGCCTGCGAGACGTCGAGCGCGAGGGTGGCGCCCGCCTTGCGGGCGATCTCCAGACGCTCCGGGCTGACGTCGGTGATGACCACGTTGCGCGCTCCCGCGTGCCGGGCCACGGCCGCCGCCATGATGCCGATCGGGCCCGCGCCGGTGATCAGTACGTCCTCGCCGACCAGCGGGAAGGACAGCGCCGTGTGCACGGCGTTGCCGAACGGGTCGAAGATCGCCGCGACGTCGAGGTCCACCTTGGTCCGGTGCACCCACACGTTCTGCGCGGGCAGCACCACGTACTCGGCGAAGGCGCCGTCGCGCCCGACTCCGAGCCCGATCGTGCTGCGGCACAGGTGGCGGCGACCGGCCAGGCAGTTGCGGCACTTCCCGCACACCAGGTGGCCCTCGCCGCTGACCAGCGCGCCGACCTCGATGTCGGAGGACACGTCCGCACCGAGCGCGGCCACCTCGCCGACGAACTCGTGACCGAGTACGAGGGGGGTCTTGACCGCGCCCTGGGCCCAGCCGTCCCAGGACCGGATGTGCAGGTCCGTCCCGCAGATGCCGGTGCGCAGCACCTTGATCAGCACGTCGCCGGGGCCGTATTCGGGCTCGGGAACGTCCATGAGCCACAGCCCGGGCTCGGCCTTGTGCTTGACGAGTGCCTTCATGGGGGTGGCTCCAGGCATGCGGAAGGAAGCGCTACGGGGCGTGCGGGCCGGGCAGCGTTCGGACGGCACCAATCTGCCGACCTGCGGGTGATCAGTCCATCGAGGATTTCTTAAGCGGGTCCACAGCCCAGCTTCACGCCTATGCTCCTGGGGTGACGGGCAGGGGCCGGGGAGTGGGCCGGGCCGGGTATGGGGAGGTGAGGGGCGTGCCGAGTCTGCGCAGCAGGGCGCTTTCGGTCGCGCTGATCGCGGCGGGACGGCGAAGACGGTTCGGGAGCGCGGAGGCGGTCCGTACCCAGGTGGCGGAATCGATGCGGCGCCCCGCGTCGCACCTTCCGCCGCGTTCGCTGGGCCGGGTGGCGGAGGTCTCGCGGACGTTCGTCGGGGCCTGGCCCGTGTACGAGGTCTCGCCACTCGGCGAGGAACCGACCGCGCGGGTGCTGTACGTGCACGGCGGCGGGTACATCAACGAACTGGTCCGGGCGCACTGGTCGCTGATCCGGACCCTGGTCACGCAGGCGCAGGCCCGGGTGGTCGTACCGGCGTACATCCTGGCCCCGCGCGGAACCGCCGACCGGACCGTCCCGGTCGCTGCCGACCTGCTCAGCGGCCTGATCGCGGGCGGGGGCGCCGGCGGCACGGTGCTCCTCGGGGATTCGGCGGGCGGCGGGCTGGCGCTGGCCGCGGCGCAGCGGCTGCGCGACCGCAACGGGACGCAGCCGTCGCGGATCGTGCTGATCTCGCCCTGGCTGGACGTGTCCATGAGCCACCCCGACCAGGCGGCCATCGAGGCGGGCGACCCGATGCTGGCCCGCCCCGGGCTGCGGGAGGCCGGGCGGCTGTACGCGGGCAACCTGGCGGCCGACGATCCCCGGGTGAGCCCGCTGCACGGGTCGTTCGCGGGGCTGGCCCCCCTGACGGTGTTCACGGGCACGCGGGACGTCCTGACGACCGACAGCCGCGAACTGCTGTACAAGGCGCGGGCGGCCGGCGCCGAGGTGGAGTTCATCGAGGAGCCGGGGCTGCCGCACGACTACCCCCTGATGCCGCTTCCGGAGGGCAAGGCCGCCCGGGACCGGATCGTGCAGCTGGTCCGCGCGGCGGCGGCGGAGTCCTGAGCCACCGCGGGGGCCGGTACGGCCTCCGCGCGACCGACGGCCGCTCAGGCCACGCAGTTCATCAGGGAGCCGACGGGGGCCGTGCGGTAGCGGGCCCAGTAGGTCTCGTCCCGGGTCGCGCACGCGGGCGGGGTCCGGGTCGGCTGCCAGGTCACGGTGGCGAAGCCGGCGTCGGCCGCGGCCTCCGCGAAGTCGGCGTGGGCCCACTCCCGGCATTCGAACGGCACCGGCGGGTCGGTCTCCAGCCGGGCCCGCAGCAGCGGGGCGTCCCCGCCGGGAGAGCGCTCGACGACGCTGATCCCGTACGGCTCCCAGTCCGCGTAGGGGAAGGCCCCCGGGTTCGGCACGATGGCGAGCAGCCTCCCGCCGGGGCGCAGGGTGGCGCGTACGGCGCGGAACATGGCGTGCAGGGCGGTGCGGTCGTGGGCCTGGTTGAACAGGTACACGGCGGTGGCCAGGTCGAACGGTCCCAGGGCCGGCAGGCCGGCCGCCGGGTCCGCGACCACGTACTCGACGGGGTGCGCGAGGTCCGCGCCGGTCTCCCGGGCCCGGCGGATGCGCTCGGGGCAGCTGTCGACGCCCACCGTCCTGCGGGCACCGGCGCTCGCCAGCAGCCGGGTGGTGGTGCCGTGCCCGCAGGCCATGTCGAGGGTGTCGAGCCCGCGGACGCCGCCGAGGGCGTCCAGGGCGGTACTCAGGGTGAAGGCGTCGGCGACCGAGAAGGCCGGCGGGGGCGTTGACGTGTCGTACTGCTGTCGCATGTCCGCAAGCCTGCCCGCCTCCGGGCCGCGGCCGTCGGTCCCCGCCCCGCGCCTCCCCCGGACGGGGGAGGCGTTCGGATCAGTCCTACGACGGACGGAGCCGCGGCCCTGGCCCCGTGAGGCGTGCGGCGGCACCGGCTCGTGCGGCGACGGCCCCCTCCTCGGGTCCTCCCCTCGCCCCGCCGGCCTGGACCGCCTCGGCGATCCTGGTCCTGGTCCTCGTCCTGGTCAGGCCGGTGCCGAGCGCCGCCGTGGCGTGCCAGTCGCCGAAGCCGGCCGGGGCCACGAGGGGCGCCGTGGCGCGGGTGACCGTACCGAACACGCTCTGTTCGACGTCGACCTCGCCGAAGCCTCCGTGGCCGGCCGCGGCGGGGATCGCCATGAGGAGCCAGACGGCGGCCGCGGTCGCGACGATGATGCCGCCGGCGGTGCGCAGGAAGGCGGCGAGCTTCTGCCAGACCTGCGCGCCGGTGACCCGCAGGGTGGGCAGCCGGTAGGGGGGCAGTTCCAGGACGAGCGGCTCCTCCTTCATGTCGCGGAACAGCAGGGGCCGCAGGATCAGCCCCATGCCGACGACCAGCAGCACGGAGGCGACGTAGAGGAAGAAGACGACGGTGCCGGAGTTCGAGCCGAAGAAGACGCCCGTGATCATCACGTAGACGGCGAGGCGGGCGGTGCAGCTCATGTACGGGATGAGCAGGCCGACGAGCAGCCGGTGCGAGCGCCGGTTGAGGATCCTCGTGCCGGCGAGGGCGGGGACGTTGCAGCCGAAACCGACGACGAGCGGCAGGAAGGCGCGGCCGGGCAGCCTCAGCGTGCGCATCAGGCGGTCGGCGACGAACGCGGCGCGGGCGAAGTAGCCGGAGTCCTCCAGCAGGGCCAGCAGCAGGAACATGATGATCATCAGCGGGACGAAGGTGAGCAGTTGGCCCACTCCGTTGATCAGGCCGTCGACCAGCAGTCCGGTCAGCCGGCCGGGCGCGTGGAGGGCTTCCAGGAGCCGGCCGGCTCCCCCGCTGACGGGTCCGGAGACGAAGTCGCCGAGGCCGTCCTGGAGGGGTTTCGCCAGGGCGGTGGTGGCCTCGAAGACGCCCCACATGACCGCGAGGAAGAACGGGATGCCGAAGCCCCGGGACAGCAGCAGCCGGTCCACCCGGTCGGTGAGGGTGGGCTTGGCACCGGCCGGGCGGGGCGCCGCGCGTTCGATGACGGCGTGCGCCCAGGCGTAGCGGGCCTCGGCGACGAGGAGTTCGGCGTCGGCGTCGGCGTCCGTGTGGGCGTCGGTGGCCATGCCGGAGTCGGTGTCCGTGGCGGTGGCGCCGTCCGTGGCGGTGGCGCCGTTCCCTGCCGCCGCCGTGGCGAGGCGGTCCGCCGCCGCACCGGCCCGCCGGGCCAGCTCCGCCGGGACCTCGGGCGGCTCCTCGCCGCAGAGCAGGCTCACGGCCAGCCACAGCGCGGGGTGCGGGCTCAGCCCGGAGGCCGCCGCGGCCAGCTGCGCCAGTTCGCCCGCCACGGGCGAACCCGCCGCCCAGGCGGACGTCCGCCCCGGACGCGGGGCTCCCGCGTCCAGGGCCTCGCACACCGCGTCGGCGAGGGTGTCCAGCCCCGCCCCGGAGCGCCCCTCCACCCGTACGACGGGCAGCGCGAGCTCGCGGGCCAGCGCCTCCGGGCCGGGGGGCACGCCGCGCCGGGCGGCGACGTCGGTCATGGTGAGCGCGACCACGACGGGGATGTCGGTGTCGAGGATCTGCGAGAGCAGGTACAGGTTGCGGGCCGGGTTGGCCGCGTCGAGCGCGAAGAGCACGGCGTCGGGCCGCTCCCCCGCCGGCGCGGTCAGCACGTCGCGCACCAGCGCCTCGTCCGGGGAGTCGGGCAGCAGGCTGTAGGAGCCGGGCAGGTCCGCGACGCGCAGCGGGCGCCCGCCGGCGGTGCGCCAGTCGCCCTGGGCGACGGAGACGGTCTTGCCCGGCCAGTTGCCGACCCGCTGATGGGCGCCGGTGAGGGCGTTAAAGAGGGTGGACTTGCCGACGTTGGGATTGCCGGCGAGGGCGACGAACGGCAGACCGGTCCGACGCTCCGCCGTGGCGGCGGCCCCGGATCCGGCCCCGGATCCGGCCCCGGTGGCGTGACAGCTCATCCGGCACACCTCAGCCGGCCGGCGGTACGGGTGTCCAGCGCGACCCGGGTGTCCCCGAGCCCGACGAGCAGGCCGCCGGTGGCGCCCCGGGCGATCACGGTGACGTCCACGCCCGGCACGAAGCCGAACTCCAGGAGCCGGCGCCTGCTCCCCCCTGCCTGACCGGAATCGATCCCCGTGATGCGTACGGTCACCCCTGGACGGCTGTCGTTGAGCGACGGCACCGGACCTCCTTGTTCGAATCCACTTAGGCAAACCTAAGCAGCTCGGGGAGCATCGAAGGCCGGGCAAAGACCCTGATCGACAGGGCCTTTCAGCCCCCCCGGTCCCGCCCGCCCGTCGGCCGATCGGCCGAGCCGGGGACGTCGCGGCGCGCCGGACACCACTGCGGGAGGACCTGCCGGATCAGCCCGTCAGGCCGTACGAGAGGATGCTGCTCAGCCCCTCGGGAGAGAGCGAGCCCCACAGTGACGGAACCGGCCCCGGTGAGCCTGGTCGACCTGCGAGGCACCGACGGCAGCCGCTGCGTGGTCAGCGTGACCGGCCGCCATCGGCCCGGGATCCTGACCGGCCACGACACGCTCCGGGCCGGTGTCCGGGTCACCGCCGACTTCGTCGACGCCCGGCTCGAACTCTTCTTGCTCCAGCAGGACCTCGACATCTGGCAGCGGGCCCTCACCCGGCTTGCGCCGGGCGGGCGCGCGACGATCGGTGGCGACCGCGGGCTGAGCCTCGACTTCTTCACGCACGAGGACGGCACGTTGTCCTTGACGGTCCACGACCCCGACCGCCTGAGCGTCACGCTCTGGATCGACCCTCCGGAGACCTGGATCCAAGACCATGACCAGCGGCTTCGCCAGGTTCGGGAGACCTGGCCCAGCGAGGTCGTGGAGACGGCTCCCAATACCTACGAATGGAGCCCGAGCCGCGCTCGCCGAGTTCAGGGCGACGGGGATATTGCGGAGCACCTGGTCCCCGCCGTGCGGGCCGGACTCAACGGACCTGATCCGCAAGCCCAGTTTCGATCTGAGTAGCCGTGCGGTGGAGCTGGTTCCCACCAGTCCGTGCCGGGTCACGGAGCGGTGATTGCGCCGTCTTCCGTCCGATAATCAGCGTCGATGGCGGACAGGAGCCCGCACGGGGTGTGCGGAAGCACCGGGCCGAGCGCATTCTGGAGGGGTGACGGCCAGACCGGACACCAGCGGCCCCGTCACCGACGCCACGGCCCAGGTGCTCGCGCGGGCCGCTCTCGATGCCGTGGGGGCCGCCGGCGGGTACGCGGGCGGGGTCTACGTGCGCTCCGGCACGGAAGGCCTCCTGCTGATGGCGGCCGTCACCGGGCTCCCGGCCCCGCTGTTCCGCCCCTGGTGGCGGATGCACGTGAACCGCCCCTACCCGGTCGCCGAGGCCTACCGGTCCGGCCAGTCCGTGCACCTGCCCGACGCGGAATCGGCGATGCGGCGCTTCCCCCAGCTGATGGCCGGGCTGCCGTTCCCCTTCGGCTCGCTCTACGAGCCCGTGACCCGTGGCCGCGAGCGGTACGGGGTCCTCTTCGTGCTGCGCCCCGCGACCCCCGGGGTCCCGGTCGGACCCGGCGACCGGAAGCGGCTGCGCGCGGTGGCCGCCCGGCTGGCCGGGGAGCTCGCCGCGCTCGCCGCGGGCGGGGCCGAGGTGACCTGGGAGGGCGACCCGGCGTGCGTCCCCGGCCCGGGCCCGGGCCCGGGGGGCGGCCCGGGGGGCGACGCGTCGGGCAGCGCGAAGAGCACCGCGCGGAGCACCGCGGCGGGCGGTCCGGCGGGCACCGCGCGGAGCACCGCGGCGGGCGGCCCGGCGGGGAGTCCCGCCGAAAGCCCCGCCACCGGCGCCCGCGCGGCCGTGGACCGGCTGGACCTGGCCGTCCTGTCCGTGGACCGGCAGGGCGTGATCGGCTTCGCCAACTCCCGCGCCCGCTCCGCCGCCACGACCCTGCTCGGCTCCGACGGGGCGGAACTCTCCGGGCGGATCCTCTGGGAGGCGCTGCCCTGGCTCGGACACCCCGCCTACGAGGACCACTTCCGGGCCGCGTTCCTCGCCCCCGCTCCGGTGCACTTCCAAACCGCACCGCGCGGAACCGAACCCTCCCCGCACTGGCTGTCGGTGGGTCTGCATCCCGCGATCGACGGAGTCACCGTCACCATCGCCCAGACCGAAACACCCACGTACGCACCCGAGTCACTGGTACGGCCGGGCACGGGACTCGGGTCCTCCGGCCAGGGTTCGCCCGCCGACCGGGCTTCGGCCCTGTACCGGCCGGTGGCGCTGGCGATCGCGCTGACCGAGGCGGTGACGGCCCGCCAGGTGTCGATGGTGGTCACGGACGAGCTGCTCCCGGCCTTCGGCGGGAGGCAGTTGGCGATCTACCTGCTCGGTGAGGGGCATCTGCACCTGGCGTGGGAGACCGGCTTCCCCCAGGGTTTCCTCGACCGGTTCGACGGGGTCGCGCTGGACGTACGGCTGCCCGGAGTGGAGACCCTCACTTCGGGCCGTCCGCTGTTCTTCGAGTCGATGCAGCACCTGGCCGCCGCCTATCCGGGGATCGAGCTGGACTCCGCCGTCGGTGCCCGGGCCTTCCTCCCCCTGATCGCCTCCGGCCGGCCGGTCGGCTCGTGCATCCTCGGCTTCGACGCCCCGCGCGGGTTCAGCCCGGAGGAGCGTACGGTCCTCACGGCGCTGGCCGGGCTGATCGCGCAGGCGCTGGAGCGGGCCCGGCGCTACGACAGCGAAGCGGCGCTGGCCCGCGGGCTCCAGGCGGCCCTGCTCCCGCACCGGCTACCGGTCCGCGAGAACGTGGTCACGGTGGGGCGGTACCTGCCCGGCACCGCCGGGATGGACGTGGGCGGCGACTGGTACGACGTCATCGAGGCTCGCGGCGGGCAGCTCGCGCTGATCATCGGGGACGTCCAGGGGCACGGGGTGGCGGCCGCGGCCACGATGGGCCAACTACGCAGCGCTGTAAGGGCCTTCACGCTCGGAGGCAATACACCGGAGCAGGTGATGCGCGGCACGAACGAGCTGCTCATCGACCTCGACCCCGGTCAGTTCGCCAGCTGTTGCTACGTCCTGCTCGACCCGGCGTCCGGCCTCGCCCTCGCCGTCCGGGCCGGGCATCCCCAGCCGCTGCTGCGACATCCGGGCGGCCGGACGGAGGTGCTGGACCTGGCGGGCGGGACGGTCCTCGGCGTCGACGCCGAGGCCGAGTATCCGGTGACCCGGCTGCGGATCGAGCCGGGAGCGGTGCTCGCCCTGTACACCGACGGGCTGGTGGAGATCGCGGGCGCGGACATCGACGTGGGAGTGGAGCGGCTGCGGGCCGCACTGGCGGACGCCGGTCCCGGTCCGCTGACCGAGACGGCGGACCGGCTGGTCTCCGAGGCGGGGCACTCCACGGACCGGCCGGACGACATCGCCCTGCTGCTGGCGTCCCGCACGTCCGCCCCGGAGGTGGTCACCCCGGAGCGTGCGGACCCGGACCAGGCCGTCCCCCACGAGGCCCGCGCCGCGAGGGACAGCCCGCGCGCGGAGCCCCGTAGGACGGCTCCGTAGGACGGCTCCGTAGGACGCGGGCAGCCCTCGAGGAGCTGTCCGCGTCCCGTCTGTCGACGCTACCTCTTGGCGTACGCGCGGGCGTAGGAGTCGCCCGCGATCAGGGCGTCGGCGACCATCTCCGGGGTCACCGGGAACGGCATGTTGTGCGTGGTCTCGCCCTCCGCGGTGGCCGCGCGCCCGATGGCGAGGAGTTCCTCGCGGTCCGGGTCGCCGAGGCCGATCTCGGCGAGGGTCGTGGGCAGGCCCACGGCGCGGCTGAAGCGCAGGTACGTGTCCAGCTCGTCGGTCGGGGCGCCTTCCATGACGAGCTGGGCGAGGGTGCCGATGTTGACCTTCTCGCCGTGCATCATGCCGTGCACCTTGTGCGAGACGGTCAGCCCGTTGTGGATGCCGTGCGCGGCGGCGAGCCCGCAGGACTCGAAACCGAGGCCGGAGAGAAGGGTGTTGGCCTCCGTGACCTTCTCCAGCGCCGGGGTGACCACGTGCGCCTCGGCGGCCAGCCGGGCCTGGGGGCCGTACTCCATCAGCGTCTCCCAGCAGAGCCGGGCGAGCGCGAGGGAGGCCTCGGTGGCGAGACCGCCGGCCATGGCGACCCGGTTGGCGGCCACACAGACCCGGGCTTCGTACCAGGTGGCGAGCGCGTCGCCCATGCCGGAGACGATGAACCGGCTGGGCGCGCCGGCGACGAGCGCGGTGTCGACGAGCACCAGGTTGGGGTTGCGCTGGAAGAAGGAGTAGCGCTCGAAGGCACCGGACTCGGTGTAGATCACGGCGAGCGCGCTGGTCGGCGCGTCGGTGGAGGCCACGGTGGGCGCGGAGACGACGGCGATGTCGCCGAGCGCGTGACCGACGGCCTTCGCGGTGTCGATGGCGGTGCCGCCGCCGATGCCGATGACGACGTCCGCGCCGGCGGCCCGGGCGGCAGCGGCGACCCGGTCGATCTCCTTCTGGGTGCAGAGCCCGCCGAAGACCTCCTTGGTCAGCTTGACCCCGGCCGAGGAGAGGGAATCCGTGACGGCCGTGTCGACGAAGCCCCAGACGCCCTTGTCCGCGAGGACCACGGCGTTCTTCCCGAGGCGGGCCGTGTGCTCGCCCAGGTCGTTCATCGCCCCGGCGCCCTGCACGTACTTGGGCGGGCTGATCATCATGCGCGTACCGACGGTCTTCACGTGAATCCTCCTCATTGTGAATTCAATTCCGCTTGCTTATTCATCCCTATCACGGATTCCGGCGACACTCCGAGATATGCACGGTCCCCCCGCGTACGGGCCTTTCCGCGCCCCGATCCGGGACCAAGGACCCGAACTGTTCCACGGGCTCACCAGGGTAAAGTTCCAGCCAAGCGCCCCGGAAGCGGTGGCGGATCGGCGACGGTGCCAACTTAATACCGTCCCGCAATTCCTATTTCCGCTCCGGACCGGCGTGCCGAGTTCCCCGTCCCGCCTTCCCCTTTCCAGGAAAGAGGCCTCCGTGAAGAAGCTCATCAATTCTCCCGAAAGTGTCGTCGCCGACGCACTGCGCGGAATGGCCGCCGCCCACCCGGGGCTCCGCGTCGAGGCGGAGAAGGGCATCGTCACGCGAGCCGGCGCCGCGGCCGGGGAGCCGGCCGGGAAGGTCGCGCTGCTCTCGGGCGGCGGCAGCGGGCACGAGCCGCTGCACGCCGGCTTCGTCGGGCGCGGCATGCTGGCGGCGGCCGTGGCCGGCCCGGTGTTCACCTCCCCGGTGCCGGACAACATCGCGGCGGCCACCTGTGCGGTCGACGCGGGTGCGGGCGTCCTGCACATCGTGAAGAACTACACGGGCGACATTCTCAACTTCACGATGGCGGCGGAGGACTGCGAGGACGAGGGCGTCAAGGTCGAGCAGGTCGTCGTGGACGACGACGTGGCCGTCGCCCGCACGGAGCACGGACCGGGCCGCCGCGGCACCGGAGCCACCCTGTTCGTGGAGAAGATCGCGGGCGCGCTGGCCGAAGAGGGCGCTCCGCTCGCCGAGGTCGCCGCGGTCGCCCGCAAGGTCAACGCGAACGCGCGCAGCTACGGCGTCGCCCTGACCTCCTGCACCACCCCCGCCAAGGGCAGTCCCAACTTCACGCTCGGCGAGGACGAGATCGAGCTGGGCATCGGCATCCACGGTGAGCCCGGCCGCGAACGCCGGAAGATCATGACGGCCGCCGAGACCGCCGAGGCGATGCTCGACGCCATCCTCGACGACCTCCCGGAGGCGGCCGGCGCCCCCGTCATCCTCCTCGTCAACGGCCTGGGCGGGACCCCTCCCGTGGAGCTGTACATCATGCGCGCCGAGGTCGAGCGGGTGCTCGGCGAACGCGGGATCACCGTGGCCCGGTCCCTGGTCGGCAACTACGTCACCAGCCTGGACATGGCCGGCTGCACCCTCACCCTGTGCCGCGCCGACGAGGAACTGCTGCGCCTGTGGGACGCGCCGGTGGACACCCCGTCCCTGCGCTGGGGCTGCTGACCCCGCCCGCTCTTCCCCTCCCGACACTCTCCAGGAGCCTTTCCCCATGACCGCCACGCCCGCCAGCCCGACCGCCTCCACGACCTCCCCGACCCCGGCCACCGAGGCCGCCGTGCTGGGCACCGCGCTGGACACCGCGCCGGACGCGGCGCTGGACACCGCCTACTTCCGCCGCTGGATCGCCGAGACCAACCGGCTCGTCCGGCGGGACAGCGCGCGCCTCACCGAACTGGACGCGGTCATCGGCGACGGGGACCACGGCGCCAATCTCGTACGGGGCTTCGGCGCCGTCGGCGCGGCCGTGGCCGAGCAGCGGCCCACCACCCCGGGGGCACTGCTGACGCTGGCCGGCACCACCCTGACGAACACCGTCGGCGGCGCCTCCGGCCCGCTGTTCGGCACCGCGCTGCGCCGCACCGGCAAGGTGCTCGGCGACACCGCAGCGCCGACCGTGACGGAGCTGGGGGCCGCGCTCGGTGCCGGGCTCAGGTCGGTGCAGAAGCTGGGCGGCGCGGAGCTCGGCGACGCCACCCTGGTCGACGCCCTGGCCCCCGCGGTGACGGCGCTGGCCGAAGCCGGCGAGGCGGAGCGGCCGCTGCGCGAGGCCCTGGACGAAGCCGTACGGGCGGCCCGCGCGGGCGCCGACGCCACCGGGCCGCTCGAAGCCCGCAAGGGCCGGGCCAGTTACCTCGGCGAGCGCAGCATGGGCCACCAGGACGCCGGGGCCAACTCCGTGGCCCTGCTGATGGAGGCACTGCGCGCCGCGGTCGACGCCCCCGAGGCAGAACTCGTCACCGAGGAGCCGAAGGCATCCGAGACCCCTGCTCCGGCGCAGGAGCAGGCGGAGGAGCAGGCGCCGAAGACCCGTACCGGCCGCGTCGGCATCGTGCTGGTTTCGCACAGCAAGGCGGTCGCGGAGTCCGTGGCGGCGCTGGCGGGCGCGCTGCTCGGGTCGGTCGAGCCGGCTCCGCTGGCGGTCGCGGGCGGCACCCCCGACGGCGGGATCGGCACCAGCGCGGAGCTGATCACGGCCGCCGCCCGGTCGGTGGACGAGGGGCGCGGCGTGGCCGTGCTGTGCGACATGGGCAGCGCGGTGCTGACGGTGAACGCCCTGCTCGGCGAGGAGCCCTCGCAACTGCCCGAAGGCGCACGGATCGTGGACGCACCCTTCCTGGAGGGCGCCGTGGCCATCACGCTGACCTCGGCGATCGGCGGCGACCTCGATGCCGTACTGGCGGCCGCCGAGGACGCGCGCGGCTACCGCAAGCGCTGACCCGCACGCCGACAGCCGGTGGGCGGCCCTCCTCGAGGAGGGCCGCCCACCGGCGTTCAGGGCCGCGTGCCGGTGCGGGCACCCGCCCGTACCCCGCCGTGGCGGCATCGGGCACATGACACCCAGGAAGATCCGCGGTCCGGCCGAGCGGATGCTCGGCTACGCCCACGTCAAGGAGGCCCGGGACCCGGAGACCGCGGGAGACCGGCTGCGCTAGCTCGCCGGGGGGCTGCCCGGCCGGGGCGACCCGTCCTCTCCCTGCGCCGGTACGTCGTCCACCACCCGGGCGTCTCAGCGGAGTCACGGGCCGAACTCCTGGCTCGGACTGTCGGCCTCCGGCCGCCGTGAGTGTCGGTGGGGCTTGGTAGAACTGTTGTCGGACGACACCGCACGGCCGGGGACCGCCACCCGCCATACCGTCAGGAGCTGGGTACATGACCATCGGGACGCACCTGAGCGAGTTCGGCGGCCTGCCCGCCTTCGACTTCCCGGGACCCAAGGACAGCCGTACGCTGCCCGAGCCCGGAGCCGTGGCCTGGCGGATCTCGGTGGCCACCTACGACGCCGACGAGGAGTGGCAGCAGGCCTTCGCCCGCTTCGCCGAGTCCGTGGACACCCGCCAGGTGCGCGCCCTGATCGTGGGCGGCTGGTCCGAGGCGTACGAGACCTCCAACTCCGTGATCGTCGAGGCACTCGCCGGGGCCGCGTCCGAGTTCCCCGCGCTGCGGGCCCTGTTCGTCGGTGACATCACCTTCGAGGAGTGCGAGATCTCCTGGATCAACCAGTCGGACGTGGGCCCGCTGCTGCGGGCGTATCCCGCCCTGGAGGAGTTCGGGGTGCGCGGCGGCGAGGGCCTGGTCTTCCCGCCCGTGCGGCACGAGACGCTGCGCGTGCTCCGGATCGAAACCGGCGGACTGCCCCGGGAGGTGGTGCGCGGGGTCGCCGCGAGCGAACTGCCCGCGCTCACCGAGCTCGACCTGTGGCTGGGCACCCCCGACTACGGCGGGGACGCGGAGCCCGGCGATCTGGATCCGTTCCTGACCGGTGAGCGGCTGCCGTCCCTGCGCCGGCTCGCGCTGCGCAACAGCGAGATCCAGGACGAGGTCGCCGCCGCGCTCGCCACCGCTCCGGTCCTCGGGCGGCTGGAGGTACTGGACCTGTCCATGGGGATCCTGGGCGACGCGGGCGTCGAAGCCCTGCTGGCGGGTGGCCCGCTCACCCACCTCACCAAGCTCGACCTCCACCACCACTACGTCAGCGAGCCGCTGCGCGAGCGGCTCCGCGCGGCGCTCGCCCCGCACGGCGTGGAGGTCGACCTCGGCGACGGGCAGAGCCGAGACAAGGACGGCGAGGCCGAGGACACCGAGCACCGCTACATCGCGGTGGCGGAGTGAGCCGTACGGCTCACTCCGCCACCCCGGCCTCGGCCGCCACCCCGGCCTCCGCGGTCATCCCGGCCTCGGCCGTCACCCCGGCCTCCGCCCCCACCCCCGCCCCCTTCGCCGTCGTCGGCAATCCGGGCAACCGCCGGGTCGCCCTGTTCCAGGACGCCGTGCGCGCCGCCGGGCTGCCCGAAGCGCGGGTGGTTCCCTGGCGGGACGTACTGACCGGCCGGGCCGTCTTCCGGACGGGCGAGTGCGTACGGATCGACTCCCCCGGCGAGGACCCCGAGGTGGAGCGGCTGCTGCGCGGGGCCGCCGACACCACCCGGGTCGAGGGCACCGGACGCTGGTACCGCCGGTTCACCGAGGCGGTGCACGCGGTGGCCGAGGGAGTCCGGTCGGCCGGCGGCACGCTGACGTGCGATCCGGCCGAGCTCGCGGTGCTGTTCGACAAGCGGCTCTGTCACGGGGTGCTGGCCGCCGCCGGGACGCCCGTCCCCGCCTCCCCCACCTCGGGCCCGGGCGCCGTCCGCGCCCCGGTGCGCGGCTGGGAGGAGGTCCGGGCGGTCCTCGCCCTCCCCGGCTACCGCCGGGCTTTCGTGAAGCTCGCGCACGGCTCCTCGGCCTCCGGGGTGCTCGCGGTGGAGACGGGCGCGGGCGGCCGGATCCGGGCCACCACCTCCGTGGAGCGGGCCCCTTCGGGAGCCCTGCACAACTCGCTGCGCCTGCGGCGGTACGAGGACGAGCGGGTGATCGGCGCCATCGTCAACGCGCTGGCCCCCGACGGCCTGCACATCGAGCGGTGGCTGCCGAAGGCTTCCCAGCGGGGCCGCTCCGCCGACCTGCGGGTCGTGGTCATCGGCGGCCGGGCCACCCACGCCGTGGTCCGCACGGCCGCCGGTCCGCTCACGAACCTGCACCTCGGCGGTGCCCGCGGCGATCTCGACGCGGTCATCGCCGCCGTCGCGGAGGCGGGCGGGCGCTGGGAGGCGGACGCGCTCGCCGTCTGCGAGCGGGCGGCGGACGCCTTCCCGCGCACGCTGTGCGTCGGGGTCGATCTGCTGCCCGCCCTCGGCTGGCGGAGCTTCGCCGTGGGCGAGGTCAACGCCTTCGGGGACCTGCTGCCCCGGCTGACGGGACTGCCCGGCTCGACCGCCGAGGGCCAGGACACCTACGCGGCCCAAGTGGCCGCCGTACGACAGGAACAGCATGCACACGCCCCCGCCCGCCCCTGACCCCGGTCCCGGCGCGGACCCCGGCACCGAGCCCGAGCCCGAGCCGGAACCCAAGCTCGAGCCCGAGCCCGAGCCCGACATGAACGAGGTCGTCGGCCGGGACGACCTGCTGCTCGTCACCCTCGACACCCTGCGCCACGACGTGGCCGCGCGGCTGGCCGCCGAAGGCCGGATCCCGAACCTGGCGGCGCACCTGCCCGGCGGGGCGTGGGAGCGGCGGCACGCGCCGGGAAGTTTCACCTACGCCTCCCACCAGGCCATGTTCGCCGGCTTCCTGCCCACCCCCGACGGGCCGGGCCCGCATCCGCGGCTGTTCGCCGCCCGGTTCCCGGGCAGTGAGACCACCGCGGGGCGCACCTGGGTGTTCGACACCCCGGACCTGGTGTCGGGGCTGGCCGGGGCGGGCTACCGGACCGTGTGCGTGGGCGGCGTCGGCTTCTTCAACAAGGCGGCCGCGCTGGGCTCCGTACTGCCCGGGATGTTCCAGGAGTCGTACTGGGAACCGGAGTTCGGGGTGACGTCACCGACCTCCTTCGAGGCCCAGGTGGCCCGCGCCGAGCGGGTCGTGGCCGGACTGCCGCACGACCGGCGGCTGTTCCTCTTCCTGAACGTGTCGGCCATGCACCAGCCCAACTGGTTCCACTCCCCCGGGGCGACCGCGGCGGACGGGGACTCGTGGGAGACGCACGCGGCCGCGCTGGAGTACGTCGACCGGCACATCGGGCGGCTCTTCGACGCGATGCGGTCGCGGCGCCGCTGCTTCGCGATCGTCTGCTCCGACCACGGGACCACGTACGGGGACGACGGGTACACGGGCCACCGGCTCGCCCACGAGGCCGTCTGGACGGTCCCGTACGCACAGTTCCACCTGAACCACGAGGAGCCCGGCCCCCGATGACCCCCATGACACCTATGACGCCCATGACGCCTACGACACCTCTGGCACCTCCGGCATCCCTCAACGGCTTCACACCGTACGAGAGTTACGTGTACGCCTACCCGCACAAGACGGCGTACCGCGCGCTGCCCGAGCCCGCCGAGCTGAGCCGGGAGTGGGCGCGGCAGCCCAAGGACGCCCTGTCCCTCTACCTCCACATTCCCTTCTGCGAGGTGCGCTGCGGTTTCTGCAACCTCTTCACCCGGATCGGTGCGCCGGAGGGGCTGACCACGGCCTATCTCGACGCGCTGGAGCGGCAGGCGAAGGCGGTCCGCGGCGCGCTGGGCGAGGAGGAGCCCCTACGGTTCACCGCGGCGGCCTTCGGCGGCGGGACGCCGACCTTCCTGACGGCGTCCGAACTGGAGCGGCTCTGCGATATCGCGGAGAAGGCCGCGGGCGCCGACCTGCGGGCGGTGCCGCTGTCCGTGGAGGCCTCGCCGGCCACGGCGACGGCGGACCGGCTCGCGGTCTTGGCCGACCGGGGCACGACCCGGCTCAGCCTGGGCGTGCAGAGCTTCGTGTCCGAGGAGGCGCGTTCCGCCGTACGTCCGCAGAAGCGGGCGGACGTGGAGACGGCGCTGGCCCGGGTCCGGGACGCGGCGATACCGGTTCTGAACATCGACCTGATCTACGGCATCGACGGGCAGACGGAGGCGAGTTGGCGCCGTTCGCTGGACGCGGCCCTGGCCTGGCGCCCGGAGGAGCTCTACCTCTACCCGCTGTACGTGCGCCCCCTGACGGGCCTGGGGCGCAGGCCGGGCGAGTCCACGGCCGCCGGCTGGGACGAGCAGCGGCTGCGGCTCTACCGGGCCGGGCGGGACCACCTGCTGGCCTCCGGGTACGAGCAGGTGTCGATGCGGATGTTCCGCCGGGCCGGGACCCCCGGAGAGGGCGCCGACCAGGACGTCGAGCCGGGCGCCTGCCAGACCGACGGCATGATCGGCCTCGGTTGCGGGGCCCGCTCCTACACGGCCGGACTGCACTACTCCTTCGACTACGCGGTCGGCATGAGCGAGATCCGCGGCATCATCGACGACTACGTGAGCCGCCCCGAGGAGGACTTCGCGCGGGCCGGGATCGGCCGCCGGATCGACGGGGACGAGGCCCGGCGCCGACACCTGCTGCAGTCCCTGCTCCAGGCGCGCGGGATGCCCGTGGGCGAGTACCGGGAGCGGTTCGGGAGCGGCCCCTGGGAGGACTTCCCGGTGGAACTGGCGGCCTTCGCGGAGCGCGGCTGGCTCGAGGACGACGCGGAGCTGCTGCGGCTGACGCCGGAGGGGCTGGCGCACTCGGACGCGGCGGGCCCGGCCCTGTTCTCGGCGGACGTGCGGGCCGCGATGGCCGCGTACGAGCGCAAGTGACGGGGGCGGGACGAGGAGCGGAGGGCTCGCCGATGGACCTGACCGTGCTCTACCGGGGGCCGCTGTCCTCCTGCGACTACGACTGCCCCTACTGCCCGTTCGCCAAGCGGCGGGACAGCCGCGAACTGCTGACCGCCGACCGGGCCGCCCTGGAACGGTTCACCGGCTGGGCTGCCGGGAACACCGGCGACCGGCTGTCCGTCCTGTTCACCCCGTGGGGCGAGGGCCTGGTCCGCTCCTGGTACCGGCGCGCCCTGGTGGAGCTGTCGCACCTGCCGCAGGTGCGCCGGGTCGCGATCCAGACCAACCTGAGCGGCCGCACCGGCTGGACCGCCGACGCCGACCGGGACACGCTCGCGCTGTGGTGCACGTACCACCCGGGGCAGACCCCGTACGTCCGCTTCCTGGGCAAGTGCCGGGAACTGGCCGACGCCGGCGTCCGGTTCAGCGTGGGCGTGGTCGGCCTGCCGGAACATCTCGCGCTGGCCCGCCGGCTGCGCGCCGCGCTGCCGCCCGAGGTGTACCTGTGGATCAACGCGGCGGAGGGACACGCGTACACCGATCCAGAGGCGGCCGACTGGACCGCCCTGGACCCGCTCTTCCCGTTCAGCCGTCACCCGCACCGCTCGGCGGGCCTGCCGTGCCGCACGGGCGCCTCGGTGATCTCGGTGGACGGCTCCGGCACGGTCCGGCGCTGCCACTTCGTCAAGGCGGAGCTGGGCAACCTCTACGACGGCTCCTACCGGGCCGCGCTGCGGCCGCGCGCCTGCCCCCTGGCGGTCTGCGACTGCCACATCGGCTATGTCCACCTGGAGACGCTCCCGCTCTACGACGTCTTCGCGGGCGGCGTCCTGGAGCGGATCCCCGCCCTGCCGTGACAGGAGAGGGCGGCGGGTGGGCAAAGCCGCGGAAGATTCACCCGCGGTCACGTCTCCACCACCAGGTCGGCGCATCCGCCGGTCGACTCCCTGACGGCGGGGCCCCACTCGGGCGTGCGCACGTAGTTCACGACCGCGTCGGACCCCAGTGCCTTCAGCCGGTCGGCCTTCTCCTCGCTCAACGTGGTCGAGACGACCCGGCAGCCCAGCAGTTTCGCGAACTGCACCGCGAAGAGGGCGACCGGACCTCAGCTCGACGGCCGTGGACGTGACCCTGGCCGAGCTGCGCCTGGGGCCTTCCTGCCCGCCGACGCGGCCGGCGCCGAGCTGCTGCGGCACCGGGAGGAGGCCCGGTCGGGGAGCGGCCCCGGCGCTGATTCCCGTACCGCCGTCCCGCATGGTGGAACGGGTGTCTCGCCCGCTCCGCCCCTTCGTCTATGCTCCGCGCCATGGCCGTCACCCAGCGCCTCCTGTCGCGCTCCTGTTGTCCCCGCTGACGCCTGCCTGCTCCGGACCGCCCGCCCCGCGCCGCCGACGACGTCCCCGTCGCCCCCGCTTCGCGCCCCGAGGTCCCCCGGCCCCACCGCATCCCCGCGCTGCCCGCGCTGCCCGCACTGCCCGCGCTGCCCGCGCTGCCGTGCATCCCCTTTGCCCTCCCCGAAGGAGCCCGTCCGCCATGAGCAGCAGCCTCGCCCTCCTCGATGTCGCCCAGGCCCACGCCCGTCACACCGAGTTCCGGATCGTCGATGTCCGCACCCCCGGCGAGTACGCCTCCGGCCACCTGCCCGGCGCGCTGAACATCCCGCTCGACCGGATCGGCCGCTCCCTGACCGAGCTGCGCGAGGCCGCGCGGACTCCCGCATTCCTGCCCGCACTTCCCCGCACCCGTGCCACCGCCGCCCCGCAGCCCGATCCTCACCGCGGCGGTGCGTCGCGTCACGCTGCTCCGACGAGGTTTCGCCATGCCCGAGAATCCGCTCCTGCTGCACTGGTTCCTGCCCACGGGCGGGGACGGCCGCGACCCCGGCGGGGTCACCGCCGTCCAGGGGCGCAGCCGCACGGCCACCCGCCGGCCCGCGGACGTTCCGTACCTCGCCCAGGTCGCTCGCGCCGCCGAACAGGCGGGTTTCCACTCCCTGTTGACGCCGGTGGGGCTCGGCTGCGTCGATCCGTGGATCCTGACGGCAGCGCTCGCGCAGCACACCACCCGGATCGGCTTCCTCGTGGCCTTCCGCGCCGGGTTCGCGAGCCCGACGCTGATCGCCCAACAGGCCGACGCCTTCCGCCGGTTCGCCGGTGGGCGGCTCGGACTGAACGTGGTGACCGGCGGCGACCCCGCCGAACAGCGCGCCTACGGGGACGGCCTGGCGCACGACGAGCGCTACGCCCGCACCGACGAGGTGATGGCGGTACTGCGGGATCTGCTGGACGGGAAGCCCGTGGACCACCAGGGCACCCATCTGCACATCGAGGGAGCCCGCCTCACCGATCCGGAGCTGCGCCACCCGGTCCCGCTGTACTTCGGCGGGGCCTCACCCGCCGCCGAGGAGGTCGCCGCCCGGCGGGCCGACGTACAACTGCTTTGGGGTGAACCGCCGTCGGCCGTCGCCGCCCGCATCGATCGGCTGCGCGAGCGGGCCCGTTCGGCGGGCCGTACGGTCCGCTTCGGGCTGCGGCTGCACGTCATCAGCCGGGATTCCGCGGCCGAGGCCTGGGCGGAGGCCGACCGGATCCTCGCCGGACTGGATCCGGCGGCCGTCCGGGCGAGCCAGGAGCGGTTCGCCGCCATGGATTCCACCGGGCAGGCCCGGATGGCGGCCCTGCACGGCGGAATCGCGGACGCGGAACGGCTGACGGTGGCGCCGAACCTGTGGGCGGGCATCGGGCTGGTCCGCGAGGGCGCGGGGACGGCCCTGGTCGGCTCGCACGACGAGGTCGCGGCGCGGCTGGCGGAGTACCGGGCCCTCGGGATCGACGAGTTCATCCTGTCCGGCTATCCGCACCTCGAAGAGGCCTACCGGGTGGGCGAAGAGGTCGCCCCGCGCCTGCGACGCGCCCTGACCGGGGCGGCGGCCGCGTGACCGCGCTCACCACCGAGGCCCCCCGTCAGGCCGCCGCGCCCGAAGCCCCGTCGGACACGGCGCCGCGGCGGTCCCGTGCCCGGATCCGGGAGGCACTGCACTGGACCGCGCTGCGCCTCCTCGCCCTGACCGTGCTGCTCGCCGCCTGGCAGGCGGCGGTGGCGGCCGAGCTGTGGCCCAGGGTGCTGGTCCCCTCGCCCGGTGAGGTGTGGCGGCAGTTCCTGCTGGCGTCCACCACGCACGACGGCGTGCGCGGCTACGGAGGCCATCTGCTGATCGAGCACCTCGGGGTGAGCCTGGGCCGCATCGGCACCGGTTCCGCGTACGCGGTGCTGGTGGGGGTGCCCCTGGGGCTGCTGATCGGCACCGTCCGGCCGCTCGCGGTGGTGCTGGAGCCGGCCGTGACCTTCCTGCGCACCCTGCCGCCGCTCGCGTACCTCTCGCTGCTCGTGATCTGGTTCGGCATCGACGAGGCGCCGAAGATCTGGCTCCTGGTGATCGCCGCGCTGCCGCCGATCGCCGCGGCCACGGCAGCCGCCGTACGGACCGTCCCCGGCGAACTCGTCGAGGCGGCAAAGGCATTGGGCTCCGGACCGGCGTCCCTGCTGCTGTCGGTACGGCTGCCGTCCGCGCTGCCGGAGATCCTCACTGGCATCCGGATCGCCGTCGGGGTCGCGTACACCTCGGTCGTGGCGGCGGAGACCATCAACGGCGTGCCCGGCATCGGCGGCATGATCCGCGATGCCCAGCGCTACAACCAGACGGCCCTGGTGATCGCCGGCATTCTCGCCATCGGACTGTCCGGGATCGTGCTCGACGCCCTGCTCCGGGGGATCGAGCGGTTCGCCGTCCCCTGGCGCGGCCGAAGCTGACGCCCGCCCCCTCCCCCCTTCTTCCCCAACGCCCTTTCTCACTCATGGAGTTCCCCCATGCCCAGAAACGCATCCCGCCGCGCCCTGCTGCTGGCCGCCGCCGTCGCCCTGACCGCTTCCACCACCGTCGCGTGCGGGGCGGACGGGGACGACTCGGGGGCCGGGCCGGGGCGGATCAGCGTACGGATCGCCTACCAGGCGATACCCAATGCCGACCTGATCGTGAAGAACCAGAAGCTGCTGGAGAAGGCCCTGCCCGAAGCCGATGTGAAGTGGGTGAAGTTCGAGTCCGGCGGTGACGTCAACACGGCCGTGATCACCGGATCGGTGGACCTGGGCCTGGCCGGGTCGAGCCCCGTCACCAAGGGGCTGTCGGCCCCGCTGAACATCCCGTACAAGGTGGTGTGGATCCACGACCTGATCGGCGACAACGAGGCGCTGGTCGCCAAGCCGGCGATCGGGTCGGTCAAGGACCTGGCCGGGAAGAAGGTGGCCACACCCTTCGGATCCACCGCCCACTACTCGCTGCTCGCCGCGCTGAAGGCCGCCGGGGTGGACGCGGCGGCCGTACAGACCATCGACCTCCAGCCGCAGGACGCCCTCGCCGCGTGGAAGCGCGGGGACATCGACGCGGCGTACGTGTGGACGCCGACGCTGAGCGAGCTGACCAAGGACGGGAAGGTGCTCATCACGAGCCGGCAGCTCGCCGAACAGGGCAAGCCCACCGCCGACCTGGGCGTGGTGACGAACGCGTTCGCGGCCAAGCACCCCGAGGTGGTCACGGCCTGGATCAAGGCGCAGGACCAGGCCGTCGGGCAGGCCCGTACGGCCCCCGACCAGGCCGCGAAGTCCATCGGGGCGGAGCTGGGGCTGGCCCCGGAGGAGGCCAAGCGCCAGCTCTCGGAGCTGGTGCTGCTGAGCGCGAAGGAGCAGACCGGCCCCGACTACCTCGGCACGCCCGGCGCCCCCGGAAAGCTGGCGGCGACCCTGCGCGACGCGGCCGTCTTCCTGAAGGAGCAGAAGAAGGTGGACTCCGTTCCGGACGAGGCCGCCTTCGGCCGGGCCCTCGCGGTGGAGGAGCTCGGCCGTGCCGCGAACTGAGCCCGCCACCCACGGCGCCCTCGACACCGCCGACGACAGCGACAGCGACAGCGACAGCGATACCACCCCCGCAGCCACCGCCGACGGGGCGCTCGCCGTGGACCTCGCCGGAGTGTCGGTCCGCTACGGACCGGCGAAGCAGCCCGTGACGGTGCTCGACGCGGTGGATCTACGGGTCTGCGCAGGCGAGTTCGTCGTCCTCGTGGGCCCCTCCGGCTGCGGCAAGACCACCCTGCTGCGGGTGATCGGCGGCTTCGCGCAGCCCGCCTCGGGTACCGCCCTGGTCCGGGGCGCCGCTCCGCGCCCCGGGCGGGGCGCGGGGGTGGTGTTCCAGCAGCCGAGGCTGTTCCCGTGGCGGACCGTCGGCGGGAACCTCGGCTTCGCGCTGGCCCGCCACGGGGTGCCGCGGTCCCGGCGGCCCGACCGGATCGCCGAGTTGCTGGACCGGGTGGGACTGCCCGGCATGGCCGGCCGCCGCACCTGGGAGCTGTCCGGCGGCCAGCAGCAGCGGGTGGCGCTGGCCCGCGCCCTGGCGGCGGAGCCCGAACTGCTGCTGATGGACGAGCCGTTCGCGGCTCTGGACGCGCTGACCCGGGAACGGCTCCAGGAGGAGGTCCGCTCCCTGGCCGGGCGGCTCGGCACGACGGTGCTCTTCGTGACGCATTCGGTGGAGGAGGCGGTACTGCTGGGATCCCGTGTCCTGGTGATGGCGGCGGGGCCCGGCCGGGTCGTGGAGGACCTGCCGGTGCCGCTCCCCCGCGACCCGGCGACGGACGTCGCGGGGTTGCGGGCCTCCCCCGAGTTCGCGCGGCTGCGCGGCCGGCTGGCCCGGGCGCTGCGCCCGGGCTGACCGCCGCCGCTCACCCGCAGCTCCTCGCCCGCAGCTCTTCACCCGCCGCCCCTCACCGGGCCGCGCTCCTCAGATCTGGCCCGCCGCCAGGCTGCTCCCGCCCAGGGTGAGTGCGGTGTTCACCAGGCCGACGTGGCTGAACGCCTGCGGGAAGTTGCCGAGTTGGCGTCCGGAGACGGGGTCATACTCCTCGGCGAGGAGTCCGAGGTCGTTGCGTACGGACAGCAGCCGCTCGAAGAGCTCCCGCGCCTCCTTCTCCCGCCCGGTCAGGTACAGGGCGTCGGTCAGCCAGAACGAGCAGGCGAGGAAGGCCCCTTCGTCGCCGGGCAGGCCGTCCACGGAGAGCCCCTCGGTGCTGTAGCGGCGGACCAGGCCACTGCGGCCCAGCTCCTCGCGGACCGCGTCGACCGTGCCGACGACCCGGGGGTCGTCGGGCGGCAGGAAGCCGACGCGGGGGATGAGGAGGGTGGCGGCGTCCAGCTCGCGGGAGCCGTAGTACTGGGTGAAGGTGCGCCGCTGCGGGTCGTAGGCGTTCTCGCACACGTCGCGGTGCACCGCGTCCCGCATGGTGCGCCAGCGCTGTACGTCGCCGGGGAGTTTGGGGTTGAGTTCCAGGGTGCGCACGGCACGGTCCGCGGCGACCCACGCCATCACCTTCGAGTGGGTGAAGTGGCGGCGCGGGCCGCGCACTTCCCACAGGCCCTCGTCGGGGCGGTGCCAGTTCTGCTCCAGGAAGTCGAGGAGCGCGAGCTGGAGCTTCCAGGAGTGCCACTCCGCGGGGAGTCCGGCGGAACGGGCCACGTACAGGGAGTCGAGGACCTCTCCGTACACGTCGAGCTGGAGCTGGTCGACGGCCGCGTTGCCGACCCGGACGGGCGCGGAGCCCGCGTACCCCTTCAGCCAGGGCAGCTCGCTCTCCGGGATGCGCCGCTCGCCGCCGATCCCGTACATGATCTGCAGGTCGGCCGGGTCGCCCGCGACGGCCCGCAGCAGCCACTCCCGCCAGGCGCGGGCCTCGTCGAGGTAGCCGGTGGCCAGCAGGGAGCCGAGGGTGAGGGTGGAGTCGCGGAGCCAGCAGTAGCGGTAGTCCCAGTTGCGGACGCCGCCGAGCTCCTCCGGCAGGGAGGTCGTCGCGGCGGCGGCGATCCCGCCGGTCGGGGCGTAGGTGAGGGCCTTGAGGGTGATCAGGGAACGCACCACCGCGTCGCGGTAGGGGCCCTCGTACGTGCAACGGCCGGTCCATTCCCGCCAGTCGGCGAGGCTCTGCTCCAGCGCGGCGTACGGGTCCAGCGGCTCGGGGCGCGGTTCGTGCGAGGGGTGCCAGGTGAGCACGAAGGCGACGCGCTCGCCGGCGGCGACGGTGAAATCGGAGCGGGTGCTCATGCCCTCGCCCCACGTGTGCACGGAGGGTTCGCTGCGCAGCCACACCGCGTCGGGCCCTGCGACGGCGACCCGGTCGCCCTCGCGGTTGCCGCCGCGCCGGACCCAGGGCACGACGTGGCCGTAGTCGAAGCGCAGGCGCAGGGTGCTGCTCACGGCCGATTCACCGGTGAGGCC
Source organism: Streptomyces sp. NPDC099050 (assembly GCF_044759865.1). Classification (NCBI taxonomy): domain Bacteria; kingdom Bacillati; phylum Actinomycetota; class Actinomycetes; order Kitasatosporales; family Streptomycetaceae; genus Streptomyces; species Streptomyces sp. NPDC099050. The sequence continues at coordinate 128,055 of NZ_JBIWAE010000001.1, read as the reverse complement.
TTCGACGATCCGCATCAGGTCGGGCGCGCTGTCGCGCTGCGGCATGAAGTCGATGACCTTGAACGAGGCGCCGTCCTCGGTCTCCCAGAAGGATTCCAGGACGAGGGTGCCGTCGACGTAGGCGCGGCGGGCGCAGCGCGCGGAAGCGGGGGCGGCCGACGGGGCGATGCGCCAGTGGCCGTTCTCCTCCTCTCCGAGGAGGGCGGCGAAACAGGCGGCCGAGTCGAAGCGCGGCAGGCACAGCCAGTCGATGGACCCGTCGCGACCGACCAGTCCACTGGTCATCAGGTCGCCGATGAGTGCGTAGTCTTCGATGGGTTGTGTCATTTAGGGCACTTTCCCTCGAAGGCCCGCACTCAATCAGCCCGTACGGGTCCCCGCGCGGAGCCGCCCCGGGACGGCCGCCTCCGCTCAGTTCCGCACGAGGAGCAGCACGCCCGCGGTGACGACGCCGAGGCCGACCGCGAGGGCGCCGTGGGCGAGGCGGTGGCCGCGCAGGACGGGCAGGAAGCGGTCGACGGCGTACCGGCCGGGGCCGGTGAGCGCGAGGGCGGCGGCGCCGACGGTGAGCAGGAGCTCGTACTCGATGCCCCGCGGGGCGAAGAAGGAGCCGACGCCGTGCACGGCGATCGCGTTGATCATGGTGCCGACCAGGGCGGCGCCCGCCAGCGGCGTGAGCAGCCCGAGGACGAGGCCGAGCCCGCCGAGGGTTTCGGTCAGGCCGGCGAGGACGGCCATGGCGTCGCCCGCCGGGTAGCCGCTGGCGGTGAAGAACTGGCCGGTACCGCTGATGCCGCCGCCGCCGAACCAGCCGAAGAGCTTCTGGACGCCGTGGCCGGCCATGGTCAGTCCGAGGACCACGCGCAGGAGGAGCAGGCCGACGTCGTGGGCGGGGGTGGACGGCGCGGCGGCGGAGCGGTGCGCGAGGGGCGCGGCCGGTTCGCCGGTTCGCGGCTTCGGCGTGGTGACGGAGGGGCTGGTCATGGGGGTCCTTCCGGTCGGGCGGCGCGAGGGGGATCGTTCCACTCATTGTTCAAATTCGAACGACTTCCCCAGACCCTAGCCGCGCATCCACCGTCGATTCAAATTGGAACGGCACGTGTAGCCTGGATCCATGGCTGAAACGAAATGGCTGGACGACCGCGAGATGCGTGCCTGGCACGGGTTCCTGGCCGCTACCGCCTTGGTCGGCCGCCGCCTCGATCAGCAGCTCAAGGACGACTCCGGACTCTCCCACCCGCAGTACGAGATCCTCGTACGACTCGCCAGGGCGCCGGAGGGCGAACTGCGCATGACGGAGCTCGCCAACGGGCTCGTCAACTCCAAGAGCGGCCTGACCTACCAGGTCACACAGATGGAGAAGGCGGGACTGGTCCGTCGCCGCACCTGCCCGTCCGACGTCCGCGGGATCTACGCCGTCCTCACCGAGGCGGGCCGTGCCCGGCTGACGGAGGCCGCGCCGGGCCACGTGACCACGGTGCGCGAGGTCCTGGTGGACGTCCTCACCCCCGAACAGCTCGACGCGCTCGCGGACGGGCTCGGCGAAGTCAGCCGCCGACTGCGACCCCAGGGCGCCGCCTGATGGACACGACGACTGTCTGGCTCGTCGTGGCGGCGGTGGTGGCGGCCGGCCTGGCGGTCACCGCGGCCGTGCTCCTCGTACGGGTCTTCGCGGCCCGCAAGCTCCTGCGCGACGCGGGCATCCCCCTGCGCGACAAGGCCCTGTTCTGGGCCGCCGTGGCGTACACGATCTCCCCGGTGGACCTGATTCCCGACCCGGTCTACCTGGACGACATCGGCATCCTGCTCCTCGCCCTGCGCTCCCTCCACGCGGCGGCCTCGGCGGCCCGCCCGCCCAAGGAACTCGACGCGGCGTAGGACATCGGCGACTTCCGGGGCCACCGGGTCAGCTGACCCCGCGCGGGCGGAACTGGACGCTGATGCGGGGGCCGACCGGACGGGCCGTCTTGGGGACGGCGTGCTCCATCGTGCGCTGGCAGGAGCCGCCCATCACCACCAGGTCGCCGTGACCCAGGGGGAGGCGGAGCAGGGTGGGGCCGCCGTCGCGGGGGCGCAGGGCCAGGTCACGGGGGTCGCCCACCGAGAGGATGGCGACCATCGTGTCCTCGGTGGCGGAGCGGCCGGTCCGGTCGCCGTGCCAGGCGACGCTGTCGCGGCCGTCGCGGTAGAGGCACAGGCCCGCCGTGGCGAAGGGTTCGCCCAGCTCGGGGGCGTAGTGACGACTCAGAACGTCCCGGGCCTCGGTGAGGGCGGGGTGCGGCAGCGGGTCGGCCTCGCCGTAGTGGGCGAGCAGCCGCGGGACCGCCACCTCCCGCTCGTACATCCGCCTCCGCTCGGCGTGCCACGGGACGTCCGCCGCGAGCCGCTCGAACAGCGCGTCGGCGCCGGTCAGCCAGCCCGGAAGGTGATCGACCCAGGCCCCGGCACCCAGCTCGGTGCGCCGGACGCCCCCCGGCGGGCCGAGCCGGATCTCGTCACCCTGATCGAAGAGCGAGCCCTGGAGTGCGTGCATGGGTCCAGGGTAACGCGAGATTCGAACGCTTGCACGAATGACGGGGCGGGATCGTGGTGCCCCGCCCCGCCACTCCCCGGCTGCTCCCCCGCTACTTCAGGTAGGGCCCGGTGGCGCCCACCTTGCCGGGGGCGGCGTTGCTGCCGCCCAGGTCGAGCACGTAGACCCGCATGTTGCCCTTTCCGGGGGCCGGGACGGACAGGGTGCCGTTGGAGACGGTCTTCACGTCGCCGGTGACGGCGTCCTTGTACGTGCCGTTGGGCACGCCCGTGTACGTGGCGGCCCCGGTGACGGCCACCAGGGCGAAGCTGTCCACTCCGGTGGCGGTGTCGGTGTAGCGGCGCTTGAAGGCCATGCCCCCCGAGACGCCCTCGGTGGAGTACTGGCCCATCTGGAGCGCGGGCACGGCGCGGCGGATCTCGTTCAGCCGCTGGAGGTGTTTGACCAGGGGGGATTCGAGGGTGGTGGCGACCGGCCCGGTGGCGTTGGCGACCTTCGAGAAGCCGGAGGCGGTGACCGTCCCCGCGATCCTGTCCCCGTAGTACGCACGACCGGTACCGGCGAGCGGGCAGGTCGGGCCGCAGTCGATCTGCTTGCCGGCCTGGAACTCGGTCTCGGAGCCGTAGTACAGGGTCGGGATGCCGCGGAAGGTCCACATCAGGGCCATGTTCTCGGCCCAGGCGTCGGTGCCCCCGGCATAGCGGGTGGAGGACTTTCCGGGGCCGTAGTCGTGGCTGTCGACGTAGACGACGTTGTAGGTGGCGTCGTTGTAGCTGTCGTCGGAGTCCTTGCCGTTCTGGAAGGCGTTGTTCGCGTCGCCGAAGTTCATGTGCATGCGCATGTCGATGACGTTCATGCCGGAGAACTTGCTGCGGTCGGGGGCGTGGTACTGGTTCCCGTTGAGGAAGGCGTTGGTACTGGTCGGCTGCTTCGCCGGATCGTTGTCGGTCGCGTACTGCTGGACGGCGGCGGTGGCGTCGTCCGCGCTGTACGTCGCCGACTCCTTCCAGGTGTAGTACTGGGCCGACTGGTTGGCCGAGCCGCGGTTCCACTTGTCGTTCACGAAGGAGCCGACCTCGCCGAACACGTAGAAGTCCTGGGCCTTCTGGGCGCCGAACTGCTGGGCCACGCGCTGCTGGATGGCGGGCAGGAAGCGGCGGTTCCAGGTGACCCGGGGAATGTGCACCGCCGTGTCCACGCGGAAGCCGTCCACACCCATGTCGATGTACTTGTTGTAGGCGCCTATGAGGTAGTTCTGGACGGCCGCGTTCTCGGTGTTGAAGTCGGCGAGGTCCTCGTGGATCCAGCAGGAACGGGCGTCCTCGCCCTCCCAGTTGCCGATCCAACACTGGTGGAACAGGGCCTTGGGGAACATGCCCGAGGTGGGATTGGGCCACTGGCAGTTGTAGATGGTGTAGCCCTCGGCGCTCTTGTGCTGCGTGGCCACGCCCCAGTTGACGCAGGTGTTCCCGGCCGGCTCGGCGGTCGACCACAAGTCACCGTTGTAGTACGACTTCCCGCTCTTGGGGTCCACGGTGAGGCCGTCGTACTCAAAGCCGGCCTGCTTCTCGTCGTAGTACCAGGACCACTGCGCGTCGCGCACGCCGTAGACGGTGGGCGTGAACAGGCCCTTGGCCCCCACGCGGGAACTGTGGTTGTAGACCACGTCCTGGTAGATCTTGACGCCCTTGGCGTGGGCGGCGTTGATGAGGTCCTGATACGACGCTCCCGCCGATTCCAGCCGGGGGTCGACCTTGTAGAAGTCGTAGCCGTGATAGCCGTGGTAGTCGTAGTCGGAGCGGTTCAGGACGACCGGGGTGATCCAGATCGCGGAGAAGCCGAGGGCCTTGACGTAGTCGAGCTTCTCGACCAGACCCTTGAAGTCCCCCCGGAACATGGGGTCGTTGCCGGCGGCGTTCCCGGACTTCACGTGCTGGCTGCCGCCCCGGTTGTTGGCGCCGTCACCGTCGTTGAAGCGGGCGGTGAGCACGAAGTAGATCGGGTCCTTGCGCGGGTCTCCGCCCAGCGGCGCGGATCCGGCGGGGGCCGGGGGCCTGGTTCCGGTGGTGGCGACGGCCGCGGCGGACGGGGCGGAGACGTTCCCGGCCGCGTCCACCGCCTTGACCGTGTAGGTGTAGGCGGTGCGCTCCTCCAGGTTGGATTCGGTGAGCACCGTGGAGGTGACCGAAGTGACCACGGTGCCCTTGGTGCCGCCCGAGCGGGTGACCTGGTAGCCGGTCACTCCCCGGTCGTCCGTGGCCGCGTCCCAGGTCACGACGGTGGACACGTCGGTGGCGGCCGCCCGGAGGCCGGCGGGCGCGGTGGGCGCGGTGGTGTCGGGGACGGTGGCGGCGCACGGGTCGGCTGCGTTCGCGGTGACCGTGGTGTTCTTCACCGTGGACAGGCCCGCGCCGAGGGCGTAGTTCCTGCCGTTGTTGTTGTCCCAGGTGCCGTTGCCGTTGTTGAAGGTGGCGGCGAGGCCGGCGGCCGAGCCGAGCGACACCGTCTTCTTCACCCAGCCCGTGCAGGCCGGGTCCATTCCGGCGCCGGGGGCGGTGGTCCAGGAGCCGCCGGTCGGGGCCCAGTGCAGATTGACGGTCGGCCAGCCGACCGTCGTCGTCGCGTAGTAGACGGTGGCGCTCGCACCGGTTCCCGTACCGCCGCCCGGGTCCGCGGCGCAGGGGTCGCTGTGCGCCACGACCCCGTCCTTGACGGTGATGACCCCGGTACCCAGGGCATAGTTCTTGCCCCCGTTGTTGTCCCAGGTCCCCTGGCCGTTGTTGAAGGTCGCCTGAAGGCCGGCGGCCGAGCCGAGGCTGACGGTCTTCTTCACCCAGTCGGTACAGGCGGCCTCCATCCCGGTGCCGGGCACACTCGTCCAGCTCCCGCCGTCGGGAGCCCAATGCAGTTTGTAGGCGGCCCAGTTGCGGGTCTTGGTGTAGTAGAAGACCGTCGCCGTTCCGTCGCCCGCCGCCGTCACGGCAGCGGGTGCCGCCTCGGCGAGAGAAGCTCCGGCGGCCGGCAGCGCGGCCGCCAGACTTCCCGCGACGGCCAGGGCCAGGGCAGTGGACCGCCCGCTGGGATGCGATCGCGTACGTGATCTCAAGGTCTGCTCCTCGAAGCGGGGCCCAACAGCCCTGCGGCTCCGCGGCATTGAAAACTTGCCGCAAGGTTTTGCGGGGAGGTTAGCGGCCTGTCACCAGCACGTGAAGCCCTTGTGAACCGGAAATCTCGCCACCGCGCACATCGGGGTAGGCCTCGTGGACCCTTTGTGGGGAGAACTTACGCAATGGCTTGCAGAAATTTTCTCCGGACGGGCGCGGGCGAGGGCGAGGGCCGGGCCGACGCGACCGTCGATGGCTTATCGATAAGTCGACATAGGCGATGTGGGCGCCCCCACGGGACCGGCGGGACCCCGGGAACCGGCTGGAGGCCCTGGAGGGCCTGGGCCTCCAGGGCCTCCAGGGCCGGCCAGGCCCTCCGGGGCCGAGCGGAGTCTCGCGGGCAGGCCGTACGCCTCCCCGCCGGCGTCCCCTACCGACCGCCGCGCAGGGTTTCGATCTCGCGGCGTTCGCGCTTCGTCGGGCGGCCCGCGCCGCGGTCGCGGATGCCGACCACCGCCGCCTCCACCGGGGTCGGCGGCGGCGGGCTGTTGTCGGTCAGGCATTCCGCGGCGGCCGGGGCGCCGACCCGCTTGGAGACCGGGCGCCGGACCACCACGATGCGCTCGCGCCCGGCATGGAACAGGCGCACCTCGTCCCCGGCCCGCACCGCCTGGGCCGGCTTCGCGCGCTCCCCGTTGACCCGCACGTGTCCCGCGCGGCACGCCGTGGCGGCGATCGCCCGCGTCTTCGTCAGCCGGACCGACCAGATCCACACGTCGACCCGCGCCGACCCCGCGCCTGCGGTTCCTTCTTCAGCCATGCCCCGACTTTAGCGAGACGGGCCGGGCCGGCCGAGCCGCGGAAACGGAATGATTTTTGGCGGTTCCAACAAGTGCGATGGCATCTGCCATGGATATCATCCCAATGGAATTGCAAATGCCGGACAGGTGCCCCTACCTTGTCGCACATGCAGTCCTACACCATCGGTCAGGCGGCCCGTCTTCTGGGCGTCAGCCCGGATACCGCACGCCGCTGGGCCGACGCCGGCCGTGTCGCGACCCATCGCGACGAGGGCGGACGCCGGCTGATCGACGGCCGCGCCCTGGCCGCCTTCTCGATCGAGGTGGCACAGGGGGCCCACGGCGAGGAGGGCGAGACCTGCACCTCGGCGCGCAACGCCTTCCCGGGCATCGTCACGGCCGTGAAGCTCGGCGACGTGGCCGCCCAGGTCGAGATCCAGGCCGGTCCCCACCGCCTGGTCTCCCTGCTCACCCGGGAGGCCGTCGAAGAGCTCGGACTGCGGGTCGGCATGCGGGCCACCGCCCGCGTGAAGTCGACCAGCGTGCACATCGACCGCGCCTGACCCCGCTCCGCACCACCCGGCACCACCCGGCAGCACCCTGTCCGGCAGCACCCGGTCCGGCTCCGCTCAGCACCGCCGAGCACCGCCGAGTCCCACCGAGTACCGCTCAGTACGACGCGTCCCCACCCGCTCCGTCCGTCACCGGCGCGGGTCACCACCGCGCGGATCCGGCACCAGGCCGACCGCCGACCCGACCGAGGAGCACCAGCTCATGTCCCCGATCCTGCCCCTGAACCGCCGCACCACCGCGCTCACCCTCTCCGCCGCCCTGCTCGTGCCGGCGCTCGCCGCCTGCGGCAGCGGCGACGACAAGAAGGACGCGGCCGCCTCCCCGAGCGCCTCCTCGTCCGCCGGGCCCAAGGCCGCGAACCTGACGGTCCTGGCCGCCGCCTCCCTCACGGACGTCTTCAAGACCGCCGGTGCGGCGTACGAGAAGGCGCACCCCGGCACCAAGATCACCTTCTCCTTCGCGGGTTCGCAGGAGCTCGCCGCCCAGGTCAAGCAGGGCGCTCCGGCCGACGCGCTGGTCACCGCCGACACCAAGACCATGACGGGCCTGCTGGCCGAGACCAACGACCCGGCGATCATCGCCAAGAACCGTCTGGTCATCGCCGCCGGCAAGGGCAACCCGTTCAAGATCGCCGGCCTCAAGGACCTCGCCAACACCAAGCTCAAGGTCGTACTGGCCGCGCCCGAGGTTCCGGTCGGCCGCTACAGCAAGCAGATCCTCGACGCCCAGAAGATCGAGGTGAAGCCGGTCTCCCAGGAACCCAACGTCCGCGCCGTGCTGAGCAAGGTCGAGCTGGGCGAGGCCGACGCCGGTCTCGTCTACAAGACCGACACCCTCAAGTCCGGTGACAAGGTCGCCGTCGTGGAGATCCCGGACGCAGAAAACGCCGTGGCCTCGTACCCGGCCGCCTCGCTCAAGGGTTCCAAGAACGCCGAGGCCGCGGCCGCGTTCGTGACGTGGCTGACCACCCCGGAGGCCCAGAAGATCCTCCAGGACGCGGGCTTCCAGAAGCCGTAACCGCCTGCCGGGAGCGGCGAACGGAGAGGGACCGCCCGGTCCGGGGGGACGGGCGGTCCCTCTCCGTTCGCCGCCCGCGCATTACCCTTCAGACGCGGCCCGGGCGTCCCGACCTCCCCGGACGGCGTCCCGACATCCCCGGCCAGGAACCCACATGAGCAGACTCCGTACCCGCCGCGCCCGGCCCCCCGTGGCTCTGGCGCTCCCCGCGCTGCTCGCCGTGGCGTTCCTGCTGATGCCGCTCGTCGGCATCCTCAGCCGCACCCAGTGGCGCGATCTCGGCACGCACCTGACCAGCCCCGGTGTGGTCGAGGCGTTGCGGCTCTCGCTGGTCGTGTCCCTGTGGGCCCTCGGCTTCTCCCTCCTCCTCGGGGTGCCGCTGGCCTGGCTGCTGGCCCGCGTCGAGTTCAAGGGCAAGGCGCTGGTGCGCTCGCTGGTCCTGCTCCCCATGGTGCTGCCGCCCACGGTCGGCGGTGTGGCCCTGCTGCTCGGTTTCGGCCGGCGCGGGCTGCTCGGCCCCTGGTTGGAGGGCACCTTCGGCATCACGCTGCCCTTCCACACCTCCGGCGCGGTCATCGCGGCCACCTTCGTCGCGATGCCCTTCCTCGTGATCAGCCTGGAGGGCGCGCTCGGCGGGCTCAAGCCGAGCTACGAGGAGACCGCCGCCTCCCTGGGTTCCACGCCGCTGCGCGTGTTCTTCACCGTGACGCTGCCGATGGTGGCCCCGGGGCTGATCGCCGGAGCCGCGCTGACCTGGGCCCGGGCGCTCGGCGAGTTCGGTGCCACCATCACCTTCGCGGGCAACCTCCCGGGCACCACCCAGACCCTGCCGCTCCAGGTCTACCTGCTGCTCCAGGACCAGCCCGAGGCCGCCACCTCCGTGTCCCTGCTGCTGCTCGCGATCGCCATGGCCGTACTCGTCGCCCTGCGCGGGCGGTGGACGGGTACCCCGGCCGCCCGCATGGAACCCGGCGCGCCGGTGTACGCCGAGGAGCCCGCCGACCCGGCCCCCGAGGGCCCCGTAGGCCCCCTACCGTCCGGGGTTCCGGCCGCCCCTGAGGCTCCGGTCTCCCCCGAGGCGCAGGTCGATGGCGGGCACTGGCCGCTGCACGCCACCGTCACCGGTTTCAACGAGCTCACCCTCGACGCCGAACCCGGCACCACCATCGCCGTCGTCGGCGAGAACGGCGCAGGCAAGACCACCCTGCTGCGCGCCCTGCTCGGCCTGACCCCGCGCGCCCACGCCGAACTCCGCCTCGGCGACGCCGACGTGACCGACCTGCCCCCGCACCGGCGTCAGGTCGCCTGGGTCCCCCAGGACGGGGCGCTGTTCCCGCACCTGAGCGCGCTCGCCAACACCTCGTACGGGTTGCGCGCCCGCCGGGTGCCCCGCGCCGCGGCCCGGGCGGAGGCGCAGGCCTGGCTGGACCGGCTCGGCGTCGGGCACCTCGCCCACCGCAAGCCCGCCCAGCTCTCCGGCGGGCAGGCCCAGCGGGTGGCACTGGCCCGCGCGCTGGCCGCCCGGCCCCGGCTGCTGCTGCTCGACGAACCCCTCGCCTCCCTCGACCAGACCACCCGCGCCCGTGTCCGGCACACGCTGCGCACCCATCTGGCCGGCTTCGGCGGGGTCTGCCTGATCGTCACGCACGACCCCGTCGAGGCGGTGTCCCTGGCCGACCGGGTCCTCGTACTCTCCGACGGGCGGACCCTGCAGGACGCCCCGCCCTCCGAGGTGACCCGGCACCCGCGCTCCCCGTGGGTGGCCCGGATGCTGGGGCGCAACGCCTGGCCCGGCACGGCCTCGGCCGACGGTCTGGAACTCGCCGCCGGGGGCCGCCTGGTGGTGGCCGAGGCGCTGCCCGAGGGGGCGCAGGCGCTCGCGATCATCGCCCCCGAGGCGGTGTCCGTGCACCGGGTCCGCCCGGGCGGCAGCCCTCGTAACGTATGGCCCGGAACCGTACGGGAGATCACCGCGGTCGGCAGCCGGCTGCGCGTACTGGTCGGCTCGGACCAGGCACCCGACCTGGTCGCGGAGATCACCCCCGAGGCCGCCGCCGAACTGGGAATCGTCGACGGCGCCGCGGTGTGGACCAGCGTGAAGGCGACCGAGGTCACCCTCGTACGCCTCTGAGGCGGTGCCTCGACCCGGGGTTCCGCGGGTTCCGTGCGGCGCGGCGGCTCCGAGCGGCGAAACGGGGATGCGAAGCCGCGCCCCTGAGGACTGGAACGAGACGGTGCCCGTCTTTCTCTGCACCAAGTGCGGCGCCGCGATCACGCCGGAACCGGCCGAACTCGCCGCCGTCCCCGCCGTCTCCGACGACGAGCGGGACCGGGACCCCACTGCGTGAACTCCCTCCGGACCGGGCGGGCCCGGGCTACCCGGTCCGGACGTGGCTCGGCGCGTCCGCCACGGGGGCGGGCACCCCGTCGGTGCGACGGGGGCCCGCCGGCGGACGCGCTCAGGCGCCCACGTAGGTCGCCAGGTGCTCGCCGGTGAGGGTGGCGCGGGCCTCGACGAGGGCGGCCGGAGTGCCCTCGAAGACGATCCGGCCGCCGTCGTGACCGGCGCCGGGACCGAGGTCGATGATCCAGTCGGCGTGCGCCATGACCGCCTGGTGGTGTTCGACCACGATCACCGACTTGCCGGAGTCGACGAGTCGGTCGAGGAGGCCGAGGAGCTGCTCGACGTCGGCGAGGTGCAGGCCCGCGGTCGGCTCGTCGAGTACGTAGACCCCGCCCTTCTCCGCCATGTGCGTGGCCAGCTTGAGCCGCTGCCGCTCGCCCCCGGAGAGGGTGGTCAGCGGCTGCCCGAGGCTGAGGTAGCCCAGCCCGACGTCCGCCAGCCGCTCCAGGATCCGGTGCGCGGCCGGGGTGCGCGCCTCGCCCTCGCCGAAGAACTCGGCGGCCTCGGTGACCGGCATCGCGAGGACCTCGCTGATGTCGCGGCCGCCGAGGTGGTGTTCCAGGACCGAGGCGTGGAAGCGCTTGCCGTCGCACTCCTCGCAGACGGTGGAGACGCCGGCCATGATCGCCAGATCGGTGTAGACGACCCCCGCACCGTTGCAGCCGGGGCAGGCGCCCTCGGAGTTGGCGCTGAACAGGGCCGGCTTCACGGCGTTGGCCTTGGCGAAGGCCTTGCGGATCGGGTCGAGCAGGCCCGTGTACGTGGCCGGGTTGCTCCGCCGGGAACCGCGGATGGCGCCCTGGTCCACCGAGATGACGCCCTCGCTCGCCGGGATCGACCCGTGTACGAGCGAGCTCTTGCCGGAGCCCGCCACGCCGGTGACCACGACGAGCACCCCGAGCGGTACGTCGACGTCGACGCCCCGCAGGTTGTGCGTCTTCGCTCCGCGGATCTCCAGCTTCCCGTTGGGCTCGCGCACCGTCTCTTTGAGGCTCGCGCGGTCTCCGAAGTGCCGGCCCGTGATGGTGTCGCCCGCCCGCAGCCCCTCGACGGTGCCCTCGAAGCAGATGGTGCCGCCGCCCTGGCCCGCGCCGGGGCCGAGGTCGACGACGTGGTCGGCGATCGCGATCGTCTCCGGCTTGTGCTCCACGACGAGCACCGTGTTGCCCTTGTCGCGCAGCCGCAGCAGGAGGCGGTTCATCTGCTGGATGTCGTGGGGGTGCAGGCCGACCGTGGGCTCGTCGAACACGTAGGTGACGTCGGTGAGCGAGGAGCCGAGGTGGCGGATCATCTTGACGCGCTGGGCCTCGCCGCCCGACAGCGTGCCCGAGGGCCGGTCCAGGGACAGGTAACCCAGCCCGATCTCCACGAACGAGTCCAGGGTCTGGCGCAGCGTGGTCAGGAGCGGGGCCACCGAGGGCTCGTCGAGGTCGCGGACCCACTTGGCCAGGTCGCTGATCTGCATCGCGCAGGCGTCGGCGATGCTGATCTTCTTGATCTTCGAGGACCGGGCCCCCGCGCTGAGCCGGGTGCCCTCGCAGTCGGGACAGACCGTGAAGGTCACCGCACGCTTCACGAACGCCCGGATGTGCGGCTGCAGCGCTTCGACGTCCTTGGAGAGCATCGACTTCTGGAGCTTCGGGATGATGCCCTCATAGGTGAGGTTGATCCCCTCCACCTTGATCTTCGTCGGCTCCCTGTGGAGCAGGTCGCTCAGCTCGCGCTTGGTGTACTTGCGGATCGGCTTGTCCATGTCGAAGAAGCCGGAGCCGCTGAAGATGCGGCCGTACCAACCCTCCATCGTATAGCCGGGGATGGTGAGGGCGCCCTCGCTGAGGGACTTGGTGTCGTCGTACAGCGCGGTGAGGTCGATGTCGTTGACCGAGCCCCGGCCCTCACAGCGCGGGCACATGCCGCCCGTGATGCTGAAGGTGCGCTTCTCCTTCACGGTCTGCCCGGCGCGCTCCATGGTGACCGCGCCGGCCCCGCTGATCGAGGCCACGTTGAAGGAGAAGGCCTTGGGCGAGCCGATGTGCGGTTTTCCGAGCCGGCTGAAGAGGATGCGCAGCATCGCGTTCGCGTCGGTGGCGGTGCCCACCGTCGAGCGGGGGTCGGAGCCCATCCGCTGCTGGTCGACGGTGATCACGGTGGTCAGCCCGTCGAGGACGTCCACCTCGGGCCGTGCCAGGGTCGGCATGAAGCCCTGGAGGAAGGCGCTGTAGGTCTCGTTGATCAGCCGCTGCGACTCGGCGGCGATGGTGTCGAACACCAGGGAGCTCTTGCCCGAACCGGACACGCCGGTGAAGAGCGTGAGCCGGCGCTTGGGGATCTCGACGCTGACGTCCTTGAGGTTGTTCACCCGCGCACCGTGTACGCGGATCAGGTCGTGGACGTCGGCGGCGTGCGGCTCGGGTGACTGCGCGCCGCCCGTCCTCGTGACCTTGCTCATCGTGTCTCCATACTGTCGGGCCGGCGCCGCTGGATCGGGCCGGCGCCGCCTGCGCGGTCGCGGCAACGCCTTACTGTCTACCCGATCGGCGGTGTCATCCGTGAGCGGCGCCAGGTAAGAGGTGCGGTGGATCTCAGCGCGTGCGGGGCTGGTTGGACCGGATCATGTCGCCCGCCGGGTCGCGGAAGGTGCGGTCCCGGACCCCGTACGGCTGGTCGAGCGGCTCCCGGAGCACCTCGGCGCCGGCGGCGGCCCGGACGCGGCCGGCGTCGCCCCGGAACTCCGGCCCGAAGACGTCCCGGTAGGAGGGGAGCGCCGTGTCGTGGTCGTCGACGGCGATGACGCACTGCGAAGGGCCCAAGTCCATGGGTTTCACGCTACGGGCCGGGGGCCGGCCGGCGCTTCTCCGTTCCTGACCGGATGGCCCGGTCGCACCGACGGCCCGGATCACCGGCCGCCGGCCGGGTCCGGGGCCGGCAGTACGGAGAGCCAGTCGCCCGACGCGAAGGCGTCGGCGCCGATCACGGTGCGGCCGGTGCGCGGGGCCGCGACGGTGAGCACGCCCTCCGTGCGGCCGGCCGCGAACCGGGGCGCGCCGACCGTGATGACCACGGCCCGCTTGCCGGTGGCCCGGCGGAACTCCGCCAGGAGGCGCAGCCGCAGGGCGGCCTCCTTGCGGTCGACGGCCTGCGGCGCGTACGGCTCTACGACGGCCAGCGCGCCGGTGCCCTGCTCCCGGGAGGCCGCCGCGAGGGCCGCGCGCAGGGCCGTGATCCGGTCCAGCCCGCCGCCGGCGAGGGTGGGGCGCGTGGAGCCGGTCGGGAGGAACCGTACGCCCCGGTGCACGAAGGCCGGGCGGCCGGCGCCGGTCAGCGCGAAGTCGACGGCGGAGCCGGAGACCGCGGCCGGCCGGGCCCCGGCGGGGGCGACCGCGAACCGCCAGGGCCGGGAGTCCACCCGGGCCGCGGTGGCCACGATCGGATCCACCCCGTCGGCCGTACGCACCACCCCGGTCGGCGGCGTCCGCGCCCCCAGACTGTCCACCACAAGCCGCGGACCCCCGCCCCCGGCGGGGGCCTTGACCTTGGCCGGGGCCGGAGCCGGGGGCTTGGCTCGGGTGGCCGCGGGGGTGGTGGCCGAGAGCCTGGTCACGGTGAAGGGGCGCTCCGCCGTCGCCGGGAGCGGCAGGCTGATCTCCCGCCAGCCTGTCCAGTCCACCGCGGGCCCGCGCAGGATCGCGGCGGCCCCGTCGCCGTCGGCGAGTTCCACCGCGGGCCGGGCCCCGGAGCCGTCGCCGTTCACCCAGAGGGACAGCGACCGGGCCAGTTCGGGGACCCGGAGGGGACGGGGCGGGGTCCCGGTGGCGGTTCCTCCCCCGGCGGGCGGTGCGAGGGCGAGCCCCCGGCCGGGACGTCCCTGCCCGGGCGCGGCGCCGGGACCGGTCCACCGGGCACCATCCTCCAGATCCGCGAGCGGCACCTCCGACAGACCCACCCCGAGGGCCAGGAGAGCCGGGGCGGGCACGCCCGCAGGGCCCGTTCGGAGCGTCGTGTCAGGCTCGCCCGCCGGGCGCCGGACCCTGGCGCGCAGTTGGCCCGTCGCGTTCGGGACGCGGGCCGTGACCGTGAATCCGCCGTGTCCGTCGTCGGCCACCCTCCACCGGGAACGGTCGAAGTCGAGTTCCACGTCACGGGGTTCGACCAGGGCGGCGGCGCCCTGCGCGTCGTAGCCGGTCAGGACGAAGCGCGCGGTCTCGCCCTCCGCCGCGAGCCCGATCCGCTCCGGCACGGCCCGGATCCGGGTCAGGGGGCCGAGAACGTCGACGCGGAGCACCCCGCTCGCCGCTCCGAGGCGCGCCCGCACCTCCACCGGGCCGGAGCCCGACGCCCGCAGGACCCCGCCGGGATCGATCCGGCCCCGGCCCGCCGGGAGGGACCAGCCCGGCGCCGCGTTCTCCCGCGCGGGCACCGGACCGAGGTGTGCGTCGTACGGGGTGGCCCCGAGGGTCCGGGTCAGGCCGGGGAAGGCCCGCGCGGCGCCGCCGACGGGCTCGATCCGGTAGCCGGCGGCGCGGCCGTCGCCGGCCGGAGCGGTCAGGACCAGGCCGTTGGGGACCGCGCGCTGGCGGCCGTCGGACGGGGAGTTCTCCACGGTCAGCGCCGCCTGCCCGGCGAGCGCGGCGAGCAGGGTCGAGGAGCCGCCGCCGTCCAGGTTGAGGGCGTCGTGGGCGCCGAGCCGGTGCATCAGCCGGCCGAGCGCCGTCAGGGTGAGGCCTCCGCTGTCGCGCTGGCGGCCGTCGACGGTGACCAGGCGGGCCCGGCGGCCGTCGCGGGAGAAGCCGACGGCGGTGCGCGGCGCGGCCGCGTTGTTGGGCGCGCCGTCGTGGTTCTGCGGAACCCCGGCCACCACGAGCGCCTCCCGGCCGCCGACCGCGCTCGCCGGGAGCGGCCCGCCCCCGGCGGCCACCGGCCGGGCCGTCACGGCGACCGCGTCCCCGGGGCGCAGGGCGGCGAGTTCCGGCGCCGCCGCGCCCGCCGCGACCAGCAGGGTGGTTCCGGGTGCGGGACGCTCCCGGCGCGCGGGCCCCCGTACCGCCGCGCGCACGGCCCTGACCCGGCCGTCGCGCAGTTCCACCGCCGGTCCGGTCGCGGGGAGTCCGTCCGCCGGCCAGTCGGTGGTGTAGGCGGCGAAGCCCTCGGCGGGCGGACGGGCGGTGTTGAAACCGGCGAGCGGGCGGACCAAGGCCCCGGGCAGGGTGACGCTCCCGTCCAGGGCCAGGCGCAGTACCCGGCCCGGCCCGTCGGCTCCGAAGCCGACGGCCCATCCGGCGCCGGCCGAGGCCGCGTGCAGCAGCCGTCCGGCGCCGATGCCGGGGCCGAGCGGGGCGCCCGTACCCCGGATGTCGAAGAAGTCCCCGTTCACGGCGGCTACCACGCGGCGGCCCGGCCCGGCGGGGTGCCGGGCGGCGGAGTCGGAGACGGTGGCGACGCCCCGGCCGCCGAGGTACTCCGCGCGCACGCCGGCGCCGGCGCCCGCCAGCCGCACGTCGAGTTCGTCGATGCGCAGCCACCGGTCGGCTTCGAGCCGGTCGTACGACTCCAGCCGTACCCCGGGGGCGATCTGCCGGGCGGTACGGGCCGTCTCGATCCCCTCTCCCCCGCCGTTCCCGGTGGCATGGGCCGGCGGAGGCGCCGGGGCCACTAGCAGCACCACCGTGAGCAGGGCCGGCAGCAGGACGGGCGACAGCGGGCGCAGGGGGGACATCCAGGCAGGATCGGCCAGCTTCGCGCATACGAGCACATGAACACAGCGGGAGTCCGTGACTGTCAGCCATTCGCCCGCAGCATGGCCGGGAAGCCCCCGGGCGGGCCAAGTCATCCAAAGGTGCGGTCTGAAATCTTGACCCCGCCACGTCTTCGACCCGGGGGTACCAGTTCATGTCTTTCAGCGCGACCGGCTCACCGCAGCCCGTCGACGAGCCGTTGCCGGAGTCCGCCCCGGAGCCCGCCCCGGAGTCCGCCCCCGAGCCCGCCCCGGAGCCCGTCACCCCGCTGCGCCCGCCCGGGGGGCTCGCGACGGCCACGAGCGTCCTGCTCGCACTGGCCGGCCTGTACGCCCTGCTCCTGGCCGGAACCGGCCTGTACCTCGGCTCGGCCCTGCGCGCCGGGAGCTACCCGGATGCGGGCACCGGGGACGGCAACACCCTGCCGGACACCTTGCTGGCCCTGACGGGCCGCATCGAGATTCCGCTGCTGGCCGTCACGGCCGCCGTGTTCATCACCTGGTTCCACCGGGTCCACCACAACGCCCTGATCCTCGACCGGGAGGCGGTGACCCGGTCCGCGGCCTGGGCCGTCGTCGGCTGGTTCATCCCCTTCGCCTTCCTCCGCATCCCGTACAAGATGGCGAAGGAGATCTGGGCCGCGGGCCCGCCGCACGGTACGGACGGCGCCCGCCGGCCGGTCTCCACGGCGCCCGTCACCACGTGGTGGCTGGTGTGGATCACCGCACTGCTCGCCAACCGCGTCTTCGACCTCTTCCACGACCGCGCCGACGACGCGGACGGACTGGCCACCGCCGCGACCGCCGCCGCCGTGTACGGCGTGGTGCTGTTCGCGGCCTCCGTCTTCGCGATCCGCTTCGTGCGCGCGCTGACGGCGGCGCAGACGGCGATGCAGACGGCGGTACACACCGCGACGCAGACCGCCAAGGGCGCGCAGGCCGACCCGTACGCGGCCGAGTAGCCCGCGAAACCCCTTCCTGCCGATCCCGATCCGGATCCCGGATCCCGGATCCCCGATCCCGATCCCGCTCGCTCAGCCACCCGCCCCCGCGGGCCCGCGCCTACCCGGTCCCGGGTTCCCGGGACGGGAGGGCGGAATCCCGGCCGGCGGCATCCCCGGGCGCGGGATCAAGGACGGCGGGAGCCTGGAGCGTTGCATCAGGAGCGGCGGGAGCCCGGACGGCGAACTCGCACCACACGCACTTGCCGCCGCCCCGCGGCTCCACGCCCCAGGCGTCCGCCAGCCGGTCCACCAGCATCAGGCCGCGCCCCGACACCGCCCAGTCGTCGGCCTCCCGCCGCCGCGGCAGGGCGCTGCTGGTGTCCTCCACCTCGATCCGGATCCGGCCCTCCGGGGTCAGCCGCATGCTGACGGCGCCGACTCCGTCCGTGTGGACCAGCGCGTTGGTCATCAGCTCGTCCGCCGCCAGCTCGATCTCGTCGGCCTGGTCCCAGGCACCCCAGGCCGCGGCGGCGGCCCGGATCAGGTGGCGGGCCAACGCCGGGGCGTCCGGGTCGCCCGGGGTGAGGCGGTGTCGCAGCGGGCCGCCGCCGCGCGGGAGCGGGGTGCCGCGCCGGCGCAGCAGGAGCAGGGCCATGTCGTCGCCGCCGCCCGAGTCCCCGACCAGGTCGCACAGCGCGTCGGCGAGTTCCTCCACGTCCGCCGGCCCGTCCCGGACCGCCTCCATGAGGGCGCGCACACCCGTGTCGGGATCCCGGCCGGGTCGTTCGGTCAGCCCGTCCGTGCACAGCAGCAGGGTGTCCCCGGGGTGCAGTTCGAGGCTGGTGACGGGGTATCCCGTACCGGCGGCGGCGGCGGCGACGGAAGCACCCGGAGCCCGGAACCCACCCGCACCGGAGCCACCCGCACCGGAGCCACGCGCACCGGGCGCGTCCGGCTCGCGCGCCGACAGCCCCAGCGGCAGTCCGCCCGCCACCTGCACCCGGTGGCAAATGCCGTCGCCGCGCCGCACCACGGGGTCGAGGTGCCCGGCGCGGACCAGCCGGGCCATGCCGCTGGTGAGGTCGATGTCGGCGTACGTGCAGGTGGCGAAGCGTTCCGTCTCCAGGTCCCGCAGGAAGGCCGAGGCCCGCGCCATGGCCGCGCCGGGGGTGTGGCCCTCGGCGATGTACGCGCGCAGGGCGATGCGCAGCTGGCCCATGACGGCGGCGGCGTCCGTGTCGTGGCCCTCCACGTCGCCGATCATCACGCCGACCCGGCCCTCGCCGAGCGGAACCACGTCGTACCAGTCGCCGCCGATGTCCCGCCCCATCCGGGCGGCCCGGTACCGCACGGCGATCACCGCGCCCGCCACGTCCGGGATCCGGCGCGGCAGCATGGCCTTCTGGAGACCTTCGGCGAGGTCGTGCTCCTGCTCGAAGAGGATGGCCCGCTGGAGGCTCTGCGCGATGCCGCTGCCCAGCGCCATCAGCACGTTGCGCTCCTCGGCGTTGAAGTCGCCCTCCCGCGCGTACAGCAGCCCGAGCGCGCCGACGGGCCGGCCCTGGGCGATCAGCGGCAGGTAGACCCCGCTGCGGACGGCCAGCGGCTCGATGTACGGCCACAGCTCCGGGTAGCGGTGCTGGAACTCCTCGCGGGAGCCGAGGTACACCGGCCGCAGTGTCCGTACCGCCTCGCTCATCGGCAGGGGTGCGTCGATCCGCGTGTACTCGGTCTCCGGTACGTACGCCCCGATCTGCCCCTCCGCGACCAGTTGGATCCGGCCGCCGTCGACCACGCCCAGCATGACGCTGACCGCACCGAGGTGGCCGAGGGCCTCGGGGTCCTTGAGGACGTCGGTGACGTCGTTGACCGTGCGGGCGTGCGCGAGGATCGCCGTGGTCCGCTCGACGACCCCGGTCATCCGGCGCCGGCCCTCGTCGCGCTCACCGGCCGCGCCGGGCTCGCCGGGGTCGTGGACGGCGTCGCGGATGATCCCGATGATCCGGTACGGACGCCCGCGCGGGTCCCGCAGGATGCGGCCCTGGACATGGGTCCAGCCCGGGGCCCCGTCCCGGTCGCGGCTGCGCACGTAGGCCCCGTAGTGACTGCGGCCTGCCTTCAGCGCCTGCGCGATGCGTGCGTCGAGCCGGGCGTCCTCGCCGGGCGCGAGGCGAGTGCACAGGCCGGCCGGGGTGCCCGTGAACTCCTCGGGGCGCAGGTCGAAGACCCCGAGGGCGGTGGTGTCCAGAAACATCTGCCCGCTGTCGAGGTCCCAGTCGAAGGTGCCCATGTGGTTGAGCGCGAGGCTCGTGTCCGTCCGGGCAGGCCACTCGACCTGGGGGGTCACTCCCCTTTCGGCCACACCTTCAGGGTCTCACTCCTGCACGGTCCGCGCCGGTCCGCGGGGCCGTGCCGGGGCGGTACGGGAACGGGCGGTACGGGAACGGGCGCGGGTTCGCGGGACGCGAAGGGGGGCTCCGGCGTGTCGGCCGGACTTCGCCGCCCTCGTGCGCCAGCGCCCCCTCAGGGTGCCGAAAATCGGGACGAAAAAGGTCAGAAGTCCCGGCCTGTCGCGACTTTGACCTAATGAGCTACTTGTACGATTTCACGAAGATCGATCCGTTCATGATCATCTTTGCTGGCGTCAGCAACCCCTCGGCACGGGGTCATTGACGCCCACGGCTGTGTGGGGTGTGGCTTGTCGCAAGCGCCGAAGAGGACCGGAGAACCGGCCGGAATACCTGAGGGAGGGACGGAAGGAGCGGAGAAGAGGACGGAGGAAAGCGCGGAGGAAGGGACCCGGACCCGCGGACGGATATCCGCCCCGCTCACCGGCACCCCGCTCACCGGCACCGCGCGCACCGGCTCCCCGCACCTCGAGACCGACGCACCCGACTCCACGGGCTCGGGCCGACCCTCCGGCTCCGGCTCCGGCTCCAGCTCCGGCTCCGGCTCCGGCTCCGGCTCCAGCTCCGGCTCCGGCTCCGGCTCCGGCTCCGGCTCCGAGGACAGCTCTACCTCTGGGCACAGTTCGACCTTCGGGGACAGCTCGACCTTCGGGGACAGCGCGGCTTCCGACTCCGCCTCCGGGCCCCGCACCGGGCGCGGGAGTCTGGTCGTGCGGCCGTACCGGGATCCGCTGGTCTTGGGGCCCCTCTTCCGCGACGAGGAACCGGCCGAGGCCCGCGTCGCCGCGAACGCCGACCGCACCGCGGGCCCCGCCGCTCCCGGAGGCGCGGCCCGCTCCGGAGGCCCGGGCGGGCCCCACCGGGCCGGTGGTCCGCCGGCGGACCCCGACACCCTCCGGCAGGACCCCGTCCGCGCGGCGATACCCCGGCCCGCTCATCCGGCGGCGGATGCGGCCCCGGCCCACCCCCGGACCCTTCCCGCCGTACTCGACCCCGAGCTCACCGAACACCCCGCGCGAGCCTGTTCCGGCTGGTGGGCGCTGCTCACCGCCGCGCTCGCCACGCTTGGCGCCGCCGCCCTCGCCCGGCTGGAGGAGCTCCGGCCCTCCACCTCCGCCGCCGAGGCCTGGCCCCTGGCCGCCGTCGCGTGCTGCGCGCTCCTCACGCTCAGCGCGCTCTGCGGACTGCGGCGCGGCCGCGCCGGTCAGGCCTGGTCGCTGACCCTCTTCGGCCGCTACCGCGGCACGATCCGGCGGACCGGCCTCATCTGGTCCAACCCGGTGCCCCGGCACACCCGCGTCGACGTGCGGCTGCGCCACTGGCGCAGCGAGCCGCTCCGCGTCGTCGACTCCGAGGGCACCGCGCTGCGGTCCGTGGTCCTCGTCGTGTGGCGGCTCAGGGACACCGCCCGCGCGCTCCTGGCGGTGGACGACCACACCGCGTACCTGCGCGGACAGGTGGAGTCCGCGACCGCCCGGGTGCTCTCCCGGATGCCCGCCGACTCCTTCGACCCGGAGCCGGACGGACCAGACCGACCGAACGGTCCGAACCGTCCGAACCGTCCGAACACCCTGCGCGACACCGAGGCCGTCGGCGACGAACTGACCCGACTCCTCGCCGCCGAGTGCAGGGCCGTCGGCATCGAAGTCTTCTCCGCCCGGCCGCTGCACGTCGAGTACGCCCCCGAGGTCGCCGCGGCGATGCAGCGCCGCCGGGTCGCCTCGATCGACGCCCGGCACCGGGACTCCGTCCTCACCTCCGTGCTCGACGCCGTCGACGACACCGTGCACCGGATGTCGGACCGCGGGCTCGTGAGCCTGGACGACTACGAACGCAAGGCCCTGGTCAAGGACTTGACCGTGGCCTTCTACACGGCGCGCGGCCCTGCCGCCGACGCCCGCTGAAGACACCCCCGATGGAAAAGGAATCATGCATGCGCACGCCCGAGTTCACCGAAGAAATACCCGACAGCTGTGACTGCACCGGCTGCGCGCGCGGCACGACGGCCATGACGGCCCCCGCGGCCCGCCGCCGTCGCTGCACCCTGCGCGGCGCCGTGGTCGCGGCCGTCGGCGCCACGCTGCTGATGGGCACCGGAGTGGGCACCGCGTCCGCCGAGCCGGCGCCGGCGCACGCCGGCTGGGACGGCTCGAAGTACTGGTACAAGGACGCGACCGGCTGGTGGCGCTGGACCCAGCACTACAGCAAGTACGTGGCGAACAGCGGCCGTTCCTCGGCCGGCCCCTCGTCCTCCTCTTCTTCCGCGACCTCCTCCGTGCGCACCACCGAGCCGACCTTCCGCGGCCGTGCGGGCTGGGACGCCACGGACCGCGTGTACTGGTACAAGGACGGCACCGGCTGGTGGCGCTGGACCCAGCACAAGGACAAGTACCTGCGCTTCGCCGGCGGCTCCGGGTCGGGCTCCGGGTCGGGATCCGGCTCCGGCTCTTCCTCGGGCTCGTCCGGTTCCTCGGGATCCTCCGGCTCCTCCGGTACGCCCATCCGCCAGGGCACGGAGGGCGCCATCTCCTTCGCCAACGGCCACCTCGGCGATCCGTACGTCTGGGGTGGCAACGGCCCCCGCGGCTGGGACTGCTCGGGCCTGGTCCAGGCCGCGTACCGCTCCGCGGGCATCACCCTCCCCCGCGTGGCCTCCGACCAGTACCGGGCCACCACCCCGATCTCCCGCTCCGACCTGCGTCGCGGGGACCTGGTGTTCTGGACCTCGAACGGCAGCGTCTCGGGCGTCCACCACGTCGCCATCTACCTCGGTGGCGGCAAGTACATCGAAGCCCCCCGCCCGGGCAAGCAGGTCCGCGTCTCCAGCTTCAGCGCGTACAACCCGAACCTGTACGGGCGCGTCCGCTAGCAGCCGCCTCCGCACGACGGCGGGACGAGACCTCCCCGAGGGCCGATGGCCCTCGGGGAGGTCTTCGTGTCGGGCGGGATCCTACGGGTTGCCGTTACCGGCGCCCGGACCTCCGTCCGAACCCTGCTGGTCGGTGCCGGCTCCGGGCCCGATCGGAGAGGGCGCCGGCGGGGGCGCGATCAGCGAGGTGGCCGGAACGGGCTTCGGGGACGGCGGGGGCGGCGGAGGCGGCGGGGGCGGCGGAGGCGGCGGAGGCGGCGTCGGCAGTTCGGGCTGCGGCGACACCAGCGGCGGTGGCGTCGGCTTGGGCGGCTCGGGCCGGACCGAGGTCACCGGGGGCGGCGGCGCCGCCGAGGAGGTCCTGGGCGGGGGCGTCGGCTCCGGCTCCTCCGAACTGCGCGACGGCGAGGGCGCCACCGCGCTCTTCGAGGGCGACGGGGAGGGCGACAGGGACAGTGACTCCGACGGTGACTCCGAAGGGGACTCCGACCCGTTCACCGACGCCGAAACCGACTCCGGCGGCGACACGGACGGCGACGCCGACGCCGAATCCGAAGGCGACGTGGACGGAGATGCGGACGAGGAATCGGAGGGGGACACCGACGGGGAAGGCGAGGTCAGCGTCGGCGACGGCGACGGCGACGGCGAAGTGACCGTCGGGGAAGGCGAGGTCAGCGTCGGCGACGGCGAAGTGACCGTCGAGGAAGGCGAGGTGAAGGTCGGCGACGGGGAAGTGACCGTCGGGGAAGGCGAGGTGAAGGTCGGGGACGGCGAGGTGAACGTCGGCGACGGCGGGTGGGTCGTGAAGATCGGGGTCGGGATCACCGGCGGCGGGATCGGCCGGTCGTGGCGGCCGCGGTGGTCGCCCCGGTCGCGCTCGAACCAGCGGCTGTCGCGGTAGTCGTAGATCACGAACTTGTTCACGATGGTCACGGACGGTGCGATGACCACGACCTGCGAGGGCTGGTACGAGGTCCAGGGCTGTCCGAACCGCTTCGGGTTGGCCTTCAGCGCCACCGGCGGCCCGAGCGGGTTCCCGCAGGCGCACCGCACCCGCGGCACCCCCCGGTCGTCCACGAGCACGGCGGTCCCGGCCTGGAGGACGGACTGGTAACTGGTGGAGCGGCCGTCCACGTAGCCGTGGTTGGTGACCCGGGTGTCCACCCGGAGCTGGACCGGTGTGAGGGAACGCAGGTACCCCGGCACGGCCGTCGGCGCGATGCCGAGCGACGAGGCGAAGGCGGCGTTCTTGGCGGGCTGCGCCGACAGCACCCGGACCTGCTTCTCGACGTCACAGGCGGGCACGGCCGGCGTGCCCCCGTACAGCTCGGGCGAGGCGCCGCTGACGCTGCGGGTGGCCGTGGTTCCCGTGGGCGCCGGGGCCGTCGGCTCCGGCTGCGACGGGGGCTTCGAGGGCGGCGGGCTCTCGGGCGGCGGCGTCGCCTGCTTGGCGGCGGTGGACTCGGTGAAGGGGTCGGGCCCGGAAGCCGCCGCGGGCTGCAGGAAGACCTCGTTGCCCGCGGAGGTGGTGGTGCCCCCGCCGCCGCTGGGCCTGGTCAGTACGACGACCAGGGTCACGGCGGCGGCGAGGGCGACGATCGTGGTGGCGAGCCGGGGCACCGAGCGCCACCAGGCCTTGTGCGGGGGCTCGGGGGGCCCGGGGGGCACCCCGCTGCCGGATCCTCCGGGAGGGGCCGGCGGAGGCGGGGGCGGGGGCCCTTCCCGGCCCCCGGACAGGGGTCCGGAAGGCGGGCCCGTGGGGCGCCCGGACGAAGACGACGGCGGCTGCGAGGGCGGCTGTGTGGGCCACGGCGGCTGCTGGCCGGAGGGTTGAGTGGTCACGGGCTCTTCTTCCCAGGCGGAGGGGTTCCGGTCCCCTGTGGATGCTCCGCTGCGGACCCTTCGTGCCCTTCGTGCGGTGCTCCGCGGACGTTCCGTTATGGAACTTCCGCGGGTCATCAGCAGAAATCTCCGGATTTCATGCACTCCTGGCGACCATTGTGTGCGCCGTCCGGGTGGTGGCCGCAAGCGGAGCTGCCTACGGTGGCAGGGTGAGCCCTACAACGGCACCGGTCGCGCGAGCCTGGCGCGACGCCCTCGTCGCGGTCCTCGCCGGCTTCGTGGTGATGGCCGTGGTGGCCTCCGCGGGGCTCGCCCTGGCAGGCGCCGGTGATCTGCCCGGCGGCGCGTTCCCGCACGTGGTGGCCGCCGTCGTGCTGATGGCGGCGGGCGGCTCGGTCGACGTGACGGGCGGTGCCGGCTTCCTGGCGGATGCCGACGCGAGCCTGTCCGTACTCCCCCTCTCCGTCAGCCTGGCGGGCGCGCTGACCGTCGGCTGGCTCTTCCTGCGCCCCCTGCACAACCGGGCCGTGGCCGGGGCTCGCGAACTCCTCGCCCGCGCGGTGCCCTTGGTGCTCCTCTGGCTGGTGGCGCTGACCGGTGTCGCCCTGCTGTCCCGGCAGGACTTCACGGTCTCCACCGGCGATTCGATCATCGGCGACATCGGCGAAGTCCTCGACGCGGGCCCGACGGTGGGCTTCGAGGCCGCGATCCCCGCCAGTCTCGGCTTCGGACTGCTGTGGATCCTGGGCCTGTTGCTGATCTCCCTGCTGGTGTCCCGGCGCGCGCCGCTCCCGGCGGGGCTGGTCCGCTTCCACGCGGCGGTGCGCCCCGCGGCGTTCGCCGTCGTCGCGCTGCTCCTCGCGTACGTCGTGATCGGGATCGGCGTCGGCCTGGTGGTGGCGGGGACCCGCGGGCACGCGGACCGCACCCTGGCGGTGATCCTGCTGGGCCTGCCCAACCTGGTCTGGCCCGCCCTGACCCTCGGCTTCGGCGGGGCCTGGGAGGGCAAGGCCGAGGGGCCGTTCGGGCTGCCCGTACCGAAGGTCCTGGACGAGGTGCTGCGCGCGACCGGCCAGGGCTCCGCCCCGGACCTGTCCACCATCGACGTGGCTTCGCTCGCGGAGCGGGACTCCCGGGCCTGGTGGCTCGTGGTGCTCGCCGTCGTCCTGCTGCTCGGCGCCGGCGCGCTCGCCGCCACCCGTTCCCCCGCACACGTCCGCCCCTGGCAGCACGCGCTCCACCTGGCCGTGGCCCTCGCCCTGGGCACCCTGGTGGTGTGCCTGCTGGCCCGGATCCAGGCCCAGTTCGGGCTCTCCCTCCTGGGCATCGGCGACGCGAGCGACCTCGGCGGCCAGGTGGAGCTCCGCCCGCTGCTCTGGCGTACGGTCGGCTTCGCCTTCCTCGCCGGCGCGGTCGCGGGCTTCCTCGGCGCCCTGCTCCCCCGGCGCCGCCGCAACGAACCCGGCCGCCGGGCCCCCGCCGAGCCCGCCCCGCCCACCGTTGCGCCGTTCGAGTGAACAGTCGCACATCGGCTCATCGGCTCATCGGCTCATCGGCTCATCGGGGGATCGTTTCCCCATGACACGCTCGTCCCCGTGAACATGACCAAAGGCGGCCTCTTCCGGCCGCTCCACGCCGCCGGCCTGATCGCCCTCTCCGCGCTCGCCCTGACCCTCTCCACGGCCCTCCCCACCCAGGCGACCGGTCCCGGCGCCCGCCACCTCTCAGGCGACACCGGCCGCAAGGACACCTCCGCCCAGGCCGTGTCCGCCAGCAGGGTGTTCTGTCCCCGCGGCACGGCCGTGCAGTCCGGCGGATACTCCACCACGCACTGGGACCACGGCCGCGACGGCACCCCCCGGCACACCGTCCTGGCCTCCCACCCCGTCGTCGCCGAGGACGGCCGCAGGGGCTGGTACGCCTCCGCCGCCCACGCCGATGTCACGGCCCACGTCGTGTGCGCACCGTCCCCGGAAGAGGACTAGGGGACAAGGGGACTAGGGGACTAGGGACTAGCAGGGGCCAGAGGACTGGCGGGACGGCCTAGAACACCGGCAGTGCCCACCTCGGCGGTGGCGGCGGCGGCCCGTCGGACGGCGCCGGGGCGGGCGCACGGGCGAAGGCCGCCACGCCGACTCCCGCGCCCTCCCCGGCGCCCGCCCGGCGCAGCGCCCCCGTGAACTCCAGGCAGCTCCCCCACCGGTCCTCGGGCAACTTCGCGAGGGCCCGGGCCAGCACCTCGTCCACCCCCGGCGGGAGGTCGGGCCTCAGCGAGGTCAGCGGCGGTGGCGGATCGTACTGGTGGGCCCACAGCAGCGCCATGTCCTCGTCCCGCTGGAACGGCGGGACGCCCGCCATCATCTCGTAGACCACGCACCCCAGGCTGTAGACGTCGCACCGACCGTCGACCGGTTTCCCGGCGATCTGCTCGGGCGCCACGTAGTCCAGGGTGCCGACGAACTGCCCGACGCTCGTGAACCCGGTCAGCGACAGCGACTTCTTCGTCAGGCCGAAGTCCGTCAGGTAGACGTGCTCGGGGTGTTCGCTGTCGGTACCGCCCGCGACGAGGATGTTGCCGGGCTTCACGTCCCGGTGCACCAGGTCGTGGGCGTGCGCCGCGTCCAGGGCCGAGGCGACCTGGCCGGCGATCCGGGCCGCCGCGTCCACCGGCAGCGGGCCCGTCCGGTCCAGCATGGCCCGCAGGTCCTGTCCGGCCACGAACCGCATGGCGATGTACAGCATGCCGTCGGTCTCCCCCGCCTCGAAGACGGGCACGATGTGCGGGTGGTCGATGGCCGCCGCCACCTTCGACTCGTGCGCGAACCGCTGCCGGAAGACGTCGTTGCGCGCCAGTTCGGGCGCGAGGAGCTTCAGGGCGACCGTCCGGTCCAGCCGTACGTCGTGCGCCCGGTAGACGACCGCCATCCCCCCGCGCCCGATCTCGGCCTCCACCACGTACCCGGCGATCCGCCGCCCCCGCAGGTCGGACTCGCGCCCGCGGAACGGCTCCGGGGCCGGACCGGAGCCCATCAGCGCGCCTCGGGCCCGGGCAGCCGCACGATCTTCGTGGGTTCGTGCGGAACGTCCGGCACGTGCGGTGCACGCGGAACATCTCTTACGTCGCCCTGGCCCTCGGTGTCGGCTTCCTGCGGCGGTGTCTGCGGCGCGGGCGGGGCACCGGGTCCCGCGACGACCGCGTAGGTGGCCAGACGGCTCCCGTCCCCGTACATCCACCGTCCCGCCGTCTCGTCGTAGAGCCACACGGACTCCCCGTCGACGACGACGCCGACGCGCAGTCCCCGCAGGGAGCGCCGGAAGGATTCGGGGTCGAGCCGTCCGGCCGCGAGGTCGGTGACGGCCCGCCGGTAGCGTTCCAGTTCCTCGGCGCACCGGGTGAGCAGCGGCTGCGGGTCCTCGACGCGGGTCAGCGGGCGCCCGCCGGTCGGCGGGGGCTGCGGCACGGCGAGGAGCAGGCGTCCGTCCACCCAGGCGGACCAGCCGTTGGCGCACAGGATCTCCCCCCATTCCCCGCGCCGGGACAGCAGCCGTACGGGCAGGAAGGCGTCCAGGGGCACCGTGGGGCGCGACAGGTCCGGGGTCTCCCACGCGGGGAGTCCGTCCTGCGGGACGATGTGGGTGGGCCGGAATTCCGCGGCTTGGCCGGGGCTGGTCATCGCGGCTACTTCCGCATGACGGCCGGCTCGTGGCGGCGCAGCACGCGGCCCACCAGGAAACCGAACAGCACGGCCAGGCCGGCGAGGGCCGCGACCTCCATGAGCCACAGACGGGGTTTGTGGTCGAACATCGGGTCCTGCGTGATCTTGCCGGGCACGATCGCGCCGATGTCGATGGTGGCCGACATCGCTCCCATGGCCCAGCGGGCCGGCACGAACCAGGCGAACTGTTCGATGACGGGGACCCCGGTGAGTTTCAGCAGGGAGCCGCAGAAGACGACCTGCACGATGGTGAGCAGGACCAGCAGCGGCATGGTGACCTCTTCCTTGGTCACCAGGGCGGAGATCAGCAGTCCGAGCACCATGGCGGTGACGGACAGCAGGGCGACGACGAGGGTGATCTCGATCAGCGGGGGCATGAAGAGCCCCTTGCCGCCGGGGGCGTTGGTCTTGACCCCGGCGAGACCGACCAGGGTGAGGACCACGGCCTGGCCGATGGTGATGGCGCCGAGGACCACCACCTTGGACATCAGGTAGGCCGACCGGGACAGCCCCACGGCACGTTCGCGCTGGTAGATGACGCGTTCCTTGACCAGTTCGCGGACGGCGTTGGCGGCTCCGGTCAGGACCCCGCCCACGCAGAGGATGAACAGGGCGTTGAGGGCCGTCTCCGCGTTGAGTTCGCTGCCGGCCAGGGCCCGGGCCATGGCGCCCATGACGAACGGCAGGGCGACCATGATGATCAGGAAGGTGCGGTCGGCGCTGAGCACGGCGGCGTAGCGGCGGATGAGGGTGGAGAGCTGCGAACCCCAGCTCTGGGCCTTGGGCGGCGGCTTCGGCGGGATGCCCGCGGCCCATGCGTCGACTCCCGCGGCCGGCACCCGGCCGGCGACGTCGACGTAGCGGCCGTACAGCGGTGAGGCCCGGTGCTCCCCGGCCCAGTCGCGTTCGCGCTCGTTCTCGAAGGCTTCGAAGGCCTCGGGCCACTGGTCGAAGCCGAAGAAGCCGAGCGCCTCGTCCGGGGGCCCGTAGTAGGCGATGCGGCCGCCGGGCGCGAGGACCAGGAGGCGGTCGCAGACGCTCAGGTTGAGCACGCTGTGGGTGACGACGATGACCGTGCGGCCGTCGTCGGCGAGGCCGCGCAGCATGTTCATCACCGAGCGGTCCATGCCCGGGTCGAGCCCGGAGGTGGGTTCGTCCAGGAAGAGCAGGGAGGGCTTCGTCAGCAGTTCCAGGGCGACGGAGACCCGTTTGCGCTGGCCTCCGGAGAGGCTGTGGATGGGCTGGTCGGCGCGCTGCTGGAGGCCGAGTTCGCCGATCACCTCGTCGACCCGGGCCTCGCGTTCGGCCTTGGCGGTGTCCTGCGGGAAGCGCAGCTCGGCGGCGTAGGCGAGGGCGCGGCGCACGGTGAGCTGGGCGTGCAGGATGTCGTCCTGCGGGACGAGGCCGATGCGGCTGCGCAGTTCGGCGTAGTCCCGGTAGAGGTCGCGGCCGTCGTAGAAGACGGTGCCGTGGTCGGCCGGGCGCAGGCCGGTCAGCGCGCCGAGCAGGGTGGACTTTCCTGCGCCGCTGGGGCCCACCACCGCGAGCAGGGTGGTCGCGCCGACGGGGAAGGTGACGTGGTCGAGGAGGGTCTTGCGGCCGTTGTCGACGGCCACGCCCAGGTCCTGGACGTCGAGGGAGACCCGGCCGGTGTCCACGTACTCCTGCAGCTGGTCGCCGACCAGGCAGAAGGCGGAGTGGCCGATGCCGACGATGTCGCCCTCGCCGATGGCGGCGGCCCCGGTGAGGCGGGCCCCGTTGAGGTAGGTGCCGTTGTGGCTGCCGAGGTCCACGATCTCGTACCCGCCGCCGGGGCGGGCGCGCAGTTCGGCGTGGTGGCGGGAGACGACGAGGTCGTCGATGACGAGGTCGCTGTCGGGGGCGCGGCCGATGCGGACGGCGGCCCGGTCGGCCAGCGGGCGGACCGAGGTCGGCTGCCGGAAGGTGCTGGTCATGTCCGGGCGGGAGACCGAGGAGGGCCGGGAGGTGGCGGCGGGTTCGGCGAAGCGGACGCGCGGTCCGTCGGCGGCGCTGCCGAAGCGGAGCTCGCTGCCGACTCCGACCGCCCACTCGCGGATGCGGTGGCCGTCGACCCACGTGCCGTTGGTGCTGTCCTCGTCCTCCAGCGTCCAGTGGTCGCCGTCCGGGCGCAGGATCGCGTGGTGCCAGGAGACGCGGGCGTCGTCGAGGCAGATCTCGCAGAGGGGGTCCCGGCCGACGTGGTACGTCCGGCGCGGGCTCATCGCGGTGGAGCCCCTGTCCGTTTCCAGGAGGAGCTCTGGGGCGGTCGGCACACCGGGGCGCTGGGCCATGGGGCGATTTTCCCACGATCCGGAGCACCCGGCATAACCGCAGGTCAGGGCGGCGTTATGGGTAATGACAACGGTCCCCGTTGCAGCCTTTGCCCATCGCCTCCAGGTGCGCTTCACTTCAGGCGAAGCGGAACGCGCGAGCGATTCGCCACGACTCACGGGGGACACCATGAGCACGCACGATCCCGCGCCGCACGACCACGGCACCGCCGGCCACGAGGGCTACGAGGGCTACGAGGGCTACGAGGGTCACAAAGGCCCCGACGGTCACGGCCACGGTCACGCGGGTCACAGCCACGGTGTCGCCGCCGACGCGGACCGGCGCTGGCTCGGCATCGCCCTCGGGCTGATCGCGGGCTTCATGGCCATCGAGGTGGTCATCGGCGTCCTGGCGCACTCGCTGGCCCTGATCTCCGACGCCGCGCACATGCTGACGGACGCCGTCTCGATCGTCCTCGCGCTGATCGCGATGCGGCTGGCCGCCCGGCCGGCCCGCGGCGGTTTCACGTACGGCCTCAAGCGGGCGGAGATACTCTCCGCCCAGGCCAACGGCCTCACCCTGCTGCTGCTCGCGGTCTGGCTGGCGTACGAGGCCGTACGGCGGCTGCTCGATCCGCCGCCCGTGGAGGGCGGGCTGGTGCTGGTGACGGCGCTGGCGGGGATCGTCGTCAACATCGTGGCGGCCTGGTGCATCTCGAAGGCGAACCGCACCTCCCTGGCCGTCGAGGGCGCCTACCAGCACATCCTCAACGACCTGTTCGCCTTCATCGGCACCGCCGTCGCCGGTCTCATCGTGCTCACCACCGGTTTCCGGCAGGCCGACTCGATCGCCTCGCTCGTCGTGGTCGTCCTGATGGTCAAGGCGGGCTACGGACTGGTCCGCGAGTCCGGCCGGATCCTCCTGGAGGCCGCCCCGGCGCACGTGGATCCGGACACGGTCGGCGACCGGCTGGTCGGGCAGCCGCCGGTCACCGAGGTCCACGACCTGCACATCTGGACCATCACCTCCGGGCAGGCCGCCCTGTCCGCGCACGTGCTGGTGGCCCCGGAGGGCGACTGCCACGCCGTGCGCCGGGACCTGGAGGCGCTGCTGGCGAAGGAGTACGGGATCACGCACACCACCCTCCAGGTGGACCACGCCCACGACTCCCTCCTCACGGTGGGCCGCCCCGGCGAGGACCGGGCGTCCGACACGCACTGCGCGGACGCCCACGGCCCGGTCCACCGCCAGGGCCCGCACGACCACTGAGGTGGGCCCGGACGGGGTAGGCATCGGGTCATGACCGCGAAGCGCAGCGCCGGGCTCCTCCTGTTCAGGCAGCCCGGCACGACGGACGGCACGTCCTCCCTCCTTTCGCCCTCATCCATCGAGGTACTGCTGGGCCATATGGGCGGCCCGCTCTGGGAGCGCCGCGACGCGGGCGCCTGGGCGATCCCCAAGGGCGAGTACGGCCCCGAGGAGACCCCGCGCGACGCGGCCCGCCGGGAGTTCGAGGAGGAGATCGGGCTGCCGCCGCCGGAGGGTCCGTACCTGCCGCTGGGTGAGGTGCGGATGACCGGCGGGAAGCTGGTGACGATCTGGGCGGTACGCGCGGACCTGGATCCGGCCCTCATGGTGCCCGGCACCTTCACCATGGAGTGGCCGCCGAAATCGGGGCGGACGGCGGAGTTCCCCGAGCTGGACCGGGTGGAGTGGTTCACCCCCCAGGTGGCCAGAACCAAATTGGTGGTGTCTCAGATTCCGTTCGTGGAACGGCTGTTGGACCTGCTGGCGACCGAGGGTTGACCTGACCTTTACTTGCCAACAAACCCTACATGCATGGACATTGCACGCATGACGAACGTCGTGCTGGTGGGAACCCTGGACACCAAGGGTGTGGAGTACGGCTGGCTGCGCGAGAGGCTGCTGCGCGCCGGCGTCGAAGTGATCACGGTCGACACAGGAATCATGAACGAGCCCCGGGTGCCCGCCGACATACCGCGTGAAGCGGTGGCGCGGGCCTCGGGAACGGAACTGTCCGCACTGCGCGAGGCCGCCGACCGGGGTGCGGCCGTGACCACGATGGCCCGGGGCGCGGAAGCGACCCTCTTACGCCTGCACGCCGAAGGCCGGCTGCACGGAGTCCTCGCGATCGGCGGCAGCGGCGGGACCTCCATCGCCACCCGGGCGATGCGCGCCCTGCCGCTCGGCGTCCCGAAGGTGATGGTCTCGTCCATGGCGTCCGGGGACGTGGCCCCGTACGTCGGATCCGCGGACATCACCATGATGTACAGCGTCGTGGACATCGCGGGGATCAACAGCGTCTCCGCGCCGGTCCTCGCCAATGCCGTCGCGGCCGTCGCCGGGATGGCCGAGGCCTACGCCCGCTCCACCCTGGAGCTGCGCCGGCCGGCCCAACTGGGCTCGGGGCCGAGGCCGCTGATCGCGGCGAGCATGGCGGGAGTGACCACGACGGGCGTGGACGCGGCCCGGGAACGCCTGACCGAACTGGGATACGAGGTCCTGGTCTTCCACGTCAGCGGCACCGGCGGCCGGACCCTGGAGACCCTGGCCGGCCAGGGGATCTTCGCGGGCGTCCTCGACCTCACCCTCAGCGAGCTCGCCGACGACCTGTGCGGCGGCATCCTCACCGCCGGGCCCGACCGGCTCAGCGCCGCCGGGCGGGCCGGGATCCCGCAGGTGGTGAGCCTGGGGGCGCTGGACATGGTGAAGTTCGGCCCGATGGAGAGCCTGCCCGAACGGGTCCGGTACCGCCGGGTCCGCGTCCACAACCCCTCGATCACGGTGATCCGTACGACCGAAGCCGAGTGCGCCGAACTGGGCCGCCGGGTCGCCGCCAAACTCCGTACCGCCACCGGTCCCACGGCCGTCTGCGTGCCCCTGCGCGGGCTGTCCACGCTCGGCGCCCCGGGCGGGCCCTACCACGACCCCGACGCCGACGGGGCACTGTTCTCGGCGCTGCGCGACGGGCTGCGGGGCAGCGCCGCCCGGATCCACGACTACGACACCCACATCAACGATCCCGACTTCGGGCGGGCGGCGGCCGACCGGCTGCACTCCATGATCGGAGCACGGGCCGCGGCGGCCTGACCCCGGGCGCGGAGGTACCCCCGACAGGGGAACCGGCCGTGGCGGAAATGTGTCCCAGGTGGTGGCCGGTCCACGGAACGACGGGCTCCGGGGCGCGGTCACGCCACGGCAAGGGGGAAGGCATGAACGGCGTGTGGTCGGTTCCCGGTTACTCGGAGGTCCGCGAGCTCGGTTCGGGCGCCAGCGGCCGTGTCGTCCTCGCGGTCCACGAGGGCACCGGCACGGCCGTCGCGGTGAAGTACCTGAACGACCGGATGCTCGAAAACCCGCTCTTCGTCCGGGAGTTCCGGGCGGAGGCGCAACTGCTCGGCGCCCTGCGCTCCCCCTACGTGGTCGGGCTGTACGAGTACGTCGAGGCGCCCGGCGGCGCCGCGATCGTCATGGAGCTCGTCGACGGCATCCCGCTCAACGCCCTGCTGAAGCAGTGCGGACGGACCGGCCCGGAGGCGGCGCTGGTGCTGCTGAAGGGCTCCCTGCTGGGCCTGGCCGACGCCCACCGGGCCGGCGTGGTCCACCGGGACTACAAGCCGGCGAACGTCCTGGTCGCGGCCGACGGAGCCTCCAAGCTGGTGGACTTCGGGATCGCCACCCCCCTCGGCACGACGCCCGGGGCGGCGGGCACGCCCGCGTACATGGCCCCGGAGCAGTGGCAGGGCCGGCCCGCGTCGCCCGAGGCCGACGTGTACGCGGCGACGGCGACCTTCTTCGAATGCCTCACCGGCCGCAAGCCCTACGACGGACAGAACTTCGCCGAGCTCGCGGTCCAGCACATCGAGGCCCCGGTCCCCGAGACCGAGGCACCCGAGCCGGTGCGCCCGCTGATCCGGCGGGGACTGGCGAAGGCTCCCGAACAACGGCCCGAGAACGCCGAGGCGTTCGTCGTGGAACTGGAGTCGGTGGCCCTGGCGGCGTACGGGCCCCAGTGGGAGGAACGCGGACAGCGCAAGCTGGCCGCGCTGGCGGCCCTGCTGCCCCTGCTGTTCCCCTCCGCGGGAGCCCCGGCGCAGGGCACCACCGCACTGGCCACGACGGTCCTGCCGCCGCCCGCGCCGGGCTGGGCTCCGGGCGGGCGGGGGCTGCTCGCGGCTGGAGCGGCGCTGGTGCTCGGGCTGGTGGCCGTACTCGGCTACCAGGCGGTGGGCTCGGAGCCGCGCGGCGCGCAGGCGCTCAACGCGTTCGCCACCTCGAGCGCGTCGGCGCCGGGCCCGGCCACACCGGCGCCCGGCCCGAGCCCGTCGGCTTCACCGACGCCGACGCCGACGCCGAGTCCGAGTCCGTCCGCGTCCCCGTCGGCGACCCCGAGTCCGGGCTACACGATGCCCCCGCCGACACCCACCCCCACGCCCACACCGAAGCCGACCTGGACGGTGACCAAGCCGCCCACCACGACCCCGACCCCCACGCCGACCCCGTCCCCCTCCCCGTCCGTCAAGATCTCCGCGGTGAACGTCACCTCCTTCCGGCAGACGGCACCGGGCACCACCGCGGCCTCCTTCTCCGTCGACAGCGACGGCGCGGGCCCGTACACCCTGGTCGTCGAGTGGTTCACCGGCGACACCCAGGGCGCCCTGACCGTTCCCGACGGTCGCCAGAGCGTGGAGTTCACCGCCGGAAGCCCCGGCACGCAGACCCTCGCGCACACCTTCGCGCAGGGCGCCGGCTGCTACTGGAGCGTGCGCGCCACCACCAAGCCGGCCGCCGCCAACCAGAGTTCCGTCCAGAGCATCTACATCCGGGGGTGCAAGCCGGCATGAGCGATCCCCACGCCCCGCAGGGCGACGACGACTACAGCGCCACCGTGCTCGGCAGCCACTGGATCACCGGACCCCCCGCGGGCACGGAGCGGACGGCGCGGCTCGGCCTCGACGGCGGGACCGAACGCACCGGCTCCACCGCGCGGTTCGAGGTACCGGTCGGGGCCGTGCCGGACCGGGTCGAGGGCTCGGTCCTGCGCTTCGGACCGGGGGTGACGGCCGCGCTCCCCGCGCCGTTCCCGCCGTACCCCGCCCCGGCCCCCCGCCGGCGGCGCGAGTGGCGGCGCTACACCCTGGCGGCCGCGGTCCTGATCGGAGTCCTCTGCTACCTGGGCTGGCAGCGCTACGGCCCGGCCCTGGAGGTCGGGGACGTGGTGGTGTCCACCGAGGCCGCCGACGCCGGCGGGCCCGGCTGCGACGGGACCGCCGATGTGGTGGCCGTCGTACGGACCAACGGGCGGCCGGGGGTGCTCGCGTACCGCTGGCTGCGCAGTGACGGAACGCACTCGGAGCAGCTCAGCGAGCGGGTGCCGAGCGGCCGGAAGGAGGCCCGGCTGCACCTGCTGTGGACCTTCCAGGGCGCGGGAACCTACCCCGCGAAGGCCGAACTCCAGATCGTCTCCCCCGTACGGCGGACGGCCGCGGCGGAGTTCACGTACCGCTGCCGCCCCTAAGTCGTCCCTGGCGGAAGTCGTCACGGCGAAGGCCATGCCCCTTGCCCAACCCCGGTCCGCCTTTCGGCCAACGGCCCGAGCACGCCGTCCCGTCCTTCCGGCCGGGGTGACCGTGGCCGTGCGGCCGAGGCGCCGCCACCCCCGCCCCTGGAAGACTGGAACGTGTTGGCGAGGGCATCAGGGATGCGGCCCTCACGGCACCCTTGCTGCCACGTTCCAGCCGGCGACACACCCCAACGGAACGTGGCCGTCCCGCACGGATGCCAAGTCCGCGCGGGAGGCCCGCAGCCGCTTTGGGGAGTGGCTGCGGGCCATTTCCGCCTGCCCGTCCGTGGCGGGCGGCAGCTCGGTCCCGCTCCTCCCTCAGAAGCGGGCGTGTGCGGTGATGTCCGCCGCGAACTCCCCCGTCATCGCCGGGGTCACCGTCGGCCGGCACTGCGCCACCGCCTCCAGGTAGTCCTCCGTGCTCGCGCCCAGCTGGGCCGCCGCCGCGCCGCGCGCGCCCACCGCCTCCAGGTCCCGCTCGAAGGACACCTGCGCCGCGATCCGCGCCGCGTGCTCGATGTCGGCCGGGGTGAACAGCTCGCTCGCCGCGACCAGCGCCGCGACGTCCACATCGGGACGGCCGGCCGTGTACCGGGCCCAGATCGCGGCGCGGGCGCCCGCGTCCGGGGTGCCGATCGGGATCAGGTAGTCGAAGCGTCCGGGGCGCAGGAAGGCCGGGTCGAGGGAGCGGATGGAGTTGGTCGCGCAGACCAGCAGCCGTTCGTCGCCCTCGCGGAAGCCGGGTATGAGTTTGAGCAGCTCGTTGGTCACCCCGTGGATCCCGCCGGGCTGGGCGGGCTCGGTGCGCACGGGCGCGATCTCCTCGACCTCGTCGATGAAGACGAGGACCCGCTCCAGCTCGGCGATGCGGGCGAACGCGTCGCGCAGCGCGGCCGCGAGGTTGCCCTCGTCGGCGAGGCGGGAGGGCAGCAGTTCCACGAAGGGCCAGCCCAGCCGCGAGGCGATGGCCCGGGCGAAGGTGGTCTTGCCGGTGCCGGGCGGGCCGAAGAGGGTGATGGCGCGCGGCGGCCGCACCCCGTGCGCGGCGGCCCGCTCGGGCTCGGCGAGAGGCAGCACCACGCGCCGTTCGATGAGGTCCTTCTCCGTCTCCATGCCGGCGACCTTGGCCCACAGGTCGTTCGGCAGGAAACGGCCGCCGAGGTCGTCGAGGAGACCGGCGGCCGGACCGTGCAGCGGCTCGGTCTTCTCGAAGTAGGCGACGGCGGGCTGGCGCGTGTAGCCGGCGTTGAGCAGGCCCTCGCCGAGCAGGTCCTCCTCGGGCAGGACGTACGCGATGCGCCCGACGCGGGCGGCGATGAGCCGCCGCTCCAGCTCCACGAGCAGCGCGCTCGCCAGGCCCCGGCCGCGCCAGCCGGCGGCGATGGCGATGCGCATGACCCAGGCGCGTTCGCCGGTGACACAGGCGAGGGCGGCGCCGATGGGGACGCCCTGGTGGACGGCGACCACGCAGGGCTGCCGGTCGGTGAGGGCGCTGATGCATTCGGCGAGTGAGAAGACCGACTCCTGGCCGAGTTCGGCCGTGGTGTCGATCAGATGGACAACGGCCGCGAGATCGCTCTCGCGGTAGTCGTGGATCAGCCAGTTCACCGGGTACCGCCCCTCGTTCGTGCTCCTGCGTGCCTGCTGCGCACCTTGCTGCCGCGAGGCTAGGGGCGGGCGGGCCGCTCGATCACGCTCCGTCGTGCACAACACCCGGTCGGGGAACCCTCCGTATCGTCCATAGACTGGTGCTTTCCGCCCGAACCGCTGCCCGAGGATCGTCGAGCTTTCATGAGTTCCCACATATCCGCCGCCGCCCGTGTCCGGCGGCCGTACCTCGTGTGGCTGGTTCCGGTCCTCTGGACCCTGGCGCTCGGGGTGTGGGGGCTCTCCCGGCAGAACAGCGTGTGGCGGGACGAGGCGGCGACCTGGCAGGTGGCGGAGCGCTCCCCGGGCGAGATCTGGCACCTGCTCGGACAGGTGGACGCGGTCCACGGCCTGTACTACCTGCTGATGCACGCGCTCTTCGAGGTGTTCGGGGCGAGCACGACCACCCTGCGCCTGCCCTCGGTGCTCGCGGTGGCGGTCGCCGCGGGCTGTGTGGCGCTGATCGGGCGCCGGCTGGCGGGTCCGTGGGCGGGACTGGGCGGCGGGCTGGCCCTCGGGCTGCTGCCGGCCGTGCAGTTCCAGCTCCAGGAGGGCCGGTCGTACGCGCTGGTCGCGGGCGGCGCCGGACTGTCCACGCTGCTCCTGGTCTCACTGATCGCGGCCGCCGGCTCCGGCACCGGAGCCGGCGTCGGAGCCCGTCCCGGGCGACGGACGTGGCCGCGCTGGACGGCGTACGGGGCCCTCGTGCTGGTCTGCGCCCTGCTGAACTGGTTCTCCCTGCTGATCCTGCCCGCCCACGCGGTGACCCTGTGGTGGGCGGGCGCCGGTCGCCGTGTGATGGCGCCCTGGCTGCTCGCCTCGGCGGCGGCCGTGGCGGGGGCGCTGCCGCTGATCCTGTTCAGCCGGACCCAGTCCGGGCAGGTCTCCTGGATACCGCCGCTGACCTGGCACATGCTGATCGGCCCGGGCGTCCTGCTGGCGGTCGGCGGCCTGGCCGCGTGGGCGGACCTGCGGGGCGGGCCGCGCACCGGGCTCCCGGCCCGGCTGACGGCGGCCTCGGTCGGACTGCCGCTGCTGGCGGTGCCCCTGCTGGGGCTGACCGCCGCCTCGCTGATCCAGCCACTGTTCCTGGACCGGTACGTGCTGTTCTCGATGCTGGGCATGGCCCTGCTGATCGGAGCGGCGCTGAGCGCGGCCGTACGGGCCCTCGCGCCCCGGTACCCGAGGGCCTCGGGCGCGCTCGTGCCGGTCGTGGTCGCGGTCTCGGCGGTGGCGCTGCTGCCCGTGGCACTGGCCGACCGGTCGCCGGCCAGCCGGGTGGACGACGTCCTGGCGGTGGCCGGGGAGGTGTCCGCCCTGAAGCGCGACGGCGACGCGGTGCTCTTCGTCCCGGCGGCCCGGCGGGACACCGCGCTGGTCTCGCCCGGAGCGTTCGCCGGCCTGAAGGACATCGCGCTGGTCCGGAGCCCCGCCGAGTCGGGGACCCTCAAGGGTGAGGAGGCCTCCCCGGCACGCATCTCGGCGGCCCTGCGCGAGCAGCGGCGGGTCCTCCTGGTGACGGACTCGGGGAAGAAGGCGAAGCCCTCCGCGTCCCCCGCGGACCGGGCGAAGGCGGCCGTGCTGCGGGCGGAGTTCACCGTGGTGGAGGACCGGCAGGTCCGCGGCCGCCGGGTGACGGTGTACGAGCGGCGCGGCTGAGGGGCGGCTGACGGGCGGCACCCCTTCGGTCGGCCGCCGCAGCACCGCCACGGGGGGGGTGACGCACGGCGGATCCCCGGCGCGGATCCCCGGCGGATCCGCGCCGGTGATTCACAGCGGATTCACAGGGACTCCCCGGCCCCGGTCACAGGTTGCCCGGCAAGGCTCGGAGCATGATCCAGCGCCTTCCCTCCCGACCGGACCGCCGCTCCCGCGCCCGTGCCCGTGCCCGCGGCAGGCGCCTCGCCCGGATCCCGCTCGCCCTGGCCGTCATGACGGCCCTGCTCGGCGTCGACGTCCCCCACGCGCCCGCCGGACCTCCGCTCGGCGTCACGGTCACGGCCCCGGCCGACGAGACGGCCGGGCGGGTCGGCGCGCTCTTCGCCGGCGGCCTCGACGACGGGCACTTCTGCACCGCCTCCGTGGTGCGCAGCCAGGACCGGGACGTGATCGTCACCGCCGCGCACTGTCTGGGCGGCCCGGAGACCACCACCTTCGCCCCGGGCTACCGCGAGGGCAGGGCCCCGTACGGCCTGTGGAAGCTGACCGGCACCTACGTGGCTCCGGGCTGGACGGACGGCGAGGACCCCGACCAGGACATCGCCTTCGCGACGGTGGCTCCGCTGGACGGTGAGCAGGGGGCTGACCTGCGGATCGAGGACCTGGTCGGGGGCTTCCCCGTCGCGCCGCGGCAGCCGGCCGGCGCCACGGTGTCCGTCGTCGGCTACCCGAGCCGCGACGACTCCCCGCTGTACTGCGCCAACACCACGACCCTGTCCTCCGGGACCCAGCGCCGCATCGAGTGCCCGGACCTCAGCGGCGGCACCAGCGGCAGCCCCTGGCTCGTAGACGGCGCCTTGGCCGGCGTCCTCGGGGGCTACGAGGGCGGCGGGACCGTGCCGGAGGTCTCGTACAGCGCGGTCATGGGCGACCAGGCGGTGGAGCTCTACCGCGAGGCGTCCGACAACGGCTGAGCGGGGGCCGCGAACCAGGTCGGCTCGTCCCGCAGGGCCTGGCGGATCCGGTCCACCGCGAAGGACTCCAGCGGCTCGGGCAGCGCGTCCGGTGCGAACCAGGCCACCTCCAGCGACTCGTTGTCGTTGACCCGCGCCTCGCCGCCCGTGGCCCGGCAGCGGAAGGTGATGTCCTGGAACTGGCAGACGTCCCCGTTCGGATAGGTGATCGGCGGCAGCATCTGCACGAGCACCACCCGGTCCGGTACGCACCGCACGGCCGTCTCCTCGTACACCTCGCGCACCGCCGTGTCGGCCGGCTGCTCCCCCGGCTCCGCGATCCCGCCGACGACCGACCAGCGCCCGGTGTCGGCGCGCCGGCCCAGCAGCACCCGCCCCTCGTCGTCGACGACGACGGCGGTCACCCCGGGCAGCAGCAGCAACTGGTGTCCGGCGGTGGCGCGCAGGGTGCGGATGAAGTCAGGTGTGGTCATTCCCCGACCTTACGGACCTTACGAGGCCCGGCGCATCCGGCGTACGAGGGTCCAGCCGAGTCCGGCCGCGGCCACGGCCAGCAGGAGGTACTCGGCGAGCGGGCCGAAGCGGGTGGCGGGGGTCTGCGTGGAGCGCAGCGGGATCTCCGCGACCAGGGCGTCGGCGGTGAACATCTTGGTCTGCTGGACGATCTCGCCGTCGGGGCGGATCACGGCGCTGACCCCGCTGGTGACGGGCACCAGGACGGTCCGGCTGTGCTCCACGGCCCGCACCCGGTCCATGGCGAGCTGCTGGTAGGTCATCTCGGTGCGGCCGAAGGTGGCGTTGTTGCTGGGGACCGCGAGGACCTGGGCGCCGGCCCGGACGGTGGAGCGGACGGCGTCGTCGAAGGCGGCCTCGTAGCAGGTGACCATGCCGACTCCGCTGCCCGCCATGTCGAAGACCCCGGGCTCCTTGCCGGGGCCGAAGTCGCGCTGCACCCGGTCCACGTCGGAGCTGAAGAGCCGGACGAGGGAGCGCATCGGGATGCGCTCGCCGAAGGGCTGGATCTTGCGCTTGTCGTAGGTGTCGACGGGGCCCTTGACCGGGTCCCACAGGATCATCGTGTTGCGCAGCGGGCCCGTCTCCGGGGCCAGTACGGACCCGATGGCGACGGGCACGCCGATGGTCTTGACCGCGTTGTCGATGACGGCGTAGGCGTCGGGCTCGGCGTACGGGTCGATGTCGGAGGAGTTCTCCGGCCAGACGACGAAGTCCGGCTTCGCGACCTTGCCGAGCTTGATGTCCTCGGCGAGCCGGATCGTGCGGTTGGCGTGGTTGTCCAGGACCTGGCGGCGCTGGGCGTTGAAGTCGAATCCGGCGCGGGGCACGTTGCCCTGGATGACGGCGGCCACCACGGTGCCGTCCTCGGCGGCGTCGGAGACCAGCGGCCGGGCGGCCAGCGCCCCGGCGAGCGGGGCGGCCACGGCGGTGGCGGCGAGCAGCGCGGCGGTGGCCCGGCGGGTGTCGGCGCCGACGCGCAGGACCTCGTACAGCCCGAATCCGCACAGGGCCACGGCGAAGGAGAGCAGCGGGGTGCCGCCGAGCGCGGCGAGCGGCAGGAAGACCCCGTCGGGCTGGCCGAAGGCGAGCTTGCCCCAGGAGAAGCCGCCGAAGGGGACCCGGGCGCGCAGCGCCTCGCCGGCGATCCAGACGGCGGCGCCCCACAGCGGCCAGGCGGGGAGCCGGCTGACGAGGGCGATGCCGAGGGTGGTGAGGCCGATCAGCAGGGATTCGAGGGTGACGAGCGCCAGCCACGGCACCGGGCCGACGCCCTCCCCGGTCCAGACGAGCAGCGGCAGCAGGAATCCGAGCCCGTGCAGCACGCCGAGGCCGAACCCGGCCCGCGCCCGGCGCCCGTACAGGCACCAGCCGAGCAGGGCGAGGGCGAGGGGGGCCATCCACCACAGGGGACGGGGCGGGAAGCTGAGGTAGAGGAGCACTCCGGAGAGGCCGGCGAGCGCGGGCCGCGCGAGCCGGGCGGCCCGGCGCCGCAGGGGGGAATCCGCCACGGGCTCCCGCACCGGCCCCCGCCCTTCGTCGTTCGGGGCTTCGTTCACGGCTTGGTTGCCGGCTCGGTTGCCGGCTTCGTTCCCGGCTTCGTTCCCGGCCGCGCGGGTCGCACTGCTGCTCATCTGGCGGAGTGTACGTCCCCTGCCTGTGCCTGTGCCGGTGGCGGTGCCTGTGCCGGTGCCGGTGCCGGTGGCGGTGTCAGTGGGCCAGGGCGCGCAGATGGGCGCGGATCACGAGGACCGCGTTCTGCGCGTCGTCGACGGTGACGGTGAAGAGCTTGCCGTCGCCGAGCCGCAGCTCCAGGCCCTCGCCGCGCCGGACGATGACGGCGGTGCCGCGCTCGGGGCGCCAGCGGTAGCCCCATCCGCCCCACTGCTGCGGGGTGATCCGGGGCACGTACTCGGCGGCCTCCACCTCGGTGAGCCGGATCCTGCGGCGCGGCAGCCCGATGTGCCCGCAGCGCACCTCGACGGCCTCGGCGTCGACGGTGACGGCGGCGTGCACGAAGGCGAGGGTGCCGAAGAGGATGAGCAGACCCGCGGCGAGGCAGCCGATCACCGCCATGAGCAGCGCGACGATGCCGACGTCCCAGGCGTGGTCGACGGCGATCTCGATCCCGAGCGCCAGGAAGGCCGCACCGGCTCCGGCGAGCAGCCACTGCACACGGTTGGAGGCCCGCCCCGTCCAGAGCGGCCCCGGAGGGTGACCCGTCATGTGTAGCAGCGTACTCACGTTCCCCAGGGACGCCACCGACCTCTCTACCGGAGTCGCACGTGAGGTTCCGGCCGACCGACCGGCCGGGGCAATACAGCTAGCCCGGCAGCAGGCCGACGAGCGCGTCGCGCAGGGCCGGGCGGCGGACGGTCATGAAGCGGTGCAGGGTCCGGGAGCCGAGTGCCACCCGCTGGGCGCTGCGGCGGCGCTCGCCCTCGTACGCGCGCAGTGCGGCGGGCAGTCCCCCGGGGCCGTGCGCGGCGACCGCCCGGGTGAGGGCCTCCGCGTCGAGGAGCGCGGTGCAGGCGCCCTGGCCGAGGTTCGGGGTCATGGCGTGGGCCGCGTCGCCGACGAGCGCGACCGGTCCGGGTCCGGCCGTGCGGGTGAAAGCGGGCAGCGCCGGGTGGAGGTGGCGCATCCGGTAGCGGATCCAGGTCTGCGGGTCGGTGTCGGCGAGCACGCGCGGGATGGGGGCGTGCCAGCCGGCGAAGGCGGCCCGCAGTTCCTCGGCCGTGGTGGCCTCGGGAACGGTGGCGTACCAGTTGGTGCGACCGGGTTCGACCGGTGTCATCCCGAAGAAGCGGCCCCGGCCCCAGGTCTCGCCGTAGACGCCGGTCTCGAAACCGGCGGTGCCGATCCAGGCCGTGGTGCCGAGCTCGTGCGGCCGGCTCCCGCCGTCGAAGCGAGCGGTGCGGACCGCGCTGTTGATCCCGTCGGCGCCGACGAGGAGGTCGGCGCCCCGCGCGGCCGAAGCCTCGTAGGCCCGGCCGTACGCGATCTCCGTGCCGCCGAGCCGTGCGAGCTCGGCGAGGAGCGCGTCGATCAGGTAGGGCCGTGAGATGAGGAGTTCGGGGCGGCCCGCCTTGCGTTCGATCCGCTCCAGCGGCAGGGCGGCCAGCACCCGGCCGTCGGGGCGCCGGATCAGCGCGTCGCGGTACGGGACCGCGCGCTCCCGCAGCGCCCCGCCGAGGCCCAGCCGGTCCAGCGCCGCCTGGGCGGTGGGGTGGATGCCGAAGGCGGTTCCGTACCGCTCCGGCTCGGCCCGGCGCTCCAGAACGGCCACCGCCCATCCGGCCCGGCGCAGGCCGATGGCGGTGGCGAGACCACCGACGCCGGCGCCGACGACCACCGCGGAGCCCTGCTCCGCACCCTTGCCCACAACGCTCGCGCCCATGGCGCACCCCCTCGCTCGAGTCGCCCTCACTCGACTACCACAGCTGTGGTGCCACACCTGTGGTACCACGGGTGTGGTTAAGCTGGCAAGGTGAACCAGGACCGCAGGGACCGGCTGCGCGACGCGGCCATCGAGGTGCTCGCCGAGGCGGGTGGGCGGGGCCTGACCCACCGGGCCGTCGACGCGGCGGCCGACGTGCCGCTCGGCACCTCCAAAAACTACTTCCCGACCCGCGACACGCTGCTGCGCGCGGTCGCCGAGCGCTGCCTGGAGCAGTACCGGGAACTCGCCGCCCGGCTCGCCGGGGCCGGCCCCGGACCCGGCGACCGGGACGGACTCTCCGCGCTGCTCGCCGGGCTGCTCCGCGATACGGCCGGAGCCGGCCGGCCGCGCGTCGTGGCGTACATGGAGCTCCAGGCCGAGGCGACCCGGCGACCGTGGCTGGCCGCGCTGCTGGACCCGATCGCGGCGGCGGACTTCGCGGCGTTCGGGCACCTGCTGGCCGCCGCCGGACTGTCGGCCGGTCCGGAGCGGGCCCGCGCACTCACCCTCGCGCTCCACGGAGCCGTCCTCCACCTCCTGACGGGCGCCCCGGCCACTCTGGTCACGGCCGGGCTGGACGACCTGGACGCCTTCGCCCGTGGTCTGCTGGACTCCGTATCCCCATCCCCATCCCCATCCCCATCCGCATCCCCATCCCCATCCCCCTCACCCGGACCGGAGGAGGAGGGCCCGTGACCGACCGGAC
Organism: Streptomyces sp. NPDC099050; assembly: GCF_044759865.1. NCBI lineage: Bacteria > Bacillati > Actinomycetota > Actinomycetes > Kitasatosporales > Streptomycetaceae > Streptomyces > Streptomyces sp. NPDC099050. Next base: position 83,297 of record NZ_JBIWAE010000001.1, on the reverse strand, counting down.
CGACCGGATCGACCGTGCCGTCGGCGCCGTGCTCGGATCGGCGGCCGGGGACGCGCTCGGCGCGCCCTACGAGTTCGGGCTCGCCGGGCAGTTGAGTGCCCGCGGCGAGGAGATGCGCGGGGGCGGCGGCTGGGATCCGGGCGAGGCCACCGACGATACGCAGATGGCGGTGCTGGTCGGCGAATCCCTGCTGGAGTGCGGCGGCCTGGAACTCCCCGACGTCTTCGCCCGGTTCCGGCGCTGGGCGGCCGGGGACCCCAAGGACATCGGGCTGCAGACGGAGATCGTGCTGACGAGCGGCGACCCGTGGGACCTGGCCGCCGCACTGCACTTCCAGGTCAACGCGCGGGCGGCGGGCAACGGTTCCCTCATGCGCGCCTCGACCTCGGCGGTGTACTTCGCCCCCGCCGGCCGGGACGCGACCATGGCCGCCGCCCGGCGGATCGCCGCGCTCACGCACGGGGACCGGGCCGCGTGGGAGGGGACGGCCGTCCTCCACGAACTCGTACGGGTGGCCCTGGACGGCGGGGACCCCCTCGCCGCGCTCCCCCCGGCCTTGACGCAGGTGCATCCGGACCACCGCGAGCGGTACGCGCGGGTCCTGGCCCCGGACTGGCATCCGGACCTGGCCACCGAGTTCAACGGGGCGGTGTGGCCCTGCCTGGGCTCGGCGGTGTGGGCGCTGCGCACCACATCGGGCTTCGCGGACGCCTTACGGGCCGCCGTGGACCTGGGCGGCGACACCGACACGGTGGCGGCGGTGACCGGCACCCTGGCCGGGGCACGGTACGGCGCGGCGGCGGTCCCGGAGTCCTGGACGGCCCCGCTGCACGTCCCCGTACCGGGCTACGGGGACCACGTACTGGACGCCGCCGGGCTACGGGACCTGGCCCGGCGCCTCGCGACGGCCGGGGCCGGGGCCGCGGTACGGAACCGCTGGGCAATCCTCAGACCCCCGTGGCGGAGCCCGGACGGATGATCATCAGGACGGTCACCGTGGCCCACAGCAGATTGAAGACCCCCGTGAGCATCGCGAGGCGCGAGGCGGACCGGGCACCGGGACGGGGACCGGGATCGGGATCGGATCCCTGCTGAGGTCCTTGCTCCGGCTCCTGCTCCTGCTCCGGCTCCGGCTCCGGCTCCGGCTCCGGCAGCGCGGTGAGGGCGGCGTCCTGGCCCGGAAGGATGAGCAGGGCGAGGTCGGCGGCCGCCGCGGTGGTCAGCACGATCGAGAAGGTCTTCACCCGTACCCGCCTGCCGGACGGGCGCCCGGGCTACCAGATCCGGGTGTGCGCGGAGCAGCCGGAGGTCGACGCGGGTTCCTTCGCCCTGCGCGCGCCGTGGGGGCTGGAGGGGCTCCAGGGCGCGGACACGATCATCGTGCCCGGTACCGACGTCCCCACGGCCCCGCTCCCGGCCGCCGTCCGGGCCGCGCTGCTGTCGGCGGCCGCGCAGGGCACGCGCATCGCCTCGATCTGCTCGGGCACGTTCCCGCTGGCCGCGACCGGGCTCCTGAACGGCCTGCGGGCGACGACCCATTGGATGGAGGCCGGCCTCCTCGCCGCCACCCATCCACCGGACATCGAGGTCGACCCGGACGTCCTGTACGTCGACAACGGCCGGATCCTCACCTCGGCCGGCGCCGCCGCGGGCCTGGACCTGTGCCTGCACATGATCCGCAAGGACTACGGCTCGGCGGTCGCCGCCGACGCGGCCCGGTTGTCCGTCATGCCCCTCGAGCGGGAGGGCGGGCAGGCGCAGTTCATCGTGCACGACCACGCGCCCGCTCCCAGGGGTTCCGTGCTGGAACCCGTGCTCTCGTGGCTGCAGGAGAACCTGGCCCGCGACCTCACGCTGGCCGACATCGCCGCCCGCGCCGGAACCAGCACGCGGACCCTGATCCGCCGCTTCCGCGAACAGACCGGGACCACCCCGCTCCAGTGGCTGCACCGCGCCCGCATCCGCCAGGCACAGCACCTTCTGGAGACCACCCGGCATTCCGTCGAACGCATCGGCGCCCAGGTCGGCTTCGGTTCGCCCACCGCCTTCCGCGACCGCTTCAAGCGAACCACCGGGGTCAGCCCCCACGCTTACCGCCGCGCGTTCAGCTGACCACTTCAGGTGACGTCTTAAGCCGACCACTTCGGCTGACCTCTTCGGCTGACCTCTCAGCCGAGGTCGCGCCGCACGACGTCCGAGCCCTCGGGGGGGTCGGTCACCCCGTGACGGATCCTCCGACGACTTCCCCGACCCCGGTGCTCCGCCCGGCCAGCAGACGGCCTTCGGCGTACCCGAGGGCCGGCCTCGGCAGCGTGCCGGGGCGGCCGCTGAGCAGGACGGTCAGGCTGCCGGTGGCCGGCAGGCCGGGCTCCGGTCGGGCGCCGAGCCGGCGCAGGGCCTGGACGGCGACGGGCTCGGCGGAGCCGTGGAAGACGTACGCACCGCCGCCGGTGCGACGGTCGAGCGCGGCCCGGATGGGGGCCTCGACCAGCTCGTAGTGGGTGCAGCCCAGCACCACGTCGGTGACGTCGGGCGGGGTCAGCGCGGCGGCCGCGGCCACGGCCCGTACGACGGCGGCCTCGTCGCCGGCCTCGACGGCGTCGGCCAGCCCCGGGCAGGGCACCTCGGTGACGCGCGCCCCGTCGGCGAAGTCACGGATCAGGCCGCGCTGGTAGGGGCTGCCCGTGGTCGCGGGGGTGGCCCAGATGGCCACGCGCCCTCCGGCGGCCGCGGCGGGCTTGATCGCCGGTACGGTCCCGATGACCGGGATCGCGGGCTCCAGCGCGGCGCGCAGCGCGGGCAGGGCGTGTACGGAAGCGGTGTTGCAGGCGACGATCAGCGCGTCCGGCCGGTGCGAGGCGGCGGCCCGCGCGACGTCGAGGGCCCGCCCGGTGAGGTCCTGCGGGGTCCGCGGACCCCAGGGCATCCCGTCGGGGTCGCAGGACAGCACCAGGTCCGCGTCCGGCCGCAGCCGCCGCATCGCGGCGGCCGCCGCGAGGAGGCCGATGCCGGAGTCCATGAGGGCGATCTTCACTTGGTCACCTTAATCGATCCCCCCACCCCACCCCAGGCAACAGGCCCCACCACCCCCTTGCCCGCCCGCGCGGAACCCCGGCCGCCCCACCCCGGTGTCCCGCCGCTCCCCGCGGCCTCGCGCGCGGCACACTGCCGGGATGGGTTACCTCCTCGTCGCCGCGTGCGCCTCGCTCGCCGTCTGGCTCTGGCTCACCCTCGGCCAAGGCATGTTCTGGCGAACCGATACGCGCTTGCCTCCCCGGCACGCCCCCGCCCGCTGGCCGTCCGTCGCGATCGTGGTCCCGGCCCGGGACGAGGCCGGGGTGCTGCCGTACAGCCTGCCCTCGCTCCTCGCGCAGGACTATCCCGGCGAGGCCCAGGTCATCCTGGTCGACGACGGCAGTACGGACGGCACGGGCGACCTCGCCCGGCGGCTCGCCGACGCGCACGCCGGGCTGCCCCTGACGGTCCTCTCCCCCGGCGAGCCCGGCGCGGGCTGGACCGGCAAGCTCTGGGCCCTCCGGCACGGCATCGCACACGCCCGCTCCGGCGCCCGCCCGGGCCCCGCGGCCCGCCCGGGCCCCGGGCCGGACCCCGCCCCCGGTTCCAGCCCGGGTTCGGGTCCGGGTTCCGGTCCGGGCCCCGCACCCGAGTACCTGCTCCTCACCGACGCCGACATCGCCCACGAACCCGACAGCCTGCGCGAGCTCGTCGCCGCCGCGACCACCGCCGACCTCGACCTGGTCTCGCAAATGGCCCGGCTGCGCGCCGTCAGCGTCTGGGAGCGGCTGATCGTTCCCGCCTTCGTGTACTTCTTCGCCCAGCTCTACCCCTTCCGCCGGATCAACCGCCCCGGCTCGCGCACCGCGGCAGCCGCCGGAGGGTGTGTCCTGCTGCGCACCGAGGCCGCCGTGCGGGCCGGGATCCCGGAGTCGATCCGGCAGGCGGTCATCGACGACGTCTCGCTCGCCCGGGCGGTCCAGCGCACCGGTGGACGGATCTGGCTCGGCCTCGCGGAGCGGGTGGACAGCGTGCGCCCGTACACCTCCCTCGCCGACCTGTGGCGGATGGTCTCGCGCAGCGCCTACGCGCAACTGCGCCACCAGCCCCTCCTCCTGGCCGGGACGGTGGCCGGGCTGGTCCTGGTCTACCTGGTGCCGCCGGCCGCGCTCCTCGCCGGCCTCGCCGGCGGCCGGCCCGCCGTCGCCTGGGCCGGCGGCCTGGCCTGGCTGCTGATGGCCGGGACCTACCTGCCGATGCTGCGCTACTACCGCCAGCCGGCGGTCCTCGCGCCGCTCCTCCCGGTCACCGCGCTGCTCTACCTCCTGATGACCGTCGACTCGGCCGTGCAGCACTACCGCGGACGCGGAGCGGCATGGAAGGGCCGTACCTATGCCCGCCCCAGTGACGCCTGAAACCGGACGCCCCCCTTCGACTTCACGTCCTCCGAGGTCACGGGGTTATGACGCTTCGTCAGCGCCAGGTCGGCGCATCATCCGTGCAACACCCAACCGGTGAGTACGAGTAGGAGCAAGACGGGGCGGAAGTGGCCAAATCGTGCACGTGAACAAGAAGTGAAAGCTGTGGCCCTGACCTGCGAATATGCAGGTCAGGGCGGTGTTGACGGCACCTCGCTATGGACCCGGTGAAGTCGTGGGCTTAACTTAGGTCCATGACCTCCCCCCGCTCCACTTATGGCGGCGGTTACTACTCCGCGCCCTCCTTCCCGGACACCCCTATCTACGACTCCCTCGTCGCCGAACGCGGGACCCCGCAGATCGCCCCGATCCGGGTCCCCGCCGCCTACGACTCCCCGAGTGCCGGCTACTCGAGCGGTGGGTACCTCCCGGCCCTCGCGTCCGCGCTCCCCGCCCTCCCGGCGGCGCTGCCGCCCGCCCGGCCGCAACAGCAGCAGGCCCCTGCGTACGGGTACCCGTACCAGCAGCAGGCCGCGCCCCAGCAGATGCCGCACATGCAACAGATGCAGCAGATGCCGCCCATGCCGCAGCCCATGTCGATGCCGATGCCGCTCCAGCAGGCGCCGGTGCCGTACGTGCCACAGCAGCCGCAGCCGTTCGCGGCCCGCACGGGTTACGTTCCGCAGCCCCAGCCGCAGCAGCCCCGCCCGGTCGCCACGGGCACCGGGTACGAGGCGATGCGCCCGGCCGCGCCGCGTCCGATGCAGGCGCAGCCCGCGCCCGTCCCGGCCGCCTCGTTCGAGGATCCGTACGGGCGCCCGTACCAGCCGCAGGGGCGCGGTTACTGACCGCCGCTCCGGGCCGGCCCCCCGCGACGAGGTCGCCGCGGAGTCCGTGAGGGAGGCTGGCAGTATTTGCCCATGGTGAAACTGCGTGTCCAGGCGCTCCACGTCCATCCCGTCAAATCGGTGGCGGGGACGGCACCCGACGAGGTGGCCGTGGAGCCCTGGGGTCTGTCCGGTGACCGCCGCTGGGCGGTGGTGGACGCGGAGGGCGCGGTCATCACCCAACGCCAGCAGCCGAGGCTGGCCTTGGCGCGGGCCCGCCCGCTGGGGGGCGGCGGGTTCGAGGTCTCGGCGCCGGGCATGGCGGATCTGACGGTGGAGGTCCCGGGGCGGGGTCCGCTGGAGCCGGTGATGCTCTTCGGCAAGAAGATCGAGACCGTGCCCGCCGCGCGGGCCGCCGCCGACTGGTTCTCCGCGTACCTGGGCGTACCGGCCCATCTGGTGCACCTGGACGACCCGGCCGTCCGCCGGCCGGTCGATCCCCAGTACGCGCTGCCCGGCGAGACCGTGAGCCTCGCCGACGGCTATCCGCTGCTGATCACCACCCTCGCCTCGCTGGACGCGCTCAACGCGCTGATCGCCCAAGGCGGCCATCCGGAGGAGGGTCCGCTCCCGATGAACCGGTTCCGCCCGAACGTGGTGGTGTCCGGAGCCGAGGCGTGGGCCGAGGACGGCTGGGAGCGCCTCGCGATCGGCGACGCCGTCTTCCGCGGGGCGCGCGAATGCGGGCGCTGCATCGTGACGACCACCGACCAGACGACGGCGCTCCGGGGCAAGGAGCCCCTCCAGACCCTGGCCAGGCACCGGCGGATCGGGAAGTCACTGGCCTTCGGGCGGCAGCTGGTGCCGGTGCGGCTGGGGACCCTGCGGGTCGGCGACGAGGTCCGCGTCCTGGCGTGAGGGAGCCTCCACAGGGCCGGTGGGACCACTCGGAATGACACCTTCGAGGGGCTCTCGCGCCACCCTGGAACCAACCGCCACTGCCTGCCCGTTGGAACATTCGGGACGTGAGCACCGGATCGGGTGACACACGTCTCGCGCGTCCCGGAATGCGGGTGGCCGGGGCATGCGGGAGGCTGGGACGGCAGGCAGGCGGAGACTGGCACAAGTAGGGGGAGCCGGACCGTGCGGACAGCAATGGGAGTGTGGCGTTGGCGGCGCAATCCGCTGCGCCGCCAGACGGATCTATTCGAGGCCTGGGTGGCCTTCGCGGCACTGGTGTGCGTCCTGCTGGTGGCTCCGGCCATCGGCTGGGCGGCCGGCCTGAGGGTGGACGGCACGCTGCAGCGAGCCGTGCGCGAACAGCGCGAGGAGCGTCATCTCGTACCGGCGGTGGTGGTCCGGCAGACACCGGATCCGCTCCTGGGCGCGGCCACCGAACCGGCGGCGCAGCGCCAGGCCCCGCAGCGTACGCAGATCGTCGCCTCGTGGACGGCGCCCGACGGCAGCAACCACCAGGGCACGGTGCCGGCCGCGGAGGAACCGCCGCATCCCGGCGACCGGTTCCGGATATGGACCGATACGCGCGGCCGGCTCGTCGGGCAGCCCCTGGAGCCCTCCTCCGCCAGTTTCCACGCGGGTGTGGCCGGGCTCGCCGCGGCCCTGGGCATCGCCGCGCTCGTGGAGACGCTTCGCCGTCTGGTCGTACGAAGGCTCATGCATCGGCGGTACATCCGGCTGGACCGCGCGTGGGCCGCGGCGGGACCCGACTGGGGCCGGGCGGACGCGGGCAACTGACCTGGCAACTCACCGGCCCCGCGCGCGCTACGGTGGAGCGCCGGAGCGGCTGCTCCGACCAGCGGCCGGACATGACCAGCAGCCGGGCACGACCAGCAGCCGGGCACACGGAACCGGACACACGGAACACGAGGGTGGGGGCACGACAGCACCATGGCTCAGGGCACGGTCCAGGTGACGCACGGCGGTTCCTCGCGGTGGCGTCGCCGCTCCGGTGATTATCCGACGCTGACCGCCGCGCTGGCCGCGGCGGGCGACGGCGACGTCCTGTCCATCGCGCCCGGCACGTATCGGGAGAATCTGGTGCTGCACCACGCCGTGACCCTGCGCGGCCCGGAGGGCTCGCTGGGGGGTTCGGTGCGGATCGCACCGCTCGACGGGGTCGCGCTGACCGTCCGCGCCTCCGCCGTCATCCAGGACCTCCACCTGGAGGGCCAGGACCCCACGGCGCCCGCGCTCCTCATCGAGGACGGCTCTCCCGAGCTCAGCGACCTGCGGGTGAGCACCCGCTCGGCGGCCGGCATCGAGGTCCGCGGGAGCGGTGCGCGGCCGCTGGTCCGGCGCTGCACGGTGGAGAACTCCGCCGGATCCGGCATCGCCGTACTGGACGGCGGCGGCGGGGTGTTCGCCGACTGCGAGGTCGTGGCCGCCGGCCAGACCGGCGTCTCCGTGCGCGGAGGCGGCCGCCCCCGGCTGGAGCGCTGCCGGATCCACCACGCCACGGGCGCCGGGATCGCCGTGACCGGCGACGGCTCGGGCCTGGAGGCGCTGGGCTGCGAGGTCTACGAGATCAAGGGCGCCGGCGTGCAGATCGCCGCCCGGGCCTCGGCCGTGCTCACCGACTGCGCGGTCCACCGCACCACGGCCGACGGGGTCACCCTCGACACGGACGCCGTCCTCACGCTCGCCGGCTGCGACATCCACGACATCCCGGAGAACGCGGTGGACCTGCGCTCCCGCTCCGTACTCACCCTCAGCCGCACCACCGTCCGCCGCTTCGGCCGCAACGGCCTGTCGGTGTGGGATCCGGGCACCCGCGTCGTCGCCGACTCCTGCGAGATCCACGACAGCACCGGCGACTACCCGGCCGTCTGGATCAGCGACGGGGCCGCGGTCTCGCTCGATTCCTGCCGGGTGCACGACGTACCGGACGCTCTGTTCGTCCTGGACCGGGGTTCCCGGGTTGACGTCGTGGACAGCGACATCTCCCAAGTGCGCAACACCGCCGTCTCGGTGAGCGACGGGGCGACGGCCCAGCTGGACGACTGCCGGATCCGGGAGGCCGCCACGGGCGCCTGGTTCCGCGACCACGGCAGTGGCGGCACCCTCGCCAACTGCTCCATCGACTCCGTCCAGACCGGCGTGATCGTCACCAAGGGCGCGGACCCCGCGCTGGAGCGGTGCACGGTCAGCTCCCCTGCCGAAGCCGGCTTCTACGTGTCCGCGGGCGGGCGCGGCACCTTCACGGCGTGCCGGGTCACGGGCAGCGCGGGCTTCGGTTTCCACGTCATCGACGGCTGCCGCACCTCCCTGCACCGCTGCCACACCGAGCGCTGCGCGCGCGGGGGCTACGAGTTCGCCGAGGATGGCCCCGTCGCCGAGGACTGCACGAGCGACGAGTCCGGACCGCGCCTGGCGGCCCGGACGGGCTCCGGCGCGGGCGCGGGCGCCGACCCGGGTGCGGGTACGGGTACGGGTGTGGGCTCGGCGGCGGCCGGGGAGCGTACGGCGATCCGTACGGTATCGGCGGCGCCCGGCCCCCTGGCCGCGGCCACGGCCGAGCGGGTGCCGGCCCAGCGGCCGGCCGACGAGGCGGACGGCGCCGCGGCCGGACAGAGCGCGGCCCGCGGTTCGATCGAGGTGCTGGGGCACCTGGACGCCCTCGTGGGGCTGGACAGCGTCAAGCGCGAGGTCCGCGCGCTCACCGACATGATCGAGGTGGGCCGGCGCCGGCAGCAGGCGGGGCTCAAGGCCGCCTCGGTCCGCCGCCACCTGGTCTTCACGGGCTCCCCCGGCACCGGAAAGACCACCGTGGCCCGGCTGTACGGGGAGATCCTCGCCTCCCTCGGGGTACTGGAGCGCGGCCACCTCGTGGAGGTGTCCCGGGTCGACCTGGTCGGCGAACACATCGGGTCCACCGCGATCCGCACGCAGGAGGCCTTCGACCGGGCGCGCGGCGGGGTGCTGTTCATCGACGAGGCGTACGCGCTGGCGCCCGAGGACTCGGGCCGCGACTTCGGACGCGAGGCGATCGACACGCTGGTGAAGCTGATGGAGGACCACCGGGACGCGGTGGTGGTGATCGTCGCCGGGTACACGGCGGAGATGGACCGCTTCCTCACCGTGAACCCGGGGGTGGCGTCCCGCTTCTCGCGGACCATCACCTTCGGGGACTACGGGCCCGGGGAGCTGCTGCGGATCGTGGAGCAGCAGACCGAGGAGCACGAGTACCTGCTCGGCGAGAAGACCGCCGAGGCACTGCTGACGTACTTCACCGACCTGCCCAAGGGGCCCGCCTTCGGCAACGGCCGCACGGCCCGCCAGACCTTCGAGTCGATGGTCGAGCGGCACGCGGGGCGGGTCGCTCAGCTGTCGGAACCGAGCAAGGAGGATCTCACCCTGCTCTACCCGGCGGACCTACCGGAACTCTGAACCGAAGCGGGTTCGCCGTCCCGCGGGCGGACAACTGACGGACCGACAGCTAGGGTGACAGCCCGCCGTCGACTGCACCGGCCGTCCGCCGAACCGAGGGAGTTTCCCATGGCCCGCCGACTCCGCCCCGTAGGGCTGGACTTCATCGAGGTGGCCCCCGCCCGCCTGGTCTTCGCCGGCCGGACGACGGCCGCTCCCGAGGACGTGTACCGGGCGCTGGCGGAGGAGTTGGAGGGCTGGCCGAGCTGGTTCCGGGCCGTCACCCTGGCCCGGCCCACCCACGGCGGGGCCGGGCGCGAGATCAGGCTGGCGGGCGGGGTCCGGTTCCAGGAAACGATCATGGCCGCGGATCCCGAGCGGCGCTACGCGTACCGGGTCGACGAGACCAACGCCCCCGGCATACGGGCCCTGCTGGAGGAGTGGCGCCTGACCCCCTCCGGCTCCGGCACCCACGTCCAGTGGACCTTCGCCGCGGACGGCCCGACCGCCGTCCGCTTCGCGCTCACCGCGGCCCGCCCCGCATTCGGGCACTCCTTCCGCTCGGCGGTGCGCGCGCTGGACCTGCGGCTGGCGGAGCGGCGGCGCGGCGCGGACCAGTAGGAGACGGGCAGGAGGCGGATCGGTACGGGGCTTCCTGCCGGGAGGAGCCGTCGGGGCGGATGCCTGCCGATCGACACGAGCACCAGGGCCACACCCGGCAGCCCGCCCCTGGACGGACGGGGCGGGCGGGGCGGGCGGGGCGGGCGGGGCGGGCAGGGTGGGCAGGGTGGGCGCGAGGGCTCCGGGCCAGGCGCGAGCCGACCTCGAAGACCGCACAGCGCAAGCAGTCGGCGCCGCCGCGCCTACGGAGTTCTCGCTACGGGCCCGTCACGGTTCAGACCGCGGGGTGCCGCACGGCCAGGTCCCCGTAACCGCCCGCCGACCAGACCCGGGTCCGGAACTCCTGCAAGGACATGGCCCGTTCACCGGTGAAGTGGACCGTGCCGCAGCGGCCGCAGTACCAGCCCTCCGCCCAGACCTGGTCCGCGGCCACCCGGCCCGGTCCGGTCCGGCGGCGCCATGCCCGTACGGCCCGGCCCGACAGCGCCAGCAGGACCGGGGCCAGGAGCAGCGAGGCCGCCGAGATCCAACCCAGGTAGGTCGTGGGGTCCTCGACTCCGAAGGGGAGGTCGCCGTCACCCCCGTAGAAACGTGGGGTCGCCTCGCCCTCGAACCATTTCCCCGCCATGCCGCCCCAGACGAACGCGCCGATCGCCACCAGGACGAACACCGCCCCGAGGCAGCCCATGGCGCTGTCGTCCGGCTCGTCTGGGGCGATCGCGAGGACCAGGCGGTCAGGGCAAACGTTTCAGCCGATCGGCTCGCTCCACACGCCGGTCTCCAGCATGGTGTCGAGCGTCCGCGCGTACGGGGTGATGTCGAGCCCCTGCTCCGCCAGCCACGCGTCGGAGTAGTACTTGTCGAGGTAGCGCTCGCCGCCGTCGCAGAGCAGGGTCACGACGCTGCCCGTGCGGCCCTCCGCGACCATCTCCGAGATGATCTTCAGCGCGCTCCACACCCCGGTACCGGTGGAACCGCCCGCCTTGCGGCCGATCACCCGCTCCAGCGCCCGGCACGCCGCGACGCTCGCGGCGTCCGGGACCCGCATCATCCGGTCGATGGCCCCGGGGACGAAGCTCGGCTCCATCCGGGGGCGGCCGATGCCCTCGATCCGCGAGCCGCAGTCGCTGGTCGCGTGCGGGTCGTTACGGGTCCAGCCGTCGAAGAAACAGGAGTTCTCCGGGTCCGGGACGCAGATGCGGGTGTCGTGCTGCATGTAGTGCACGTAGCGGGCGATCGTCGCGGAGGTGCCGCCGGTGCCGGCCGTGGCCACGATCCACGCGGGCTCGGGGTAGCGCTCCAACCGCAGCTGCTGGTACATCGATTCGGCGATGTTGTTGTTGCCGCGCCAGTCCGTCGCCCGCTCCGCGTACGTGAACTGGTCCATGTAGTGGCCGCCGGTGCGGGCGGCGAGCTGGGCCGACTCCTCGTACATCTTCATCGAGTCGTCGACGAAGTGGCACTCGCCGCCGTGGAACTCGATGAGCCGGCACTTCTCGGGGCTGGTCGTCCGCGGCATGACGGCGATGAACGGAACGCCGATCAGCTTGGCGAAGTACGCCTCCGAGACCGCTGTGGACCCGGACGAGGCCTCGATGACGGGGCGGCCCGGCCGGATCCAGCCGTTGCAGAGGGCGTAGAGGAACAGGGAGCGGGCGAGGCGGTGCTTGAGGGAACCCGTCGGGTGGGTGGATTCGTCCTTGAGGTACAGGTCGATGCCCCAGGCCTCGGGGAGCGGGAAGCGCAGCAGGTGGGTGTCGGCGGAGCGGTTCGCGTCCGCCTGGACCTTGCGGACGGCCTCTTTCAGCCACGCACGGTAGTCCGCGTCGCTCCGGTCGACGTCGATGGTCGTGGCGGTCCTACCGGTGGTGGTGCTCATGCGCCGTGCTCCTTCGTACTTCCCGAGGTCCCGAGTGCGCGCCGGGCGTTTGCGCCCACCGCCCGCTTTCGAAATGTACTCCGCCCACCTGCACAAACGGTCACTTTGGGTATCTATGCGAAACGCTTTCGATCGCGTTCGGTTGCACACCGGCCCACAGTGGGTGACCCTGGGGAGGCGTCACCGAGGGTGCAGCACCCGTAACACTGATGTCGGGGAGTCGCAGCCGTGATCAGTCATTCCCGCAGGCACTGCGTCGTCGAACTGCAGGCCCTGCCCTTGCGGATCGGACAGATCCGCCGAATCGTTTCGGCGCAACTGCGCCACTGGCAGCTCGACCCGCTCATCGACCGGGCCGCGCTCGGCGTGACGGAGCTGCTCAGCAACGTCCACCGTCACGCGCAGCCGGACAAGACCTGCACGGTCGAGATCGAGCTGCGCCTCGGCCGGCTGACCGTCTCCGTCTACGACAGCGATCCACGCCTCCCGCAGCTCAGGGACTCCGCGGCCGCCGGGGCCACCCGGTCCGCGGGCACTTCCCCGGTCGACGCTCTGGAGACCTCCGGCCGCGGGCTCGCGCTCGTGGAGGCCCTCAGCGAGGCGTGGGGGGCCCGGCAGCAGGACGACTGCCCGGGCAAGGTGGTGTGGTTCTCCCTGCGCGCCGCCCCCGGCCCGGCCGCACCGGAACACCACCCGGTGCTCCTGGCGGAGAAACCGGCGCACCGGGCCGCGAAGACGCCCGTACGGGAACCCGCCCCGGCCCGGCCCGTCGCCGCACCCCCCGAGCCGGTCTCCGCCGGCCTGTCGGTGACCGCCTCGGTCGGCGCCCGGCCCGGGTAGCCTCCGGTCGCCGAACCCGCCCGGAGCCTCGGGAACAGCGGTCAGGCCGCCGCGCCCAGGGTCCCGAGCGGGTCGTCCAGCACCGGCTGCCACGCCAGCTCGGCGGCGCCGACCAGGCTGTTGTGGTCGAGCGTGCAGGGCAGGATCGGCACGCCGCCGCTGCGCCCCCACAGGCTGCGGTCCGCGACCACCGCGCGCAGCCGCTCGGGGTCGGCGTAGAGCAGTTCGCGGTGGAGTCCGCCGAGGATGATCCGGTCCGGATTCAGGATGTTGACCAGGCCCGCGAGGCCCAGGCCGAGCCGGTCGATGAGCTCCTCCGTGGCGGCCCGTACCCCCGGGTCCGCGGCCTCCTCGCGCAGCAGGTCGCGGGCCTGCTGGAGCAGGGACACCTCGGGGCCCGGGGTGCGCCCGGCGGCATTGAGGAAGGCCAGCGGGTCGGCCTCCACGTCGAGGCAGCCGCGGCTGCCGCAGTGACAGGCGCGCCCCTCGGGGTTCACGGTGAGGTGGCCGACCTCCAGGGCCAGGCCCGAACTCCCGCTGTGCAGACGGCCGTCCAGAACCAGCGCGCCGCCGACCCCGCGGTGCCCGGTGGCCACGCACAGCAGGTGCTGCGCGCTGCGGCCGGCGCCGTGCCGGTGCTCGGCGAGCGCGGCGAGGTTCACGTCGTTGCCGGTCAGCGCCGGGCCGTCGATGCCGGCCTGCTTCACGCAGTCGGCGAAGATGGCCCGGACGGGGGAACCCGCGGGCCAGGCCAGGTGCAGCGGGTTCAGCGCCGTGCCCTCCGGCTCCGCGACCGCCGAGGGCACCGCGAGCCCGGCGCCGATGCAGCGCCGGCCGGTCTGCGCGAGCAGCGCGGCCCCGGCTTCGACGACCGCGCCGAGCACCTGCGCGGGGTCGGCCGACACGGGGACCCGGCCGGGAGCCGTGGCGACGATCCGGCCGCCGAGGCCGACCAAGGCGGCCCGGAACCCGTCCGAGTGCACCTGCGCGGCCAGGGCCACCGGGCCGTTCTCGTCCACGGAGAGCCGGTGCGAGGGGCGGCCCTGGGTTCCGCCGGCCCCGCCGGGGCGGGAGTCCACGCGGATCAGCCCGAGCGCCTCCAGCTCGGCGGCGACGGCGCCGGCGGTGGCGCGGGTGACGCCGAGCTCGGCCGTCAGGACCGCGCGGGTCGGGGCCCGGCCGGTGTGGACGAGCTCCAGCGCCGGGCCGAGCGCGCCACGGCCCCGCTCCAGCTTGGTCCGCGCGGAGCCGGCTGCCGCAGCCGCAGCCGCTGCCGCTGCCGTGGAAACCGCGGCGGCCCCGGAGGCGGACGCCTTCGGCGCGACGGACGCATCGGCCTGGCCCGGTCCCTCGGCCGTGCCGGGTCCCTCGGCCCTGCCGGATCCCTCGGCCGTGCCCGGTTCATCGGCCTTGCCGGGTCCCTCGGCCGTGCCGGGTCCTGCGGTCCCGTCCGTCCCAGCGGACACCGCGGTCACTTCCCCCACCCGCCGCGGGGCCCCGTTGCCGTTCATGAGAGCGATCCTCGCATGATCGGAGCGTCCAAAACGCCGCCCGCTATCCGAGCCCGCCGACCCGGAGCGTGATGTTCAGCCGCCCGGTGAGCCCGAGGCCCGGCGGAGCGGTGCCGGGCAGGACTTTCGGCACCCCGTGAAAGGCCCGTCGGACGGGCCCGCCGAAGACGAACAGATCCCCGCTGCGCAGCTCAACGTCCCGATACGGACGTCCGCGCGAGGCGGTGTTGCCGAAGCGGAAGAGGCAGGAATCACCCAGGCTCAGCGAGACCACCGGGGCATCGGAGCGCTCCTCGGCGTCCCGGTGCATGCCCATGCGGGAGTCGCCCTCGTAGAAGTTCACCAGCGCGATGTCGTAGGCGATGCCCGGATCCGGAGCCCGCCCGTACGCGTCGGCCACGGCGCCGCGGCCCAGCAGCGCGAGCCAGTCGGGCATCGGCTTGACCGGAGCGCCGTCCCCGTCGACGGCGTTGAGCGCGTATCCGTACGGGTACCAGTGCCGCCCCAGGCACACCTGCCGGGCGCTCATCGTGCCCCCGCCCGGGGTGCGCACCGTACGCAGCCCGGCGGGCGGCCGGGCCCATCCCCGGCAGGCCTCCACCAGCTCCCGCTGCCGCCCGGGCCCCAGCCAGTCGGGCACGTGCACGGCCCCGGGCACGATCTCGGTGCGCTCGCGCGGGAAGAGCCCGTGCGGGAAGGGCTCGTGCGGGAAGGGCTCGCCGTCCCGGTCCTCCATGGCTTCCTCCCACATGACTTCCTCCAACCGCTCCGCCACCCCCGTCACAGCCTCCATCATCCTTCGTTGTGCGGGGCCGCGGGCGGCTGAGAGACTCCCGCCATGGAGATCATCAGCTATGTGAAGACCGTGGCCCGCGAGGGCGAGCAGCTCGCCGACATCGCCGAACGGGCCGGTACGGACGCCCTGGTGCCCACCTGTCCGCAGTGGCGGGTCGCCGATCTGCTGCGCCACACCGGCTCCGTGCACCGCTGGGCCACCGGGTACGTGGCGCGGGGCCTGACCGAGCGGGCTCCGTTCCCGGACGCGCCGGAGCTGGTGGGCGCGGAACTGCTGGCCTGGTTCCGCGAGGGCCACGCGACGCTGGTGCGGACCCTGACCGGGACCTCCGCCGACGCGCGGTGCTGGACCTTCCTGCCGACCGCGCCGCCTTCGCCGCTGGCCTTCTGGGCGCGCCGCCAGGCGCACGAGACCACGGTGCACCGGATGGACGCGGAAGCCGCGCTCGGCGTGCCCTTCGGGGCGGTGGACCCCGGTTTCGCGGAGGACGGGGTGGACGAGCTGCTGACCGGGTTCCACGCGCGGCCGCAGAGCCGGGTACGGACGGCGGAGCCGCGGGTGATGCGCGTACGGGCCTCCGACACGGGCGCGGTGTGGACCGTACACCTGTCGCCCGAGCCCGCTCGCACGGTGCGCGCAGACGCCTACGGCACGGACGGCACGGACGGCACGGAGGCCGACTGCACGCTGACGGGCGAGGCCGCCTGGCTCTACTCGGCGCTGTGGAACCGGCAGCCGCTCACCGGGCCGGGTGTGACGGGCGACGCGGAACTGGCCCGGCTCTGGGCGGAGACGGCCGGAATCTGACCCTGGGCGCACCGTGGGCGCCCTTGTCGTGGTGCGGCCCGCGCGGCGAGACTGCGCACATGGATCAACGCAGTCAGGCCGACCGGGACGCGGTCACCATCGAGATCGTGTTCGCCTTCGTCAGCGGCGCCTTCGCCGCCGGACTCGCCTTCGCGGCACTGTACGGCCCCGCCCTGGCCTTCGACCTCTCCCCCACCACCGGCCGGACCCTGGCGATGGTGGGCGGCGTCCTGGCCGGGACGGTGTTCCTGCTCCGGATCACCCACGTCCTGTGGCGCTTCGCCCGCCGCCCGGGGAAGTACGGCGACCCGGCATGATCCGGGCCCGGGGCGCCCGTCCGGACCGGGCAGGCGGCGCGCGGGTATCGCTCCTGGTGCTGTACACACCGCGGGTGGAGGAATGCCGCCGGTTCTACGGCTCCGCCGCGCGGCCGCGGATCGCCCCGGGGCGCCACCGGCTCGTGGATCCCGACGGCCGTACCGTCGAGATCACCGCCGTCGGGCGGACGGAGTCCGGCTCAGCCCAGGGTTGAGGCGTACGAGGTCTGGGCGCGGTACTTCCAACCGGGCTGGGCGTCCCAGGGGTTCGGCATCCGCGCGCTGGTAGCGTAGGCGTAGCCCGCGCCGCGCTCGAAGGCCGTACGGAGCGTCGCGCGCATCGCGGCGGCGTCCGGGACGTCGTGCACGAGGTGCCAGAACGCGGTGCCGCTCGGGTCGAGTTCGGCGCCGGAACGGTAGCCGGTGAGCGCGTTGAAGACGTTGCCGCCGAGCCAGCCGGCGCCCGTGTGGGCCGCGTACGTGTCCTCGAAGGTGACGAACACGTCGGCGGTGCGGCGGCCGGGCTCCAGGAAGCAGTCGGCGATGGCCGTCCCCGGGTTGTTGACGACCAGGTCCGGCGTGCCGGGGGCGATGGCCTCCATGATGTCCTGCACGTAGTGGCGCAGCTCCGCGTAGTGGTCGCGGGTGGCGTTGGCCGGGCCGCAGTCCCGGCTGACCACGTCGAAGAAGATGCCGTCCACGTGGAGGCGGCCGTCGGGCGTCTTCAGGTAGTTGTCCACGGAGGCCTTCACGGCGCCGATGTCGCGGTTGCCGTGATCGGTGTGGACGTAGCCGAGCACCTTGGTCTTCTCACCGGTGGCGGTGGTGCCGGTGCGCAGGACATCGGCTCGGGCCCGCCAGGGGGCGTCGAACGGGGAGTCGCCGTTGCCCGGGTTGAGGACCACCACCGAGGCGGCCGGACTGGTGGCGGTGAGGTCGACGAGCATCGGGTCGTTGGCCCAGACGTACGCCGGGACGGCTATCTCCAGGCCCCGTACGCCGGCCGCCCGGGGCGTGGGTCTCACCTCGGGGGTCGGAGCCGGGGCGAGGGCCGGGGTACGGTCCCGGGCCTGGGCCCGGCCGGGCTCCGAACTCGCCGACGCGGTGACGGCCGGCGCCGGCGCGGCGAGTAAGAGGGTGGCCAGGATGGCGTAAACGGCCTTCGCGGCGCGGGTCATGGCTGCTCCTCGGGGCGGCGGCAGAGCGACGGAGGGGTCGGCGCCGGGGCGATGGCCGGGCGCCGGGGACGGCAACCGGGACGGACCCCGGCCCGAGAAACACTAGACGGGCCGCCGGGCACGCCAGGGCCGATTCCCCCGCTTCCGTACGACGAACTGACAAGCGAACTTTCCCCACCCCCGCCGGTGCCGCCCGGCCCTGCCCTGGGGACTGGCGTCACGCTCCCGCCGTCGCCCGAAGGGCGGCCGCGCGGCGTCCGGGAGTTTGACGACGGGCCCTAGACGGCGGGCAGGCCGACCCCGTGCGCCAACTGCCCGGCGGCGTGCGCGAAGAAGGCGTCCCGGTCCTCGACGACCCGGTCGAACTGGCCGAACAGCTCGAAGGAGACCAGTCCGACGAGCTGCGCCCAGGCGGCCACCAGGGCCGCGGCGGCCTCCGGCGGCAGCCCTTCGGCGAAGTCCGCGGCCATGCGGGCGGCTTCGGGGCGCAGCTCGGCGGAGAGCGGCGGGAGGGCGATGCCACGGCCCTCGTAGGCGGCGCGGACGATGCCGATGAGGGTGTTGCCCACGCGGGAGGCCGGGCCGACGGTGTCGATCGGGGCGGTGTAGCCGGGGACGGGCGAGCCGTAGATGAGGGCGTACTCGTGCGGGTGCTCCAGGGCCCAGGCGCGTACGGACGCGCAGACCGCGGCCCAGCGGGCGCGGGGGGTGCCGGCGGCGGCGAGCGAGCGGGCGTCGGCGGCCTCGGCGGCGCCGCCGACGCTGTTGTAGGCGTCGACGATGAGGGCGGTGAGGAGCTCGTCACGGCTGGGGAAGTAGCGGTAGAGGGCGGAGGAGACCATGCCCAGCTCGCGGGCGACGGCGCGCAGCGAGAGCTTGGCGGCGCCCTCCGCGGCTAGTGCGCGGCGCGCCTCGTCCTTGATGGCGGCGGTGACTTCGATGCGGGCTCGTTCCCTCGCCCCTCGCACGGTGCTCATGGGGGCCAGTGTGCCACGCGACCAGAGCACCGCCCACCAACGAGAGCGCCGCCCCATTTCGAGAGCACTGCTCTTGTTTCGGAGCGCCGATCCGTGCACACTGTTCTCAAGCGAGAGCAGTGCTCTCCCAAATGCCCCGGAGGCCACCATGAACGCGCCCAAGCCGTACTACGTCCAGGCCGGCCCGCTCGGCACCCGCTTCAACGCCCTCATCGGCAAGCTGGCCCGCTCGGGCATGAGCCTGGCCGGCACCGCCGAGCTGTCGGTGCGCGGCCGCACCTCCGGCACGATGCAGCGGATCCCGGTGAACCCCTACCTCCATGACGGCACCCGGTACCTGGTCTCCGCCCGCGGCCACTCCCAGTGGGTCCGCAACATGCGCGCCGCGGGCGGCGGCGAACTCCGGTTGGGCCGCACCGTGCAGACCTTCACCGTCACCGAACTCAGCGACCCGGCGGAGCAGGCCGTCATCCTGCGCGGCTACCTGAAGAAGTGGGGCTGGGAGGTCAACCGGTTCTTCAACGGAGTCACCGCGAAGTCCTCCGATACCGACCTCCGCGCCGCCGCCCCCGACCACCCGGTCTTCCGCATCACCCTCACCCCATGACCCACCCGCCGGCCCGCCCAGGCGATCCGCGCGCGCCCTCGAGCCAGGCCCCGGCCCCGAGAACGAGGCGGCGGCTCCGCCGGTGGACCCGGCGAGACCGCCACACTGCAGTACTTCGGTGCCACCGCTCCTCAGCGGGAGCGGCGACTCCAGCCCGGGGCGCGCCCCGGGTCACGCCCCGGGCTCACCCCTTGGCCCCGCCCTGAGATCCGTCCTGCTCCCCGGACTTGGACCCGGTTCCAGAGCCGGACCCGGCCCCGGCACCGGCACCGGAAGCCGAACCGACCTCCGCCCCACCGCCGGCCCCACCGCCGGCCTCAGCGCCGGCCTCAGCGCCGGCCCCGCCCCGGCCCCGCGCCTGCCGCGCGTCCAGCACGTGCAGCGCCTTGCGCGCCAGCGGGTACGTACGCACCATCTCCGCCAGCGTCAGCGACCCCCGCGCGATCCGCGCGAAGGCCAGCCAGGCCGGCCGGAAGCCGGTGATCGCCGCGTGCAGCAGGCCCGGCTTGGCCTCGAAGAGTTCCAGCATCCGCTTGCCGACGCCCATCTCCACACCCAGCCCCGCCTTGACGGCGAAGGCGTAGTTGAGGGCCTGGCGGCGCGCGTCCACCGCGTCCTGCGCCTCGGAGATCTTCACGGCCCACTCCCCCGCGAGCCGCCCCGAGCGGAGCGCGAAGGAGATGCCCTCCCGGGTCCACGGCTCCAGCAGTCCGGCCGCGTCGCCCGCTACCAGGACCCGCCCGCGCGAAAGCGGCGATCCGGGCTTGCGGCAGCGGGTCAAGTGCCCGGAGGAGACCGCCGGTTCGAAGCCGGACAGGCCCAGCCGGGCGATGAAGTCGTCCAGGTACCGCTTGGTCGCGGCGCCCTCGCCCTTCGCCGAGATGACCCCGACGGTGAGGGTGTCGCCCTTGGGGAAGACCCAGCCGTAGCTGCCGGGCAGCGGCCCCCAGTCGATGAGGACCCGGCCCTTCCAGTCCGCGGCGACGGTCTCCGGGACGGGGATCTCCGCTTCCAGGCCGAGGTCGACCTGGTCCATCTCGACGCCGACGTGCGCACCGATCCGGCTCGCGCTGCCGTCCGCGCCGACCACGGCCCGGGCCAGTACGGTCTCGCCGTCACCGAGGACCACCGCGACGGTCCGCCGGTCCGGCACGGACGCCCCGTGCTGTTCCACCCGCGCGACGGCCGTACCCGTACGGACCGTGGCCCCGGCCTTCTCCGCCTCGGCGACCAGCGCCGCGTCGAACTCGGGCCGGTTGATCAGCCCGAACAACATCTGCTTCGAGCGCCGGGTCCGGGCGAACTTCCCGTCCAGCGAGAAGGTGACCGCGTGGACGCGGTCCTTGAAGGGCAGCACGAAACCCGGCGGGAGCGCATCGCGCGAGGGGCCGATGATGCCTCCGCCACAGGTCTTGTACCGGGGCAGTTCCGCCTTCTCCAACAGCAGAACGCGCCGCCCCGCGGCGGCCGCCGCGTGCGCGGCCGATGATCCGGCCGGCCCGGCCCCGACCACGACCACGTCCCACACCTCGCCGGTCTCCCCGGCCGTCTGCGCGTCCGCCCCCTGAGCGGTCTGTCCTGCCGCCGCGTCGCGTACGTCGCCGCTGTCGCTCTCGTCGCTGCTCACGATGTGCTGCTGCTCCTGATCATGCGGTTCATGCCGTTGCTCCGATGCCGGGGAAATCCTACGGCGCGAGATCGACTGCCCCGTTGTGCGAGGATCGGAAGAGTCTTTTGCCGTAGCCCGCATACGCACACCCCGCGCATGCGGGTCGCGTATACGTAACCCGTACACGTACACGTACACGTACCCCAACGTCGCACCCAAGAGGAGCGTGCCCATGCCGTCTCAGTCGATCGCCGAGACCGTCGCCTCGCTGATGCCCCGCGCCAAGCAGGAGCTGTCCGAGCTGGTGGCTTTCCAGTCGGTGGCGGACTGGGCCCAGTTCCCGCAGAGCGAGAGCCAGGCGGCCGCGAACTGGGTGGCCGACGCGCTGCGCGCCGAGGGCTTCCAGGACGTGGCGCTGCTCGACACCCCCGACGGCACCCAGTCGGTGTACGGGTTCCTGCCCGGTCCGGCGGACGCGCCGACCGTCCTGCTGTACGCGCACTACGACGTGCAGCCCCCGCTGGACGACGCGGCCTGGATCTCCCCCGCCTTCGAGCTGACCGAGCGGGACGGCCGCTGGTACGGCCGCGGCAGCGCCGACTGCAAGGGCGGATTCATCCTGCACCTGCTCGCGCTGCGCGCCCTGAAGGCCAACGGCGGCGTCCCGGTGAACGTGAAGGTGATCGTCGAGGGCTCCGAGGAGCAGGGCACCGGCGGTCTCCAGCAGTACGCGACGGCGCACCCCGAACTGCTGGCCGCCGATGCCATCGTGATCGGCGACGCGGGCAACTTCCGTACGGGCCTGCCGACGGTCACCGCGACCCTGCGCGGCATGTGCCTGCTCAAGGTCAAGATCGACACCCTGGGCGGCAACCTGCACTCCGGCATGTTCGGCGGGGCCGCCCCCGACGCGATGGCCGCCCTGATCCAGCTCCTCGCCTCGCTGCGCGCGCCCGACGGTTCGACCACAGTGGACGGGCTGGCCTCGGACGCGGTGTGGGAGGGGCTGCAGTACCCGGAGGCCGACTTCCGTTCCGACGCGAAGGTGCTCGACGGGGTCGAGCTCATCGGCGAGGGCACGATCGCGGACCGGCTGTGGTCCCGGCCGGCCGTCACCGTGCTCGCCATCGACTCCCCGCCGGTGGTCGGCGCCACCCCCTCGGTGCACGCGAGCGCGGGCGCGCTGGTGAGCCTGCGGGTGCCGCCGGGCACGGACACCGCCGAGGCGATCAAGCTGCTGGAGGCGCACCTGGTGGCGCACACCCCGTGGAAGGCGCACCTGGAGCTCGAAGTCGTCGGCCAGGGGCAGCCGTTCCAGGCGGACACGGCCAGCCCCGCCTACGCCTCGATGGCGCAGGCCATGCAGGAGGCCTACCCGGGCCAGGAGATGCAGATCAGCGGCATGGGCGGTTCCATCCCCCTGTGCAACACGCTGACCGAGCTGTACCCGGACGCGGAGATGCTGCTCATCGGCCTGAGCGAGCCGGAGGCGCAGATCCACGCGGTGAACGAGAGCGTCTCCCCGCAGGAGCTGGAGCGCCTGTCGGTGACGGAGGCGCTGTTCCTCCTCAACTACGCGGAGTCCAAGCGCGCCTGACGGCGTCGCGGGCGGTTCCCCGGCGCTCCGCTACTGGCGAACCACGCTACCGGCGCAATCTCCGCCGATGGCGTGGCTCGCCCCCGTACGTTCGAGTGATGGATCTCGTAGAAATCATCCGCGGCCGCCTCCACATGCTCCGCTTCCCCATCGGCCAGGCCTACCTCTGGCGCGACGGTGAGGCCCTGACCCTGATCGACGCGGGCCACGCCGGTTCGGCGGACGCGATCGAAGGGGCGATACGTTCCCTCGGGCTGCTGCCGGAGCGGCTGGAGCGCGTCGTCGTGACCCACTGCCATGGCGACCACTTCGGCTCGGCGGGCGAGCTCTCCGCTCGCTGGGGCGCCCCCGTACTGGCGCACACGCTGGACGCCCCGGTGATCCGCGGCGACCGGCCGGTGCCGGATCCGGTGTTGCTGGACTGGGAACTTCCGCTGTGGGAACACGCCATGACGGCTCCTCAGGCCCCTGCGACCCCGGTGGAGCAGGAGTTGACGGACGGGGAGGTACTCCCCTTCGGCGGCGGGGCGGTCGTCGTCCATGCTCCGGGTCACACTCCGGGCAGCATCGGCATCCATCTCCCCGCACACGACGTGCTGTTCACGGGTGACTGCGTCGCCGGTGTCGGCCAGGTGATGCTCGGCGTCTTCAACGTGGACCGCACCCGGGCCGTCGAGTCGATGCTCCGGCTCGCCGCGCTGGCCCCGTCGGTGGCCTGCTTCGGCCACGGCGACCCCCTCACGTCGGACACCGCGGCCACCCTCCTCGCGGCGGCGGAGACGGCGGCGAAAGCGGAAGCCGGGTCGGAAGCCGGGGCAACAGCCGCCGCTCAGGCTCCGCCGACCCCGACGGGCTGACGCGGACCGTGGCGCCGGGGCCGGGCCCGCCCCGGCCCCACGCGCCCCACGTCCCCCGCCCCCACGCCCGCCGACCCAGGCCCCGGACCCCAGCCCCCGCCCGCCCGCCCGGCCGCTACGGGACCGCCCGCCCCGCCTCCAAGTACGCCGCCCGTCCCCGTTCGCGTGCCCGCAGGGCCCACCGGAGCCGCTCGTACCGCACCTGCGGCAGCAGGTCCGCCGCTTCCCCCTCCGTCACGAACCGCCAGGCCCGCAGTTCCGGCCCGGGCAGCCGCAGCCGCCCGGTCTGCGCCGCCGACAGCCGGCCCCCGTCGAACAGCAGCCGCAGCCCGCCGTAGCCCGCCGGAGGCTCCGGCGGCTCCCAGTCCACGACCAGGAGCTCCGGGAGGGCCTCCAGTACGAGGCCGAGTTCCTCCTCCACCTCCCGCACCCCCGCGCACGCCGGTGCCTCCCCGGCCTCGACGACCCCGCCGGGGAACTCCCACCCCGGCTTGTACGTTGGGTCGACCAGCAGCACCCG
The DNA here is from genome assembly GCF_044759865.1 of Streptomyces sp. NPDC099050. Lineage (NCBI taxonomy): Bacteria > Bacillati > Actinomycetota > Actinomycetes > Kitasatosporales > Streptomycetaceae > Streptomyces > Streptomyces sp. NPDC099050. The sequence continues at coordinate 59,535 of NZ_JBIWAE010000001.1, read as the reverse complement.
GTCCGCGTCGTCGAAGAGCAGCACCCCGGCCGCGACCGTCTCGCGCGTCGGCTGCGGGGTCTGCACGATGTCGCAGACCCGGGCCGCGTCGGTGCGTACGGCCTCGGCGATCCGCTCGGCCGTCTCCCGTACGGTCAGGGCCCCGTTGTCGATGACGTGCGCGTCGGCCGCCAGCCAGCCCAGCGCGTGCCGGTAGGCCGGCATGTGGTCGTAGCACCACTGCCGCACCCGCAGGTCCACGTCCGCGGGCGCCCCGGGCTCCTCACGGGTCGCGATCCGCTCACGCAGGATCGTTTCCTCCGGGGCCAGCAACACATGTCGCACCGCGATCCTGCGCGCCGCGAGCCCGCCGAAGATCTCGTCGCGGTACTCCTGCCGCAGCAGCGTCATCGGGACGACCAGCACCCCGCCCAGCTCCGCCAGCATGGCCGCCGCCGTGTCCACCACGAGCCGCCGCCAGCTCGGCAGGTCCTGGTAGTCGGTCACCTCCGCGAGGCGTTTGCGCGGCAGCAGCACGCGGAGCGCGTCGCCGATGAACTCCGGGTCGAACAAGGTGCTCTCCGGCAGGAGGCCGGTCAGCTCGCGCGCTGTGCTGCTCTTGCCGGCGCCGAACGTGCCGTTGATCCAGACGATCACGTCTACCCCTCTCCCGATGCCCCCAGTGGCTTGCCCGCACCACCCTGCCACGGAAACCCCGGCGCCCCGCCGAGTGCTTATCCTCAAGGTCAGGGGCCCGTCCGCAACGCCGGGCCCGCACCGTCCCCACACCCAGCCCTCCCGGAGGTCCGACACCGTGCCGCACACCCGCCGCCCGTCCGAACCCCGCTACGGCAACCGGCCGACCATGAAGGACGTGGCGGCCCGGGCCGGCGTGGGCCTCAAGACGGTGTCACGCGTGGTCAACGGGGAGCCCGGGGTCACCCCGGACACCGAGCAGCGGGTCCAGGAGGCCATCGACGCGCTCGGTTTCCGCCGCAACGACAGCGCGCGCGTGCTGCGCAAGGGCCGCACCGCCACCGTCGGCCTGGTCCTGGAGGACCTCTCCGACCCCTTCTACGGGCCGCTCAACCGGGCCGTGGAAGAGGTGGCCCGCGCCCACGGCGCCCTGCTCATCAACGGCTCCAGCGCCGAGGACCCCGACCGCGAGCGGGAACTGGCGCTCGCGCTGTGCGCCCGCCGGGTGGACGGCCTCATCGTGATCCCGGCCGGGGACGACCACCGCTATCTGGAGCCGGAGATCCGGGCCGGGGTGGCCACGGTGTTCGTGGACCGCCCGGCGGGCCGGATCGACGCGGACGTCGTCCTGTCCGACAGCTTCGGCGGCGCCCGGGCCGGTGTGGCCCACCTGATCGCCGGCGGCCACCGCCGGATCGGCTTCATCGGCGACCAGCCGCACATCCACACGGCGACCGAGCGGCTACGGGGCTACCGCGCGGCCATGGCCGACGCCGGCCTGCCGGTCGCCACCTCCTGGGTCTCCCTGGGGACGACGGCCCCGGAACGCGTCTCGGCCGCGGCCCGCTCGATGCTGTCGGGCCCGGAGCCGGTGACGGCCCTCTTCGCCGGCAACAACCGCGTGACGGTCACGGCCGTACGCGTCCTCGCGTCCCTGCCCCGCCCGGTGGCCCTGGTCGGCTTCGACGACTTCGAACTCGCCGACCTGCTGAACCCCGGCATCACGGTCATCGCCCAGGACGCCGCGGCGCTGGGCCGCGTGGCCACGGACCGCCTCTTCCAACGCCTCTCGGGCGCCGACCTCCCCCCGTCCCGCATCGAACTCCCCACCCGCCTGATCCCCCGCGGTTCGGGCGAGATCCCGCCGGTCACCGGATGAGACCGCGCAGCACGGGCACCGCGGCCCCGGCCGCGGTCAGTCCGGCGAGCACCGAGAGCGCGGCGACGGTCCCCCCGAGGTAGGTGAGCACCCCCGCCGCGAGGCCGGTCAGGACGGCGCCCAGCAGGACGACCGCCGTGTGCAGGGAAAGGAACGGACCGTGGTCCGACGGGTCTTGATGTGTGGTCATGGTCCGATTCCAGCGGACCGGGGGCCCGAACCCGCACGGGCCGAACGGATCCGCCGGCCTCTCGATCACTGCCGGACCGGCGAACACTTCCGCCGGTGTCCGGCACCGTTCCGACAAGTCCGGGACCGTTCGGCGGATCACGCTCTAACCTGATGGCCCGAACGGTCCGGGGGGCACGGGTGGGCACGGTACAGAACGGCTTCGACGAGGAACTGAGCCGCCTCGCGGGCGACTTGCGGGAACTGCGGATCGAGCGCGGCAATCCCGCCTATCGGAAACTGGAGGCCCGGGCGTCGAAGTCCGGGGCCGGGATCCGGCTCCCGGTGGCCACGCAGAGCGACGCGTTCCGGGGGAAGCGGCTGCTGAGCCTCGACACCCTGATGGCGCTGGTGCGGATCCTGTACTCCTACGACGAGTTCGGGCAGGAGACCGTTGTCCCACCGCACAGCTCCCCCCAGTTGGAGCCCTGGCGGAGCCGCTGGCGGGCCCTGGCCTCCCTCCAGCCGACGGCGCCCGACCGCGCGAGGGCCGTACCCGCGCTCGCCCCCGGGGACGCGAAGGCCGTGCCCGGGGACGCGCCCGGCTCCTGGCCCGCCAAGGCCGTGCCCGCGCCCGGCTCCTGGCTGGTGGCTCCCGCGCCGCCGTACACGCCGACCGGTGGGAGCGGGTTCTCCGTCGCCCACCGGCTGACCGTGCGCGAGTACCCGAACCACGGCGCGGTGTTCTCCCCCGACGGACGGATGCTCGCGACCGTCGGCGGTGGGGACGTGCACCTGTGGGATCCCGTCCGCGGCCGGCTCGTGGGCGAGATCGGCCCCGAGGAGCACATCGTCGCGGTGACCTTCTCGCCGGACGGCCGGACCCTGGCGACGGGCGACGACCAGGGTGCGGGAAGGCTGTGGGACCTGTCGGACCTCACGCCCGTGGGCCCGGCCCTTCTCGGCCACGAAGCGGCCGTCGGCGTGCTGGCCTTCTCGCCCGACGGCCGCGTGCTCGTCACCGCCGCCGACGACGAGAGCGTGCGGCCCTGGAACACCGCCACCGGGGAACCGGACGGGGCCCCGTACATCGGGCACTTCGGGGAGGTCCGGGCGTTGGTCTTCCTCCCCGGCGGTGATCTGCTGGCCGGGATCAAGGGAAGGCACGTCCTGCGGCTGTGGGACCCCGTCGCGGGAGCGAGCGTCGGGGAGCCCATGCCCGGGCACGAAAACGAGGTGATGGCCTTCTCGCCGGACGGGAGACTGCTCGCCACGGTGGGCCTCGACGGGACCCGGCTGTGGGACACCTCCACCGGTGCCGCCCTCGGCGGGCCGCTGGTGGTACCGGACGGTTCGACCCTCGGAGCGGCTTTCTCCCCGGACGGCAGGCTGCTGGCGACGGCCTGCGACGACGGCACCGTACGCCTGTGGGACACCGCCACGGGCAGTCCGGTCGGCGACCCACTGGCCGGGTCCGACATGGCGCTCCACGACGTCGCCTTCTCGTCCGACGGCCGGATGCTGGCCGCCTGCGGCGAGCGGGACACCGTGGTGGTCTACCACCGGAACCCGGTCACCACCGGGTCCGTGCCTTCCCTCGGAGCGCGGTCCGCGGCCGCGATGCTGCGCCAGGGGCACGCCCTCGCCCTGCCCCCCGTGTCGAGCGGGACCGGGAAGCCACTGGGCCGACTCGCCTTCTCCCCGGACGGCTCCCGGCTCCTCGTCCAGACGGCCGACCGGAGGATCCTGACCTGGGATCCGGAGACCCGGACCCGGTTGCAGGAGGTTCTGACGCTGCCTCTCGGCGGCCCGTGGGGACTGGAGTTCCCCGATGACGGCGGCCCTGCTGCCCTGTGGAGCCGGGAAGCACCCCGGACCGCGCCCCTGCGCGCCCCGGTGTCGCTCCTGCCGCACGTGTCGTTCAGCGCGGACGGCCGGCTGGTGGCCACGGTCCGCGCGGGCGGCCTGTCGCTCCTCCCTACGGCCGTCGACCCCACGGACGTGGTCACCGAGGGACCCGACCCGGTGTCGGCCCCCTTCGCGGTGGCCTTCTCTCCCGAAGGCCGCACCCTGGTCGCCGCGCACGACACGATGGTGACGCGGTGGGACCTGACCCAACGGGACCCGGCCGGCCGGGACCTGGAAACCCACGGGCCCAAGCTCGGCGCCATGGCCCTCTCCCCTTCCGGCCGGCTGCTGGCCATAGGCGATCTCGTCGGGACCCTCCAGCTGTGGGACCACGCCACCCAGCGACCGCCCAACCAGCGACTCGTCGCGCATGCCGCGCGGGTCTACGACCTGGCCTTCTCCCCCAACGGGAGACTGCTCGCCAGCGCCGGTGCGGACGGTGTCGTCAAGGTGCTGGACACCCGCACCCGCGGGTTTGCCGTCCATCCGCCCCTGACCGGACACTCCGGCGCCGTCCGAGGCGTCGCCTTCTCCCCGGACGGGAGCCTTCTGGCCACCTCCGGGGAGGACGGCACCCTGCGGTTCTGGGTGCTGCCGGAGCCGGACACGCGCGGGGCCCGGCCCAAGTAGCCCGGGCCGGGCCCCGCGTGGCGTTCAGCCTCAGGCGGTCGCCGTCAGCGTCGCCGAGCGGCGCGGGATGGCGAAGGCGTCGAGTTCCGCGCGGGTCAGGCCGGTCAGGGCGGTGACCTCGTCGGCGCCGACGGCGCCGCAGTCCAGGCCGCGGACCAGGTAGCCGGCCAGGGCCTTCGCGGTGGCGGGCTCGTCCATGACGTCGCCCTCGATCTTGGCGACGTACGCCTTCAGGCGCGCGGCGGCCGTCTCGAGGCCCTCGCGGTAGAAGACGAAGACGGCCGCGTAGCGGGTCGGCAGGTGCGCCGGGTGCATGTCCCAGCCCTGGTAGTAGGCACGGGCCAGGGCGCGGCGGGTGAGGCCGTAGTGCAGCTTCCAGGCCTCGTGGACGTGCTCGGTGGTGCCGATCGGCAGGACGTTGGTCGAGCCGTCGGAGACGCGCACGCCGGTGCCGGCGGCCGCGACCTGCATGATCGCCTTGGCGTGGTCGGCGGCCGGGTGGTCGCTCGACTGGTACGCGGCCGAGACGCCGACACAGGCGCTGTAGTCGAAGGTGCCGTAGTGCAGGCCGGTGGCGCGGCCCTTGGAGGCCTCGATCATCCGGGCGACCGCGGCGGTGCCGTCGGAGGCCAGGATGGACTGGCTGGTCTCGATCTGGATCTCGAAGCCGATCCGGCCCGGGCGCAGACCGCGGGCGGTCTCGAAGGCCTCCAGCAGCTGCACGAAGGCCGTGACCTGCTCGGGGTACGTGACCTTGGGCAGGGTCAGGACCAGGCCCTCGGGCAGGCCGCCGTGCGCGAGCAGGCCCGAGAGGAAGATGTCGGTGGTCCGGATGCCGCGGTCGCGGACGTTGGACTCCATGCACTTCATCCGGATGCCCATGTACGGGGCGTTCGTACCGTTGGAGAAGGCTTCGGCGACGAGGCGGGCGGCGCGGGCCGCGGCCTGGTCCTCCTCCTCGTCGGAGCGGACGCCGAAGCCGTCCTCGAAGTCGACGCGCAGGTCCTCGATGGGCTCGGAGGCCAGCTTGGCGCGGACGCGGTCGTAGACCGGTACGGCCAGCTCGTCGGAGATGCCGAGTACCTTCGCGAAGGTGGCGGCGTCCGGGGCGTGCTCGTCGAGGGCCGCGAGGGCCTGGTCGCCCCAGGTACGGATGGTGTCCGCGGCGAAGACGTCACCGGGCACGTAGACCGTGTGGATGGGCTGACGGGTGCCGGGGTCGCCCGGGTAGTGGCGCGCGAGTTCCGCGTCCACCGGCTTGAGGGAAGCGCTGATGCCCTCGCTGACCGCGCCTGCGAGGCTCGTCGCCACCTTCTCCTGCTGACCCATCGTGCACTCTCCTCTTTTCCGCTTCACGGAATCTTAGATCCGCATTACAGAATTTAGTCACGGGGTTCCGCTCCGTCAATGGTCCCCCCGCCGTCCTGGACAAACGACTCGGGGCCGTGCGGTGAGAAACACCACACGGCCCCGGAGACCACTTACCCGCAGGTCAGCGCCTGCGGCAGGGTTTTAGCCCTTGCGCGCCTTGATCTCGTCGGTCAGCTGGGGGACGACCGCGAAGAGGTCGCCGACCACGCCGTAGTCGACGAGGTCGAAGATCGGGGCCTCGGCGTCCTTGTTGATCGCGACGATCGTCTTGGAGGTCTGCATGCCCGCGCGGTGCTGGATCGCGCCCGAGATGCCGGAGGCGATGTACAGCTGCGGGGAGACCGACTTGCCGGTCTGGCCGACCTGGTTGGAGTGCGGGTACCAGCCGGCGTCCACGGCGGCGCGCGAGGCGCCGACGGCCGCACCGAGGGAGTCCGCGAGGGCCTCGATGATGTGGAAGTTCTCGGCACCGTTGACGCCTCGGCCGCCGGAGACCACGATCGCGGCCTCGGTCAGCTCGGGGCGGCCGGTCGACTCGCGCGGGGTGCGGGAGGTGACCTTGGTGCCGGTGGCCAGGGCGCCGAAGGTGACGGCGAGCGCCTCGACGGCGCCGGCGGCCGGGGCGGCCTCGACCGGGGCCGAGTTCGGCTTCACGGTGATGACCGGGGTGCCCTTGGAGACGCGGGACTTGGTGCTGAAGGACGCGGCGAACGCGGCCTGCGTCGCGACCGGGCCCTCGTCACCCGCCTCCAGGTCGGTGGCGTCGGTGATGATGCCGGAGCCGATGCGAACGGCCAGGCGGGCGCCGATCTCCTTGTTCTCCGCGGAGGAGGGGAGCAGTACGGCCGCCGGGGACACGGCGTCGTACGCGGCCTGGAGCGCGTCCACCTTCGGTACGACGAGGTAGTCGGAGAACTCCGGGGCGTCGGCGGCGAGGACCTTGACGGCGCCGTGCTCGGCGAGCACGGCGGCGGTGGCCTCGGCGCCGTTGCCGAGGGCGACGGCGACGGGCTCGCCGATGCGGCGGGCCAGCGTCAGCAGTTCGAGGGTGGGCTTGCGGACGGCGCCGTCGACGTGGTCGACGTAGACGAGGACTTCAGCCATGGGGATGCTCCTGCGAATGCGAAGTAGTCAGGGGGACTGTCGAGGGATGACCGAAGCTCTTAGATGAACTTCTGGCCGGCCAGGAACTCGGCCAGCGACTTGCCGCCCTCGCCCTCGTCCTTGACGATCGTGCCGGCGGTGCGGGCCGGGCGCTGGGTCGCGGAGTCGACCGCGGTCCAGGAGCCTTCGAGACCGACCTCGTCGGACTCGATCTCCAGCTCCTCCAGGTCCCAGGACTCCACCGGCTTCTTCTTGGCGGCCATGATGCCCTTGAAGGACGGGTAGCGGGCCTCGCCCGACTGGTCCGTCACCGAGACGAGCGCCGGGAGGGAGGCCTCCAGCTGCTCGCTCGCGGAGTCGCCGTCGCGACGGCCCGTGACGACACCGTCCTCGACCTTGACCTCGGAGAGCAGGGTGACCTGCGGGACGCCCAGGCGCTCGGCCAGGATCGCCGGGAGGACACCCATGGTGCCGTCCGTCGAGGCCATGCCGGTGATGACCAGGTCGTAACCGGCCTTCTCGATCGCCTTGGCGAGCACCAGCGAGGTGGCCATGACGTCGCTGCCGTGCAGGTCGTCGTCCTCGACGTGGATGGCCTTGTCGGCACCCATCGACAGCGCCTTGCGCAGCGCGTCCTTCGCATCCTCGGGGCCCACCGTCAGGACGGTGATCTCCGCGTCGTCGGCCTCGTCGGCGATCTGCAGCGCCTGCTCGACGGCGTACTCGTCGAGCTCCGACAGCAGGCCGTCGACGTCGTCACGGTTGACGGTCAGGTCTTCGGTGAACTGCCGGTCGCCAGTGGCGTCGGGCACGTACTTCACACAGACAACGATCCTCAGGCTCACGCCGGCTCTCCTACCGCATCGACATTTCTGGTACCGCCTTGTTCAGGCAGCATAGGCGCCATCTCGGGCCGTTCCCGCCGGGGCGGCCCGCGCCCCGTCAGGAATGTTACTCGTCAGTACACAGCGGGTGCCGCCAGGTTGCAAGGCCGGTGAACTGTGATCTGGCCAACGCCGGCGGAACCGGCCCCAGCAGGGACGATTCAGTCCCGCAACGCGTTGAAGCGCCCCTGGTGGTACAGCAGCGGACGGCCCTCGCCGCCCGGATCTCCCACGGGGTCCCCCGCCGGGTCCCCGGCGACCGCCTCCGCGATGATCACCCGGTGCTCGCCGGCCGGAACCCGCGCCACGACCCGGCACACCAGCCAGGCCAGGACTCCGCCCAGGACCGGCACCCCGTGCGGGCCGGGCGCCCAGTCGGTGGCGGACCCGAAGCGGTCGGCACCGTTGCGGGCGAACAGGCCGGCCAACTCCCCCTGGTGCTCGCCGAGTATGTGGACCCCGAGGTGCTCGGAGTCCCGTATCGCGGGCCAGCTGGAGGACCCGGTGCCGATGGTGAACGACAGCAGCGGAGGGTCGGCGGAGACCGAGTTGAGCGAGGTCGCGGTGAAACCCACCGGCCGGCCACCGCTCTCGGCAGTGATCACGGCGACGCCCGCGGCGTGCCGGCGGAACACCGAGCGCAACAGCGCCGGCGAGCCGGGCAGGCCTGCGCCGGCCCGTGGGGACGGAGCTGTCGGAGCCGTCATCAGGAGGTGCCCCGTCCGTAAAGCAGGAGTTCATACCGCATATCGCAAGCCTGGCGATCTCTCGTGTACACAGTCAAGCCTCAACGGGCAGATGTAGGGCGCGTCACGCTGCGTGCGGACGCGTGTACCGGCTCATGGGACGCCCGCATCACGGACCGCAGCAGGGCCCGCGCCACGGTCCGCGCCATCCGGTCCGCGTCATACGGCGGCGCCCAGGGCGGCGATCACGTCCGACTTGCGCGGCATGCCGGCGGCCCGCCGGACGATCCGGCCGGCCGCGTCCAGGACCAGTACCGTCGGGGTCTTCTCGATGCCGAGGATCCGTACGAGGTCCAGGTTCTTCTCGGCGTCGATCTCGATGTGCCGGACCCCCGCGACCATGGCCGCGACCTCGTCCAGGATCCGCCGGGTGGCCCGGCAGGGCTGGCAGAAGGCGCTCGAGAACTGCACGAGCGTCGCCCGCTCCCCCGGCTCGGCACCCAGTTCGGCGACGCCCAGCCGGCCCGCGCCCCGATCCGCACCCGCACCCGCACCCGCACCCGTGCCTTCGTCCCGCTCGCCTGCGCGCACCCGCGCTCCCGTCTCCGCCGTCGCCCGACCCGTACGGGCACTTTCCCTCATCCCGGTACGTTCTTCCGTTGATCGGAGCGCCCGGCGGGCGCTCCGCATTCCCGGCGTGACGAGAATCTCGCCGGGCACGGGCGTCTGGGCTGGCCTGCGGCTCCCGTATGGGGCACGATCCCCCATGGCCGCGTACCTACGCTGCCGTAACTTCGGGCCGGGAGCACCTCCAGGCAGAAAGCGGGGTCTCCCCACCATGGCTGAGCTCGTCTACCCCCCGGTTGTCGGTGCCGCGCACGCCCTCTTCCGCGCGCTCGACGTCCGCATCGACATGAAGGGCACCGAGAACATCCCGCGCCAGGGCGGGGCCGTTCTGGTGTCGAACCACATCGGCTACCTCGACTTCATCTTCGCCGGGCTGACCGCGCGCCCGCAGAAGCGGCTCGTCCGCTTCATGGCGAAGGAGTCGGTGTTCCGGCACAAGGTGTCCGGTCCGCTGATGCGCGCCATGAAGCACATCCCCGTGGACCGCGCCCAGGGCGAGACGGCCTACCAGCACGCGCTCGACTCGCTGCGCTCCGGCGAGATCATCGGCGTGTTCCCGGAGGCGACGATCTCCCAGTCCTTCACGCTCAAGAGCTTCAAGTCGGGTGCGGCCCGCATGGCCCAGGAGGCCGGCGTCCCGCTGATCCCGGTGGCACTGTGGGGAACCCAGCGGATGTGGACCAAGGGCCGCCCCAAGGACCTCAAGCGCAGTCACATCCCGGTGACGATGCGGGTGGGCGAGCCGCTGGAGGCGCCCGCCGACCAGTACGCCGGGGCCATCACCCGCCGGCTGCGCGAGCGCGTGCAGGAGCTGCTGGACGCCGCCCAGGCCGCCTACCCGGCCAAGCCCAAGGGCGCCGAGGACTCCTGGTGGCTGCCCGCCCACCTCGGCGGCACCGCGCCGACCCCGGAGCAGGTCAAGGATGCCGGCTGAGGCCTGCTGAGCCTTGCGGCAGACCGCGGCCCCGCCCGATGGGCGGGGCCGCGGTCGCGCGTCGGGTGCGCGTCAGTTCGGGTTCTCCGCGTGGGAGCCGACCTCCGTGGCCGGGGCCCAGGCCCTTGGTCAGGCTCCCGCCGCACAGCGTGGAGCCCGCCCAGCCGCTCTGCGGCGGGGCGTTGCTGTTGATGTGGTCATTGATCCGCGCGGACCGGGCGTCCATCAGCTCGACGGCGGGTTCCCCTTGACCGGGAATCGCGATGCTTTCGCCCTACACCCGTATGGCGTAACCTCACAGCCCTCTGCCACGTCATCCGGGCACAGGGCGAAAGGGGCCGGAATGCCGGGGCTCGGACGGTACTTGGCCGCCGCACTGGCGGCGCGCTTCGCCTCCGAGGGCATGGGCATGGCCGTCGTGCTGCTCGCCCTCCAGCGCACCGGGAGCGCCGCCCACGGCGCCTTCGTCCTGACCGCCTGGCTGGCCCCGCACGTGCTCGCGGCTCCGCTCGCGGGCGCCGCCGCGGCCAGGTCGCGCCGGCCCCGCCTCTTCCACGTGGGCGCCCTGGCGGGTTTCACCACGGCCGTGGCGGCCCTGGCGTTCCTGCTCGGGCGGGCTCCGACGCCCGTGGTGCTCGCGGTGGCGGTACTCGGCGGCTCCTGCGGGCCGATGGTGACGGGCGGGCTGTCGAGCCTGGTGGCGGGGCTGGTCCCGCCCGGCCCCGCGCGCGACAAGGCGTACGGCTGGGACGCGTCGACCTACAACGGCGCGGCGGTGACCGCCCCGGCGGCCGTGAGCCTCGTCGCGGCCTTCGGTTCGGCCGGGCCCGCGATGGGGCTCCTGGCCGCGTCCGGCGCGCTGGCGGCGGCGCTGGCGGCGACCCTTCCGTACGGGAGTCCGCACGGAAGCCAGGAGCCGGGCCCCGGCGCGCCCCGGGTCGGGATGGGCGCCGGGCTGGCCGCCCTGTGGCGGATCCGGCAGCTGCGGGCCATCACCTCGGCCACGACCCTGGCCTTCCTGGGCCTCGGGGCGCTCACCGTCACCTCGGTCCTCCTGGCGGCCTCGCTCGGCAGCCCGGGTGGCGGCGGGGTACTGATGACCGCCTTCGCCCTGGGCGCCCTGACCGGCTCCCTGACGCTGGGCAGGATCACGACCGTCCCCCCGGGCCGGCTCGCCCGCTGGGCCATGGCGGCGACAGGGGTGGCACTGACGGTGGCCGCGTTCACCCCGTCCCTCCCGCTCGCGGCCGTGGCGTTCGCCGCGGCGGGGGTGTGCGACGGGCCGCTGCTGACGGCCACCCTGCGGATCCGCTCGGAGTTCGCACCCGACGGGACGCGGACCCAGGTGTTCACCCTCGGCGCCGGACTGAAGGTGACGGCCGCGTCCACGGGCGCCGCCCTCGTGGGGCTCGCCGCCGACGCACCGCCCTGGATCCTGGTCCTCGCGATCGCCGCCCTGCAACTGGCCGCGGCCCTGCTGCACACCGCGGTGGCGGCGCGCGGCCCGGACCGGGAGCCAGCCGTCCCCGCGGCCGCGGCCGCCGGTGGCGCGGTTGCCGACCCGGCGACGGTTGCCGCCCCGGCGGCCGCGGGGCCGTCACCCGCGGGACCGTCGACCGTGGACCCGCCGGCTACAGCCCCGTCGGCAGGTTCCGCCACAACTGCGTCCGGTCCGCTGACTCCTGGAGCACCTTGAGCGTGGCCGGGTGCGCGGCCGCGTACAGCCCGGGGTAGTCGATCTCGCCGAGCTCCGGGCGGACGGGGAAGGCGAGTCGTTCGCGGTCCAGGGTGAACTGGGCGTCCACACCCGGCTTGTTGCCCCGCGGGTCCACCCGGGACCAGCCCTCGCCGCCGGGCAGGCACAGCGCGACGAGACCGTGCAGGACGAGGTTGGTTCCGTCGTCGTCGCCCAGCAGCTGATAGCAGAGGCCGGCCGGTATGCCCCGGGCGCGCAGCAGTGCGGTCAGCGCGTGCGCCTTGGCGTAGCAGATCCCGTTGCGCGTACCGAGGACGTCTGAGGCGCGCCACGCGACGCGGTCGTCGCCGGAGTCGGCGGAGTGCGGGATGGCATCACGGACGAACTCGAAGGCCGCCTTGGCGTATGAATATGCATCGCCGGTGGTGCTCCACAGGGCGTCGGCGGTCTCTTCGACCAGCGGATGTCCGTGATCGACCGCGTCATCGGCGGCCAGATAGGCGGCAAGGTCAGTATGCTCCTGGATCAATTCCATGATCCAGGAGCATACTCATGCATGAGACTGCATGCCTATAGATAGCTGTAGGTGCCTGCCCGCAGACTTAGCGGGCCAGCTCTTCCTTGAGGGCCTGGAGGAAGCCGTCCACGTCCTCCTCCTGGGTGTCGTAGCTGCACATCCACCGGACGTCGCCCGCGATCTCGTCCCAGAAGTAGAAGCGGTACCGCTCCTGCAGCCGCCGCGAGACCTCGTGCGGGAGCCGTGCGAACACGGCGTTGGCCTGCACCGGGTAGAGGATCTCCACCCCGTCGGTCTCGCGCACTCCGGCCGCCAGCCGCTGCGCCATCGCGTTGGCGTGGCGGGCGTTGCGCAGCCACAGGTCCTTCGCGAGCAGCGCTTCGAGCTGTACCGACACGAAGCGCATCTTGGAGGCGAGCTGCATCGACATCTTGCGGATGTGCTTCATCTGCCGGACGGAGTCCGGGTTCAGCACCACGACGGCCTCGCCGGCCATCATGCCGTTCTTGGTGCCGCCGTAGGACAGCACGTCCACGCCGACCGCGTTGGTGAAGCTGCGCATCGGCACGTCGAGCGAGGCCGCGGCGTTGGCTATCCGGGCGCCGTCGAGGTGGACCTTCATGCCCTTGGCGTGCGCGTGCTCGCAGATGGCACGGACCTCGTCCACGGTGTAGACCGTGCCGAGCTCGGTGTTCTGGGTGATGGAGACGACCTGCGGCATCGCCCGGTGCTCGTCCTCCCAGCCCCAGGCCTGCCGGTCGATGAGCTCGGGGGTGAGCTTGCCGTCCGGCGTGGGGACGGTGAGCAGCTTGAGGCCCGCCATCCGCTCGGGCGCACCGCCCTCGTCGACGTTGATGTGCGCCGACTCGGCACAGATCACGGCGCCCCAGCGGTCGGTGAGCGCCTGCAGGGCGGTCACGTTGGCGCCGGTGCCGTTGAAGACCGGGTAGGCCTCGGCGTGCGGGCCGAAGTGACCGCGGAAGACCTGCTGCAGGTTCTCGGTGTACTCGTCGTCGCCGTAGGAGACCTGGTGGCCGCCGTTGGCGAGGGCGATGGCCGCGAGGATCTCCGGGTGGATTCCGGCGTAGTTGTCGCTCGCGAAGCCGCGTACCGCCGGGTCGTGGTGCCGACGGGCATCGGTCTTGGCCGCGGACTTGCGTATCGCGGTCTTCACGGCACCTGCCTTCGCGGCGCCGGTCTTCACGGTTGGGGGGTGAGCCACAGGCGCTGTCCGTTCACATCGGTGGCGGGCCGCTCCCAGACGCCGGCGATGGCCTCGGCCAGCTCCTTGACGTCGGTGAAGCCCGCGAACTTCGCAGTGGGACGCTCGGCGCGCATCGCGTCGTGCACCAATGCCTTGATCACCAGGATCGCAGCAGCGGCGCCCGGACCGTCCTCGCCACCCGCCTTGCGGAAGGAATCCGCCATCGCGAGCGTCCAGGCCTCGGCCGCCGCCTTGCCCGCGTTGTACGCGGCGTTGTTGGCGACCGGCTTGTGCGCACCGGACTGGCTGACCAGGACGTAACGTCCGCGGTCGCTACGCAGCAGCCCGTCGTGGAAGGCGAGCGAGGTGTGCTGGACGGTGCGGATGAGGAGCTTCTCCAGGAAGGCCCAGTCCGCGAGGTCGACGTCGGTGAAGGTCTTGCTGCCGCGCCAGCCGCCGACGAGGTGGACCAGGCCGTCGATGCGGCCGAACTCCTTCTCGGTCTGCTCGGCCCAGGCCTTGGTGGCCTCCAGGTCGAGCAGGTCGACGGTGTCACCGGTGATGGTGGCGCCGCCGTGGGCGTAGCGGGCGGCGTCGACCGCCTCGGCGAGGCGGGCCGCGTCGGCGTCGGACGCGACGACCACGGCTCCCGCCTCGGCGAGGCGGAGCAGGGTCGCGCGGCCGGCGGGCCCGCCGGCCCCCGCCACTGCCACTACCGCCCCGTGGAGCTTCCCGTTCCCGTTACCGGAGCCGTTCATCTGTGCTGCCTCCTGTGGGCGAGCGCTCACGCGGCGACCCGCGCGGTCTCGCGTTCCGCGGCGTTCCCTGCCGTGATGCCCTTGGTCGAGGCGATCACGCCCTTGAGCTTCTTGGCCAGGGCCTCATAGAACATGCTCAGCGGAAACTCGTCCGGAAGCACGTCGTCCACGAGTTTGCGCGGCGGCTGCGTCAGGTCCAGGGCGTCGGGACCCTTGGCCCACGTGGAGCCCGGGTGCGGGGCGAGGTACTCGGCGACCAGGTCGTACGCCTTGAACCAGTGGACCAGCTTCGGGCGGTCGATGCCGGCCCGGTAGAGGTCCTCGATCTCGGCGCACAGCTGGTTGGTGACCTGCGGGGCGCGCATCCAGTCGATCTTCAGCTTGTTGTCCGTCCAGCGCACGACGTCGTGCTTGTGGAGGTACGCGAAGAGGAGCTGGCCGCCGAGGCCGTCGTAGTTCCGGTTGCGGTCGCCGGACACCGGGAAGCGGAACATCCTGTCGAAGAGGACGGCGTACTGCACGTCGCGGCCGTGCTCGTTGCCCTCGGACTCCAGCTTCACGGCCTCCTTGAAGGCGGTGAGGTCACAGCGCAGCTCCTCCAGGCCGTACATCCAGAACGGCTGGCGCTGCTTGATCATGAAGGGGTCGAACGGCAGGTCGCCGTGGCTGTGGGTGCGGTCGTGGACCATGTCCCACAGGACGAAGGCCTTCTCGCAGCGCTCCTGGTCCTCGACCATCCGGGCGATGTCCTCGGGCAGCTCGATGCCCAGGATGTCCACCGCGGCCTCGGTGACCTTGCGGTAGCGGGCGGCCTCGCGGTCGCAGAAGATGCCGCCCCAGGTGAAGCGCTCGGGGGCCTCGCGCACCGCGATGGTCTCCGGGAAGAGCACGGCCGAGTGCGTGTCGTAGCCCGGGGTGAAGTCCTCGAAGGTGATGCCGAGGAAGAGCGGGTTGTCGTACCGGGTGCGCTCCAGCTCGGAGAGCCACTCGGGCCACACCATCTTCAGCACGACGGCTTCGAGGTTGCGGTCCGGGTTGCCGTTCTGCGTGTACATCGGGAAGACCACGAGGTGCTGGAGCCCGTCGGCGCGCTCGGCGGCCGGGGCGAAGGCCAGCAGGGAGTCGAGGAAGTCCGGCACGCCGAAGCCGCCGTCGGCCCACTTGCGCAGGTCGCCGACGAGGGCGCGGTGGTACGGGGCCGCGTGCGGGAGCAGCGGCGACAGCGCCTCGATGCCCTCGATCACGCGCTCGACCGCGGCCTGGACGGTGGCACGGGCGTGCTCGCCCTCGGCCTCGAAGTCGATGGAGCCGTCGGCCGACTGCCAGGGCCGGATCTCCTCCACGGCGGCCTTGAGCTCGGGCCACGCCGGGTGGTCGACCACCCGTACACCGGCGGTTATCACGGCACCGCCGATACCCGGCACAAGAGTTTCCGTCATGTCACTTCCTCCACAGGAGAACCTCACGTCGGCACAGCGTAAGCGGGTGAGGCTCTTCCACTCAAGAGGAGATCCGGGAAATTATCCTGCGTCACCCCCAGTTTCACCGGAAGTCTTCCCGTTCTTACGCGTGGCGGCGATCGCTTCGCCCAGGCGCGCCAAGGCCTGGCGGGCCTCGGGGAGCACTCCGGCCGGTGCGAGGAATCCGTGGAACATCCCGGGGTGGGAGTCGAGGGCCGAACGGACCCCGGCATTCACATCCGTCACGGCGGCGGCCCCCTACGCCCGCTGGTTCGCGAAGTGCGGGATGACCTTCTCGCCCCACTGCCGCAGGGTCTCCAGACAGGCCTCCTGCGGCACCGTCCCCATCTGGATCAGGCACATGATCTCGTCGGCCCCCGCCTCCCGCAGCCGCTCCGCGTACGCGATCGCCTCGTCCGCGCTCCCGTAGGCGTGGTCCGCGTTGAAGGTGGCCGTCGCGGTCGGCCGTACCGGGATGTCCTGCTCGTGCAGCCGGGCCACCACCTGCTCGGCCGCCCTGCGCATCTCCGCTCCTTCGTCGGCGCCGGCGACCACCGCCTCGTCCGGCACCCCCGCCCCGCCGTACCAGTGGCCGATCGACTGCGCGAAGAACCGCTGCCCCCGGATCCCGATCCGCCGCGCCTCCTCGGGGTCGTCGAGCACGATCGTCGGGCAGAGCACCGAGAAGTGGTCGTTGACGGCCGTGGAGACGAACCGGCCGCCGTCCCGGCCGGCGATCGCGGCGTCGTAGACGGAGCGCATCCCCGCGATGGACTCCGGCCCGGCGAATCCCATCACGAGCGCCCCGACGCCCAGTTCCGCGGCCTGCACCAGGGTCTCGGCCCGGCTGCACGCGAGGAACAGCGGCGGATGGGGCCGCTGGCTCGGCCGGGGCAGGATCGGGTGCGGATCGATGTCGATGAGCTCCCCGTGGTACTCCAGCTCGTCCTCCTGCCAGGCCTTCCCGATGATCCGCAGGGCCTCCTCCACCTCCGCCGTGGTGCGGTCCCTGTCCACCCCGCACAGCGAGGTCTCCTGCACGGTGCCGCCCCGCCCGGCCCCGAGGTCGACCCGCCCGCCGGACAGCAGGTCGAGCATCGCGGCGCGCTCGGCGACCCGGACGGGGTGGTTGAAGGCGAAGGGCATGCACACGACTCCGTGGCCGATGCGTATGGTGTTCGTCCGAGCCGCGACGAAAGCAAGAAAGATTTCCGGGGCGGACATGTGGGCGTACCACTTCAGGGAGTGGTGCTCGACGGCCCAGATCCGGTCGAATCCCATCTGTTCGGCGAGTACCGCCTGCTCCACGCAGTCACGGATGACCTGGTGCTCGCGCTCCACGGTCGGGTCGGCCAGCTGTGCCTCGAAGATGACGGAGAACTTCACTTATGCCTCCAGGGTCGCGTCCTGTGCCGGGTCTCACTTCAATTCGAAATATGACTAGTAGTCAGAAGCCGAAGAAGCAAGAGCTTCCACCGACCGCGTGGGCGGTTCTCGGCCTGCTCTCCTTCCCCGGGGAGCGGACCGGCTACGAGCTGAAGAAGTGGGCGGACTCCTCGCTGCGCTTCTTCTACTGGTCCCCGGCCATCAGCCAGATCTACGCCGAACTGCGCCGCCTGGAGGAACTGGGCTACGCGGCCTCCGTGCGCTCCGGCCCCGAAGAGGCGCGGGCCAAGCGCCGCTACGGCATCACCCCCGCCGGACGCGAGGCGCTGGCCGGCTGGGCCTCCGACGTCGCCGAGGCGGGCCCCCCGGTGCTCAAACACGGTCTGCTGCTGCGCGTCTGGCTCGGGCACCTGGCCGAGCCGGAGCGGCTGCGCACCATGGTGACGGAGCATCTGGAGCGCACCACCGAGGAGTTGACCGCCGTACGGGAGGCCATGGCGCACGCCGCCACCGAGCCCGACTGGGCGTTCCCGGTGCTCGCCCTGCGCTGGAGCGAGCGCCAGCATCTGGCCGAACTGGAGCTGACGCGCGCCCTGCTCGCGGACCTGGACGGCCCGGAGGGCCCGCACGCGCGGGAACGTCAAGCCGGTGGGGACGCGCCCACGCCCGGGTGACCACGCTTGCCGCGCCGGGGGCTTCCCCGCCCCCGGCGGGCCCGTCGGGGAGCGGCAGGACGGCATTGCCGAGGCCCCGCAAAGGCGGTTTCATCGCATGCGGGGCGCACTAGCATGCGCCTCACATCGCGCGCGGCCGGTCGGGACACCGCGACCGCGCGGGGAGCCGCCGTCGACGGAAGGATGAGAACCTTGACTTTCCTCACCATCGGGCACCGCGGGGTCATGGGTGTCGAACCGGAGAACACGTTGCGCTCGTTCGTCCGCGCGGAACGCTCCGGCATGGACGTCGTCGCGCTGGACGTGCGGCTCAGCAAGGACGGCGCCCTCGTCGTCCTGCACGACACCGAGGTCGACCGGACCACCGACGGGTCGGGAGCCGTGGCCGATCTGACCCTGGCCGAACTGCGCGAGCTGGACGCCGGGGACGGCGAGCACGTTCCGGTCCTGGACGAGGTCCTCGACGCCGTCCGCGCCCCGCTCCGGATCCAGGTCCACGACCTCGCCGCCGTGGGGAACTTCGCTGAGCTGCTGCTGCGCCGCGATCTGACCGGCCGGGTGGAAGTGGCCTCCTTCCGCGACGAGGTGCTCGTGGAGGCGGCCCGGCTGGTGCCGGGCGTACGGACCGTGCTCTACGCGAACCAGACCCCGGCGGACGCCGGGGAGGCCGTCGCCCGGGCCGCGCTGGCCGGCGCGGAGACGGTGGCCCTGAACATCGGCCACCTCACCCTGCACACCGTGGAGGCGGCGCACGAGGCCGGACTGCGCGTGACGGGGTGGACGGTCAACACGCTGGAGCGGCTGCGCCTCGCGCGGGCCCTCGAACTCGACGGCGTGCTCACCGACTTCCCGGAGATCCGCTCCACGGGCCGCTTCACCGCCTGATCCCGGGAACGCGCACGGCGCACGGGGCGCGCACGACGTCCCGCACGGCGGCCGGCCCACGGACGGCCCGTCCCGTGGGCCCCGCCCCCGCGGCTACAGCGTCTTGACCAGCAGCTCGAAGGCCAGGTCGTCGCGGAGCGGAACGCCGAACCGCTCGTCCCCGTAGGGGAAGGGGCTCATCTCGCCGGTGCGCTCGTAACCGCGGCGCACGTAGAAGGCGATGAGCTCCTCCCGTACGTTGATCACGGTCATCCGCATCTCCTTGGCCGCCCACTGCTCGCGGGCGCGGCGCTCGGCCTCCAGCATGACCGCCTTGCCCAGCCCGCCGCCCTGCTGTCCGGGACGGACCGCGAACATGCCGAAGTAGACGTGGTCACCGCGGTGTTCGAGGTGGCAGCAGGAGACGATCTCGCCGTCGCGCTCCACGACGAGGAGCATGCCCTCGGGGTGCGCGACGATCCGGGCCACGTCCTGCGCGTCGGTCCGCTGCCCGTCCAGGAAGTCCGCCTCGGTGGTCCAGCCGCCGCGGCTCGAATCCCCCCGGTACGCCGATTCCACGAGCGCCACGAGCGCCGGGATGTCCGCCTCCACGGCACTGCGGTAGGTCAAGGCCTGGGGGGCGGCGCTCGGCATCGAGGGCTCCGTTCTGCGCGAGGTCACGCGAGGTCAAGCGACGTGCGTCTTCCGGTGGTCGCACAGAGCCTAACCTCGCCCGGCGTGATGGCCGTGTGAAGGGGGCATCTCTTCCGGTGAAGCCGACGAACCGGGAGGTTCCGCCGTGCACGGTCCCGCCACGTCCCTCTCCACCTCCGTCTCCGCCTGGCTCCTCGTCCTGCTCTGCGCGGTGAGCGGGGCGTACTGTCTGCGGCGCGCGGGGAGAGCCGGCGGCGGAGCGGCGGCCGGGGAGGCGGCCATGGGGTTCGGCATGGCCCTGATGGCGGTGCCGCTGCGGCTGGGCGGCGGCTGGCAGGCGCCCGTGCTGGGCGCGGTCTTCTGCGGGGCGGCGCTGCACGCCCTGTGGCTGCTGCGCGGGGGCCCGCACCACGCGCACCATCTGGTGGGCTCGCTGACCATGGTCTACATGGCGGTGGCCGCCGGGACGGGCGCGGCGCCGGGATCCTCGGGCCACGCCCACGGGCAGGGCGGCGCCGGGCTGCCGCTGCTCACCGGCCTCCTGCTCGTCTACTACGCCGGGTACGTGGTGCTGGGCGGCGCCCGGCTGGTCACCGTCGGCGCCGCGGGCGCCGCAAGCGCGACGGGCACCGCGGGCACGTCGGGCACCGCTGCCGGCACCGGCGCCCCCGCCGGACCGGCGGAAGTGCTCCGTGCCTGCCGACTCGCCATGGGAATCGGCATGTTGGCGATGCTGCTCACGATGTGAGGCCGCGGACGGGACGGCGAAACGTGTCCTGCGTCACCCTTGGCCCGGACCCATACCCGCAGGTAGCCGCACGCTCCTAGGCTGGGGCCCATGATGGTCCCCGCCGTTCTCCTGCTGCTCGGCGCCCTGACCGCGGTGCTCGCACCCCGCCTGCTGGCCCGGGCCGAATGGCCCGAGCGCGAGCCCGTCGTGGCCCTGTGGGCCTGGCAGTGCGTGGTGGGCGCCGTGCTCCTGTGCTTCGCCCTGTCGATGCTGCTGAGCGCGGCCGCCGCCTGGCAGGCCGTCCGGGGCAGGCTGTTCGCCCCGGCCCCGCACGGCGTGGTCGACGCCTACGCGCTGGACGCCTCGGGCGGGCTCTGGGCCGCGGGCACCGCCGTCGCGCTGGCCGGCGGCGGACTGTGGACCGGAGCGATGCTGGCCCGGGAGATCCTGCGGGCCCGCGCCCGGCGGCGCGCGCAGGGCGCCGAACTGCTGTCACGGGCCCCGCTGTTGCCCGGGGAGCAGGCCACCGGAACACGGCTCGTGGTACTGGAGGGGCAGCGGCCCGACAGTTGGTGGCTGCCGGGGCCGATCCCGCGGCTGGTGGTCACGACGGCGGCGCTGGGCCGGCTCAAGGGGAGTCAGCTGGACGCCGTACTGGCCCACGAGCAGGGGCACGCGGCGGCCCGGCACGACTGGCTGCTGCACTGCTCGCGGGCGCTGTCCGGGGGGTTCCCGCGGGTCCCGGTCTTCGCCGCGTTCGAGGCGCAGATGCACCGCCTGGTGGAGCTGGCGGCCGACGACGTGGCCTCGCGGCGGTACGGGCGCCTGACCACCGCCCTGGCCCTGATCGGCCTGAACGAGGACCGCGGGGTCTTCGGCCCGTCCCCCGCGCCGCACGCGCACGTCCCCCATCGGGTCCGGCGGCTGCTGACTGCCGCGCCCCGCCTGTCGGCCGTGCGCCGGATGCGGCTGACGGCCCTGGCGACGCTGGCTCCGGCGGTTCCGCTGCTGGTGGCCTTCGGACCGGGACTCGGCGCGCTGACCTGAGGGCCGCCGCGCACCGGGGACCACGGGCACCCTGGATCACGCGCACCGGGTACCGCGGGCACCCTGGATCACGCGCACCGGGTACCGCGGGCACCCTGGATCACGCGCACCGGGTACCGCGGCACCCTGGATCACGCGCACCGGGGATCGCGGGAGCCGCCCCTGCCGGGCACGAGCCGCGCCGGGTGCGAGGATCGGCGGATGCGGAGCGATCACGTACGGATGCGGATCCCACTGGTGTGCGCGCTGTCCGCCGCGGCGGTGGCGGCGGTCGTGCTGACGGTCCTGGTGGCCGTGCGCTGGGGTCCGCTGATGTCCTTCGACGGCCGGATCGCGCGCGGGCTGCACTCCTACGCCGTCTCCCACCCCGGGGTCACCCGGCCGGTGCGGGTGCTCAGCGACTGGGTCTGGGACCCGTGGACCATGCGGGCCCTGGCGGGCGCGACCTGCCTGTGGCTGTGGTGGCGGGGCGAGATCCGGTGCGCGGTGCGGATCGCGCTGGCCGCCCTCGCGGCCTCGGTGGTGAGTCAGGGGCTGAAGTTCCTGGTGGGGCGGGAGCGGCCGGTTTGGCCGGATCCGGTCGTCACCGCGGACTACGCCGCCTATCCGTCGGGGCACGCCCTGACGGCGACGGTGGTCTGCGGCCTGCTCCTGTGGCTGGTCGCACGCGGGCCGGCGCGGCCGTTCTCCCACTCGCTCACGAGGTCCCGCCCGGCCCTGGCGCTGCTCGGCGTCCTGGCCGCGGTCTCGGTCCTCGGGGTCGGCTTCACCCGGACCTACCTGGGCGTCCACTGGTTCTCGGACGTCCTGGCGGGCTGGCTGCTGGGCGCGGTGCTCGTGGCGCTCGCGGTCTCGGACGGTGCCTGCTCTGGGCGATCCCCCGTGTCGCCCAGAGCAGGCGGTCCGGTGCGCTGAGTATACTGGCCGCGAGCCAGTCAACGCAGGAGCAAGCATGTCCCCGCGCAGCGCATCGGTCAATGAAGAATTGCGCAGGCGTTCCCGGGAGCGACTGCTGCAAGCCACGGTCGAGCTCGTCGCGGAGCGCGGCTTCGAGGCCACCACCCTCGGCGACATCGCCGACCGGGCGGGAGCAGCCCGCGGCCTGGTGTCCTACTACTTTCCGGGCAAGCGCCAGCTCCTCCAGTCCGCCGTCCACCGGCTGATGCACCTCACGCTGGAAGCGGCGCTGGAGCGGGAGCCCCGGCCCGACGGGCCCGACGCCGGGCGGGAGCTCCTGGCCCGGGCCATCGACGCGATCCTCGGGCTGGCCATGGACCGGCCCCGGCTGATGCGGACCCACATGGCGGGCATCCTGCAGGCGGAGGGTTTCGTCCAGTGCGCCGAGCAGCAGCGGCTCGCGGAGCTGCTGCGGAAGACCGTCGTACGGTACGGATCGGCGAACGTGGACACCGACTATCCGCTGCTGCGGGCCCTGTTGATGGGCGCGGTGGTGGCGGTGCTGCTGCCGGGAGCGCCGATGCCGGCGGCCCGGCTGCGGGCCGAGCTGTTCCAGCGGTACGGGCTGGACTGGGAGCTGGGTGTTCCGCCGGACGGTGGGCCGCCCGGCGGAACGTTTCCCTCACCGCGTCAGCGGTAGTCGGGGCGCGTCAGCGGTTGTCGGCCGCGTCAGCCGTAGTCGGCAGCGTCAGCGGTAGTCGGGCTGGGTCTGCACGTTGAGCCGGTCCAGCAGCACCCACTTGGCGCTGTCGGTGCGCCAGTCGTCGAGCCGCAGCACGTCGAGGCCCTTGACGATGTCGTTCGAGTAGATGTGCCCGTTGTAGTAGTACGCGGACCAGGAGCCGCCGAGACCGAGCTTGTCGGTGGTCAGCGGGCCCCGCTCGAAGTAGGCGATCTCCTTCGGGCGGGTGGAGTCGGTGAACTCCCAGACGGAGATGCCGCCCTGGTACCAGGCCTGGACCATGATGTCGCGGCCGCCGCCGACCGGGATCAGCGAGCCGTTGTGGGCCACGCAGTTCTCGGTGTCGGCCTGCAGGCGCGGGATCTTGAAGTAGCTCTTGAAGACGAGCTTGCGCTGGTCGCCGCGGCCGGTGATCTCGTAGATGCCGTCGGCTCCCCGGGTGGGGCCGGTGGCCTCGTTGCAGGTGGCGCCGCCACCGCCGCCCAGCTCGTCGGTGAACACCACCTTGTTCGCGCGCTCGTTGAAGGTGGCCGAGTGCCAGAACGCGAAGTTCACGTTGTCCTGGACCCGGTCGATGACGCGCGGCTCCTCGGGCCTGCTGATGTCGAAGAGGATGCCGTCACCCATGCAGGCGCCCGCCGCGAGGTCCTTCGAGGGCAGCACGGTGATGTCGTGGCAGCCGGTGGTCTTGGAGACGCCCGGGTTGGTGGGCGCGCCCGGGTTGCCTCCGTCGGGGAAGAGGATCGGGAAGGCCACGACCGCGGCCTGCGTCGGGTTCTTCTTGGGAACCTTCACGACCGAGATGCCGTCGTGCGGCGGCTTGCAGTCGGGGAAGGCGTCGTTCGGGTTGTACGAGGAGACGTAGAGGTAGGCGTCCCGGCCGCCCGGCACCAGCGTGTGGGTGTGGGAGCCGCACGGGGTCTCGACGGACTTGATGTACTTGGGGTTCTTCTTGTCCTTGATGTCGAAGATCTTGATGCCCTCCCACGAGGACTTCTCCGTGGCGGGCTGCGAGACGCTGGTGCAGGAGTCGTCGCTGCGCGAGGAGTCGGTGGACAGGAAGAGCAGGTCCCCGTCGACCGAGATGTCGTTCTGCCCGCCGGGGCAGAGCACTTCGGTGACCTTCTTCGGCGCCTTGGGGTTGCCGATGTCGTAGATCACGAAGCCGTTGTAGTTGCCCGCGTAGGCGTACTTCCCCTGGAACGCCATGTCGGAATTGATCTGAGTCGGGTCGGTGCTCGGGATGTTGGCCAGGGGTTTGATGTTGCGGCTGTGGACGATCTCGTCCTGGCCGGGTATCTCGCCGGGTGCCAGTTCCCGTCCCGCGCCGGCCGCGGTGGCGGCGCTCTGCGGCGCACTCGCGCCCGCGCCCGGGAGCAGGTCTCCCGGGTCGGGAGTGGCGGCCGCGGGTCCGGCCGCCAGGAGCGAGGTGAGGAGTCCGGCCGCTGCCGCGGCCACTCCCAGGGATGTGCGCCGCGCTCTGCTGGTGTGCATCGAGGTCACTGTGCCCTCCCAAAGGTCCGGTCGGTTCCGCCCGTGGTGGGAACGGAACGCGGACCCCGGCAGTATGGTCCTTTGCATGGACATGGCGAAAGTCTCACTCGGGCGAATCGTCGGAGCGGCCCTGACCCTCGGGTTCCTGCTCCCCGTCACCGGCTGCCGCGACGGCGGCGCCCCGGACGCCGCGGCCGACGGCAGGCCGGCGGTGATCGCTCCCGGCAAACCCGGCGAGAAGGCGCGCACCCTCTCCCCCGAACAGGCGGCGAAGGAACTGCCCGACGACACCCCCAACGCGGCGGACCGAGCCTACGTGCGGAACATGATCGAACACCACGGGCAGGCGCTGACCATGAGTGCGCTGGCCCCCGACCGGGCCTCGGCCGACGGGGTCAAACGGCTCGCCGAGCGGATCGCGGCGGCGCAGAAGCCCGAGATCGGCGCGATGGAGGGATGGGCCGCCCGCAACCCGGCGCCCGGCACCTCCCCCGGAGGCCACGACCACGCGGCGATGCCCGGGATGGCCACCGAGCAGCAGCTGAAGGAGCTGACCGGCGCCAGGGGGCCGGACTTCGACCGGCTCTTCCTCGCCCTGATGACCACCCACCACGAGGGCGCCCTGAAGATGGCGGG
The DNA here is from genome assembly GCF_044759865.1 of Streptomyces sp. NPDC099050. Classification (NCBI taxonomy): domain Bacteria; kingdom Bacillati; phylum Actinomycetota; class Actinomycetes; order Kitasatosporales; family Streptomycetaceae; genus Streptomyces; species Streptomyces sp. NPDC099050. The sequence continues at coordinate 34,630 of NZ_JBIWAE010000001.1, read as the reverse complement.
CGAGGTCCTGGCCGCGGGCAACAACGCCGCCGTGGAGGAGATGGCCAACGAGGTGGCGGCCACCCAGAGCGCCGAGATCCACCGGATGCGCGCGATGGGCTGACGGCCCCGGCAGCCGGTGTCATGCTGGGAACACCTGCGGGAGGAGCTCCGCCGTGCTTCGTATCGCCGTCGTCGGATCGGGCCCCAGCGGGGTCTACGCCGCACAGACACTCGTACAGCAGCGTGAGGTGCCGGGGATCCGGGTCGACGTGATCGACCGGCTGCCGGCTCCGTACGGGCTCGTGCGGTACGGGGTGGCCCCCGACCACGAGAAGATCAAGTCCCTCCAGGGCAGCCTGCGCACCGTGCTGGAGGACGAGCGGATCCGCTTCCTCGGGAACGTCGAGGTCGGCGGGGAGGCCCTGCCCACCGCCCGGCTGCTGGAGCTGTACCACGCGGTGGTGTACTGCGTGGGCGCCGCTCGGGACCGGATGCTCGGCATCCCCGGCGAGGACCTCGCCGGGGTGCATTCCGCCACGGCCTTCGTGGCCTGGTACAGCGGCCATCCGGACGCCGCGGCCGAGGCGTTCGGGCTGCCCGGGGTGGATGCGGCCATCGTGGTCGGCGCCGGGAACGTGGCGGTCGACGTGACGCGGATCCTGGCCCGGGGCGTACCCGAGCTGGCCCCCACCGACATGCCGCAGCCCGCCCTCGGCGCGCTCGGCGCCAGCGGGGTGCGCACGGTCCACATGGTGGCCCGGCGCGGGCCGTCCCAGGGCAAGTTCACCACCAAGGAGCTGCGCGAGCTGGCCACCCTGCCGGGCGTGGACGCGCTGGCCGACCCGGCAGAACTGGCCCTCGACCCGGCGTACGCGGACCCGGGCGCGCCCCTCCCCGCGGTCAACCGGCGCAACGTGGAGGTGCTGCGCGGCTGGGCGGCGGATCCGGCGGTCGGCGGGGACCGGCGGATCGCGCTGCGGTTCTTCCTGCGCCCGGTGGAAGTGCTCGGCGGCCCGGCCGGCCGGGTCACCGGGATGCGCTTCGAGCGGACCGCCCCCGACGGCCTGGGCGGGGTCACGGGCACGGGGGTCTACGAGGACGTGCCGGCGCAGCTGGTGCTGCGCTCGGTGGGGTACCGGGGCGTGCCGCTGGCCGGGCTGCCCTTCGACGAGCGGCGCGGTACCGTCCCGCACGCCGCGGGCCGGGTGCTCAGGGAGGGCCGCGCCTCCGTCGGCGAGTACGTGGCGGGCTGGATCAAGCGCGGCCCGACCGGGGTCATCGGCACCAACCGGCCCTGTGCGAAGGAGACGGCCTCCTCCCTGCTCCAGGACGCGGGGGCGCTGGCCCGGCGCGACCGGGAGCGGGACCCGCTGGAGGCCCTGCGCGAGGCCGGGCTGCGACCGGTCCGGTGGCCGGGGTGGCTGGCCATCGAGACGGCGGAGGCGGAACTGGGGCGCTCCCTGGGCCGGCGCTCCGTCAAGATCCCCGACTGGGCGGGGCTGCTGGGGGCGGCGGGCGGCACGGACTGACTCCCCGGTCGGGGTCCGCCTGCCTCAACCGTCCGGACTCAACCGTCCGGCCCTCAACCGTCCGGCCTCGGCCGCCCCGCCTCAGCCGTCCCGCCTCGGCCACCCCGCCTCAGCCGTCGTCGCGCGCCTGCTCGGCGGCGGCCGCGGCCAGGACTCCGTCGAGGAGCCCGGGGAACAGCTCCGCCAGCTCCGCACGGCGCAGCCCGTTCATCTTGGCCGTGCCGCGGTAGCACTGGCGCACGACACCGCTCTCGCGCAGGACCCGGAAGTGGTGCGTGGTCGTGGACTTGGTGACCGGGAGCTCGAAGTACGAGCAGGCCAGCTCGGCTTCCGTGGCCGCGAGATCGCGGACGATGGAGAGCCGGACCGGGTCGGAGAGGGCGTGCAGGACGCCTTCGAGCCGGATCTCGGCGGGCTCGGGGTGGGCGAGGACACGGGCCGCGTCACGTTCCGTCATGTCCGTACTCCACTCGCTGGGTGATGCCGCGCTTCCTGCTGTGCCCCATCGTACGAGAACCATCGTAGGAGCGGATCCGAACGGTGGGTGCGGTGCGGGACCCCCGTCCCCGCACCGCACCGGTTCACCAGGAGCGGTGGTACTGCTCGGGCGTACGGATCCGCGCGCCGAGCTCGGCGGCCGCGCGGCGGGCCCAGAACGGGTCGCGCAGCAGCTCGCGGCCCAGCAGGACGGCGTCCGCCTCGCCGTTGGCCAGGATCTTCTCGGCCTGCTCCGGCTCGGTGATCAGACCCACGGCGGCGACCGGGAGGGTGGTCTCGGCCTTGACCCGGGCCGCGAAGGGCACCTGGTAGCCGGGGCCGACGGGGATGGTCACCCCGGGGGCGAGGCCGCCGGTGGAGACGTCGAGGAGGTCCACTCCGTGCTCCTGGAGCAGCCCGGCCAGCCGGACGGTCTCGTCGGCGGTCCAGCCGTCCTCCTCCAGCCAGTCGGTGGCGGAGATGCGGAAGAACAGCGGCAGCTCCTCGGGCCACACCGCCCGTACGGCGTCGGTGACTTCGAGGGCAAGGCGGGTGCGGTTCTCGAAGGATCCGCCGTACTCGTCGGTGCGCTCGTTGCTGTGCGGGGAGAGGAACTCCCCGATCAGGTACCCGTGGGCGCCGTGGATCTCGACGACCCGGTAGCCGGCGGCGAGCGAGCGCCGGGCGGCGGCCGCGAACTGCTCGACGACGTCCCGGATCTCATCGGCCGTCAGCTCGTGCGGGACCGGGTGGTCCGGGGAGAACGGCACGGGGCTCGGGGCGCTGGGCAGCCAGCCGTGCGCCTCGGGGCCGACGGGCCGCCCGCCCTTCCAGGTGCGGTCGGTGGAGGCCTTGCGGCCGGCATGGGCGAGCTGGATGCCGGGGACCGCGCCCTGTCCGGTGACGAAGGAGGTGATCCGGCGCAGCGCCTCGACCTGGGTGTCGTTCCAGATGCCGAGGTCGTACGGCGAGATCCGCCCCTCGGGGGAGACGGCCGTGGCCTCCTGAATGATCAGGCCGGTGCCGCCGGAGGCGCGGGCCGCGTAGTGCGCGAAGTGCCAGTCGTTGGCCACGCCCGCGTCCGGGCCGGAGGGCTCGGCGCTGTACTGGCACATCGCGGCCATCCACACCCGGTTCGGGACGGTGACCGAGCGGATGGTCCACGGCTGGAACAGCGCGGCGAAGGAAACGGGGGCAGCACTCATGAGGGGTCTCCAGAGGCGACTGGAAGCGCACCGGGGAACCGGCGCCACTAAGTACGAGATTCACCGTACTACGAAATCTCTCGTAGTACGAGACTCTTCGTATGACTGGCGGCTGCGCGGAGCGGGCCCGCGCGCGGCGACCTGCCGCTGTCAGTGGCCGGGTGCAGACTGACGGAAAAGCTGCCGTGCAGGACAAAGACGTCCGGAGGTGTCGGCCATGACCGACGTGCTACTGCTCGCTGGGACCCGCAAGGGACTGTTCATCGGCCGCCGGGATTCCGGCGGCACCTGGCAGTTCGGCGAGCCGCACTTCAACGCCCAGGCGGTCTCCGCCGTCGCCATCGACCGGCGCGGCGGCGCGCCCCGGCTCCTGGTCGCCGGGGACAGCACCCACTGGGGTCCCTCCGTCTTCAGCTCCGACGACCTGGGCGCGACCTGGCAGGAGCCCGCCGCGGCCGCCGTGAAGTTCCCCGAGGACACCGGAGCCTCCCTGGAGCGGGTCTGGCAGCTCCATCCGGCCGGCCCCGAGGCCCCCGGCGTGGTCTACGCGGGGACCGAGCCGGCCGCACTGTTCCGCTCGGCCGACCGCGGCGAGTCCTTCGAGCTGGTCCGCCCCCTGTGGGAGCACCCGACCCGGGACAAGTGGGTCCCGGGCGGCGGCGGCGAGGGCCTGCACACGGTGATCACCGACCCGGGCGACCCGGCCCTGGTCACGGTGGCGGTCTCCACGGCCGGGGTGTTCCGGACCACGGACGGCGGGGCGAGCTGGGCCCCGTCCAACCACGGGGTCTCGGCGGTGTTCCTGCCCGATCCGGATCCCGAGTTCGGCCAGTGCGTGCACAAGATCGCCCAGGACGCGGGCGACACCGACCGGCTGTACCTGCAGAACCACTGGGGGGTGTACCGCAGCGACGACGCCGGGGCCCGCTGGACCGACATCGGCGCCGGCCTGCCGTCCGACTTCGGCTTCGCGGTGGCCGCCCACCCGCACCGGCCCGGGACCGCCTACGTCTTCCCGCTCAACGCCGACATCGACCGCGTCCCGGCGGAACACCGCTGCCGGGTCTTCCGGACGCGGGACGCGGGCGCGACCTGGGAGCCGCTGACGAAGGGCCTGCCGGACGGGGACCACTACGGCACCGTGCTGCGCGACGCGCTCTGCACGGACGACGCGGACCCGGCCGGCATCTACTTCGGCAACCGCAACGGCGAGCTGTACGCCAGCCATGACGACGGGGACAGCTGGCAGCTGCTGGCCGAGCACCTCCCCGACGTCCTGTGCGTGCGGGCCGCCGTGCTGAACGGCTAGCGGCGGCGGCTAGCGGCGGCGGGCCGGGCCCGGGTCAGGCACCAGGCCCGGGCCCGGGCCTGGTCCAGCGCCAGGCCCCGGACCCGGGCCGCGACCTCAGCCGGTGAGCCCTCGGGCCTGGCGCACGGCCTGCGCCAGGTCGCGTACGGCCGGATCCTCGGTGCTCCCGGCCAGCCGGTCCGCGTGCCCGGCCAGGCTCCCCAGCGGGACGGAGCCCGGCACCCGCTCCCAGCCGCCGTCGCGCTCGCGCAGGGCGGAGGCGAAGTAGGCGGCCACCGCGGTGAGCTGGAACCGCGGGGACGCCGCGGTCCACACGTCGCCGGACAGGGCCGGCGCCTCGATCCGGCCCGACTCCTCGTGCGGCGCCCGGGTGCGCGGGTCCAGCCAGCGCACCGTCGCCGTCGCCAGGTGTCCGGTCGCGCCGGGGCGCAGCCGTACCGCGTACAGGGCGGTCACGGAGTGGCCCGAGCCGACCTCTCCCCCGTCCACGGCGTCGTTCCTGAAGTCGCCGTCGGCGACGCGGCGGTCGTCGTAGCCGATCAGCCGGAACCGTTCGACGGTCCCCGGATCGAAGGCGACCTGCGCCTTCGCGTCGCGGGCCCGCAGCTGCACCTGCGCCGGGAGGTCCTCGCAGAACACCTTGCGGGCGCCCTCCTGGTCGGAGACGTAGGCGGTGTGCCCGTCGCCCTTGTCGGCGAGCTGTTCCATGAAGGCGTCGTTGTATTCGCTGCCCACGCCCACGCCGAACAAGGTGATCCCGTACTCGGTCCAGGCTTGGCCGATCCGCTTCAGGATGGTGTCGGCGGAGGTGGCTCCGGTGTTGGCCAGGGCGTCGGAGAGCAGGACGACCCGGTTGGTGGCCCCGGGCCGCAGCGAATCGACCGCGACCGCTTACCCCTGGGTGACCCCGGCCTCCACGTTGGTCGAGTCGGCGGTGCGCAGCGCGTCGATCACCTCGTGGATGCGGTCGCGGTTGCCTCCGACACGGGTCATCGGCAGCTGGACCCGGGCCGCGCCGCTGAAAGTGACGACGGCGACGGAGTCGTCCTCGCGCAGCCGGTCGGTCATCAGGCCCATGGAGCTGCGGACGAGGTCGAGGCGGCCCGGCTCGGCCATGGAACCGGAGACGTCCACGACGAAGGTGAGCGCCGCGGGCGGCCGGGCCTCGGCGCCGTCCGCCCCGCCGTTGCCGACCCGGGTGGCGAGGCCGACGCGGACCAGCGACCAGTTCGGCTCGGTGGTGCGGGCTCCGTCCACGGTGACGGAGAAGCCGTCGCCTTCGGGCTGCTGGTAGTCCTGCCGGAAGCTGTTGACGAACTCCTCGGGGCGCACGGTGGCGGGGTCGGGGAGCTTGCCGTCCGCGAGGGTGCGGCGGGCGTACCCGTAGCTGGCGGTGTCCACGTCGAGCGCGAAGGTGGAGAGGTAGTCGGCGGGCGGTCCGGTCGGGCGCCGGCCGTCGCTCTCCCCTTCCGTGGTTTCTCCGCCGGGGCGGGTGGCGGACGGCCGCGGCCCGGCGTCGCCGCCGTTCCACCCCCCGTCGGTACGGCGGTCCGCGCCGCCGCTTCCGCAGCCGGCCAGCAGGAGGCCGCCGGCGAGGAGCGCGGCGGCGAGTCTGCCGTGGGTTCTCCGCCGGGCGGGGCGGCCCCTGCGGGGTGCGCCGGACCTGCTGGGTGCGCTGGACGTGCTGGGCGTGCTGGGCGTGCTGGGCGTGCGGTCCTCGCGGGGCTCCATACGGTCTCCCTCGAACGTGATCGGTGTTGGATGTGACGCCCGGGACGGGGAGTTGGAGCAATCGAACCTGTTGCGAACAGGTATCGAAGCGACAACGGGCGCCGGGGCTCCCGGCGGCCCGACACCGCGCCACGGCCCCGATCGTGCTCGGCGTCGGGGATGAAGGTGTTCGACGACGGCGCCGTGCCCGCCAACCTCGGCCTCCTCGTGCCCCGGCCACCGCCCCCCGCCCCCCGGCCACCGGCGCCAAGGGAACGGTGTACCTGCGCTACGGCCTCGCCGGCGGCACTCCGGCGACGGGCGCCATGAGGGCCCCCGGCCGCGGCGTCGGAACCGAGGCCCGAGAGCCCCGTGGCACCGGGCGGCGGACTGGGCCAGTAGAGTGATCCACCGTGGCAGCACGACCGTTGAACGAGATCGTCGAGCCGGGCTGGGCCCGGGCTCTGGAGCCGGTGGCGGCGCAGATCGCCGCGATGGGCGAGTTCCTGCGCGCGGAGATCGCGGCGGGCAGGACCTACGTACCCGCGGGGGCGAACGTGCTGCGCGCGTTCCAACAGCCCTTCGACGAGGTGAAGGTGCTGATCGTCGGGCAGGATCCGTACCCGACGCCGGGGCACGCGATCGGCCTGTCCTTCTCCGTCGCCCCCGACGTCAGCCCCTGGCCTCCGAGCCTCGACAACATCTTCCGCGAACTGCACGCCGACCTCGGTACGGGCAAGCCCCGGAACGGGGACCTCACCCCGTGGACCCGGCAGGGCGTCCTGCTGCTGAACCGCTCGCTCACCACCGCCCCGCGCAAGCCCAACGCCCATCGCGGCAAGGGCTGGGAGGCGGTGACGGAGCAGGCCATCCGCGCGCTCGCGGCCCGCGGCAAGCCCCTGGTGTCGGTGCTGTGGGGGCGCGAGGCGCGCAACCTCCGGCCGCTGCTGGGCGATCTGCCGGCCGTCGAGTCGGTGCACCCCTCCCCGATGTCCGCGGACAACGGGTTCTTCGGGTCACGGCCGTTCAGCAGGGTCAACGACCTGCTGGTCCGCCAGGGCGCGCAGCCCGTGGACTGGCGGCTTCCCGCCACGGGATGACCGGCCGCGTCACCGACCGGGTGACCGGAGAGCCGAACGGTATCTGACATTCCCCGGATAAATACGGACAGATGCCGCCGGAGAAGGCCCTGCCCGAACACCCGGTTTCGATAAACCAGTAGCATGCGGCGCCATGAGCTCCCCCACTGGGCCCGCAAATGGCCTGCCCGTACGAATGCCGCGACCCCGCCAGACCGGACGGCACCGCCGGCCCGAGCCCGCGGTGGCGCCAGAGGGCGCGCCCGCGCTGGTGCTCGCCGTGCCCGGTGCCCCCTCGGCCGCCTCGCGGGGGCTCGCGGAAGAGATCATCAGCATCGGCCGCTCCGAGCTGCCCGGCCTGGACGCCCGGGTCGGTTTCCTCGACGGTGACGACGCCACCGAGTTCCCGTCCCTGTCGGGCGTGCTGACCACCGTCGCCCGCGACCGCGCCGCCCGCGCGGAGTCCGCCCGCGCCGCCGGGCAGGAGGTGCCCGCGCCGACCGGCCCGGACGCCGTGGTCGTGCCGCTGCTGGCCGGCCCCGACGGGGGCCTGCTGCGCCGCATGCGCCAGGCCCTGATGGACTCCTCGGCCGCCGCCGAGCTCGCCGACCCGCTGGGTCCGCACCCGCTGCTCGCCGAGGGTCTGCACGTGCGGCTGTCCGAGGCCGGTCTCGCCCGCGCCGACCGGGCCAGGCTCTTCAGCGTCACCACGGCCGCCGACGGCATCGTCCTGGCCACCACCGGCGGCGAGGAGGCCGTGCAGGCCGCGGGCATCACCGGCATGCTGCTGGCCGCCCGCCTCGCGGTGCCCGTGATGGCCGCCGCGCTGGACGAGGAGGGGTCGGTGGCCGCCATCGCCGACCAGCTCCGCCGCGAGGGTTCGACGCAGCTCGCGCTGGCCCCGTACCTGGTCGGGCCGGAGGCCGCCGAGGGACTCCTCGACACCGCCTGCAAGGAGGCCGGCTGCAGCGCCGCCGACGTGCTCGGCGCGTACCCCGCGCTCGGCAAGCTGGCCGTCGCGCAGTACTCCGCCGCCCTCGGAATCACCCAGGGCGCCGCCGCTCACTGACCTCCCCGGCTCATGCCGTACGCAAGAGGGCCCGCGCCCCGGACCGTTCTGAAGCGAACGAGCCAGAGCGCGGGCCCTCTTGCGTACGGCGCCGGAGCTGTGCCCGAGCGGCGCCGGCCCGGGTGTCAGCCGAAGACCACGCAGGTGGCGGCGGGCACGGCCACGGTGCCGGCCCGGCGCGGTTCGCCGGTCAGGGGGTCCACGTCGAACCAGGTGACGTCGCCGGAGCGCTCGTTGGCCGCGTACAGCCGGCGCCCCGACGGGTCGGCGGCGAGATCGCGCGGCCAACTGCCCCCGCACGGCACGGTGCCCGTGAGCTGCGGCTTCTCCGCCCCGCCCGCGAGGGAGAGGGTGACGATCGTGTCGGCTCCGCGGACGGCCGCCCAGACGAAACGGCCGTCGGGCGAGGCCACGACCGCCGAGGGGTAGGGCGTTGGGGCCCCTGGAGCGCCCGTGGAGGCGACCGGAACCTCGGCGACCGGTTCCAGCTCGCCCGACTCCCCGTTCCAGCGGCAGACGGTCAGCTGCGGCTCCAGCTCGTGCAGTACGTAGACCACCTCGCCGGAAGGGTGGAAGGCGAGGTGCCGCGGGCCGGTCCCGGCGCGCAGCGCGGTCTCGGCGTGGAGCACCGGGGCTCCGGTGGCGGGGTCGAGCGCGCAGACCCGTACCGAGTCGGTGCCGAGGTCGACGCTGAGCACCCAGCGGCCGCCGGGGGCGGGCAGTACCTGGTGGGCGTGCGGGCCCTCCTGCCGGCCGGAGTCGGGGCCGGAGCCCCGGTGGGCCAGGACGGCGGCGGGCTCCCCGATCGAGCCGTCGGCGGCGAGCGGCAGACTGCTGACGCTGCCGGAGGTGTAGTTGGCGGTCAGCAGCCTGCGCCCGGCGAGGCCCAGGTGGGTGGGGCCGGCGCCGCCGACGCCGACGGCCGCGCCGAGGGGGACGAGCCCCTCGGTGGTGGTCCGGAAGGCGGCCACGGCGCCCTGTTCCGCCTCGCTCACGGCGTACAGCACGCCGGTCGCGGGGTCGTGGGCCAGGTACGAGGGCTCCGCGACGGCGTCGGTGGCCGAGAGCGGGGTCAGCGCTCCGGTGGCCGGATCCACGGCCGCGGTGGTGACACCGCGGCCGCCCCCCGAGGTGAACGAGCCGATCCAGGCCAGGTGTCCGCCGCTGCGGGCCGTACGGTCCGTACCGCCCACACCACTGTTCGCGTCGCCCACGGGAGGCCCCTCTCCGCCGTTCCGGATCCGTTCGTGAGCGACGGTAACAGAAGGTCTAGACCAAGTCCCGTCCCTGGGCCCGCTCCTGGGCGCCGGGGTGGTGGACGTAGGCGGTCGGGCTCGGCCGGTCCTCGAAGGTGCGGTGGAAGACCGGGGTCGCCGACCCGGAGATGGGCGGCACGATCCAGGACCAGTCCGCGCCCACGTCACGGCCCTTGCGCTCCTCCTTCTCCAGGTGGGTCAAGAAGCGCCGGGACTCCGTGTGGTGGTCGGCGATGGTGACCTTGGCTCGGTCGAAGGAATGCAGCACCGCCCGGTTGAGCTCGACGAGCGCGCGGTCCTTCCAGAGGGAGCGGTCGCTGGCGGTGTCGAGGCCCATGCGGCGGGCGACCGCCGGGAGGAGGTTGTAGCGGTCGGTGTCGGCGAGGTTGCGGGCGCCGATCTCGGTGCCCATGTACCAGCCGTTGAAGGGGGCCGCCGGATAGTGGATGCCGCCGATCTCCAGGCACATGTTGGAGATCGCGGGTACGGCGTGCCAGCGCAGGCCCCAGTCCGACCAGCCGTCACCGCCGGCCGCTCCGTCGGGGTGCTCGATGGGCACCTCCAGGACGGCGTCCGGGGGGACGTCGAACCAGCGGGGTTTGTCGTCGACCCCCTGCACGACCAGCGGAAGGAGGTCGAAGGGGGTGCCGGGCCCGCGGGACCAGCCCAGCGCGAGCAGCGCGCTGGTGAGCTCGGCGTTGCGGGCGTCGCCGACGGTTATCGAGGGGTGGTCGCCGTAACCGGCGTACCGGACCAGTTGCTCGCTCCAGATGACCGGTCCGGGGCGGTCCGGGGCGTCGGGGGCGAAGACCGTGATGGTGGGCCGGACCCGGCCGCCGTTGGTGGCCTCGCGCAGGTGCTCGAAGCACTCCTCGGCGATCCCGTCGGCGTCGGTGAGCCCGCGGCGGTCGCGGACGCGCAGCGAGTTCCAGTACAGCCTGCCTATGCAGCGGTTGCTGTTGCGCCACGCGACGCGGGCGCCGTGCTCCAGTTCCTCGGGAGTGTGCCGGTACGTGTCCGTCTCGGCGAGCTCGGCCCGCACGGCGGCGAGCCGCTCGCGCGGATCACCCGCGCTCGGGTTCTCCCTGTGGAACAGTCGGATGAACTCCTCGGCCGCTTCCCACACCTGAGCGGCGCTGGAACGCTGTTGAAGTATTTCCATTCCGGGCGGTTACCCCCTGTCCGACCAGGTCCACCCCGCGCGCCGGGAGCGGCGCCCTGCCGGATGAATGTGCAATGAACAATCACCCGTTGTACACGCCGCAGGTCAGCGGCGTGCGGAAGGCACGCCCGGAACACTCCTCCGTGTGATCTTCGTCGATCGGCCTGCGGACGGGAGTGGGAGAGACGTACCATCCGCGGCATGCCGGAGCCTGCGGAGCTCCGGGGTCAGGCCCCCACCAGCGGGGAGCGTGACGAGGTGCGCAAGGGTCCGTCGAGCTGCGCGAGGAGCCGCTCCAGACCGTGCAGGTGCGCCAGCGCGGGCTCCGCGGCGGCCCGCGCCGGGTGCACCGACGGCGCGGCCGGGCGGCGCTCCGCGCCGCGTTCCGCTTCCGGTGCCAGCAGGGCTTCCACGGCGGCCTCCACGCGCCAGCACGCCGCCGCGAGCCGGGCGTCGTGGCTCGCGTCCGGGTCCGCCGCCACCGAGACCAGCCCGCGCACCTCCACGGCGCACTCGTCGAGCAGCGCGAGCACCCGGCGGGCCCTGGCCTTGCGGCCCCGGTAGGGGCTCAGGGGGTGGACGAGCGGAGCCAGGGAGAGCCGCACCCGGCCCAGGAACAGTTCCAGTTCCGCGGCGTGCGGCGCCGGGTCGGCCACCGGGGAGCCGGCGAGCCGGGCCGCGGCCTCGGCGGTGCAGGTGCGCACGCAGCGCAGGGCGCGCTGGATCCACATGTCGTTGGTCGCGTGGGTGGTCACCGGGAGCACCAGGATCACGGCCAGCCCGGCGCACACCGCGCCGACGGCCGTCTGCTCCAGCCGCAGCACGAGCAGACCGGGATCGAGCACGCCCAGCAGTCCGTACAGCAGGCCGGCCATCACCGTCACGGCCAGCATCATCCAGCTGTAGGACACGGCGGCGGTGTAGAAGATCCCGAAGACGCAGAGCGCCACGAGCACGGCCGTGGGCGCCGGCGCCCCGTTCAGCGGGATGGCGATCAGCAGGCCGGCGCCGATCCCGAACACCGTGCCGAGCACCCGGCGGAAGCCGCGGACCAGGGTCTCGCCGCGCGAGGCGGTGTTGACGAAGATCCACCAGGCGGTACCGACCGCCCAGTACCAGCGGTCCTCCGACAGGGCCTGGCCCATGCCCAGCGCGACCGCGCAGGCGGCGGTGGCCTGGAAGGCCTGGCGGGTGGTCGGCCGGGCCAGCCCGGTCCCGGGCGGCGCGGGCGGTACGGCGGCGGGCGGTACGCGGCGCTCGATCGGCCACAGCACGAACCGCACGGCGCCGGCCGACAGGAGGGCCAGTCCGACGGCCGCGTACAGCTCGGGCAGCTGCGCGGGCCTGGCGTGCAGGAACTGGGTGACGAAGAAGTTCATGAACGCGAAGATCCCGAGGGCGTGCCCGCGCACCCCCCACCTGCGGGCGTAGACGCCGGCGAACACCACGGCGACGAACACCGCGTCGCGGGCGAGCGGTACGCCGTGCAGGGTGGTGGCCAGGGCCAGTATGGGGAAACCGGCGGCCGGCAGCAGGGCGGTGGTCACCCGCTGGGCGCGCACGGTCGAGTCGGTCACCGTGAACAGGGCGAGCAGGGCCGCCAGTCCCCCGGTGATCGACGCGACGAGCGAGAGCCCGCACAGCTCGGCCACGGCCACCGCGAGGGCGACGCCGATGACGGCCCGCGACGCGTTCCTGAGTCTTGCCCGCCCCGGATCCGGAGCCACGAACATCCTCTTCACGGCGGTGTGCCGCCCCCCTTGCGATGGAGCACGCCGGACCCGCGGCCGCCCGGGGGTGGTGGGCGGTTCACGGGCACGGCGAAGGCGCCACGGTCCGGAGCGGCCTCGTTGCCGTCCGGCGCTGCGCGGCGCCGTAGATACATGGATAGGACACAGATAAGCATCCAGAGGGGCAATGGCTCAACTCGGGCCGCCGAGGGTGGGCCATTGGTACAGGAGAGAGCGGTGATCTTCGGCCAGGGAGAGACCAACGGACCCGCGCGGCGGTGGAGTGGCGTGCGTGGCGTTCCGTGTCCCGGCACGTACGGCGGATCAGTGCCCGGGAGCGTGCTCCGTCGGCACGCACAGGACCGGGACCGGGGAGAGGTGCAGGAGTTTGTGCGGGGTGGATCCGAGCAGGGCACCGCGGATCGGGCTGTCGCCCCAGCTCCCCACGATGATCACCCGGGCGTCGTGCCGTTCGGCGGCCTCGAGCAGCGCCTGGGCCGGTTTCGCGTCGGCCACCTCGACCAGGGACGGCACTCCCGCCTCGTCGGCGGCCTCCACCGCCCGGGCGAGCGCGCTGCGGCCGGCCTCCCGGACGGCCGCCTGGTGCGCGCGGTACTCCTCGCCGGTGAGGCCCGGGGCGGCGGCCCCGTAGACGAGGACGAGCGGCTCGCCGAAGGCGGTGGCCACCTCCAGGGCCACGCGCAGGGCGCGCTCGGCGCCGGGCGACTCGTCGTACCCGAGGACGACGGACATCGGGGCTCCTCTCCGGCTTCCGGCCGGTGTCGGGGTACCGCGGGGGTCGCGGTGATTCGGCCATTCAGCGGGTCAGGGCTTCCTCGCCGCGTGCACGAGGGCCGGGTCGGCGACGCCGCGGCGCTCCTGCCAGAAGCGGCCGTCCCTGATCCGCCAGAAGCACATGACGAGCATGCCGACGACGGCGATGCCGATCCCGATGACCAGCGGCGGGCCGAGTCCGAACCAGGAGACGCCGCCGGCCGAGTTCTCCGGGTCGGACATGTCACCGATCGATTGGACGAGCAGCCAGGCCAGCAGACCGGCGCCGACCACCGGCCCGAGGCCGATCAGCAGGAAGTTGTGCACGCTCTCCAGCAGGTGGCGGCGGTAGTAGACGGCGCAGGCCAGGCCCGTGAGCGCGTAGTAGAAGGAGATCAGCAGGGACAGCGCGGTCAGGGAGTCCAGGAGGGCGTTCTCGCTGATCTGGTTGACGGCGAGGTACCAGACGATCGCGATGCCGGCCACCCACCAGGTGCTCACGTCCGGGGTGCGGAACCGGGGGTGGATGTGCGAGAGCTTCGGCGGCAGCGCGTGCCGGCGGGCCATGGACAGGGCGGTACGGGAGGCGGGGATGATCGTGGTCTGGGTGGAGGCGAGGGCGGAGGTGCAGACGGCGAGCAGGACGATCCAGTCCCAGCCGCCCATCACCTCGTGGGCGAGGACCGCGAAGACGGCCTCCTCCTCGCCGGCGTTCGCGGCGAGGAACTCCGTCCCGGCGTAGCCGACCACCGCGAAGCCGACGGACAGGTACGTGACCAGCAGGACGACGGTGGACCAGATGCCGGCCTTGCCGGGTGCGGTGGCCGAGTTCTCGACCTCCTCGGTGAGGTTGACCGCCGACTCCCAGCCCCAGTAGATGAACACGCCGAGCAGCAGTCCGCCGGTGAGGGCGGCGCCGCCGGCGCCGAAGGGGTTGAGCCACTCGATCGCGGGTCTGGTGCCGTCGAGGCTGCTGGTGCCGGCGTAGACGCGGTAGAGGGCGACCACGGCGAAGACCAGCAGGAGGAAGACCTGGGCGAGGATCAGGACGTCCTGGAGCCGGGCCGACATCTCGGTGCCGATGACGCATACGGCGGTCATCGCGAGGATCACGACGACGGTCAGGGTCTGGCGCAGCGCCTCGTTCGCCGCCCAGCCGTCGAGTCCGGCCGCGAGCAGTCCGAAGTGGACGGCCACGTCGGCCAGCGAGCCGATGACGAGGACTCCGGTCATCGCGATGGCCCAGCCGCCGAGCCAGCCCGCCCAGGGGCCCATGGCGCGGGTCACCCAGGAGAAGGTGGTCCCGCAGTCCTGGTCGACCTTGTTGAGGTAGTAGAAGGCGGCGGCGATCAGCAGCATCGGGACGAAGGAGGCCAGCATGACGCCGGGGGCGTAGATGCCGGCGAGCGCGACGATCGGACCGATGACCGCGGCCAGGGAGTAGGCGGGCGAGGTCGAGTTCAGGCCGATGACGAGCGCGTCGAGGAAGCCGATCGCGTTGGCCTTGAGCCCGGGTTCCTCGGCGGGGTCGGCGGGGTCCGTGACCGCGCTCGCTCCCGGAACCGGTTCCGGGGGCTCAGGGGGCACGCCGTCCGAGCCATGGTGGGCCATGTACGCATCGTCACGCAGAAGGCGGCCGTGCGCGAGGCGGGACGGGGGGGACGGGGGGCGGGGGGCGGGGGGACGGGCGTGGCGGATGCGGCGGGCGCGGCCGGGCGGGGACGGTGCTACTGGGGCGGGCGTTCCGGTTCAGGGACGGGGGTTCCCGGGGTCGGTGTTCCCGGGGGCCGCGTGCCCCAGGGGCGGGAGTTCCAGCTCGCCACGACCGGCAGGCCGTGCTCCGTGGACAGCGCGCTGAAGGTGCCCGTCCGGAGCATGAAGAGCCGTCCCGCCTCGGGCGGCAGACCGAGGTACCGGGCGGTCAGCACGCGCAGCAGGTGCCCGTGGGCGACCAGGACGACATTGCCCCGGCCTTCGCCCAGCACCCCGGCCACCCGGGCCAGCACCCGGTCCGCGCGGGCGCCGACCTGGGCGGCGTTCTCGCCGGGGTGCTCCGCGTCCCCGGGCGGTACCCCGTCGGTCCACAGGGACCAGGCGGGGTGCTCGCGCTGGATCTCGGCGGTGGTGACGCCCTCGTAGCCGCCGTAGTCCCACTCGTACAGGTCGGGGTCCGTGACTCCCCCGCTCAGACCGGCGAGCTCGGCCGTGGCGGCGGCCCGGCGGAGCGGGCTGGTCAGCACCAGGGCGGGGTGCTTGTCCCGGAAGTACGGGAAGAGCGAGATGGCCTCTTCGACCCCGTGCGGGGTCAGCGGGACGTCGGTGCGCCCGGTGTGCCGTCCGGTCGCGCTCCAGGCGGTCTCGCCGTGCCTCACCAGCAGCAGGTCGCTCACTCTCCGGACCCTAGTCCCTGCACGCCATCGCGGCATCGCGGCACGGTCTGCCGGGCCCCGCGGCGGCGGAGCGGAAGCACAGGAGTGGAATCCGACGCGTCGGAACCGATGCGGAAGCGGTGCAACTTGGCCGGCGCCACCGCGCTCGCGAGGCTCGGGGCATGGACGACCAGGACGACGCCCGGCTGGCGGCGGGTTTCGCGGCGGGCGACGAAGAGTGCGTGGCGGCGGTCTACCGGCGCTGGCGGCCGCTGGTGCACGCGCTCGCGCGGCGCTCGCTCGGCGACGAGCGGGAGGCCGAGGACGTGACCCAGCAGGTCTTCCTCGCCGCGTGGCGGGGCCGCGGCGGGTACCGGCCCGGGCCGGGCGGCCTCGGGGCCTGGCTGACCGGCATCACCCGGCACAAGGTGGCCGACGCCCTCGAGGCCCGCACCCGGCGGGCCCGGGCGGTCGAGGCCGCCGCGCGGGTCTGCGCCCAGGTCCGGCCGGAACCGGAGCCGGGACCGGAGCGGGCCGTGGAACGGGTGCTGCTGCTCGGCGAGCTGGCCCGGCTGCCGTCGGCGCAGCAGCGGGTGCTGCGGCTGGCCTTCTATGCGGACCTGACCCAGTCGCAGATCGCGGACCGCACGGGGCTCCCGCTGGGCACGGTCAAGAGCCACATGAGGCGGGCGCTGCACGTCATGCGGCATTCCCTGGAGCAGTCCCGGGAGGCCGGGGGCGTGCCACAACCGATTCGATGACGGCCAGCCCCGAGCGGAGCCCGAACAGCCGCTCGGCGCGGATGGGCGCGGCAGCGGCTCCCCCGCCCCAGCCGGGTCCGGCGAGCAGCAGCGCCGAGTGGCCGCGGGCGCCGCGCGGACCCCACTCGATGCCCGCCACCGCCCTGGCCAGCGCGGCGTCCGCGGTGGTACGGGACTGCGCCCACAGGACGACGGCCCGCGGACCCGTCCGCCGGACGGCCTCGCACAGGGCATCGGCGGGCAGGGCCGCCCCGAACATCCGTACCGGCAGGGCCCGTTCGCCGAGGGCTGCGGCCAGCGCCTCCATCGGCAGGCTGTGTTGCTCCCCGGGGGTGCAGGCCAGCAGCACGGGCGGGGCCGGAAGGGGGTGGGGGGCGGGCCGTATCCGGTGCAGGGCGGCGGAGACGTACCAGGACAGCAGGTGCTCGACCTCGACGTAACGCTCCCCCGCCGAAGCCCACTTGCGGCCCACGGCATGCAGGGTCGGCGCGATGACCTCCTCCCAGGCGGTGACCGTGCCCAGCTCCGCGAGCACGGACGCCAGCAGATCCTCCACGGCCGGCGCGTCCAGTCGTACGGCGGCCCGCGCGAGCCCCCTACACTCCGGGCGGACGTCGCCGAGGCGCAGCGCGCGGGGTCCTCCGGGGGCCGGGACGGCGGGAGCGGCCGGGCCGTCCGTGGGGGCTCCCCGGGCCACCCGGGCGGCTTCGGACGGGGGTGAGCCCTGGGCGGTGAGGCGGCACATCAGCTCCAGGCGGGCGATGTCCGCGGGTGTCCAGCGCCGGTGGCGGCCCGCTTCGCGGCGGTCCTCCGGTCCGATGGCGTAGCGGCGCTCCCAGGAGCGCAGCGTGGTCGGCGAGACCCCGAGGCGCCGGGCGACCGCCCCGGTGCCGAGGGCGGCGGGCTCGGGCTGGGGCTCGGCCTCGGGCCGCGAGTGCGGCTGGGGCTGCGGCTGGGGCTGCGGGGGTCCGGACTCCACCGTTCCACCGTACGGCGCGGCGGGCCGGCGAGGGGTCACCCGGGCGCCTGTCCCGCATCGCGGCCCCTGCGGAAGCGGTCCAGCCCGTCGGCGAGGCCGACCACCGGGTCGGGATAGTCGTAGCCGGCCCGTTCCAGGCCGGGGAGCCGCCAGGGCTCGTGCACGCGCGGTGCGGGGAGTCCGGCCAGTTCGGGGACCCAGCGGTGCACGTAACCGCCGTCGGGGTCGTAACGCAGGCCCTGGCGCACGGGGTTGAGGACCCGGTTGGGGCGGGTGTCGGTGCCCGTGCCCGCGGCCCACTGCCAGTTGAGCTGGTTGTTGGCGAGGTCCCCGTCGACGAGGAGCTCCATGAAGTGGCGGGCTCCGACGCGCCAGTCCACGTAAAGGGTCTTGGTGAGGAAGCTCGCGACCAGCAGTCGGCCGCGGTTGTGCATCCAGCCCTCGTGGGCCAGTTGGCGCATGGCCGCGTCCACGACCGGGTACCCGGTGCGGCCCTCCTTCCAGGCCCGGATCTCCTCCTCGGCGGCGGCGCCGGTGCGCCAGTGGTCGCCCCGGTCCCGGTAGTCCGCGGCGGCGGCGCCCGGCCTGGCGGCGAGCACCTGGTGGTGGAAGTCGCGCCAGCACAGCTGCCGTACGAAGGCCTCCGCGCCGGGGCCACCGGCGGCGCGGGCCCGGTGGACGGCCTCGGTGGGCGAGAGCGTGCCAAAGTGCAGGTGCGGGGAGAGCCGGGAGGTGGCGTCGCCGGCCAGGTCGTCGTGGGTCTCGGGGTAGCGGTCGATGCCGGAGCGCAGCCACCGGGCGAGCAGCCGGCGCGCCTCGGGCTCGCCGCCGGGGGCGAGGCCCGGGGAGGTGCCGGTGACGGCGGCTCGCTCGGGCAGGGGCTCGGAACGGATCGCGTCGGGCACCGTGATGCCGCGGGGCGCGGGCGCGGCGGCCGGCAGGGGGTGCTCCGACCAGTGGCGGTGGTACGGGGTGAAGACGGCGAAGTGGTCGGAGGCGGACCCGGTGGGGGTGACGGCCCCGGGGGCGACCGCGGTGATCACCGCGTCGTGGACGTGGAACCGCCGGCCCTCCGCTTCGAGGGCCTCGCGCAGCCGCGCCTCACGCGCGTGGGCGTAGGCGCTCACCCCGGCCGCCATGTGCACCTCGTCGGCGTCGGCCTCCCGTACGACGTCCATGACCGCGGCGACCGGATCGCCCGACCGTACGACGAGCCGGCCGCCGCGGGCGCGCAGCCCGGAGTCGAGGCCGGCGAGGCAGTCGGCGAGGAAGGCGAGCCGGTTGGGCGGGGCGCCGACCGCCGGGTCGCGCACGAAGAGCGGCACGACCTGCCCGGAGGAGGACAGGGCGGCCCGCAGCGGCGGATGGTCGTGCAGCCGCAGGTCGGAGGTGTAGAGGACCACCGCGACGTTCATGGGGTTCGCTCCGCGTGGGGATGGGGGTACGGGCTGGGTGTCATGACGTACTTCGCCACGGGCCCCCGTCCCGGATGCGGTGACGCTGCCGCGCAGCGCCCGGGACCGTCGGACAGCACCCGGGGCCGCCCCCGGCCCGAGCCCCGACCCGCCGTCCTCGCCGCGGGGCAGTGCCGGGGCTCGGGCCGGGGGCCGGGCGGGGCTTGGCCCCACGGGCCGTACGGGGGCTTGGCCCCCGGCGGCCGTCCCGGCACCGCACGGGGAACCTCCGGGGGCCGTACCGGGCTGGGCCCAGGGGCCGTACCGGGCTTGGCCCCACGGGCCGTACCGGGCTTGGCCCCACGGGCCGTACCGGGCTTGGCCCCACGGGCCGTACCGGGCTTGGCCCCACGGGCCGTACGGGGCTCGACCCCACGGGCCGTACGGAGCTTGGCCCCAGGCGGCCGTCCCGGCACCGCACCGGGAACCTCCGGGGGCCGTACAGGGCTTGGCCCACGCGCCGAGCCGGGCTCTGGGCCCACGGGCCGTGCCGGGCTTGGCCCGCGAGGGCCGTCCAGGCCCCGTACGGGGAAGGGCATCGCCGGGCCGGCTGCGGGCAGGCCCGCGCGGGCCTGCTCCGAAGTTCCGTACGGCCGGCGGGGCGTGCCGCGCATCCGGCGGTGCTGATTCCCCCGCCCACGGGCCTACGCCGCGCCGCCCTCGGCGGCATCCGCACGCTCCGCCGCGCGGGCGATGTTGCGGGCCATGCCGCCGAAGACGACCGCGTGGAACGGTGACACGCTCCACCAGTACAGGTGGCCCAGCAGGCCGTGCGGATGGAAGAGGGCCCGCTGGCGGTAGCGGGATCCGGCCTCCCCGGGGGCCGGCGGATCGGCGTGGAGTTCCAGCCAGGCCAGCCCCGGCAGCCGCATCTCGGCGCGCAGGCGCAGCAGCCGGCCCGGTTCGATCTCCTCCACCCGCCAGAAGTCCAGGGAGTCCCCCACCCGCAGCCGCGCCGCGTCCCGGCGGCCGCGCCGGATGCCGACTCCGCCGACGAGCCGGTCCAGCCAGCCCCGTACGGCCCAGGCCAGCGGGAAGGAGTACCAGCCGTTCTCCCCGCCGATGCCCTCCACCACCCGCCACAGCGCCGCGGCCGGGGCCTGGACCGTCAGCTCCCGGCAGTCGGTGTAGAGGCTGCCGCCCGCCCAGTCGGGGTCGGTGGGCAGCGGGTCGCTCGGCGCGCCGGGGACGGCGGCGGAGGACCAGCGGGTGGTCACCTTGGCCTCGCGGATCCGCCGGAGGGCCAGCGCGAGGGCCTCGTCGAAGCCGATGGGCGCGCCCGGCGGGTCCGGGACGTGGACGGCGATGTCGTGCTCCGAGCACACCACCTCGTGCCGCAGGGATTCGGCGAGCGGCCGGGCCAGCGCCCTCGGCACGGGGGTGACCAGACCGATCCAGTGGCTGGACAGCCTCGGGGTGAGCATCGGGACCCGCAGGATGAGGCGGGCGGGGAGCCGCGCGACGACGGCGTAGCGGCGCATCATCTCCTCGTACGTGAGCACGTCGGGTCCGCCGATGTCGAAGGCCCGGTTCACCTCGGGCGGCATGCCGGCGCTGCCGACGAGGTAGCGCAGCACGTCGCGGACGGCGATGGGCTGGCAGCGGGTGCCGACCCAGCTGGGGGTGACCATGACGGGCAGGCGTTCGGTCAGGTAGCGCAGCATCTCGAAGGACGCGGACCCGGACCCGATGACCACGGCGGCGCGCAGCACGGTCGCCGGGACGGCTCCGGCGAGGAAGATCTCCCCGACCTCGGCGCGGGAGCGCAGGTGCGGCGAGAGGTTCCGCGGCGGGACGTCCACGGGGGTGAGGCCGCCGAGGTAGACGATGCGGCCGACCCCGGCGGCGCGGGCCTCGTCCGCGAACGCCCGGGCGGCTTCCCGGTCGCGTTCCTCGAAGCGGGATCCGGTGCCGAGGGAGTGCACGAGGTAGTAGGCGACGTCGATGCCGTCCATCGCGGCGGCGAGGGACGAGCGGTCGGTGACGTCTCCCCGGACGATCTCGGCGTCCCCGGCCCAGGGGTGGTCGCGCAGTTTTTCCGGGGTGCGGGCCAGACAGCGGACCCGGTGACCGGCGTCCAGGAGTTCGGGTACGAGGCGTCCGCCGATGTATCCGGTGGCCCCGGTGACCAGGCAGTTCTTGCCCGTCATGACTGTCTCCGCTCCTCGCGCCCTGTCCATCGGTACCCCGCCCCCCTGCCTCCGATTCCCCGCGGCGCGCCGGATCGGATGCGGGATTCCCCCGTACGGCACATCCAAGACCCCCCTCGGCGCCGAAGAGGGGGTGACGGTGCTCCGGATGACGGGGCGACGAGAGAGGAACACGATGACCGAGCGAGGGGCGCCGCGCCCGCGGACGGCCGTGATCGGCGGGGGCGTGTCGGGGCTGACGGCGGCGTACGTGCTGGCGCGCTCGCACGAGGTGACCCTCTACGAGGCGGACGACCGGCTGGGCGGGCACGCACACACCCACGAGGTCAAGGGGCCGGACGGGGTGGTGCGGGCGGTGGATTCGGGTTTCATCGTGCACAACGACCGGACCTACCCGCATCTCCTGCGGCTCTTCGATGAGTTGGGTGTGGCCACCCGGCCGACGACGATGAGCCTGTCGGTCCACTGCGAGGGGTGCGGGCTGGAATACGCGGGTGCGCGCGGGCCGCGCGGGCTCTTCGCCCGGCGCCGGTCCGCCGTGGACCCGCGGTACCTGCGGATGCTGGCACGGATCCCGGCGTTCCACCGGCGGGCCAGGAGGCTGCTGGCCACGGCCGGGGCCGGGGCTGACGGGGGCGGCGGCGCGGGCGGCGCGGGCGGCGCGGGCGGCGCGGGCGGCGCGGGCGGCGGCGAGATCACCCTCGCCGAGTTCCTGGAACGGGGCCGTTTCGGTGCCTACTTCACCGCCCACTTCGCGATCCCGCTGGTCGCCTCGGTGTGGTCCTGCCCGCCGGACACGGCGCTCGGGTACCCGGCCCGGTACCTGTTCCGGTTCCTGGATCACCACGGCCTCCTGTCGGTGGGCGGCTCGCCGGCCTGGCGTACGGTCGAGGGCGGCTCGGCGCGCTACGTCGAGCGGGTCCGCGAGCAGCTGGACGCCGTGTACACGGCCACCCCCGTACGGTCCCTCGCGCGCACCCCGCAGGGCGTGTCGGTCACCACCGCCGGCGGGGCCACCGGCCTCTACGACGCGGTGGTCGTCGCCGTCCACGCCGATCAGGCGCTGCGCCTGCTGGCCGATCCGACGGACGCGGAACGCGCCGCCCTCGGCGCCTTCCGCTACTCCCGCAACCGGACCGTGCTGCACACCGACACCTCGGTGCTGCCGAACGCGCCCGGCGCCCGGGGCTGCTGGAACTACCGGCTGTCGGGGTGCCGGCCGGCCGACGCGCACGTACGGGTCAGCTACGACATGAACCGGCTCCAGGGGCTGGACGGGCCGGAGCCGTACGTGGTCACGCTCAACGCGGACGGGGCCGTGCGACCGGGGTCGGTCCTGGCCGAGATGGAGTACGAACACCCCGTCTACACCACGGAGTCGGTGGCGGCCCAGCGGCTCCTGCCGGCCCTGTCGGGGCCGGTGACGGCCTTCGCCGGGGCCTACCACGGGTGGGGGTTCCACGAGGACGGCTGCCGTTCGGGCGTGGAGGCCGCCGCCGCGCTGGGAGTGTCGTGGTGAGCCCCGCCCCGGCGGAGCCCCGTCTCTATCTGGCCGACATCCGGCACGTCCGGTCGGGCGGGAGCCGTTACCGGCTGCGGCACCGTACGTACCTGTGGCTGGTGGACCTCGACCGGCTGCCCCGCCTCCCCCGGCCCCTGCGGCCGCTCGCCCGGTTCGAAGCGCGTGATCACTTCGGCGGCGGCGCCCCCTCGATCCGGGCGGGACTGGATGCGTTCCTGGCTGCGCGTGGCGCCGGACTCCCCCCGGGTTCCCGGGTGTTGATGCTGGCGCACGCCCGCGTGTTCGGACACGTCTTCAACCCGCTGACGGTGTACTGGTGCCACGGACCGGACGGCTCCCTGCGCCAGGTCGTCGCCGAGGTGCACAACACCTACGGCGAACGGCACTGCTACCTGCTCCCGCCGGAATCGGCCCGGGAGGACGGAGGCGGCCCCGAAGTCGCCCCCGTCCCCAAGGAGTTCTACGTCTCCCCCTTCCTCGGAGTGGAAGGCGCCTACCTGATGCGGCTGCCCGAGCCGGGCGAACGCCTCGCGCTGACCGTCCGGCTGGCCGGCGGAACGGACGGCGCTCGCCTGACCGCGACCGTCCGCGGCGAACGCCGTCCCGCCGGCGCCCGCGGGCTCCTGCGCGCCGCGCTGCGCCGGCCCTGGTCCACCGCCGCCGTCAGCGTCGGCATCCGCTTCCACGGCGTCCGGCTGTGGCTGCGCGGGCTGCCGGTGCGGCCGCGACCCCGACACGTACCCCAGGAGGGCCTGAAGTGAGCACGTCGACCACCACCACCGCCGGCGCCCCGGCCGTGCCGCCCTGCTCCCGGGCCCGGGCCGCCGTCGGGCGGCTGTTGATCCGCCGGGCCCTGGACCGGTTGCCGCTCCAGGTCCGGATGGGCCCCGACGGGACCCTGGGGCGGGGCGGCCCCGCGATGGCGGTGTACGACCCGGACGCCTTCGAGCGCCGGATCGCGGCCGAGGGGCTGATCGGCTTCGGCGAGTCGTACCTGGCCGGGGAGTGGGACGCGCGCGACCCGGTCGCCGTCCTGACGGTGATGGCCGGGCACGTGACGGGGCTGGTCCCGGCTCCGCTCCAGCGGCTGCGCGGCCTGTGGGCCTCCCGGCACCCGGTCTCTGACCGCAACACCCCGGACGGCTCGCGGACGAACATCCAGCGCCACTACGACCTCTCGAACGAGCTCTTCGCCGAGTTCCTCGATCCGACGATGACCTACTCCTCGGCGGTGTTCGACGCCCTGCCCGCCGGCCCGGAGCAGCTCGCCGAGGCCCAGCACCGCAAGATCGACATGCTGCTGGACCTGGCGGGGACCGGTCCCGGCACCCGGCTGCTGGAGATCGGCACCGGCTGGGGCGAGCTGGCCGTCCGGGCGGCTCGGCGCGGTGCGCACGTGGTCACCCTGACCCTGTCGCGGGAACAGCGGGAGCTGGCCCTGCGCCGGATCGCGGCCGCCGGGCTGTCCGACCGCGTCGAGGTGCGGCTGTGCGACTACCGGGAGGCGGAGGGAAGCTACGACGCCATCGTGAGCGTCGAGATGATCGAGGCGGTCGGCGCCGAGTACTGGCCGGTGTACTTCGCCACCCTGGACCGGCTGCTGGCGCCCGGCGGGCGGGTCGCGCTCCAGGCGATCACCATGCCGCACGAGCGGATGCTCGCCACCAGGGACACGTACACCTGGATCCACAAGTACATCTTCCCCGGCGGCATGCTGCCCTCGGTGCGGGTGGTGGAGGACATGGCGCGCTCGCACACCGGACTGCGCGTGACCCGCTCCGAGGCCTACGGTGCCCACTACGCGCAGACGCTGAGGCTGTGGCGGGAGCGCTTCGCCGAGCGGGCCGACCGGGTGGCGGAGCTGGGCTTCGACGCCACGTTCCGGCGGATGTGGACCTTCTACCTGGCCTACTGCGAGGCCGGCTTCGCCTCGGGCTACCTGAACGTGCACCAGTTCCTGCTGACGCGCACGGCCCCGGCGGGGCTCGCGGCGGGCGGTGATCCCCGGTGAACTGGGGCGCCTTCGGGCTCAACCTGGCCGTCTCGGCGGGGGCGGCCCTCGCCGTGATGCTGGTCGCCTTCGCGGTCGGGGTCCGGCTGCGCAGGCACCGCGGGGTGGACGTGGCCTGGGGCCTGGGCTTCGTCGCCGTCGCGGTGGCAACGTACGCGATGTCGGGCGGCTGGCACCCGCTGCCTGTGGTCCTGGCGGTGATGTGGGGCCTGCGGCTGGCCGGGCACATCGCGTGGCGGGGCCGGGGGCACGGCGAGGACCCGCGCTACGAGCGGATGCTCGCCAAGGCTCCGGGCCACCCGAACCTGTACGCGCTGCGCATGGTCTACCTGCTTCAGGCGGGCCTGGTCTGGCTGGTCTCGCTGCCCGTGCAGGCGGCGGCGTACGCGACCGGGCGCCCCGGGGCCCTGGCGGTGGCGGGCACGGCGCTGTGGCTGTGCGGGATGCTCTTCGAGGCGGTCGGCGACCACCAGCTGGCCCGGTTCAAGGCCGATCCCGCGAACCGGGGGCGGATCATGGACCGGGGCCTGTGGTCCTGGACCCGGCACCCGAACTACTTCGGCGACTTCTGCGTGTGGTGGGGGCTGTCGCTGACCGCCTGGACCTCGGGCGCGGCGGTGGCGGTGTCGGTGGTCTCCCCGCTCGTGATGTCGTACCTGCTGATCGGCGGCAGCGGGAAGCGGCTGCTGGAGCGGCACATGGCGGACCGGCCCGGCTACGCCGCGTACCGGGCCCGTACCAGCGGCTTCCTGCCCCTGCCGCCCCGGCGACCGCGGCGCCACCGCAGGTCAGAGCGGTTCTGATCGGGTACGGGCCGTTCGACCGGGTACGTACCGATCGGGGTCGCGTTGGTACAGTCGCGGCATGGCGGTGGACGAGCTCGACACACGGATCCTGCGCCTGCTGATCGAGCAGCCGCGCACCAGCGTCCGGGAGTACGCCCGGATCCTCGGCGTCGCGCGCGGCACCCTCCAGGCCCGCCTCGACCGGCTGGAACGCACCGGGGTGATCACTGGGACCGGGCCCGTGCTCTCCCCCGCCGCCCTCGGGCATCCGGTCCTGGCCTTCGTGCACATCGAGGTCACCCAGGGGCACCTGGACGAGGTCGGCGACGCGCTGGCCTCCGTACCGGAGATCATCGAGGCCTTCTCCATCACCGGCGGCGGGGACCTGCTGACCCGGGTGGCCGCGCGGGACAACGCGCATCTGGAGGACGTCATCCAGCGGCTGATCCGGCTGCCCGGCGTGGTGCGCACCCGTACCGAGGTCGCGCTGCGCGAGCGGGTGCCGCACCGGCTCCTCCCCCTGGTCGAGTCCGTGGGACGGGCAGCGCGGAAACCCTAAAAATGCTGACAAGATGGACGGGATAGGAGCAGGAAAGGCACCGGCAGGACCGGCACCGGCAGGACGGGCACAACGGATGATCTCCGTCATATTCGATCTCGACGGCACCCTCGTGGACAGCGAGCCGAACTACTACGAGTCCGGGCGACGCACCCTGGAGCGCCACGGCGTCCCCGATTTCACCTGGGAGCAGCACGCCCGGTACATCGGCATCGGCACCCTGGAAACCCTGGAGATCCTCCGGGACGAGTACGGGATCACGGCCCCGGTGGAACAGTTGCTCGCCGAGCAGAACGCCGCCTATCTGGAGCTGGCCCGGACCCACACCGAGGCCTACCCCGAGATGCGCGCGTTCGTCCGGCGGCTGCACTCCGAGGGCGTCCCGATGGCGGTGGCCTCGGGTTCCTCGCTCGAGGCGATCGACGCCGTCCTGGCGGGCACCGGGCTGGACGCGCTGCTGACCACTGTGGTCTCCGCCGAGGAGGTCGCGCAGGGCAAGCCCGCCCCGGACGTGTTTCTGGAGGCGGCGCGCCGGCTGGGCGCGGACCCCGCCGACTGCGTGGTCGTCGAGGACGCCGCGCCGGGCGCCCTCGCCGCCCGGGCGGCGGGCATGCGGTGCGTGGCGATCCCGTACGTCGCGGCCATGGCAGACGACCCGGCCTTCGCGGCGGCCGGACTGCTCTTCCCCTCCGGGCAGGCGGAGTTCAGCGCTGAGAGCGCCTACAGCTGGCTCACCGCCGCGCAGGCGGCCTGAGCCGTCCGGACGGCCCTGGATCCGGCTTGCTCCGGCGTACCCTGACGTGCTCTGGCGTCCTGGCGGCGGCGCTGTCACCATGCCGGGGTGACCGCCACCCTGACGCCCCCGGGCTCCGAGCGCGGACCGCGCCGCTGGCCCCTGGTGGGCAACCTCCCCGCCTTCGCCCGCGATCCGCTGGCCTTCTTCGAGTCGCTGCGCGACGAGTACGGGGACTGGGTGCCCTGGGCGCTCGGCCCGCAGCGCAACGTCCTGGTCTCGCGGCCCGAGCACGCCGGCGAGCTCCTCGGCGCGGTGGAGTCCACCTTCAACCCGACCGAACTGGGCTGGGCCTTCCGGCAGTTGCTGGGCAACGGAGTGGTCGTGGCCACCGGCGAGGACTGGCGGCGCAAGCGGGCCCTGGTCCAGCCCTCGGTGCGGCCGCGCCAAGTGCGCTCGTACGCGGGCACGATGGTGGAGTGCGCCGACGCGCTGGTCTCCGGCTGGAGCGACGGCGCGCGGATCGACGTGCACCGGGAGATGGCCGGACTCACCCAACGCATCGCGGTGCGCACCCTGTTCGGGAGCGACGCCGCCGGCCGGGAGGCGCCGATCAGCGCGGCCATGGCCACCGCGCAGCGCGAACTCGGCGCCGAGTTCCGGGGCGTGACGATGTTCCTGCCTCCGTGGGTGCGGACTCCGGGCCGGCGCCGGATGCGGGGGGCCGTGAACGTACTCGACCGCGAGATCGAGCACGTCATACGGGAGCACGAGGCGGCCTCGGCCGCCGGCGAGGAGCGGGACGACCTCCTCGGCAGGCTGCTCGCCGCCCGCGACGAGAACGGTGCGCCGCTGTCGCGCACGGAGCTGCGGGACGAGTCGATCACCCTGTACATCGGCGGCCACGAGACCACCTCGACCACCCTGACCTGGGCCTGGCAGCTGCTCTCGGGGGCACCGGAGGCCCGCGAGCGGCTGACGGAGGAGCTGGACCGCGTACTCGGCGGCCGGCTGCCGACGTACGAGGACTACGCACGGCTTCCCTGGACCCAGCAGGTGGTCAAGGAAGCGCTGCGGATCTACCCGCCGATCTGGCTGATCTCCGCGGTGGCCGGGGAGGGCGCCACGCTGGGCGGCCGTCCGGTCCCGGCCGGCCTGTCGGTGTGGATCAGCCCGTGGTCGATGCACCGGGACGCGCGCTGGTTCCCGGAGCCGGAGGCCTTCCGCCCCGAGCGCTGGTCCGCCGAGGCGACCGCCGACCACCAGATCCCGGAACACGCCTGGTTCCCCTTCGGCGGCGGACCGCGCGCCTGCCTGGGCGCCCGCTTCGCCTTGGTCGAGGCCGCACTGGTCCTGGCCGTCGTGGCCCAGCGCTTCCACCTGGACAGCGGCCCGACCCGCGCGAGGGTCCTCCCGGGCCTCACCCTCCAGCCCAGGGACCCGGTCCTGGCCACCCTCCGCGCGCACCGCTCCTGAGGGATCCCGTCCCGACGGGGGAGATCGGGATCCCAGGCAGCGAGACGCCATTGACCCGGAGCGGGTGAATGGCTAAGTTTCGCCGCATGTTGCGTTCAGTCATGCTCACCACGCGCGGTCACATCGACCTGCTGCGGGTGGCCTCCGCCGCGTGTTGCCGCGGCTGCTGACGCCCTTTCACCTGTGACACGAGCGCTCCGCGCTCCCCTTTCACACGCCCTGATCCGCTGATCCCCTGAGCCCCGGCCGTCCGCGGCCCGGGCTCCCGCGGCTCCGCTCCTCCGTGCTCCGAAGTCCCCGGACTCCGCCGCCGTACCGGCACGGGGTCCGAGGGGCATGGGGGGCGGTGGGCGTGCGCTTCCTCCCGCCTCGCGCCTCCCCCTCGCTTCCCTCCCGCCCCCCTCGCCCCTCCCTCGCTTCCCCTCGCCTCCCCCTCGCCTTCCGTGGAGCACCCATGACCCTCACCAGCCCTGCGCGACCGGACATATCGGTTAAAAGATCATCCGTGCCCGCGTCCGGCGCCGCCCCCGCGCTCGTACCCGTCGTACCCGCATCGGCGAAACGTCGCTCCCCGCCCCGCTGGGCACGGCGCACCATCGGACCGCTCCTCCTGCTCGCCGTGTGGCAACTGACCAGCAGTCTGGGCTGGTTGCCGGCCGATACGCTCGCTCCGCCCTCGACCATCGCGCGCGCCGCCGCCGGCCTGATCGCGGACGGCACGCTGCCCGCCGCGATGGGGGTGTCACTCCAGCGCGTGGCGATCGGTCTGGTCCTGGGCGGCACGGTGGGGACGGTGCTGGCGCTGCTGTCCGGGCTCTCACGGCTGGGCGAGGACCTGATCGACGCGAGCGTGCAGATGCTGCGCACGGTGCCCTGGGTGGGTCTCATCCCGCTGTTCATCATCTGGATGGGCATCGGGGAGGCGCCGAAGGTGGCGCTCATCGCCCTCGGCACGGCCTTCCACCTCTACCTGAACGTCTACGCCGGGATCCGCGGGGTGGACGAGCAACTCATCGAAGCGGGCGGGGCCTTGGGGCTGAGCCGCTGGGGTCTGGTACGGCACGTGGTGCTGCCGGGCGCACTGCCCGGCTTCATGACCGGGCTGCGGTACTCCCTCGCCACCGGCTGGCTGGCCCTGGTGTTCGGGGAATCCATCAACGCCGACGCCGGGATCGGGTTCCTGATGAACCAGGCCCGTGAGTTCTTCCGGACCGACGTCATCGTCGTCTGCCTCGTCGTCTACGCCTTCCTCGGCCTCACCGCCGACCTCATCGTCCGCGCTCTCGAAAGGCTGCTGCTGCAATGGCGACCGACCTTCACCGGCCAGTGACCGCTGCCGCCACCACCGTCACGGCGGACCAGGCCGACCTGACCGACCAGGCCGCACCGGCCGACCCGGCCGGTGCGGCCGGTGCCGCCGTACGGGTCCGGGGGCTGACCCGGTCCTTCGACGGCCGGGCCGTCATCGACGGACTCGATCTGACCTTGCGGCCGGGGCAGTTCACCGTCCTCTTGGGCCGCAGCGGCTGCGGCAAGTCCACGCTGCTGCGGGTGCTCGCCGGCCTGGACCGGGAGATCGAGGGCGAGGTCCTGGTGCCCGAGCGCCGGGCGGTGGCCTTCCAGGCTCCCCGGCTGATGCCCTGGAAGCGGGTCTGGCGCAATGTGCTGCTCGGCCTGCCCGGGCGCCCCGAACGCGAGCGCGCGGAGCGGGCGTTGGCCGAGGTCGGACTGGAACACCGGACCGACGCCTGGCCGAAGACCCTGTCCGGCGGCGAGGCTCAGCGGGCCTCCTTGGCCCGCGCCCTGGTCCGGGAGCCCGATCTGCTGCTGCTGGACGAGCCGTTCGGCGCGCTCGACGCGCTGACCCGGATCAATGCCCAGCGACTGGTCGCCGAGCTGTGGCAGCGGCGCGGCTGCGCGGTGCTGCTGGTCACGCACGACGTCGACGAGGCGGTGCTGCTGGCCGACCGGGTGCTCGTGATGGACGCGGGCCGCATCGCCCACGACACCGAAGTGCCGCTGGAGCGGCCTCGCTCGGTCGGCGACCCCGGTTTCGCCGCGCTGCGGGCCCGGCTGCTGGCCGAGCTCGGCGTCGGCTGAGCTACCCCGATCGGCCCCTCTGCTTCCCCTGCCCTGATTCCCGTACGAGAGATCGAAGAGAAGCGACATGAGACGTCACACCCTGCCCCTGCTCGCCGCGCTGCTTCCGCTGTCGCTGGCACTGACCGCCTGCGGCGGCAGTTCGTCCGCGGACACCGGTTCCGGCTCGACGGACGGCGCCAAGAGCGGTGCCAAGGTCACGCTCAACGTGGGTGACCAGAAGGGCGGTTACGAGTCGCTGCTGCGGGCCGCCGGCGAACTGGAGAAGATCGACTACGAGATCAAGTGGTCCACCTTCACCTCCGGTCCCCCGCTGCTGGAGGCCGTCAACGCCAAGGCCGTCGACATCGGCGGCGTCGGGAACACCCCGCCGGTGTTCGCCGCCGCGGCCAAGTCGAAGATCACGGTGGTGGGCGCCTCCCACGGATCCTCCGCCGGCGAGGCGATCCTCGTGCCCAAGGGCTCCAGCCTCCAGACCCCCGCCGAGCTGCGCGGCAAGAAGATCGCGGTGGCGCAGGGCAGTTCGGCCCACTTCCAGCTGATCGCGAGCCTCCAGCAGGCCGGCCTGACCCCGGCCGACGTACAGATCACCCTGCTCCAGCCCGCCGACGCGCTGGCCGCCTTCAACAGCGGCAAGATCGACGCCTGGGCGGTCTGGGACCCGTACACCTCCCAGGTGCTGCGCTCCGGCGCCCGCATCCTGACCAGCGGCGAGGGGGTCGTCAACGGGCTCTCCTTCCAGGTGGCGGCGCCCGGCGCACTGGCGGACGAGGGCAAGGAGAAGGCCATCGGGGACTTCCTCCAGCGCCTCCAGCGGGCCCAGGACTGGGTGTTCAAGCACCCGGAGGAGTGGGCCAAGGTCTGGTCGAAGGAGACCGGGCTGCCGTACGAGGTGGCCTTCGACGCCGTGAAGCAGAGCAACGGCACCCGGGTGCCGGCGGCCGTGGACGACGCGGCCGTGGCCTCCGAGCAGAAGATCGCCGACACCTTCACCGAGCTGAAGCTGATCCCGGGCAAGGTCGTCTTCAAGGACTTCGTGGACACCCGCTTCAACCGGGACCTGCCGCCCTCCACCACCCCGGCACGCACGTACGGGAAGGACTCCTGATGACGGTACGCCTGCACTGGTTCCTGCCGACCGGCGGCGACGGCCGCACCCTGGTCGACCGGCACGCCTACGCCAACAACCACGCCGCCGCCGGGGTGCGCGAGCCCGACATCGAGTACCTCGCACAGATCGCCAAAGCGGCCGAGCGGCTCGGCTTCGAGGCGGTACTGACCCCGACCGGCACCTGGTGCGAGGACGCCTGGCTGACGACGGTGGCGCTGGCGCAGCACACCGAGCGGCTGAAGTTCCTCGTGGCCTTCCGGCCGGGGGTGATCTCGCCGACGCTGGCCGCCCAGATGGCGGCGACGTACCAGCGGATCACGCGCGGCCGGCTGCTGCTCAACGTGGTGACGGGCGGCGACTCGGCGGAGCAGCGGCGGTTCGGCGACCACGTCGGCCACGATCTGCGCTACGCGCGCACGGCCGAGTTCCTCTCGGTGGTCCGCGGCGTCTGGGGCGGGCAGCCCTTCGACTTCCACGGCGAGCACTACCGGATCGACGGCGGACTGACGGCGCTGCCGCCCGACCCGCTGCCGGAGATCTTCTTCGGCGGGTCCTCGGCCGCGGCGGGTCCGGTGGCCGCCGAGCACGCGGACGTGTACCTGACGTGGGGCGAGCGTCCGCAGGAGGTGAAGGAGAAGATCGACTGGATCCGTTCGCTGGCCGAGGAGCGGGGCCGGACGGTGAAGTTCGGCATCCGGCTGCACACCATCTCCCGGGATTCGGCGAAGGAGGCCTGGGCGGCGGCGGACCGGCTGCTCGGCGACTTGGACGACGCGTCCATCGCCACGGCGCAGGCGGCGCTGGGCGCGAGCGAGTCGGTCGGCCAGCAGCGGATGCTGGCGCTGCACGGCGGCTCGCGCGACAAGCTGGAGATCTCCCCGAACCTGTGGGCCGGGGTCGGCCTGGTGCGCGGGGGCGCCGGCACCGCCCTGGTCGGCAGCCACGGCGACGTGGCGGACCGGATCGAGGAGTACCACGCGCTCGGGATCGAGAACTTCGTCCTGTCGGGCTATCCGCACCTGGAGGAGGCGTACTGGTTCGGCGAGGGCGTGACTCCGGAACTCGCGGCGCGCGGCCTGCTCGCGCACTGACCCGGGGTCGGGGTCGGGAGCCGGGGTCGGGGGCCGGGGTCGGGGGCCGGGCCGGGGTCGGGAGCCCGGTGATGGCGCCCCGTCCCCGCTTCGCCGGTCCGTGACTGACGGAGGCCAGCCCCTCCTGTCGACTGACAGGAGGCTCCTCCCCGTCCCACGCTCTGCTCGCGCCGACGACGGCTGAGCTAACCTGCCCGCATGCGCACACAGTTCACCGGCTGGCCCGAACAGGCTATGGACGTGTTGTGGCAGCTCCAGGGCGAACCGACCCACGTGACCCGCGAGCGCTGTCGCGCGGATCGCGAACGCCTGGTCCGCCAACCGATGATCGCCCTGCTCAACGAGGTCGCGGACACAGACCCGCGATACGAGGACTTCTCCGTCTGGCACTACCGCACCGACTCCTGGTGGTGGCAGAACCAGAGCGCGGTGATCAGGCTCGACCGCAAGATCGAGATCGGTCTCCGTTTCTCCTTGGACGGTCTGCGGATCCAGGGCGCCTGGTGGTACCCGGATCCCGGCCAGGTGGACAGGTTCCGCAAGGCCGTTGCCTCTGAGGGCAGCGGCCGCGAACTGTCCGCCATCGTCGAGGACCTTCGGAGGATGGGCTACGACATCTCCGGGGACGTGATGAAACGTCCCCCACGCGGCTATCCGACGAACCACTCCCGTACGAACCTGCTGCGCCACCGTTCCCTGATCGCCGCCCGGCCTCTCGGCTGCGAGGAGTGGCTCCACACCTCCGAGGCGCTCGACCGGGTCCTCTCGGCCGCCGCCGACCTGGACGCCCTGCTGATGTGGCTGGTCCGCCACGTGAAGCACACCTCCTGACATCACGGAGTGGCGCGGCGCATCCGGCCCGGCATCATGGCCTGGTGACCACATGGATGCGCTGCTATGGGGACGAGGAAGACACCTGGTTCTACTTCGAGGTCGACGCCGAAGGCTGGGTGATCCGGCCCCTTGACTAGTTCGAGGAGGTCTGGGCCTCCGCCCGCCGGCGGATCGCGGTCGGGCCGACGTGATGGCCGGCTGGGGCGGACAGTCACTTGCCGGGCGCAGGTACCAACGCGGGCAGGAGCATGGTGAGAACCCCTTCCATGTACGCCTCCGGCAGGGGGCGGGTGCGCAGGAGCCAGGTGTGGTAAATCGGCCCGTAGAGCAGCTCGACTGCCATCTCGAGGTCGAGGTCGGGGCGGAGCTGCCCGGCATCGCGCGCTTTGGCGAGGCGCGCGACGCATGCGTCGATGGCGACCCGCAGGATGCGGGTGACTCCGTCCGCCGCGGTCTCATCGGATTGGGCGGCGCCGATCAGTCCCCGCCAGATGTCGCCGAACTCCGTGGTGAAGAGTTGCATGACGCTGGCGGTCTGAGCGGCCAGGTCCGCACGGATGTCCCCGGTGTCGGGATAGCCGGCGGCGGCGTCCCGTGCGTTCTCGACGCCCTCGATGAGGATGGCGGCCTTGGAGGGCCACCACCGGTAGATGGTCGTCTTGCCGACACCCGCCCGGGCCGCGATGCCCTCGATCGTGGTTGAGGCGAATCCTCGCTCGACGCACAGGCTGAGAGCGGCCTCGATGATGGCCTGCCGGGACTCTTCGCTGCGGGTTGCGGGGCTCACGGAACGACCCTATCCGAGCGCAACGCTGCGTCTCGTGTTGACAGCCTTCAATTCCAGCCACACAATGATCACGCAACGGTCCGTTTCGTATCGATTGCACAGCGGGGGCGTCTCCGGTACCCGGGACACGGGTACCGGAAAGACGCCCGCCCGGAACGAACCTGACACCACGCGATCAGCGCGGCTCTCACACCCCGCCGAAAACAGTTCTCGGCCGTTGCAACTGACCCTGCGGCAGGGCCTCATAGGATGCCCGCATCCTCCCGCCGCTCCGGCGTCGCGCTCACCGCACTCTTTGCCCTGCTCATGGGGATCTCCGGGTGTGGGGAAGCGCAGGACAATCAAGGATGTCGACGGCCCGTTGAGGAACCGCGCCCTGCGCAAGGTGGAGAATCCCGGGTCGGGCATCCACGTCCTCGTCGCTGCCGCAGCCCTGGAAAGAGGACTCCTGGCATCCGTGGACACGCCGACGAACAACCCGGCCGTCCACATCGCTCCGGGTACTACGACCCGGTTCTCCGGCAACCCGGCCCACTAGACCCGTACTTCGCGGGTCGTTGATTTAGGCCTGTGGCCAGCGGGTTTGTGCGATGTCGGTGTCGAGGAGGTCGAGGAGGTGGAGTTGG